>JBDSLR010000021.1:0-256361 GCA_039916305.1 Chitinophagaceae bacterium | reverse complement strand
CAGTTTTCCTTTCGCATTAGCAGGAACATAAATATCCAACAGATGTTTTTGGAGCGTATCGTTGTTGTATGGAATATTGCCATGAACAATCGTACCTTTCGGCAACCGGCTTTCGATAATGCTTGCAGTAGGCATTTGACCAATGGCAACGATGTGCACTACTATTGCAATGAGTAATACCAGGAATTCTTTCATGTTTTTTGTTTGCGGCGCTAATTGATAAGCAAAAACTTTCTTTTAGAACAATAATTTTACTTTCTCTTTAAAAAATGCTTACTCACGCACAAAAATACAAAAGCTGAATACTGGCCGGTTATAATATTCAAACCATTAGCTACGATTTTCAAACTGCTAACGTGCGGAGTGACTTTGGATTCGTACCTGTAAGACGTTTAAAGAAGTTGTTGAAGTAGGTGGGGTATTCAAAGCCAAGTGCGTATGCAATATCTGCAATGTTCCATCCGGTATGTTGCAGTAGTGCTTTTGCTTCGCTAACAATTCTTTCCGTGATATGTACTGTAGTAGGCTTGCCTGTTACTTCCTTTACAGCACGGTTAAGGTAGTTAACATGCACGTTAAGGTGACTTGCATAATTCTGTGCCGTTTTTAAGCGCAAGGGGTTGTCCGCACTTTCTACAGGGAATTGCCTTTCCAGGAGTTCTAAGAAAACAGAAGTCAATCGGGAAGCAGCGTTGCTGTGGCCGTTAAAGTTTTCTGAAGGCTGCAGTTTTAAGGCTTCGTGTATAATCAGATTGATATAGTTGCGGATAAGGTCATCTTTGTAGGCGTAGTCACTCTTTTGCTCCTCTATCATCGTTTGGAAGATAGTATTCAGGAAATGTCTTTGCACTTCAGCAATCTTTAAAATCGGTGTGCCGCCAATTTTGAAAAGCGGCGAATGTTGCAGGCTTTCGGAACGGTCGGATGCTTTAAAAAAGTCTTCAGAAAAAAGGCAGGTATAACCTACGTAAGTGGTGGAGAGCGTTTCCCAGGAATAGGGGATATGTGGATTACCAAAAAACAAAATTGTGCCTTCCTCTGCAAAACTTCTATCAGCATAGTGTATATTACTCTTACCTGTAGTGAGACAAATTTTATAAAAGTCTTTTCTGTTGTAAGTGCGGACAGCTCCACCATCATTTTCAATTTGGAACACTTTAAAACCTTTCAGCTTTAGTTCATTATTGAACTCCGAAACTTGTCGCACACTTTTACTACCCATTCACCAAAGTTAAGAAAGTTAGTTAGAGATAATATATTAAAGTTAAACGTCCTGCAACGTGTTAATAATGATAAAATCATGAAAGTCTATAAAGGTGAAATATGGTGTTGGTAAAGAGACAATTATTCAGATCAAGTGGTCGCAGAAAGGCAGCCTAAAGGCATAAAGATGAAAAAGGACGCGCAACTACACCTATACATCAAGGTAGCAGAATTTCCGAAAAGGGCGAAAAACGCAGATGATCGTTACCGCTATGAGTGCTGAACAATTAAAAACCATATTTGCTTTTCATCCGCTGATCGATGTATTCTTAAAAGAACGCCTGTTCGCAGATATTTTAGCCAGGGTTGTTTTAACATATACAGGCCGGGAGCCCGTAACGGTATCATCACTGGCAAGTATGCATGATGCGTTTGTTAACTCACACATTGGAGGTGCTTTAAACGTTGTTGTTACGAAACAACAACGCGGGTTTGATTTCGTCGGGGACGTGCCCGGGTTTTTAAGGCTACAGCATCAAACGCGCGCCCAACTATAGTAGCGTATTGAATTCTTTCGATACACAGTGTATGATATATTCGTACAGTCAAACAAACAATCACCTGTTAACTTCCTATTTTTTGCATATTTAGTCTTCATACCCGCTTTTGATTACGGTAGAAATCATCTTGAATTGCACATTTGCATTGAAGTGATGTTTTGAATGTGCAGGAATTATTATGCCTTCCCCCAAACGGAGAACAAAGTCTTTTTCATTGATTGTCAACTCTGCTACGCCATCTATAATCTGCACAAATGTGTCGTAAGGAGAAGTTTTCTCGGCCAGCTCTTCACCAGCATCAAAGGAAGAAACGGTGACATTGCCGGTTATTTTTTTAATGATTGTTTTACTGACTACTGCATTGGGCATGTATTCGATGATCTCTACGACAATATATGATTTAGCTTTCTCTAATTCTTTACCCTCAATAAATTTATGCATGGCTGTTTTTTATAAATATCATCTATTTCTGAGTTATCCTTCTTTTGTTTTATAGTGGCTGATAAAAAGCGCGGCATAGTATGCTTACCGAAATGGCAAAGTGTAACATACCGAAGTATTGTCTTTTTATCATAAATTACTTACTCATCAATTGGCAAATTAAATTTTTCGCTGCTATATTATAACAGAAAAAGTCGGGAAGTGTACCAAGATGTTAATATTGTTAATAAACGTCCCTGGTCAGCCATGTAAATATGTTATCTGGCCTACAAAAAAGCGTGGATGCTGTGACGCCGGTTTTGTGTGCTGGGGGTATGCGTTAAAAAAATATGCCAGCATGCATTTCGTTATAATCTGGCGCAATACAATCTTTACCTGAAGGCTGAATTAGTATGCTGTATTCAACATTTCCGAAAGTGGTGTCTTTAATCAGGAGTCCCTTTCTTTGTTTAAACACTACCTGAACTCTACCAATTTCAAACATGTCGGGAAATCCATTGTTTCCCAATTCCGCACTTAAAATGTATACCACATCAAGTTCCTTTGCTGCAATAGTAATGATGTGCACTTCGCTTTTGAATTGAATCGTAAGCGCTTCGGAATAAACATAAATCATTGCCTCAAAACAAATGGCGGTATGCCTTAATTCAAGAGCGAATTCTCTTATAAAATCTGCTATAGAGGTAGCAATTGCTTTCACGGTGAAAATTTCACTTGGAGGTAGTGGTTAATATTTTGGGGCAGCTTAAAAGCCTGGTTCCAAACCAATAGCCGCCAAAATCAACCACAGCCATTTGTTAACGAAATAGTTGTTTATGTTCAGTTCATTTATTTGAATGCAATAACCGGAAACGTGTCGGTAATCAAGCAAATTAATCAACGGCTTTTTCGGCGCTCATCAGGTTACATGATGAGTCAAAACGGAGGCGCTGATCATCCACTTTTGCTGAAAACGATACAATATGATCCGCATCTGTCATCTTTGAAGCTTTTTTGATCTTATTACGCGGATATTTCAGACGGACATAATCAGCTACACATTTGGGTAAATTAAGTACCGGCAGTCCTTCATCGGTTGCTATCAGTCCGCCATTAATTTCATAGGTGACAGCATTGTGCAACTTGTTTATATCATACTCTACTGTATAATATTTTCCGTCCTTTTTCCAGTTTGCATCCTTTGTTGAAGGGTATTTCGTATTAAATGCATCTGTTACCGGCGCAGGAACATCTTTGGCGTCTAGTTTTTGCGCGCCGGCATTGATTATAAATCCGCAAAGAATCGATAAAGAAACTAGCTTTTTCATGTATAAATTATTAAGGTTTGACGTGTAAAATTTCATGTCAAAATTAGTCGGTTCACTGTTGCCGCAATTGCATCATTACAGAAATAAGTTACATGTATCACACATTGTAAAAGAACTCTACAGTATAATCCGGACGAAGGCTCAAAAAAGATACCGCTGCAAATGCTGGTTATTGATTACAGGCGAATTATTACCCGGAATACTGTTGGGATTGTGACCTTCCATAGAAGTAAGTTTGGATTCATCGGCCGCTATTTTGCTCTTAAGTGACAAGATGTCCTTGTCAGGTGAGCCAGTTTGCCAGCAGCTTTGCGGGCCCATTTTGCATCACGTTTGGCTTCTTTTGCAGTTTTGCTGGTATCCGGTCAGTGATTTGTCATCCGCGTTAGGTATCAATGTATGACAAATAGTACAGGCGGGTAACTGGCGCACAGTCCGGCAGAACATGTGATTTATGCAAACATCATCCGCGAATCTGTAACCTTTTTTGCACTACAAGCAAGACCTTTACAAGCGAGAGATCCGGTATTACTGAAAATATAATTATAGTAAAATGAAGATACTTATTGCAACAGATGGTTCTCCTTACTGTAAGTCGGCAGTTGAGCAATTTCTTAAACTGCCCTTTGCTGAAAATACGCAAGTCCGGATTGTATCCGCGTATAAGAAATCGCCACTTGCTTTATCAACTGGATCGATGGCAAAACTAAAAGACGGATATGCAGAGGCTGATAAAAGCGCTTTTAAACTGGCCGAAGAAGCTGCCAATCATGCAGCTGATATTGTACGGGCAAAGAAGACCGGTTTTACTATTATGACTGCAGTACTTGATGGTTTGCCTCAGCATGTTATTCTGCAGGAAGCTGCCGTTTTCAAAGCTGATTTAATTGTAGTTGGCGCAAATGGTCACGGATTTTCAGAAGGTATACAGATTGGGTCAGTTTCCAGGGGCGTAGCATCGCATGCTAACTGTTCGGTAGAAATTGTTAGAATCTAAAAACTAGCCAGGGTGCAAGCATCTGTTTGTCAACCAGGGAAATATCCAGGTAGGCAAGACCAATTTTTTTAGCGACTGCTTTCAATTTGCAATAGAATCGTCAGTTGTGAACTGCATTCATAGTATTATTCAGCAGGATGTACATAATCTGCCTCCTAAGTTTATTATTATCGGCTTTATGATGTTTGATTAATCTATCCATTCAGAAAACTTGCGAAGAATTGATGAAAACATGTTTGTTAGCTATGCCGGATTTCAAAGATTAGCAGTGGGTATAAAAAAATACATGCCTTAAAGATAGCGGGTACGCACAGGATAGTTATTTTGTTATGATCAAAGTCAGGCCCAGGATTTTAACATGGTACCTGCATTACAACCAGCGTTTTGCAGCATTACTGATAGCAAAGTACAACTGGGCTTTTGCTACAAGTTCATTACGGGGATTACAGTTAATAACTATTAAATACAATGCGAGTGCCGAAATTTTCCAGCCAGCAATCATGCTTATACCGTCAAAACAATATATACGTTTAAAATTGCGGTTTAATGGTATATCCATTACCACACAGGGCCAGGAAAGCACTGTCAATAGATAGCGCAATTTCTGCGTTGTCGTCTATTGACAGCGCCTGCATGAATTAGCCGGCAAAATAATGAAGGGGTGCTTCAAATAACCATTGGGCTTAACCATTGGGCTTAACCATTGGGCTGTTTTATTTGTTCTAAGTTTTTTTCAGGATATTTCAAGAGAATTAGCATTGATAGCATTCTTAATGGTGACCATTCCCGCAATAGTTCCGTCTCTGTTGTCGAAATATTTTTTTGGCAACAGCATGTGTATCGTTATTCTCAGGTCTGCTACAATTTCACCCTGATATTGTCCTGCAATTTCTTGACGATGGGTTTTCTACCCAGCACTCCAGTATTTAAATTAGCGCCTTTATTGGCATAAAAATCATCGCCTTTTCTACGAAAGAATGCATATTGCCCCGCATCAACAGTGATGAGGCAATGACTGCAGCCAGTAAAAAAGACAGACTGTTTGTGCAGGGGTAGTTGCATGAAATTGTATTTTAATTTCCATATAAAAAGCTCCGAATAAATTTATAAGGCATCATTTTCTTCTGTATCAGAAAGCCTGTCTTTAACCTTAAAATTGCTTTCGCCCGGTTGTTTTTCAAACTCTTTTTCGTCTTTCTTATTCCTGATAATGAGAAAGCTAATCAATGAAATAGCCAAAACTCCCGTGATAATAATTAGTATCCAATTCATGAATAGGTATTTTACTTGTTACAATAAACCTGGACAGTTCATCCGGCAGGTACTCACTCAATGGTAGCAGGAAGGTAAACTGCTGCATCCCAAAAATGTTTATCATGAAGTTATGACACTATGACCGCCATCTCAGTTTTCTCGATCACGGCTTTTACACCAGCAACCTTTTTAGCGGCATCTTCTGCTTCTGATTTCTTGCCATACGTATCAACAGTACCCATTAATGTAAAAATGCCGTCTTTAACAATGACGCCAATTTCAGCTGCATTTAATGCGGGATCCCATTTAATGGCATCCTGAAGCTTTCTATAGTTATTCGTTTGTTTTCAATGTATGTAATTTAGCCGGTGTTCAACTTTCTTTATTCAAAGGTGGTATATATATAACCTGTAACATTACACATTTCGTTAAAGCATTTACATAAATCACATATTTAAAGCGAATGTGACAAACACGTTTATAGGGGAGATTTGTTTACAAGTAAAGCACCCAGTGGCTTGTCTCTGCCATATGTATCATTCCGGAAATTAAGGCCGCCCTGCCTGTCAACCCATGCAGTGAAGTAGGCAATAAAAACAGGCTCCGGTTTTATTAGTAAAACAGACAGTTCCTGACCCCGGTGCATGGCACTGTCAATTTTTGATGCATTCCAAATGCGGTCATTGCGTAACAAGTAAACAGCAAGTTTACGGGCATCTTCCAATCGGATGCACCCATGACTAAAACCCCGGCTATTTTCGGTGAACAAAGATTTGACTGGTGTATCATGCAAATAAATATTATAACTATTGGGGAATAAAAATTTTACCAGTCCCAGCGGGTTTTCGGGACCAGGCCTTTGCCTTACGTTGCCACCACTCCATTCCATATCATGAGCAGAAAGATAATGGCTGTTTTTATTTATACCAGGCAGTACTTCTTTATGCAAAATGCCCGGCGGCACATTCCAATAAGGACTGAAAACAACATACTTAATATCACCGGTGAAAATTACTGTTGCATGTGTTGGTTTACCTGCCACAACATTCATACTCCAAACGAGTTCATTATTTTCATACATATGCAATTTGTATTCAGGAATATTGATTACCAGGTAGTCGCTGCTGACAGGCACGGAAATCCAGCGGCTACGTTCCATATTTACTTTGATTTGTTGTATCCTTACAGCAACGGAGATATTCATTTGACGTATACACGCTGCATCAACTATTCCAGTGCCAGCGAGACCAAAGCGCAGCTGAAAATTTTTTACTGAGGCTTCCAGTTTTTCATCAAAAAACACAGCATTACTATCTAAATTTGTATCCCCTGTTATAAACAACCATTTTCGCACAGCATTAATAACTAATGATGAATCGCCTTTCCTGTATACTTTTCTATCTGCTCTAATGAAAGGCAATTGGGTTTTGCCGGATATATCAAGATATTTTTTTAGATGGATCTTCAACAAATCATATTGCCTGTACAGTGGTGGTGCATCAAATAAATTTTTATAATTATCCAGGGAATCCAGCCACTTGGCCGGAGACAACTTATTTGCAGGCAAATACCATTTTATTTCCTTTCGTTCTTTCTGATCTAATCCAACCCATACATATTTCGTATAAAGTAAATATTGGCAGGTTAGCATCAGCTCTGCGCTACTCTCAAAACCCCCTTCTATTAAGGATGTAAAATCTGTTTTATAAAGTGTTTTGTCTTCCAGCCCTTCACTGCTTATATTAATAACGTGACTGTATAGACTGTTTGCCTGTGCTTTCAGCGCATTTCCGTCATACCATATATAAGTATATTTCCGTTTTTGATAAATTCCCAATACCTGCGCTTTCAAAGAGAGCAATGCCGGGTAATGTATAAAAAACTCCTTGACTGTTTCAGTATCGAGGGTATGAACCTGCACTGCCCGAAGAGTATTTATGCCGCTAACTGCGGAGGATACAATTGAATCCTTTGGATTGGCTAAAACCCTGTTCTGCCCGGCGCCATGCTGGCAGGAAGTATGTGAATGTAATAATAAGAGTAACAGCAATATGCTGGTAAAGGGAATTGTATTCAAAAATGTCTGGCTGATATATACATGTTCTGTTTTAAACAGCATACATAAAGTTGGATCATTTAAACTGATCTTCCGTTATATAAAAAGCTAATAAAATTGTATAAATCACATATTTTCCAGGTTTTCAGTTCTCTTTTTCTTTAGTTGCTTATAAAAAGACGGCGAAAGCCCGGTAATTTTTTTAAACTGGTTGGAAAGGTGGGCCACACTGCTGTAATGTAGTTTGTAAGAAATTTCGGTGAGGTTCAGCTCATCATAAAGGATTAGTTCCTTTACTTTTTCAATTTTATGGATAATAATAAATTGCTGGATAGTAATTCCCTTAACTTCTGAAAATATATTGGCCAGGTATGTATAATCATGATCCATTTTTTTACTGATATAATCAGAATAGTTGACAGATGGCAATTCGTCGGCATAATGAATCATTTCGATAATTACCTGTTTAATCTTCTCAATCAGGATGCTTTTTTTATCATCCAGTAATTCAAGTCCGGATTTAATCAAACTTTCCTTTAATTGCTGACGCTTACCCGGTGTTATCTTTTCCTTTAATTGAACCATGCCCAGATCAATGTTTAGATAATCAAGGTGCAGCCTTTCCAGTTCTTCCTTTACCAGCATCTTACAGCGCAGGCTAATCATGTATTTAATATACAGCGTCAAATTATTATTTCCGGTAAGCTAACCTAATTTTACCGGATACTGGGTTTCTGTACCACCGGCCTTGATTTTCCTGCCCATTTCCTGCCCATTTTCCTGCCCATTGATGTATTGTCATACACATAATAAAGCGTAAATATTAATTGTACGTCCAAATAACCCTTACTTAGCTGGTTTTCAGATTTATTTGTTAAAACAATATCCAAATATTTTATTTACACAACTATCCGTCAAATATTGTGTTGCATATAAGTAGCGATCTATATTTGAACATTTATCCACTACCAATGAAAAACGACATTTTTTCCAAAAAATTTTTCACATTATTTAGTTGCTGTCTTTTCACACTAATGCTGCTGTCAAATCGCAGCGTCACAAATACCACTGATAAGCCGGCTATTAACGCAAAGTTTGTAACAGCGGGTGCAACGCTGTACGAGACCCTTGAACTTGGAAATCTTGGGTTATCTAAAGTTGCCTACACTGCAGCGGTAAGAGGATTCGACCGTTTACGCGCTGCGGGTATTCTTCCTAATGGAAAAGTGCTTTCAATTGTGGATTTTAGCCTCCCATCCAATAAAAAAAGATTATTTATTATTGATATGGCTACTGGCAAACTGCTTTTTAACACATTTGTATCTCATGGCCGTAATTCCGGTAAGGAACTGGCCACACAATTTTCGAATAAATTTCATAGTTTCCAAAGCAGTCTGGGTTTTTATGTTACGGGCCAAACCTATACCGGTCATCATGGTTATTCGCTCCGTCTAAACGGGATGGAACAAGGCATCAATGACAACGCTTTCGGCAGGGGAATTGTAATGCATGCAGCTGCATATGTTAATGAGTACAGCGCCGAAAAACTAGGTCGTATAGGAAGGAGCGAAGGCTGTCCTGCCATACCGGAAAATCTGCATCGCGCTGTTATTGAAACTATAAAAAACGGCAGTTGCCTTTTTCTTTACGGTACCGATACAAAGTATATCAGTGAATCCAAATACCTGCAAAGATTGCAGAATGTTTGATACAGTACTTTCGCAATGGTCAGTAAGGCTGGTAATGGATGGCCATTAGTTTCATACTTACGCAGGCATTTATTTACTTAAAAAACCGGCAATTGATTTTGCTATCATCAATTCCTCATTTGTTTTGATGACACGAACTGTAACACGACTTTTAGCAGTGGAAATGACATCGCTATTTTTGATATTTTCTTTTTCGTCCACTTCAATGCCAAGAAATTGTAATCCTTTGCAGATTTCTTCCCTTATTTCAGGCGCATGTTCACCTATTCCTCCTGTAAACACCAATGTATCCAGTCCATGCAAAACTGCTGCAAAGGAGCCTATCCATTTTTTTGCCTGGTAACAAAACAATTCAATTGCCTCAGCAGCCCTTTTGTCTGTTTGTTGAATTTTCAATAGGTCCAGCATATCCGAACTGGTTTCAGATACACCCAACAATCCCGATTGATGATTAATAAGTTGATTGAATTGGTTTGCATTCATTTTTTCAAATTGCATCAGGAACCAGGCCACCCCGGGGTCAAGGTCGCCTGTTCTTGAACCCATAACCAAACCACCTGTTGGTGTAAAGCCCATACTGGTATCAATGCTCTTACCATCTTTTACCGCAACCATGCTGGCGCCATTTCCAAGGTGTGCTAAAATTATTTTACCATTGGCTGTCTCTTTTCCGGCAACATGTGCAAGTTCTTCCATCAGGTATGCATACGAAAGGCCGTGAAAGCCATATCGCCGGAGACCCATCGTTTCGTAATGACGCGGTAGAGACAATTGCGTGGCCACACGTGGCATATTTACATGAAAAGAGGTATCGAAGCAAACGATTTGCTTTAGCCCTGGATACTTTTTATTGAACCGTTCTATTATTTCAATTTCCATTGGAAGGTGCTCGGGATCGTAGCCACTGATACGGTGCAGCTCTTTCAGCAATACAGGCGATACCAGTTGTGGCACTGCATGCAACATCCCATGTACAACCCGGTGCCCAATTGCGGCCACTTCTTCCATATCAATGCAAGTTTCCAACCAGTCCATAAAAAATGAGATCGCGTCTTTGTTGCCAAGTGGTAAAGTTGCGGATTGACCTTTTAGTAATTCCTGGTAAGAGAGGACGCTTCCAGGCAAACCTATACGTTCAATTACTCCGGTTAGTAATTTTTCAGCTTGTTGTTCAGCATCAAACAACGCAAACTTAATACTTGAAGAACCTCCGTTAATGGTTAAAATATTTCTATGTTTCGAAATCATGCAGGTTAAATAAATGAGGTGACCAATAATTTTTTTTATAGCATATACTGATTGTTGTTGCGGCGTTATTTTGTCCGAAACTTTTTAAAAAACCACACTTTTAAAATATCCGCAGTAATAATATACAGTATCACGATTAAGAAAATAATGCCGAGGTTCAGTACAGGTAATGGAACCAGGCCAAATTCTGATGCAACGGGTAAATATGGCAGTCCTAGTGTGACCGTCAGTCCCAGTATGCTCAGCAGGAAAAGATACTTTCCGGGTTGGCTGCTAAAAAACGCTTTATGTGTACGAACTATGAAAAGGATAAACAATTCTGAGAGAACAGACTCCACAAACCAGCTGGTTTGAAAATCAGCCTGCTTTACTTTTAAGAGGTAGAAAAGTGTTAGAAATGTTATAATATCAAATACAGAACTGTGTATTCCAAAAACAACCATATAATTACGGATCAATCGCAGGTTCCATTTGCCAGGTTTTTCCAGCTGTTCTTCATCAACATTATCGGAAGCAATGGTAAGATAAGGGAAATCTGTAATAAAATTGGTCAGAAGAATTTGTTTGGGCAGCATCGGAAGAAACGGCAACAGCAACGATGCTGCCGCCACGCTGCACATATTTCCAAAGGTTGAACCGGTACTGATGTACAGATACTTGAGCGTATTGGCAAATGTTCTCCGCCCTTCTTTAATGCCGTCAATTAAAACGCCCAGATCTTTTTCCATTAATACAAAATCGGCGGCTTGCTTTGCCACATCAACGGCGTTTGATACAGATATTCCAATGTCTGCTGCACTAATTGCTGAAACATCATTGATGCCATCACCTATATATGCCACTGTGTAATTTTTCCGCAGTGCCTGGATAATCCTCCCTTTTTGCTGAGGCTCAATCTCAGCAAAAATGTGTATTTCCTTTACTTTTTGTTCCAGCGCCAGCTGGCTTACATTAAAAAGTTCTTTACCGGTTATTATTACCGGTTCTTTAATCCCGATGTTTATTCCAATGGTGGCAGCAACGTTTTTATTGTCGCCCGTAATGATCTTCAAGCCTACCTGCAGTTTCTTTAATTCATTGATGGTTGCTGCTATTCCCGGTTTAACCGGATCTTCTAAAAGAATAAATCCCGCAAATATCATGGCTATTTCATCGTCTCTTACAATAATATCTTTGGTAATTAATTTAAAGCATACCGCAATTACCCGGTATCCGGCAATACCATATTGTTTATATTGTTTTTCTATTTGTTGCTGATGGCTTTCAATTTGATCAATGGTTCCATCCGGTAATCTTATGCTTGTGCAAATAGCGATAATTTGCGTGTAAGCGCCTTTACTAACAAGCAACTTGTCAGTACCGGTATCAACTGCAATGCTCAGGCACTTGCGGATAAAATCATAGGGAATTTCCCCGGTCTTTTTTGGCAACTTCGTTTCAGCACATGCTATTTTCTTAAGCGCTTCATCAATAGGGTTTGCATAACCTGTCTCAAATAGGGCGTTCCAGCATGCAAGTTTCTTTACATAATTATTCTCTTGTCCCATATAATCAACAATGCCTTTAACAGAGACAACACCTTCTGTAACAGTTCCGGTTTTATCGGTACATAACAAATCTACTTCACCCAGGTTCTGAATGGAAGCGAGTTTCCTGACAATTACTTTTTTCTTCAGCAGCCGCTTTGCACCTGCACTCATGGCAATCGTTGTGATGGCCGGCAGCAGTTCAGGCGCCATTCCTACAGCCAGCGCCAGTGCAAACAATGCAGATTCTATGACGCTTTTGTGATTCAGCAAATTCACCACCAGTATAAATACGGAAAGTACCAGTGTTATTTTCATCAGGAAATAGCCGAAATCTTTAATCCCTTTTTCAAAAGTTGTTTCAACAATCATAGAAACACTTTTAACAATACTTCCAAATATGGTGGCGCTTCCGGTAGTTATCACCAGTGCACGGGCTGTACCACTGACAATATTGGTGCCTTCCCAAAGGCAGTTAGTGCGGCTGGCCAGTACAGTGTCTGCTGCTTTGATGCCGGTTTTTTTTCTAACCGGGTAAGATTCTCCTGTTAAACTCGCTTCGTTCGCATACAGTTCATTGCATTCAATGAGCAGGCAATCCGCCGGTAACATATCACCTGCTTTACACAACAGGACATCTCCGGGTACGACAGACGCTGCAATCACTTCTGCCGCTATGCCATCCCTGTTGGCAGTGCATTTCAAAGCAGTTAATGACTGCAGTTTTGCTATTACCCGTCCGGCGCTTCTTTCCTGAAAGAAACTTAGTAGCCCGGTTGATAAAACAATAAAGAGAATAATAAAAACATCAGAAGTGTCGCCTAAAAAAGCAGATAAAATAACTGCACCAATCAGCAACAACATCAATGGGCTCTTAAATTGGCTAATAAAAATTAATAAGTCTTTTCCAAAACCTGGTTTTATTTTTCGTTGTATGCCTGCCTGAAGTAAAACCTGATGGGCTGTTTTTTCGCTCAGGCCATCTGCTGAACTATTCAGTTGCTGAAACCAATGGGTACAATCAAATTGCCAGAAATTATCTGATGTGGTAGATTTCATACTATTAATAGTATTTTACTGATTTCAGTATTGCCAGATTTTTAGGGTTAAAAAGAATAATTGTCAATATCCCCCAGGTTGTTATCAGGGCCCCCATATAGTTAACAATGTTTTTGTCTGCAATGCCAGCAGTAAATGCAATGTCTATAGTTGAATGGAAAACTGCGCAGATTAGAATACTTCCCTTTGTTGAATTGAACAGCCATGTGAGCAGAATACTTCCTGTTTGCAAACTCAGGAACCACCCAACTGCCCCAGCCATATCCATTGAAGTATAACCCTGCCGGTAAAAGAATAACGGCAAGTGCCACAATCCCCAAAATACAGTCAAAACAACACTTGCCTTGAGTGCGTTTACTTTTTTTTGAAGCCTGGGCAAAGCAAAGCCCCGCCAGCCCACTTCTTCCCCGTAGCCAAAAAATAGCAGGTTGTACATAAAGAAAGTCAGCAGGTTAAAATTCGGGAATTCTTTTGCTGTGAGCAGTCCTGTCAGGTTTACAGATGTTTTAGTAAAGAAATAATTAACTACAGCCGCAGCCAGCGCTAATATGAATGGACTAAACAATGCGATTATTAAATATATCAATGGCTTAAACTGAAAGCATTTTCTCAATAGCTGTTTTACACCCTCATTTTTCGAATAAATCCAGGTTGTGATGAAGGATGCAGCTAAAGGGCCAAGTCCACCAAGCGCATGATTAAAAGGAAAAACAGGCATATTAACTAACCCGAAAATATGGCCATATAATGGTAACCAAATTATCCAGGAGATTAAATAAGCAAAGCTGAGATATGTTAATAGCTGTTTCAATATGCTGCGATATTTTTTATTTACCCAATTTAGCATCTCAGGTTAATTGTACTCAATCGTTCCTGCATTAAATTTTGCATAACTAAAATCACTTTCTTTCGATCTCCAGAATATTCCTGCTTTGTTTGGGATAACTATGTTATTTTTTCTCCTATTTAACGTGTTTTATTATCTACGTTTCTAATCTCTTTTCACCCGCTGTTAACGCGGACAGATAAGTTGGTTGTCCGGCAAGTAATACCAATGCAATTAGTAAAATGAATAAAATGAGCATATATGTCAGACGGTTTTTATTTTAAATTGCTAACTATTTATTTTACTGGATATAAGTTTAAATCAACTGTTATGGCGCCTTTATTGCAGCTGCTTGCTGCTGATGGGTTTGTCATCGCCCAGCACTACACCCCACTTTTTAAATTGCTCCGTATGGTCAAATATTATTTTAAAAACCGCCATCAGTGGCAGCGATAAAAACATGCCTGTAATGCCTGCTAAAGCGCCTCCGACAAATACCCCAAAAAGACTTGCCAGTGCATTAATTCTTATTTTAGACCCCACAATAAACGGCATCAAAATATTATTATCCAGAAGCTGCACAACTGAAATTATCAGCAAAACCATAAAAACCGGCCCCAAATCAGGAGTGGTGCTGAGTGTCAATAACACGCCGGTAATATTTCCGATGAGTGCCCCGATATAAGGGATGAGATTAAGTATAGCAAAAATAATCGCAATAAGAAATGCGTATTCAATTCCGAAAAGCAGTAAAGCGCCACCGAGCAAAATGGTCATGTACCCAAACTGGATCATCAGTCCAACAATATAGCTTTGGATGATGGATTCAATGCTTTTTAATGTCTGGCCTACCTGCACACTTTTATCTTGCCGGAACCACATCAGTAAAAACCTTCTCAAAACATTTTTATAGTAGAGAATAAGAAAAGTATAAATGGGAAATAATCCCAAAAATATAAGCACGGTGCTTAAAGATCCTGCTGCGTTGTTAAGAAATTTGCCCGCAGAATCAAGCAGTTTATCGGCTTGCTGATTAACTATTTTGGCCTGACGGGCAGTCGAAATGGCCGTTTTTTCGCTGAACCAGTTACTGGTTGCGTGAACGTGATTGGTTATATTTCGTTGAATTGTGCTAAAATTATCAATTAATGGTTTTAGCTGTAAAGTGATGAAAAAGACAATCAGTGCAAGGACGATTGTCATAAATAATATTGTTAGACAAATAGAGATACTGGGGTGTATTTTTTTGCGAACTAAAAATCTGTAAACTGGTAACAAGGCAATGGATGCAACCAATGCCATGAGCATTGGCATGATGATATGCTGCAGGTAGATGATCACGAGCGCAAGCAAAATAAGTCCCAGTAATTCTATGGATCGCTTTACCGTTACGGGAAGATGTGCTGTCATTTCTGGGGAAATAGAAACGTTATTTAAATCATTTTGCAGGGTATTTTTGAGGCTATCCATATTGTTTAATGGTAAAATTGAGGTTTTACAAAAGAGTCATGCATTATTTATTTATACCAGATTTTTCCATTAAGATCATTGCTGATAATTAAAATATTTTGTATAAATTCCTTACCTGGGGCAGCAATGCAACAAAAATAATAAGCACTGCCAATAGCATGTAAAAACTGTGGAGCCAACTAACGGCAGAAAGCATGACCATTTCAATTTGTATCCAGAAAATCAGAAAAAATGCGATGTAAATGGTGTAAGTCCATGACCAGTGCATATCACGGAAACTATTAAACTGATCGGCAAATTTTGATGCCGGTTTTCTAACCAGCGCGATTATTAAAAGAATGGGAAGTATACCAAGCATTAAAAACAAAATAATGCCAGGAATTAAAAAGCTGCGGAAGGGCGAAGTGTTTAACATGGACAATGGCATACCAATTAAATTGCCTGATGGAGAGATAATTAAAACTGCACCGCCGCCAATTGCGCCAAGTCCGAGAAATGCCAGTATCGCAATCAGTACATTCCTTATTACTTTTGACTTCATATTGTTGAATTTAACCGGCACTCAATTAGTATAATAATAATTATAAAAGCACTGTTGATATTAATTTGTTGTACCTGGGCAGGCAGTTGATTAAAGAAATGTCAAACTCGTCTTTTGTAGAATTAAAATATTTCCTGGCAACTAATGTAAGCGGGCAATTATCTTTAAAGACTAGTAAAATAAAACCTTTCATAACGATAGCACCAATACTAAGCCAGCACCATTTTTTGATGATGTCATTGATGGCAGCGGAGAATAAATAGAAAATCAGCAGGTTTAAAAATATCCAGGTAAAAATATCAAGAATATTTATAGCAGTTAGCTTGTTCGATATTGAGTTGGTTGTCACTGTTTGTTATATAATTTTAAAAGGCAATTTTTTGAATACTGGTTTACTGTCTTAATATTTTCATTTTCTTACAAAGCTGTCAACAGACCTTCTTAACGAAACTACATCAGGATAATTTTTAACGTATCCGATTCTTAGAATAAATTGAATATGACCAGTAATGCCAATTGAGTGAGCGAGGTTTTTTTTAATCATGGGTTCTTCCAATGCCTGAGTCATTGGATGCATTGCAACTCCACGCCTCCTTACTTTTAAGAACAGCCGTTGCATCCGTTTGCCCGTTTCCAGCAATGTGCTGGTCATATTGTCTTTACTTGTAATTAATACCCAACCTGCCGACTGTGATACCTGTTTAATAACATTCTCAATATTTTTATCCCTGAAATTATTTTTCATGACACTGGCCTTGTTATAAAAGTTGCGAACTACCCAGGCGGGCACGCCTTTTATTTCCATACTTGCCGTGGTCAGACCATCGCAATATTTCCGGGCGTCTTTTCCTGAGAACCGTATCCATCGGGATAATTCATTTTCAGCATCATCCCGGTATGCCTGGATTCGGTTTGCTTCAATGGTCTTTTCATTGAGATAATGATATTCTGTTGTGTTATTAGGTATATACTGGAAAAAATCCTTCTCCTCTTGCAGTAGGTAAATTACATCCTCATTGGTCAATGCCTGGTTCAAATAATTTGAACGTACTGTTCGGCGCTTTTCTATTTCAGCAATATCATAATCGATTCTAATGGCAGACTTGGTCAGTTTAACTTCTACTACATCTTCGTCCTGGTTAGTTACGGCCATCATATTAAACTGGCAATTATAACCAGCATGCCCCGCAGCATATTCCAGGTTTTGAAGAAAAGCCCCGATGGATAAAACGGTCTCCCGCTGCATGGGATCAACTGCGGGAAGCCATCTGGTTTTATCATTACAAACAATCCAGTGATAAGGTGCGATATACCTCACCAGCCACGGCTGGGTATTGTGACCGCTTGGCGCAAGAGAAGCCAGATACAAGATTTCCCTTTCATCGGGTTCAACAAATGATTTATTTGACGTGGCGGGTTTGATATCTGCTCTTATAAGACTATGCCTGTCGCTCAGTAAATAGCCTGTGCCGCCCGCAATGAAAAGTGAGCTTGCCGCAATTGTCAAAAATTTATTTCTGTTCATGCTAGTCAATGATTTGAAAGCCCCTCTTAAAAAGTTGAATTAGAATAACAGGCGCGATACTGGTTAGAAGTATAATCAACCAAATAGACGGATGCAGTACCTGGATACCGACGGATTTACTGAGCGGACTGACAAGGTAAAAAATAGCTAAAATAACAATACACAGCAGCAAAGCTTTCCAGATAAATTTATTTCGGGTAATTTCATTGGTGTAAAATGATATTTTACGGGATGTCAAATTCAAAACGTGCCACAATTGTGACAACGCCAGGCTAAAAAAGGTGATGTTGTTACAAATTCCAATTTCATATTGCAGGTAATGACTGCAGTACCATGTCACCAGCATGATTGGCAATGCAAGTAGAACCGCATACATAGTAATAGTCATCCAGTCTTTGTTACTTATAACAGGCGCCAGCGGGTTTCTTGGTGGTAATTGCATAATCAGCCTGTTGCCTTTGCCCAGTCCAAGTGCCAGGGCCGGAAAGATATCTGTTACCAGGTTCAGAAACAGAATTTGCAGGGGGAGGAGCGAAAAAGAAAAGTTCAATAAACCGTAAAAAAATACGATAAGAATTTCACTTAAGTTGCAGGAGAGCAAATACATTAGAAAGTTTTTAATGTTTTTGAAAATAACTCGTCCCTGCATTATGGCCGCTACAATGGATGTAAATGAATCATCGTTTAAAATCATTGCGGCAGTTTCTTTTGCCACCTGAGTACCTCTTAAACCCATCGCGATGCCGATATCTGCTTTTTTTAAAGCGGGTGCATCGTTTATGCCATCGCCCGTCATGGCTACAATATCTCCACGCTTTTGGTAAAGACTTATCATGTCCAGTTTTTGCTTTGGCGTTACCCTGGCAAAAATAGTAGCAGCAAATAATTTTTCCGGAGCAATATCACTGTCCAGGTCTTTACCATTGATAACAACATTGGCACATGCCGATAGCTTTATTTTTTCTGCTATATTGAGTGCCGTTGCCGGATGGTCACCAGTTATCATAACAACTTTAATCCCTGCATCCCTGCATGACGCTAATGCCCCAATAACATCCAGCCTCGGAGGATCCAAAAATCCAATGAAACCTGCCAGCGTTAAATCTTTTAAATAATTACCAGTGGGAAGGTCCGGCGCCTCCTTATAAGCAAAAGCCAGCACACGGGAGCCGGTTGCCTGGATTTCATCTGCTTTATCCAGGAATATTTTTTTGTGCTCATCGGTTATCGGTAATACATCATCTCCGGCACAATAAAAATTGCATTTGATTATTAATTCTTCCGTGGCGCCCTTGGCAGCTACAAAATAATGGTTGTCATTTCTATATAAGGTGCCCATTAGTTTGGTTTCTGAATTAAATGCTTCTTCAGCAATACGAGCGTAAGCTGCTTTTGCTGTCGCAGCGTTTATTGTATTGCAATGAACAAACTTTAGTAATGAAATTTCAAGAGGGTCGCCAAGGAAATGCTCATTTTCTGTAGTATTTGCATTGTTGCACAAAGCTGAGATCTGCAGAAGTTTTTCAAATCCTGCTTTGTTTTTCAAATTTTGTTTATCAACTACCTCACTGCTTTTATCAATCGTTATCGTTTCGTCGAAAAATACGAGACTGTTTACTTCAATTTTATTCTCCGTCAGGGTACCAGTTTTATCAGTAAAAATAATGTTTACACCGCCCAGGGTTTCTACTGAAGCCAGCCGTTTGATAAGTACGTTTCGCCTGGCCATCCGAAGCATTCCATAGGTAAGGGCGATGACAGATACAACCGGTAGTCCCTCTGGAACAGCGGCTACTGCCAGCGCAAGCGCTGTTTCAACAATCAGGTAAAAGGCTTTACCCTGCAACAACCCGGTGATAATAAAAATAAGTGCAAATGCGGCGGTAATCCACATGAGTTTTTTTGTAAGACCCAGTAGTTTTTTTTCAAGTGGCGTATCATCCTGCGTGGCTGTTTCTACAAGAGATGTAATTTTACCCAATTCTGTATAACGCCCCGTTGAAGTTACGATTGCCCTGGCATTCCCCCTGATAACAGAAGTGCCTTTAAATATTGAACTGGTTCTGTCGCCAATGCTTGCATCCTTTGCTGAAATGCTGGTATTTTTTTCGGCAGGTAATGATTCGCCTGTAAGTGCCGATTCATCTGCTTCAAATTGATTTACTACTATTAATCTTCCATCAGCCAATACCATATCGCCTGCCTCCAGTACCATAATATCACCAGGTACTATCCTTTCAGACGAGATTTCCCTTATGGCATTGTTTCTCCACACTTTTGATACACTTACATCCAGTTTTTTTAATGCCACCATTGATTTACGGGCTTGCATCTCCATAAAGAATCCCAGAACAACAGTTATAAAAATTACCGCAATGATGGAAAAACCTTCTATCCAATCGGAAAAGAAAAAAGAAAATCCTGCTGCAACAACAAGCATTAGTATTATTGGACTTTTAAATTGTTCAAGCAGGATCAGAAAAATGTTTTTTTGCTTTTTTTCCTGGAAACTGTTTATGCCAAAAATTTCAAATCTTTCTTTAATACTGGCTTCCTCTAATCCATTTTCCAGGTCAGCTGTAAACAGCCTGCTGATTTCAGCAATACTTAATGCCTGGGCATTTTCTACCGGATATGTTTTGTCATTCAGGGTTACCATAATTTGTCTGTTGCATTGCACATTTTCTTATTATCAAAAAGCTTTTCTTCTTTTGCTCCATTTTACCACTTCAAACCAGATGACAGACACAAAACCAATGGCTGTGCAGATGGCCAATTCCACGGGTGCAAGCAATTCAAATCCAAAGAATTTTGTGAACGGCGGTATGTAAAGAAGCATTGCCATTATTCCGGCGGTGAGTAAAACAATCAACGGTACCATGTTATTCTTATACTTCATCGTAACTATAATGGAATAGTAAAACGATCTGTTAACCAATGTGAGGAATATATTAGCAGCGACCAGCGCGGTAAAAACCATGGTACGGGTATGGCTTTCATCAAAACCCTGCTGTACTGCGTACAGATATGTAAACATGGTCCCTGCTGTTATAAGCAATCCCTGTATAATACCGGTGGTTAATTCTTTCCAGTTAAAGAAAGTATCGGTGAAGGGGCGGGGTTTTAGTGTCATGGCGTTTGCTTCCAATGGCTCGTTTTCATATATGATGGAGCAGGTGGGGCCCATGATTAATTCCAGGAAAATGATATGAACAGGAGAGAAGATATTTGGATACATCCATCCCAGCGCAAGCGGTATAAAAACGGTTAAGATAATCGGGATATGAATGGATATGATGTATTGGATACCTTTTTTAAGGTTGCTGTATATTTTTCTTCCAATGGCAACCGCATCCACCATTTTAGACAAATCATCTTCAAGCAGGATCAGTGAAGCGGCCTGTCGGGCGATGCTGGTTCCTTTTTTGCCCATGGCAATACCAATATGTGCTGCTTTCAATGCCGGCCCGTCATTGACACCATCGCCGATCATGGCAACAATTTCATTGTTTGTTTTCAATGCATTGATGATTTTTAGTTTGGCTTCCGGGAACATGCGGGTAAATACCTGCCGGTCTGAAATTATTGCTTTCAGCGCCGTCTCTGGCAATTGCATTAATTCATCACCGGTTATACTTTTGTCGTAACCACGGAGGCCCACTTGTTTTGCAATGGCTGTGGTAGTGGCGGCATTGTCGCCCGTTATTATCTTTACGCTAATACCGGCGTTGTAAAAATTTTCCAAGACAGTTTGAATATTTTTCTTTGGAGGATCGTAAAATGCGACAATACCTGTGAATACGAATTTAAATGCCTGTTGTTCTGCTGGAAATTGATGGCCTTCAAATTTTGTTTCACCAACACCCAGCACCCGGTAGCCATCAGTGGCCATTGTTTCAATGGCTGCCTGTATTTGTTGTTTATCAATAGCAGTAAGGCTGGATACTTTCATCAATGCTTCAGGCGCCCCTTTGGCGGCGATAATACGGCTGCCAGCATTATTTTCAAACAAATGTGTCATCATGGGCGGCTTTCCACTCAACGGATATTCATGAACAATTGTGTAATCCGGCCTTTCATCGCGCAATGTACTATTGCTGTATGCGTCGTGCAGGGCTATTTCCATAGGATCAAAGGGTATTGGCTCACTTGCCCACATGGATAAGCGGATAAGCTTTTTTTCGTCTTCGTTTAATACCGCGGTTGGATCTGATATTTTTTGTGAAGACAATACAAATAGTTTTGCAAGGCTCATTTTATTTTCGGTAAGCGTACCTGTCTTATCAGTACATATTACCGTGGCACTGCCCAGTGTCTCCACTGTTTTCATTTGCTTAACCACGATGCCTATTTTCATAAGCCGCCATGCCCCTAATGCCATAAATGTGGTGAAGGCTACCGGTATTTCTTCGGGCAATATACTCATTGCAAGTGTGAGCGATTTCAGCAAGCTATCCAGCAGATGACGGGAATTGATATAATTAATAGCCCAGAATACGATAAAAGCCAGTGCCCCCGTAACAGCCATTTTTTTTACAAAATGGCCTATCTGCAATTCCAGTGGCGTTTTTTCTTCTTTGATGTTTTCCAGGCTTTTTCCAATTTTACCCAGTTTGGTTTGATTGCCAATAGCAGTAATGGTAACAATGGCCAGTCCGCTGGCAACAGTGGTGCCACTGTAAATTAAATTATCTTCCTGTGTTTGATCTTTAAATACGGATAAAGATTCTCCGGTGAGTACAGCTTCGTTGACTGAAAAATCGTTGGCATGTATAATAATGCCGTCTGCACTCACCGAACTGCCTTCTTCTACAATCAGGCTGTCGCCTACAACCAGTTCTTCGCTGGTTATTTCTTCTGTTTGTCCATCACGTATTACTTTGCTTTTTGGCTGTGTAAAATCCTGTAAATGATCCAGTGCATTCCGGCTTCTTGCATCCTGGTATAAAGAAATAATTACCTGCAAGACAATAGCAACCGCCAGAAAAATACCATTGGCAATATCTCCGCTGATGAAATAAATAGTGGCTGCAATCAGTAATAAAATAATCATCGGGTCTTGTGCCAGGCTTTTCACCGCATCAATAAAATTATGTTTCTTCTTGTATTCCAGTTTATTAGAACCATATTTTACCCTGGCATCCAATACCTGCTGCTGTGTTAAACCTTTGCTGTTAAAGATATTTACTGGCATTGTATCTGTGCTTCAGGAATATATGGTCGTTTGGAAGTAAAAATGTTGTTGTGTTTATAACGGATCACATTATTTTCAGGAACGTGTTTTTTCCATGAGGGAATTGTATTCTTCCCGGCACGCGGCTTTATTGCAGGCGGCCCGGTGGTATAGCGCCTGTTGTGCAGCTTTCACGTTGTCATCTTTGCCCATCCAGATTTCAAGCGCCGGTTGCTGAATGGCCCGTGAAAAAGAAAAGGAGACTGCCCAGGGTATCCGCCACCTAAACCTCGTATGCATTGCATTCAAACGTTGTGACGCCAGTGCGGGTGACTGTCCGCCCGACAAAAACAAGATACCCGGGACCGCAGCCGGAACAGTCCGTAAAAATACATTCATCGTGGCATCTGCTACTTCGTTGATATTTTCCTGCTGCGGGCAATCGTTTCCAGGTAGCACCATATTAGGCTTCAGCAACATTCCTTCAGGCAACACGTTGTGTTTATTCAGTTCAATAAAAACGCTTCGTAATACTTTCTCCGTTACTTCAGCACATTTTGCCATGGTATGGTCTCCTTCCATCAGTACTTCCGGCTCAACAACCGGCACAAGTCCCGCTTCCTGGCACAAAGCTGCATACCTGGCAAGCGCATGGGCATTCGCGTCAATACAATATTGACTGGGCATTCCATTACCTATAGCAATCACGGCACGCCATTTGGCAAAACGTGCACCCATTTCAAAATATTCAGCCAGCCTGCCACGCAATCCGTCAAGTCCTTCTGTTATTTTTTCTCCCGGAAAGCAAGCCAGCGGTACCGCACCCATGTCCACTTTAATGCCCACCATAATACCAGCATCTAACAGTGTTTTGGTAAAAGCCGTGCCGTCATCTTTTTGCTGGCGGATGGTTTCATCAAAAAGTATGGCTCCGCTGATACATTCACTCAAAGCGGGTGTCATTATAATCAGCTCGCGATACCGGCGCCGATATGCCGCGGTTGTTGGTATATCCAGTGCTCCAAATCTCCTGTTACAGGTAGCAGTACTTTCATCCATTGCCAGCAAACCCTTATCATCTGCCAGCAGCCTTCTTACAGTATCTGTTAATAATTGTTTATTCAAGTTCAATGCGTCCATTTCCAATTGCGTATTTCCGGCATGTCCTGCCCGTATTTACAAATATATTCCCTGTGTTCAAGAAGCTTGTCTCTTAACTGTTCCTTCAGATAGATGCCTTTGTTGCCTGTTTGAGGCAGACGGTCAATGGCGTCAATAACAAGATGAAAGCGATCCAAATCATTCAACACAGTCATGTCAAAAGCGGTCGTAATGGTTCCTTCTTCTTTATAACCCCGCACATGAATATTGTCATGATTGGTGCGGCGGTAAGTCAGCCGGTGTACCAGCCATGGGTATGCGTGAAAAGCAAAAATTACCGGTTTATCCCTGGTAAAAAGTTCATCAAAATCAATATCCGTCAATCCATGCGGATGTTCGGTATGCGGTTGCAGTTTCATTAAATCAACTACATTCACTACCCTGATTTTTAATTCTGGAAGTTGTTCTTTAAGAATAGAGACAGCCGCCATTGTTTCCAGTGTGGGCACATCACCACAGCAGGCCATTATAATATCCGGCTCAATCCCCTGGTCATTGCTGGCCCATTGCCATACGCCGATACCAAGGGTACAGTGTTTAACCGCGTCTTCCATAGAAAGCCACTGCGGCGCAGGATGCTTTCCTGCTATTACAACATTAACATAATGGCGGCTTCGTAAACAATGATCCATTACGGAAAGGAGGCAATTGGCATCCGGCGGCAGATAAACCCTGACAATCTCAGCTTTTTTATTGATTACGTGATCTATGAATCCGGGATCCTGGTGGGTGAAACCATTATGATCCTGCCGCCATACATGGGAAGCCAGTAAATAATTAAGTGATGCGATCTTTGGTCTCCATGGCAATTTCGAAGTAGTTTTTAACCACTTTGCATGCTGGTTAAACATGGAATCAACAATATGGACAAATGCCTCATAACAATTAAAAAGTCCGTGACGGCCCGTCAGCAAATAACCTTCCAACCATCCTTCACACTGGTGTTCGCTCAGCATTTCCATTACACGGCCTGCCGGCGCCAGCAGTTCATCGTCCTCTGCTATAGTGGCATCCCACTGACGTTTGGTGGTTTCAAAGACCGCCTCCAGGCCGTTCGAAAGGGTCTCATCAGGACCAAATACCCTGAAATTTTTTTGGACATCATTGTACCTTATTACATCCCGTACGAAGCATCCCAGCACATGCGTGTCCCCAACTCCCTGTATACCGTGCGTAGTAACCTGCACTGCATAGGCGCGAAAATCAGGCATCTTCAAATCGCGGAGCAATAAGCCGCCATTAGCATGTGGATTTGCACCCATGCGTTGCCGACCAACAGGCGCCATTGCTAAAAGGTCCGGTATCAATTTTCCCTGTTCATCAAACAACTCTTCAGGTTTATAACTTCTCAACCAATCTTCCAGCATTTTCAGGTGTTCAGGATGGCTGGCCGGATCCGATACGGGTACCTGGTGCGACCTGAAATTGCCTTCTATCTTTTTACCATCTATAAATTTTGGTCCTGTCCATCCTTTGGGCGATTTCAAAATAATCATCGGCCACCGTGGCCTGCTGGTATCTTTATTTACCCGCGCATTTGTTTGAATGCGATGAATTTCTTCGATTGCCTTGTCCAATGCGGCAGCCATCGCTTCATGCATCAATTCGGGTTCATGCCCTTCTACGTAAATGGGTATCCAGCCGCAGCCGCGAAAAAAATGTTCTAGTTCCTCGGGCTCAATGCGTGCAAAGATGGTTGGGTTTGCAATTTTATAACCGTTTAGGTGCAGAATGGGTAGTACCACTCCGTCGGATTCAGGGTTAAGAAATTTATTGGAATGCCATGCGGTAGCCAGCGGACCAGTCTCTGCTTCGCCATCACCTACTACGCAGGCAACAACAAGGCTGGGATTATCGAATACCGCACCAAATGAATGACTGAGGGAGTATCCCAATTCTCCGCCTTCATGAATAGACCCGGGACATTCCGGTGACGCGTGGCTTGGGATGCCACCCGGGAACGAAAACTGCAAAAACAATTTTTGCAGGCCTTGTTCATCCTGGCTGATATCCGGGTACACCTCACTGTAAGTTCCTTCCAGGTAAGTATTGCTGACAACGGCAGGTCCTCCATGCCCCGGGCCGGAAACGTATATCATATCCAGGTTGTATTTTTTTATTACACGGTTAAGGTGTACATAAATAAAATTCTGACCAGGCGTAGTTCCCCAATGACCCAGCAACATATGTTTTATATCAGCCAATGCCAATGGCCTCTTCAATAACGGGTTACTATATAAATAGATTTGTCCAACGGAAAGATAATTGGCTGCACGCCAATATGCATCTACCTTATAGAGGATCTCTGGAGTAAGTGTGACTCCTGCAGTTGCTTTTGGCGAAATTGTAGCTGTATTCATAATGGGTTTTCGTTCAATAAAGTAAGGTTCCGGTAAAAAGTAGCTTGTGAATATACTCGCCATAGCCGCTTGCTGCCTGCATATTGGTTAATTATCTTCATATCCACTTTTAATAACCGTGGAGAGCATTTTGAACTGCACATTTGCACAGAAGTGTTGTTTTGAATAAGCCGGAATAATAATCCCTTCACCCCCGCGCAGCCTGTAATTTTTATTATTTATTCCTATCTCAGCTGTGCCGTCAATTATCTGAATGAATGTATCAAAGGGAGAGATTTTTTCTGCTAATTCTTCACCAGCCGCAAGAGATGAAACGGTAACATTACCAGAAGCCTTCTTAATAATTGTTTTACTTAATACAGCATTGGGGACATACTCTATTATTTCAACAATAATACAGGTCTTATTTTTTTCCAGCCCTTCTCGCTCAGTAACTTTTTTCATAAGTCATTTTTTCCGACCAGGTGAATTAAAAAACAGTTATATGACAGCGTTACAGAAGTAATAGAAACAACTAACCTTACTAAAACCCGATGGCCTCCAAAAAGACAAAAAAATAAAAACGATACCACAAAGGTGGGGATATTTACTGGCTACCCATTACACATTAATAGAAAGTCTTTACACATATCACATGTTTTTATCCCTTAAAAAATGATTATAAAACTGCAATAGCCGTATGTTGAGAAATATTCGGCCCGGCACGGTGCAGCTGTCAATATTTGACTGTTACAAAGAATCTGTTTATAATAATCTACATGTTTAGATAACAAACCCTGTTAGAAACAGTGCAAGTACCATTGTTTTTTTATTATGATCAGTTTTCGGAATTTGTCGTACGGTCCCCGTCTTATTGTTTTTTTCCGGCTAAAAAAATATTATTTGTTTTGAGTGTGCTATTATTCCGGATAATATGCCAGCGCAGCATTTTCTAACAGCACTGCACTTGCGTTAGACAAACGTGCTGAATACCGCAAACTCCCCAGCCAACCATTTCAAATGTGCTTTTTATAGTGCTTTCAGGCTTAAGTCGGCTGATGATGTTTTACTGGTTGCCTGCACGAGTGTAATAATTTCTTTTGACGTAGTGGATATTAACTCCCGCGCTTATGTAGCTTATCCGTTTGTTATTGGGCTAAACATGAAAGCTGTACAAATCTGTAATAAATATATCGCTGGAAAGTTAAAGGGACTGCTTGGTGGATTAAAGTTGACGGCGGCTTCCCATTAACTGCATGATGAGTTCAGTTTTTGGACCAGCTAATAGTCATGCTGCTAGTTGTCAAAAATTGACTTACGATCTTTATTCGGGTAAAGTCTTCCCCATGCAGGCATTATGTTTTTCCGTGGAGATATTCTTTACAAAATTGTTCGTAACATTTGCCAGCATGTTGCAATCATTGTGTCAATTAATATGGCACACAATCAAGCAGCAAGTAGATAGCCTGTTCGAATAAATCAATTCAAACAGGACAGTATAGAAAACCAGTATTGATGGGAGTCATACAAAGGGCTGATGCTTGTCAGTTTATCACCTGCCGTACACAGATACCTTACACTCAAATAAACAACAATATGAAAAAGACAATAATTATATTAGTATTATTACTAATGGCCGTTCCTTCCCTGTTTGCACAATCAAAAGCGGGAAGAAAAGATACCGCTGCCCACGCTAAATTTTACAGTTGCCTGCATCACCCGGAAGTAACCAGTCTTCGTCCGGGAAAATGTTCCATTTGCGGCATGGACTTACATTTATCCGGTAAGGAGCAAATGAAAACCGGGGTAGTAAAAAATTATAATTGCCCCGTACACCTGGATGTAACCGGCCATAATCCAGGACAGTGTCCTAAATGCGGGAAAAAAATGAGCCTTTCACTAAAAGAACAAATGAAAGCGGAGACGGTAAAATTGTATACTTGTCCCATGCACCCGGAAGTAGCGCTCAATAAAGACGGGATCTGTCCTAAATGCGGTAAGGAATTGGTTGAAAAGAAAAAATCCAGGTAGTTTGATATCGGGTTATAGTATATAAAAAAGGTGCCTGTTCTTGAACAGGCACCTTTTTTTTATAGTATTTTTTTATGCTGATTTTTTTGCTCCTTTATGCCATCTGCAGCAACGACGCTTAGTATGCATCTTATTGTTAAGCAGGCTCAATCAAAAACTGCTTTTACCTCTTATACTGCAGCATCCACTCATACACATTCATATTATTTTCTTTGTAAGCAGGGTCGAAAGCTTTGGTCCACGCATCATGTACGGCCGACTGGAATATGGTAGAACGGGCGGGTACAAGGGGGCTTTTGCTGTTCACAAGGTTGACGAAATCCGTGGTCGTGGATGCAGGCGTAACCGGGTCGCCGGAATTATGAAATGACCACAACGCAAATCCACCGGCAGCAACGCCGGCTGCATAAGTTGCCTTGTCCGGTCCAAACGTGGCACCGGATACAGAGACGCCTGCGGCAAAGCTCGGCGTATACTTTCCAGCCACCTGTGTGGTAACTACCGCACCCATGCTAAGGCCGCAAATGTAAATTCTCTGCGCGTCAATGCGATAGTGTGCCAATGCAAAATTTAAGAATGATGCAATCATTGTGTCAGTGGGCATGGCACGCATTTGCGGCGACAGGACAACAAAAGAAAAATCATTTCCGTTTACTTTAAAATTGGAAGGAAAGCGTTGTTCTTTGATAAGTTTCACTACACCATCATTTAGCAACAGGGGCAGATCTTTTCCGCCATCACCTTCCTGGCCCGCACCATGCAGAAAGATAATGAGCGGATATTTTTTTGTAGTAACCAGGTAATGATTGGGTATACTCTCGTAATAGCCCCCAATATACTGGTTGATATTAAGTGTAAGTCCTCTCAGGTAGGGTGGCACTGTTTCCACAATACTGTCGTTTGTTACAGAGGGTTCGGGGCGGTCGTCCTTTTGGCAACTTCCCATTACTGTTATAACTAATAGCAAAGCGATTAATTTTCCGGCTAGTGTACGCATCTTGATATTTTTGTTTTATAGGTTAGTAAGCTTCAATATTCTCTATATTGAGTATGTTAAATAAGTATTGTACGTTCAAAATTTTATTTAATCACAGGCATAGAGTTCCTGTTTGCGTATGCCGATAAATCAGCAGCAAACAATAATGTGTGGAAAGGCTCTAATGGAATACCGGTTACTGGATGTGTTTAATGATGCATGCTTTTATAGCTGCAATAAACACGTGTTCGGTTAAAAAGGATATGACAATAAATAATTGAAAAGAGTAAGATCAAGGGATGATGGGGGCTAATCAGGGATATCTTATACAAAGTACATGCCAAGGGCAATAAAATTCAGCAATACAAATTCAGATATCAGTCAGTGCATAAACTTCCATCGTATTGACACGGCCAGGTAAAATAAGTACAATAAATCTGATGTGAAATAGTAGAAGTACTCGTTGTGCCATCGTAAAGAACTTTTATTGTTAACTGATGGCAGAACTACTACTTTATGTATACGTAAGTCCGTTGATTTGTTGAATAATAATAAGCAATAATACCTAGTGCCTCCAAGGTTATAACCTGGTTTGCATTTTAGCTACCCCAGTAGAAGCAGTTAGATTTCCCACCGCGTGTGAAAGATATTCCTCGTTTCTCAAATTTCATCAGCCTTAAAGTGTTGGGCCTAGTACCCGCCAGCAGATGGGATGCTATGGAGGAACTGTAAACCAAAAAATACTTCCCTGGCCCAGGGTACTTTTTACACCAAATTCACCCTTGTGTTTTTTGATAATTTCGGCGCTGATGTATAAGCCAGGGCCAAGACCAGAACCGCGGATGCGGGTATTCTTTACCCCGTAATATCTTTCAAAAAGATGAGGGAGATTTTCGGATACAATGCCGGGGCCCTTGTCTTCACTTGAAATGCGCGTAAAACTGCCTTCTTTTTTAAAATGAGCCCATGCCCACATTCGATTTAAAGTATACGTCCGTTTCTTCCACCAGCGAAATCATTGCCATGCTTACATTAAATATTTCCGATACCATTTCAGCTGTCGTAGTAAAAGACTTTTCCGCCCCTGTGCCAGTAAGACAATAACGTTTAAGCGCGGCAATCATTTCGGTATCATTGGAAGGTATAAGTACAGTGGCAAAGTGTTAATCATGCACCCGGTATTTAGGAATAAACCAAAGAAAATAACATATTTTTACTAACTTAATTGCCCGTCTATGGAACAACGAAAGAAGACCCTTGTAATCTTTGACGACGATGAAGATATTCTGTCCATATGCAGTTATATAATGAAAGCCAGGGGCTGGACCGTGCATACTTTTGTGGATTGCAATAATGTGGTGGAGAGATTACTACCCCTTAACCCCGATGTGGTGTTAATGGATAACTGGATTCCGGATGAAGGGGGAATAGTAGCCACGCAGGCCATCAGGAATTCAACTATGTTTAAAGATTTACCAGTCATCTATTTTTCAGCAAATAGTGATATTAAGTCGCTGGCAGAGCAGGCTGGCGCCGATTCTTTTATCGCAAAACCATTTAATCTTGACACCTTGGAAAAGCAGATTGCGCAAAGTGCTAAACTGCCGGGTGCACAATAGTAATTTCCCCCATCAAATATCTTTTGCCAGCTCACGGAAATATGGCTATTGCTGCTGTAATTCGTTAAAAGAAAGGGCAGGCTGATAAAAAACGATGTGCCTTTATTTTTACCTGCACTGGTTGCCCACACTTTGCCGTTGTGCAACTCAACCAATATTTTTATAATGGAACGACCAAATCCGTTGGAACCTTTTTGCCGGTAGGCAATTTGCGGGATGAGCTCCGCCGGAGTTGGTACAGTCACAACAAGTTATTAGCATTTAAAATTGTTTTAAGATTCAATTTATTGCAAGGCAGAGAGAATTATTTTACTTTGCCAGTTCTTTTATATCCGCTACTTCCAATATGTTTTTCGGATAACCAACAGTTACCGCATTAATCATAGCCCGCCCGATTTCCTGGACGTTGAGTACCCGCGCTGGTGATATCACTTGTATAATTTTTGCAATAAATTTGTACGCGGCTTTCCAGTTTTTCTGTCCCGGAAAAGGCTGCATTATCCCCGGCCTGAAATTGTAAACAGATGTAAACGGCAGCTTTATCAAAGCATTTTCTGTTCGCCCTTTTACCCTTGCCCACATGAGTTTGCCTTTTTCGGTACTGTCTGTATGGCTGCCCGATACAAAACAAAAAATGGACTGGTTATTTACGGCCAGCAGCGCTTTTGCAAAGGCAATGGTCGTATCGTACGTAATGTGGGTGTATTTGTCTTCCTTCATCCCTACAGAACTGATGCCCGCGCAGAAAAAACAAGCATCGTACCCTTGTATAACTGCACCAAACTTGCTTAGCTGCAAAAAATCAGGTACTATCAATTCCTTCAGTTTAGGATGTTGCAGATCATAATGCTTTCGTGAGATGCTCAGCACCTCTGTCACTTGTTGGTTTTGCAAACACTCAAACAATACACCTTCCCCTACCATGCCTGTAGTACCTGTTATAATTACTTTCATGATATATTTTTAAATTAAACGTAATAAAGCTTTTGCCGAAGAAACCTGAAGTTTTAAATCTTTTATAAGGTGTTAAAAATGGGTTGACCCATTTTAGCAGGACGACAGTGGCTGGTGCCGAACCGGTCACCGGATGTCTGCGGTTATTGATTTCACCAACCGAAACCTGGTAAATAAAAATTTCAGTTACAGCCAGCTTCCTGCAGGTATAAATAATATAGCGGCTCCTACTGCGTTTTCAACCAATCGAACCAATTACTTACAATAAACTTGTAATGCAACACGGGCAAGTGAATGGTCTCCACTATTTTCCATTGATTTTTTTCTTCAATAAAGCTGGGAGTCAGAACTGCATGTTTTTTTGCAGCACGTGTATAAAAATCCATTTTAGCAGGGTGATGGGGCGCCACTGCATTAAACAATCCATTACCGGCACCCAAACGGATAACGCTTTCCGTAATGCCAATGCAATCTTCCAAATGAATGAGGTTGATCGGCGCCAGTCCGTTGGGTACAAGTGTTTTGCCCGCTAGAAAATTTGCCGGATCGCGGCCGGGGCCGGCGAGGCCGCCGAAACGGATGACGGAAGTAGTAAAAAATTTATCCCTTGTAAGCAGCAATTCCGCCGCCAACAAAGATTTGCCTGAATTTTTTTGTGGTTGTGGAATGCTGCTTTCATTGACTACTGTATTGTGATCGCCATATACACTGATGGAACTGATAAATATGATTTTTTTCACCTGGTGCTGGTGAATAAGGCTGACCAGATTGCGGATTTTAGCCAGGTAGTTTTCCGTATCATTCATTTTTGTATTGAAAGCAACGACCAGGATCTCGCAGTTAAAGAAATCCACATCAATAATGCTGTCCTCCTCAGCCGTTATTTTAACCAGGCATGGGTTGATCTTAGCTGAAGCCAGCAAAGTTAATTTTTCCAGAGAAGTTGCAGACCCTTTCACATGGTAACCTTTCTGTAAAAGTGATCTGGCGAGCGCTCTGCCGTACCAGCCGCAGCCCAATATACTAATGTTCATTATTACTGCACTTTATAATTGTCGTTTATTATGATTACGCGGGGGTGCACGATTGGAATTTGTAGCATTTTAAGATACGCCTTCGTATTTACCCGGCATTATTAATACTTATATCAATTATCCCATGGATAAAGATATTAATGTCTGTCAATATTTTTATTTACCCTATGTCATTGTGTAAAATAATATACTGTTTGGGGCATCGGAAGGGCATAGTATCCTCTTTGCTAGGGGGGTTACCGTGCAATTCCATGGTATCATATTTGGCTTATGAATGCTAAATCTAACTATGTTCAGACACGTGTGCTTATTCCTCCTGGTATTTCTTACAACAGTCACTTCTTCATCATGGGCGCAAAAAAAATCAGTGCTTATTGAACCTCAAAAAAGAAAAATAAATCAGGATGCGCTGCTTCCTGCGCAGACATATTTCAACTTGCAGGTGCCTGTTAGCAGCCAAACGGGTATTATACAGGTAGACATCTACAGGGGTAAATCAAATTCAGATTTGCTTGAACATAGTTATTGGGTTAGGCCTGTCAATTTTACGGGTGATTTTGCTGAACTGCCGGTGGATCTGAAATTGAAAAGTAACTCAAATTATTCTTTTGGCGTGACTATATACAGCATCCTGAGCGACTCCGAAAAAACCCAGCTTCATTTCATTGCACAACAACACATCAGTAATTATCTTGATGCAACCATACAAACGGATGACGCCCGTATTGACTTATCACGTAAGCCGGAACAGATGATTGCCGATTTAAATAGTATAGTAAATAAAAGCACCGTGGCCTATAAAAATATGGCAAACAAATCTTTTGATGGGTTTTCCGACATTGTAAAATTAAAAATTCAACAGGTTGTAAATGCAAGATTAAAAAATGCAGCTTACAATGTGGAAAGGCAAACAGGTGATTCTACGGTTTTGAGTCAGCAACTAAAATTATCTTATTCGGACCAGTTGCAGAATGAATTAAAGAAAATTATTGTTTCTGAATTGGATAATTACCTTGCTCTTGATTTTGTGCGTGTATACGACCAGTTTATTGTTAAAAACCAGTTTACTGAAAGATCGCAGGCTGTACTTCCTTTATTTATTGGATATGGAGCTGTTTATTTAAGCGGCAATGTGCGCGATTTAAATTACGATGCACAACCTTATGCTGGTTTCTCGATTCCGCTTGGTCGCGGGGATGGAAAATATTTTAGCCGAACTACATTTATTATGGGCATTTTTCTCCGCAATTTTAAAGACGGGAACGATAGCACACTGACTGGTCCCATTGTTGATCGCCCGATTTTCGCCGGGCTGGGATTCCGTTTATATGATTTCATCAATTTCAATGCAGGTTTGGTGGCCACTTCGGCCAGTAAGCAAAACTTGTCGAATATTAAGACGGAGAACATACAGCTTCATCCTTTTATTGGACTCAATTTTCAATTTAATTTATGGGCAGGAATCAATAAAAAATGAGCTGCCGCTTTTACCAGCTTTTATATCCAATAAATAAAATTGAATGAAAATTATTTACACCCTCATCACTTTGCTGGTTTTGCTTTTTTTTGTATTTCCGGCAAATGCACAGATGAAAGATCAGCAGTACCCATGGCAGCTCGGTATAGGCGCAGGGTATACCAATTATTATGGTGATCTGAGCAATTACAGGATTGAAAAATTGGGCGATATCACTAAACTCTACCACTTCGCCAGTTTCAACCATTATTACATACCCCAGCCTTCTATTTCTGTTTTGCTGCAGAAAAAATTTAATCCCGCGCTTGGATTCATGCTGCAGTTTAATCAACTGAGTTTTGCGATGAGTGACCGGTACAGAAATACGGATGGAAGTATAGCGGTAACAGGCGCTGATTTTGCCCGTTCACTCAATTTCAAAACAACGTTGCGGGATGCTGGTATTGCGCTCACTTTTAGCGCCGCCAATGGCCGCGCACTCAAAGGGAACAGTTTTTTTTATCCTTCTTTCTACCTGGGTACCGGCGTTGCGGTTTTTAATGTTTCTGGCGATTTGTATGATTACAATGGCAATCAATACAATTACAATCAGCCTGGCAATATAAATGATGGTATTTTTGAGACCAACCTGCGCGACATACAAACAGAAACAGCGAACCGTTACAGTAAGGTGTCGCCCTATCTTGATCTTGGACTAAGCCTCAATTTCCGGATAAATGCACTACTTATCTTGTCCCTGCAATCCGATATAAAATACGCCGGTACAGACTACCTTGACGATGTAAGCGGGCGTTATAAAACAAGTTACCCGTCACCCGCCGCTTCTTATGCTGCCTATCCTGGTTACAATGTGATTGATCCATTGACCCGGCAGCGTGGTGATCTGAATAGTGTAAATGACATGTACATAAACAACAGGCTGGTGTTGCATATTAACCTTTCCAAACAGACAGCCGCAAGTACATTCAAGGCGCCAGCAGTTTATTCGTTAGCCAGTGATCCATACCTAAATCGGGCAGCGGTTCTAACAGCTCCGAAGCAGGACATGTCCAGGATTGCCACGGTTAATTCCCGCAAAATGGATACATTAATCGCAGTCAAAGACACAGTTCACCTGCCAGTAAATGATACTGCCCATCAACGAAGGGTAGAACATAAACTTGACAGTATTCAACAACAATTAACGGACATCAAAACAGTCATTAGAAACCAGGCATTCGAAAAAGCGTTTCAATACCTGCATTTTAAACAGGATTCTTTGAAACTGCTGAAAAAGGCCCTTCAGTTGAAAAAAAATCTTACCAGGGAAGATAACCTCAATTTAAGGATTTATGATTTGCAGGAAGATAGTTTACGAAATGAAATAATTGAATTGCAGCGCCGGGCAGAAGCAGGTTGGCAGGTAGGCGACACTACCTGGAGGCAATCACACGTTTGGCAGTTTAACGCCACTCAGCCTATAGCAGTTTTCCACGAGAACAAGTCACAGTTGGACACGATGAGTCAATTTCCGCCTATGCCGGATTCGCTCACTGATGAGCAGGTAGCAGGATTAAACCGTGAAATAATTGCATTGATTGGCGATAGTCGGTATGAAAAAGACAGCAGTTATCATAAAACAATTGACTCGCTAAATAATAAGTTGAAAGACTATCAAAATATAAAAGCAAGACAGCAATTGGCAGATAGTGTGCAGCAGGTAACGCAGCAATTAAATGGTTATTCGTTAACAGATACCTCATTACATAAATTGGATACGGTCAATCAACATGAGCAGGTTGATGCGACCGGTAGCACCAACAGAAGCGCCGTTGAAGCATCGCCCATTGTGGAAGATTCAGTTGCGCAACAATTACTGGCCGTTTCTCAAAACAGGTTACGTGAAAACAATGACTCCATTGCAGTGTTAAAATATATGTTACAACAGAGCCGTGATTCTGCGGCATACTACCGGCGGGTGACTTTTGCGGCAAATTCACCGGTCAACACTACTCCAGAAAAACCTGCAAAATGGTACCGGCGTATTTTGCCCGGGAAGAAAAAAAATGAGCAGTCAACAAATAACGGCGAAATATTGAAGGGTGAAGAACGGGAAAAATATTACGATCAGCAGCTTATGCAGCTCAATGACAGACTTACCACGATGCAACAGCGAAATCTCTCGTTGAATAATGAATATGGCCAAAACAGGCGGAGGCGGAATGATCGGTTACCGGCTCAGGCGGCGGTACCTGTTATTATTTCTGCTGGCGGAAATGCAGGCGGCAGCGCCAGTGAATTACGTGCGCTCCGAAACGAAATAAATGGCTTGCGTAACCAGTTGATAGCCCAGCAGGTGCTGACAACCACGGTAAACAGGCAGCCCGTAAGGACTGATCCAAGAGACCTTCGGGATACCATTTATGTAAAGGCAGCGGATAGCGTACTTACAAAGTTATCGGCAGTTGCGGCAGATTCTGCCCATCAGGCTCCGCCAAGCCCGCAGGTAGTGGCTATGCAACAGCAAATTGCATTTTTGCAAACAGAAATAGACAAGTTGAAAACTGCTCCTGTAAAATCCGCCGCAGCGCCCGTTTCAAATGAAAAGCTGCCGGATGTAACTGTTTATTTTGGAATGAACGCCGCTGCATTGGCCAGCGAACAGATAAATAAGCTTTCTATTTACAATCGTAAACAGGCGGTTGGAACAGCAACTTCATTTATTTTAACGGGTTATACCGACGGCGTAGGAAATGCAGCTTCTAATAACGCACTGGCAAAAAAAAGGATGATGTATATTAAACAATTGCTGGTTACCCAGTTTGATGTACCCCCTTCGCAGATCAAATTAAATGAACCGGTAATAAACGTTGGTTCGGGCAGCAAAGAAAATGCGCTTCAGCGGAAAGTTTATATAGAGGTAAGGCAGTAAAACTAGTCATTCAGCATCTCTTTGTGTAATGTTAGTACATCAGCGTACATCGCTCAGCGGCAAATAACCGAGGTGAATTATATCTTCGGTGCAGGCTGCTTCAGGCAGTAGCATGATAGTATATTTTCCTTTCACGTTAGCGGGTAAAATATCTTCCACGGCATACATGTCATCTACATCTATTCCATATTTATCATCAATATGTGCAGTGGCACGATGGGCAGTTGCACTCTTGGCAAGGCTGGTATGTTTATAAAAAGCCGTTTTTTTAGCGATGCTTTTCGCAATGTCTATATTGTCTGCTACTGCCAGCATTTTATAATGAAACTCTTCAAATTCATGCTCTTTATAACCGCCCAGGTTAATAAAGAACAGATTTTGCTCCTTGCGGGAATCGCCTGGCATTGTCAGCAGGCGGCTTTCTTTCACCTGTATATAATAACCATCTGCGCAGGTTACTTCACGCCAGGCATCAATATGAATACCGGATTTTGCTTCCGGCCACGACTTTTTAATGTCCGGGATTAAATCTTTGATCGCACTTCCGATGCCAAAAAAGATATCATGCTGTTCCGTATACCGGCCCTTCGGACGGGCGCCCAACAGAAGCATGAATAATTTTAATGCTGCCATGCTGTTTTTTATAAAATTATACAATTTTGAATCCGGTTATGCGGCACCGTCAATTCAGTTACTTTTGGTGGAGAAAATATACAGCATGAATCCTGTTTTTAATTACGGTATAGATCGTTTAACTGTTAGCCAGGTTATTGCCATCGCCGCAGGCAAAACAAAAGCCGTGCTAAATGCTGTGGCCATTGCAAAAATAAATGCCAGCCAGCAGCATGTACAGGAAATTGTAAACAATGATACCACGGTGTATGGCATCAATACCGGGTTCGGCATTTTATCCGGCACAAAAATTTCTGCAGCAGATACACAAACGCTGCAGCATAAAATTCTGCAAAGCCATAGTGTGGGCGTAGGCAACCCCATACCGGCAGAAGTGGCCAAACTAATGCTGATTACAAAAGTGCATGCGCTGGCGCAGGGTTACAGCGGTATACAGTTGACTACGCTGCAACGCATTATCTGGCATATTGAAAACAATATTATCCCGGTGGTGCCGGAAAAGGGTAGTGTAGGCGCATCCGGCGATCTGGCTCCGCTGGCCCATTTGTTTTTACCATTAATTGGCCTGGGTACACTGATGGACACGAATGACGCCATACGAATACATACGAATGATGCCGGGTATACGCATATCAGTACGGCTGAGGTATTAAAGCGGTATGGATTGGAGCCACTGCAGCTGGGCCCTAAAGAAGGGCTGGCGCTCATCAACGGCACACAGTTCATTTTATCATTTGCAGTGAAAGCCGTTCAGCGCATGCACAATTGCCTGGAGGCGGCAGATATTATTGGTGCCATGAGCCTGGAAGCACTAACGGGTACCAAATCTCCTTTTGATGAACGTTTGCATAACCTGCGGCCCTTTGCCGGCAACCAGCTGGTGGCACAGCGCCTGCGTTTATTGCTGCACGGTTCAGACATTATGCAAAGTCATGTAGACTGCGGGCGGGTGCAGGATCCCTACAGTCTGCGCTGTATGCCCCAGGTGCATGGCGCCAGCCGCAATGCCTGGCTGCATTTAAAGGAACTGACCGAAACAGAACTTAATGCCGTTACCGATAACCCGATTATTTTTAACGCAGCAGACACCATCAGCGGTGGTAACTTTCACGGTCAGCCATTGGCGTTACCGTTAGATTACGCATGCTTTGCCGCCGCCGAAATTGGTAATATTGCTGACCGCCGCTGCTACCTGCTGCTGGAAGGGAAATGGGGACTTCCCATGCTGCTGATGAAAGACGTGGGATTGAACAGTGGTTTCATGATTCCGCAATACACCACCGCTGCGCTGGTGACTGAAAATAAGACGCTTTGTTTTCCTGCCAGTGCAGACAGCATACCTACTTCGCTGGGGCAGGAAGACCACGTAAGCATGGGCAGCATCAGCGGGCGTAAACTGAACCAGGTGCTGGATAACCTTGAATTTATTTTAGCGATTGAATTGCTGAGTGCCTGTCAGGCCATTGAGTTCAGGGCGCCATTAAAAAGTTCCGCCTTGCTGGAATATGCGCATGATTATGTACGTGGTTTCGTTGGTTTTGCCAGCGAAGATCGCATTTTTGGAAACGATATTAACCAGGTTTCGGGCCTTATCAAAAACTTTTCTTTTGTGGAAAAGCTACATGCTTTTGCGCAGGTGCGGGGAGTGGTGTTGAATGCAGGGTACCCGGCGTTTAACCTGTAGAAAGCTGACTGCATAATTGGGTGACAGCACTTTGTAGGGACGCAATCAACGATGCCCGCCGTGCCCTTTTAGTACATCAGAAAAAATATTATATTTATCTTATCCCCTAAACCTTGCGTATGAAACAGGCCGTTGTTATTGTATTACTGGTAGCCAGCATTTGCTTCTTATCTATGAGCAGATCTGGCAAGGATAAAAACCTGGCGCCGGCTGTTGCTTCTATCAATCATTTATACCTGCAGAATATACGTTCCCTCGATTCATTCATGGCGGATTACCCCAACTATTTCTACGACAGCAGTTATTCGCTGCGCGAAAAAAAATACGAGGAGCTGGCCTATTATTTTAAACGCGCTGCCGGCATTATGATTTGCCTGCAACCGGATTTGTATTATAAAAAACTGGTGCGCCCATTCCAGTTTGAGAAAACTACGCGTCCTGGTTTTTTTAGTTTTGTACCGGATCCCTGGCTTTTCTTTGGGCCCATCGGTAATGAACCGGATAGTGTGCTGAAAACATTCAGGCCGGGAGATACAACAGAACAGGTTGTTTTTATTAAAGAAACCATTGCCAGATACCGCCGTGCGATAGGTGAAATTAACACCAGCATACGGCTGGACAGCCAGGAACCAGCGCAGGTTTTTAATACGCTGCGTACAGAGATATTCCGTATCAGCGCCATTGATGTAGCCAACAGTGATTTTATTATTGATGAAGCCGGGCTCCCTTCTCTAAACGGGTCAACGGAAAGTTGGTTGCAGTATGCCAACGAACTTTTTATGCAGCTGCCCGCATCCGGCCAGGTTTTGCAAAGCAGGTGGAACCGGTTATCGGCTCAGACCAGGCAATACCTGCAGGAAAATACAGGGTACAAAAGTTTCAACCGTATGTATTTTGTAAGAAACTGCCTTATCCCATTATCACAGGCGCTGGGTGAACTGCAGGTTGCGTTACATGTACCGCTTACAAAACAATGGTCGGCAGTGCGGGCAGGCGCCACGCACCTGTACGATAAGAACATATTTAACGCAGACTTTTTTGCCCCGGGTAAAGATGCTTATTATTCAGCAGCAAAAGCAAACCTCGGTGAACTGCTTTTTTTCGATCCCATTCTCTCAGACAATAACCGCCGGGCTTGTGCATCCTGCCACAAACCCCGGATGGCTTTTACGGATGGCCAGGTAAAAGCGACCAGTTTTGAACGCGATGATCTACCCCGTAATTCGCCCACCGTTATTAATGCTGGTTTCCAGAAAAAAAATTTCTGGGATATGCGTGCCGGCTCCCTGGAAGATCAGCTGGATTCCGTCATTAACAATCCCAATGAGCTGCACAGTTCGTTTGACAGGGTAATAGACCGCATCAATTCAAGTCCGGAATACCTGGCCCTTTTTTACAAGTCATTCCCGGCTACAAAGAAGACAGGCGTAACCCGTGAAGCAGTAAAAAATGCCATTGGCGTATATGAACGTACTGTAACGGGGCTGGACAGCCGCTTTGACCGCTACATGCAGGGCGATAACAGTCAGCTAAGCCCACATGAAATCAACGGGTTTAATGTGTACATGGGCAAGGGTAAATGCGGGTCTTGTCATTTTGCGCCATTGTTTAACGGGGCTTTGCCACCATTTTATGAACTTACGGATCATCATTCACTGGGAGTGCCGGTGAAAGACAGCATGGAAAAGTATGTATTGGATACAGATTCAGGCGTGTATAAGATTACCGGTGATAGCTTCACACGTTTTTCTTTTAAAACACCGTCCGTACGCAACATTGCATTAACAGCACCCTACATGCACAATGGCGTTTATAAGACATTGGAACAGGTTGTTAACTTTTATGACCATGCAGCAGGGGCTAAATTCCAGGGTGATTACGGCAAGCAACTGAAAGGACTTCCTTTTTTTACTATTCTGCCTGTTGAACTGAAACTAACGCCTGAAGAAAAAACTGACCTGGTGGCCTTTCTGGGCGCCCTTACCGACACCAGTGCGGCACACACACCAAAACGCCTGCCTGTGTTAACCGGCAAATACGCTTCCAGTAATAAACGAATTATCGGCGGCGTGTATTAAAAGGGTCTACTGAAATTACGTGGCTACAATAAAAGTATTCAGCATAGCAACCGGATGCTATGGCCCTGTCGCAATTTCGCTGTGATTCATCAATGGTATCAAAACCGTAGTTTATTTCTTAATCCTCCTATACGTTTCCACCTGCACGCTGCTGTCTTTATTGGTAATGGTCTGGGTAAAAGCATCGCTGCCATTCATTGCAACAGCTATATCAAAACTTTTGCCCCTCACCTCATAATAAGTAGACACAGTGGCCATTTCCTTCAGTTTATCAGTACCGTTAAGAGCAAATGTTCCAAAGCCCATTCCGGTATGTATTTTACTACTGGAGTCTGTATAGGAATGGCCCCAGATAAAGTGGCCGGCATGGTATATTTTAAACTGCGTTAATGGTTGGCTGGACGTATCCTTTCCCTTTATGTACATTGTTTTTTCCAGTTTCCATGCGCCGTCCAGTGCTGATTTGCTGTTTGTGCCAACGGCTTCATAATCTTCGGTAAGTATAAATTTTTCTCCCTGTGATTCTATTTCCGGTATAATCTGTTTGTAACCGATGCCTGTTTTTTCAATCAGCAATTTATAATTGCGGGGCGACTCAGTTTTGGAAGAATCCGAGCCGCTAAAAAATACCTTCTCTGTAACCGTGTCCGCATTTACGCTGTAAGTTGCCACACCAAAAGCGCTGACCGAATCAGATGGGTTAAAATTTGCATACATCATGTACTCATCTGTAAAAATTTTTTGCTGCTGTAAGGATGTGAAGGTGGTATCTGTTTTACCGCCTTTAACTTTCTGGTAGAGCATTTTGTAGGCCCCGGGCATACTAAGACCTTCTTTTTTGTCGGCGTTGTTACAACTGATCAGGAGGATCAATACGGCTGCTGTTGGTAGGAATTTCATATTGCTTTATTTTATGATTAGGGATAAAAAAGCATGGCGAAGCGGGCAGATATGATTTTCAGAGAGTGGGTTACCGGGAGGCTGATTTCACTAATCTGTTAGTAAGTTAAACAATATAAACAGCAGTACCATAAAAGAAATGCAGCAATGAATGGTGTTGAAACGGCGTTTATTTGCCATTACTAATGATTAAATTGCCTTATGAGTACCAATATAATCTCCCGCTATGATCCGGTAAAATACAAGACCCCCACTGGCACACAGCTGAGCTGCAAGGGCTGGATACAGGAAGCTGCCCTCCGTATGTTACTGAATAATCTTGACCCCGACGTAGCAGAGCGGCCGGATGACCTGATTGTATATGGCGGCCGTGGCAAAGCCGCACGCAATTTTGAAGCGCTGGATAATATCATACGCGGCTTAAAGATATTGGACAATGATGAAACGCTGCTGATACAAAGTGGCAAGCCAGTAGGCATATTAAAAACGCATGCAGATGCACCCAGGGTATTGATCAGCAATAGCCAACTGGTACCCAACTGGGCCAACTGGAAACATTTTGATGAGCTGGAACAAAAAGGCCTGATGATGTACGGCCAGATGACGGCCGGCAGCTGGATTTACATCGGTAGCCAGGGCATTGTACAGGGTACTTATGAAACCTACGCAGCCATCGCAGAAAAACATTTTACCCCACCACCGCTGCCCGGCAACAATACAATGGCAAAAATCACTAGTTCACTCAAAGGCACGCTCAACGTAACTGCCGGCCTGGGCGGCATGGGTGGTGCGCAGCCGCTTGCCATTACCATGAACGGCGGTGTAGCACTCATTGCAGAAGTAGAGGAATGGCGTGTTGATAAGCGCATCGAAACAAAATACCTGGATGAAAAATTTACTGATATAGATGCGGCCATTGATAAGGCGGTTAGCTATAAGCACGCAGGGGCAGGTAAAAGTATCGGCGTAGTATGCAATGCAGTCCATTTATTAAAACGTATGCTGGAGAGGAATATCATTCCGGATACACTGACAGACCAAACATCGGCACATGATCCGCTGATTGGGTATGTGCCGCATACGCTCAACAATATACAGGCTAACAGCCTGCGGAAGGAAAACCCGGTGGCGTACCTGGAACGCAGTTATGAAAGCATGTACCTGCATGTACAACTGATGCTGCAGCTGATGGACAAAGGAGCCGTTACATTCGATTATGGCAACAATATCAGGGCCCGTGCAAAAGAGTATGAAGACCGGACCACTACCGCCGCAAGACTTACTGCCCACGATTGCTTTTCATTCCCGGGTTTTGTTCCCGCTTATATCCGTCCTTTATTTTGCCTCGGCAAAGGCCCTTTTCGCTGGGCGGCATTGAGTGGCGATGCAGCTGATATTGATGCAACTGATGAAATGATTGCAGGCATGTTTCCGGAGAATGCCAGCCTGCAACGCTGGCTTAAGCTGGCTAAAGAGCGTATTTCTTTCCAGGGATTGCCAGCGCGGATATGCTGGTTGGGCCAGGGTGAAAGAGAGAAAGCCGGCCTTGCATTTAATGAACTGGTGAGTAGCGGCAAAGTGAAAGCCCCGATTGTAATTGGCCGCGACCACCTGGATACGGGTTCCGTAGCAAGTCCCAACCGCGAAACGGAAGCCATGATGGACGGCAGCGATGCAGTAGCGGACTGGCCCGTACTCAATGCGCTGGTCAATACCGCGGGCGGTGCCAGCTGGGTATCGCTGCACCATGGTGGTGGGGTAGGCATGGGCTATAGTATTCACGCCGGGATGGTGATTGTAGCTGATGGCACTGCTGCTGCCGCAGCAAGAATCAGCCGGGTCTTACGCAACGATCCGGGTATGGGCGTGATAAGGCATGCGGATGCCGGGTATGAGCTGGCGAAGGAAACCCTGAAAGAACATCACCTGGATGCAATAGATAAACTCGGGCAATAAAATAATGTTGCCTGATTACTGCGGCGCAGGAATTCGATTGCGGCACAAGCGGACGCTTGCGCCTGCTTGCTGATAAATAGTAACTGTATCTATCCGGCATACAACTGCCGGCTCAAACAGCGTGAGAAAAATACTCATGGGTCAGTTGCAAGCGTCCGCTTCTGCTGAGGATGTTTATTGAGATACCGTATAGCAGTTACCTATCTACTGTTTTATTAAACCTACCGCATAATTGCCATTGGCAGTAATAATCCTTAACAGGTAATAACCGGGTTGCAGTTGTTGCGTACCTGATTTTATAAGGGCGTTATTGGTATTAAACTGTTTATCGCTGATTAGCCTGCCCGACATATCTGTTACCTGTAAGCGCTGAATCAGTGACTGGGCCTGATTTACCAGTACTAACTCATCCGTAACCGGATTAGTTTGCAAATAAGGACCAGCGATTCTGTTGCGCAGCAAAACCTTTATAATTTTTGTGTAGGCATAGCTGCCGTCTTTATCTACTTGTTTAATCCGGTAGTAACGATAACTGCCCATTGTACCTGCGCTGGAGAATGTATATAATTCGCGGCCAGTATTTGTTGCGGAGCCATCTTTACGGGGCAATCGTCCTTCTTCAGCAAAATGAGCGCCATCTGCTGAACTTTCTATTTCAAAATGGTCATTGTTAACTGATGCATCCACTTCCCATTTCAGTAACACATTGTTGCCGGATAAGTCAGCGGTAAAAGAAATCCATGTAAGGGGCAGTGAGAAAGCACTTAATGCAACGTACATATTACTTACTTCTGTAGCGGTCAGCACACGGTTGTAAGCAATGATATCGTCGAGGCTGCCGGTGTAAACGGGCGAGGGATTGCAGGGGTTACGCGCCAATCCAATCAAGACAGGTGCGCTCAATGCACCGGGGTTAATGCCGCCGCTGCTTGCTACGGCCGCGCCATCCACATATAATATAATGGTGCTGGCAGCAGCGTTGCGGGTAACCGTTACAAAATGCCATGCATTGTTATTATAGCCGGCTGAAACAGATTTAATAGTGATATCCGTATTTCCAACACCAAAGCAAACTTTGCCACCATCTATCAGGGCTGTACCCCAGTCATTGGTGCCGCCGCAAACTTCAGCGTCTACCAGGGCGTTACCGCCATACCATTGCGTACTGGAACTGGCAACCATGCCGGTTTTAAACCAAAAACCCAGGCTGAAATTATTTTGCATGGCAGTTACCAGGCCCATTGGCAATGTGCCGGCAGAAGAGCCTGCCGTAAATGCAAGGGCGGTATTATTGTTACCAAATCGATTGGTAGTATTTGCAGCGGAAGTAAGTGTTCCGTTGTAACTGCTGCCGCCAAAATCAACAGCATTTGTATTGAGTTCATATTTAGCAATTGCGCCGGAAGGTACCTGCGCACAAAGAAGCATTGGCATCATTGCAAGGCATGATGCAAAAATTGTTAGTCTTAGCATGGTTTCAGAATATTAAAGAGGTTTAGCAATGGTCATAAATGTAGCGCAATTAATCAATAGCAGTGAGGTAGCTACGTGAAATATAAAGTTTAATTGCTGGTTAAGGCTTTACACTTAGTTTGCAAATAAATGGATGTATTGCTGTAAGGTTGACATGCTATAGAATTAAGTTCCTGCACTTTCCGTGCAGGACATAGCAGGTTTTTTTGTGCCCCTAACGAAAAGATAATTATTGCCAGCATGTTTGCAGCACAAGCGGATACTTGCGCCAGATTGTTGATCAATCGCTGGCTGCTTTTATTTTGAAATTGAGTAATTGCACTAAAAAATGGTAACAAATATTTATGAACCCGGAGCAAGCGTCTGCTTGTGCCGGTAGCGTAAGAGCCGATTAAAACAATAGCTTTGCTTAAATTTAAACACACTCACATGAACAGCAAAAATGGCGGTCTCCTTTACTCTCTTTTAGGTATTTACAGCTTGCTCATCAGCTGGCACTACAATCACTCCATCCTTTACCTGGTGATACACTATATTTTCTGGCCAGTTTACCTGCTGTATGAAATATTAAAAGGAAATCTTTCCAACGATTTATGGAGAACCATTCCGGAATCATATTTTAAATAAAGGCCATTGGTTAGTCTGCCTGTTGCAGGCGCTTTCCGTAGAAAAATACAGTATGCAAAAAGTGTTCGTTGCTAATTTGCTTTTGCAGTATTTTTTACGGGCGCCAGCACACCATTGGCATCTTCAATATGCATTAAACCGGTATTTAAATCATCCAGCACAATAACGCTGTGCAGTGAAGAAAATTTAGTAGCATCCTGTTGCCAGCTCCACGCCAGTTTGCCCGCTGGCGTATATTCCAGTATCTGCACACCATTGCCGCCCATGGCCGGACCATGCCCCTGCCAGTTGGCAACAATATAGTTGCCGTTGGAAAGTACCTGGAAGCCCGCAAAGAAGTTAGGGTGCACATTGGCAGGACCGGTAATGGTATCTACCTGTGTTCCGTCTGCAGCAAACACTTCAAGCTTTTTTGCATAGCCGGTACTTACAATGGTTTGTCCATTGGCTAATCGCAGCGCCTGCCAGGCATGTGTTTTTTCTGCATCACCAATTAATGCTTTCCAAACAATGCTACCGTTTTGGTCGCCTTCAAAAATAAAATTATTGGCGGTCACTAAGAAGTTGCCGGAAGGCGTTTGCCGCACGAGCCGCACGTAATCAAAAGCGGGAAAATTAATAAGACGCTGAATAATACCAGCGGTATCGCACTCCACCAGTACAATACCTTTTTTTCCCTGCCAGTTTACGCCGGTTAATAACGTATTCCCGTTGCGTAGCCGGCGGGCTGCAATAGTGCCGGGATACGTGGTCAGTGCATATACTTTTTTACCGGTAGCCAGGTCATGTTCTTCGTAACCTGTTCCTGTACCCACCAGCACCCGGCCGCTGCCTACCAGCTGCATGTCGCGGCCAACTGGCAGCGGCACATACCAATTTTCCGCTGGATTTTTCAAATCAACATACGCCAGCTGGGAGATGCCTTCATCACGTAGTAATAGCCGCTGGTGCCCGTATGCAGCCGGCGATTTACCACCTCCGGATTTAACAGAGCTGCAGTGACTGAATGCCATTGATACAAGGCTTACTATCGCCAGGCCATATTGTTTCCAGCCAGGACGCGGGATATTATTTAAATAATTCATTTGCTGTTTTATGTGGACTAAAAGTAATACATATGTGGCGAAGCATGCGCCCGTTTTTTATGTGTTAATCTTTTATCAATGACTTGTTTCTCCCGCTGCTTTCTTATTTTTAACTTTCATAATTCCTATTTAGTTATGTCCACAACCACACGCAAACAATTTTTGCAAACATCAGCAGTGCTAATGGCTGCTGGCCTAACCGGTTTCTCATTTGATCTCAAAAAGAATAAGCTGCTGGCGTTTTCTACTCTTGGGTGCCCGGACTGGTCCTTTACCCAAATAATTGATTTTGCAGCGGCGCATGGCTACCAGGGCATAGAATTGCGTGGCATACTAAGGCAAATGGATCTTGCCAAAGTGCCTGAACTGGCCACGCTGGCAGCTATAACGGCTACCCTTGCCCGCATGAAAGAGAAAAATCTGCAGTTTGTTGATTTGGGTTCTTCCTGCAACCTGCATATTGCCAACCCTGAAAAAAGAAAAGAAAATATAGCGGAGGCCAAACGTTTTATTGACCTGGCGCAGCAAATTCACTGTCCCTATGTAAGGGTGTTTCCCAACAATTTTCCCAAAGAGCAGGAGAAACAGGCAACCATTGATCTTATTGTAAACGGCTTGCAGGAACTGGGCGATTACGCCAAAGGGAAAGAAGTTAAAGTGCTGATGGAAACCCATGGCGAAGTGGTGTACGTGCACGATATTGTAAATATTATGCAGTTGGCCAACCACGCACAGGTTGGATTAATATGGGACATTACCAATATGTGGACTATCAGCAAAGAAGCTCCGGCACAGGTGTACCCGGCATTGAAGAAGTGGATCCATCACACCCATATCAAAGATGCAAAACTGGTTAATGGTGCAGTAGAATATACTTTCCTTGGCAAGGGCGAAGTACCCATTTTTGCGGCCATTGATCTTTTACAAAAAGGCGGATATAAAGGCTTTTACAGTTTTGAGTGGGAGAAAATGTGGCACCCGGAACTGGCTGCACCTGAACTGGCGCTGGCAGATTATGCACAGTCCATGCGCCAGTAACGCGTCGCTCCTGGAAGTTTTACGGACGCATGGAGGCGTTGCTCCAATTAAAAAAAGTTTATTGCACTTGTACCCGGGGAGTTAAAGTCACTGTAAGGGCGTGCAGACGGCGTGCTTATTTTACCCTGTTCAATGTATAACTAAAATCTTCATCGCCTACCAGCAGCTTTTCCGAGGCATCGGTGAATGCAAATATATTTTCATCCAGTTTTGAAAGACGCAGCAAGGCATTGCCTTTATCATCATACAGCTGGTATATAATTTGTCCATTTTTTTTGTCATCAATACGCCAGGTTCCTTTTTTGCCGCCATCTTTTCTGAAAGTAGTTGAAAAAATTATATAGGTGCCGGGCTTGCCGGCAGCCGCATTAGCATATAAAATAATACGCCATTTTAATTTGTAGCAAGTTGAACCCGCAGCAATAATGCCGGGTACCTGGCAGGGAGTTCTGCCTTCGAGGACCATTGAATCTTTTAAAGCACTGACGGCGGTGCTGCTGTATGCCTGGTTGCTTATAACAGGCGCAATACGGTTGAGTGAATAGCTCCACCCGCCATTGCCCACCAGCAAATGGCTGTCTGCATCCATTACATGAAAAATATTTGTATTGAGCACCGCCATCTTTAATCTTTTACTGCCATTCCATAGCACGCAATAGTTTTTTTCTTCACCCAGGCGGCCATTTAATTCAATTTTTTTACCATCCCCGATAAAGCCAGCTGTATTTGGTTTACTAATACCATAATTGCAATACAGCTGGTAGGCTGTATCGTTTAATACAATTTTCCAGCGTATAAAATCTACTGAATCTGAAAGTACAATGCCCAGGAAATTTCTTACCACTGTGCCTGCAGGTGTACTGGCGGTATACACTTTTTCTTTAGCCCCGGCGCGGGCTGCTATCAAAATAAAGCATAGCAATACAGGCATTATTTTCATTTTATTTGTTTTAACCAAAGCTCCGCCAATTAAATTCTTTTTACTCAACGGCTACACCAGCGGCTGAAAATACTTGACCAAAAGCTTTTTTATATTCAATTGCTATTTCATGCTGGTTTGTTTAGCCCTATTTTTGTTAATGGCCTCTAAAGCGGTTACTGAGCAGGCCGCACCCTGTTTTAGCTATTTTTAATGCTAAAAACAGTCTTAAATTTCTTTTATTTGTATAACAATCAGGTAAACAAAATAACGTAAGCATGCCAGGCGATACCCTTCACATCAATAACAAAGCTACTGCACAAAATACTTATGATGCTATTATAGTGGGCTCCGGCATCAGCGGCGGATGGGCCGCCAAAGAACTCTGCGAGAAAGGATTAAAAGTATTGCTGCTTGAACGTGGTAAAAACGTAGAGCATCCCAATTACCCTACCGCCACAAAAAACACCTGGGATTTTCCGCACCGCCTTACCCTCAGCGAAGCGGATAAGAAAGATCACGGTATTCAATGCCGTCACTATTCTTACCGCGAAGACAACAAGCATTTTTATATCAATGACAAGGATAACCCGTACGATGAAACCAGCCGGTTCGACTGGATACGGGGCGATGTAGTAGGTGGGCGATCCCTGCTGTGGGGCCGGGCCTGTTACCGCTGGAGCGATATTGAATTTGACGCCAACCTGAAAGATGGCCATGGTATTGATTGGCCCATCCGGTACAAAGACATTGCCCCATGGTACGATTATGTGGAAACTTTTGTAGGTGTCAGCGGTAACCGCGATGGTATTGCCAGCCTTCCCGATGGGCAGTTTCAGCCGCCGTTTGAAATGAACTGCGTGGAAACAGATTTCAAGAAAAGACTTGAATCCAAATACAGCGACAGGAAACTAATCATTGGACGAACTGCCAACCTTACCCGGCCGGTGCAGGGCAGGGGTCAATGCCAGGCAAGGGATCTTTGTCACAGGGGTTGTCCATATGGTGCCTATTTCAGTACCAACGCCAGTACCATGCCTGCGGCCTATGCCACCGGTAATCTGACGGTAAGACCCCATTCCCTGGTCAATACGGTAATCTATGATGACCAGAAGAAGCGTGCCACCGGCGTTGAAATCATTGATACCGAAACCAAACAGACAACAACTTTTTTTGCAAAAATAATTTTCCTGAATGCTTCCACAGTGGCAACAACAGCTATCCTGCTTAATTCTACCTCATCCCGTTTTGAAAACGGCCTGGGAAATGGCAGCGACCAGGTAGGCCGCAATTTAATGGATCACCACAAAGGCGTTTCTGTTACTGCAGCTGTAGAAGGTTATGAAGACAAATACTATTTTGGCCGGCGGCCCAACCCGCTTTACATTCCCCGTTTTAATAATTTACTAAGTCAATCGCCCGACTTTATACGGGGCTATCATTATGGCGCCAGTGCCAATAGAAGCAGAACAGAGCCGGAGATGCAAATTGGTGCGGATTTTAAAGACGCACTTACGGAGCCGGGTCCATGGAAAGTTGGATTGTATTCCTATGGTGAATGCCTGCCGTATGCAGACAACCGGATTACGCTCAACCATAATAAAAAAGATCCCTGGGGAAGGCCGATGGTCACCATTGACTGCACCTTCCGCGAAAATGAAAAAGCCATGCATAAAGAAATGGTGACTACCGGTAAAGAAATGCTGGAAGCAGCCGGCTATAAAGACATAAAAATAAATGCGGCTATCTCCGCACCCGGCAACGCCAATCATGAAATGGGGGCCGCACGGATGGGCCGCGATGCAAAAACATCGGTACTTAATGCATTCAACCAGCTGCATGAAGTTCCAAATGTGTTTATTACAGATGGTTCATGCATGGCATCCAGTTCCTGCCTCAATCCTTCCATTACGTATATGGCGCTAACTGCAAGGGCCTGTGATTATGCAGTAAAAGAGTTGAAAAAGATGAATATTTAAACGTCGGGTCGGCCGGGCGTAGCACACCTGTATGGTAGCAAAACCTGATCATTATATGAATGCGTAAGTAACGGTAGATTTCTTTGTACGGGCTGCGGCGCACTTGTGTGTCAGGTGTTCGTATATTGTCCAGTCATTATCATATTTACCTGTCATGGCCTGCACATAAATGTATCTCATTGATGTTCGTTTTTAAAATAAATGCCGCCTGCAAAAAAGGCGGCATTTATTTTAAAAAAGGCATTTATTTTTTACACTGGCATTGGTATAGCATCCGTTTTTGTTAATGCCGGCTGCTGGTATGTTTTACCCGCAAAAAAATTAACCAGGTCTTTGTTCAATAACTCACGGTGCGTATAAAAAAGGCCATGCGGGGCATCGTCATAAATAACCAGTTCTGCATGTGGCAGCATTACCGCAGTACGCTTACTGCTATTATCAAACGGTACAATTTTGTCGCTGTCGCCATGCACGATAAGCGTTGGAACTGTTATCTTTTTTACATCATTCCTGAAATCCGTAGTAGCAAAACTAGTGGCACATTCCAGGGTAGATTGCTGTGTTGCTTTGGTAGCCAGTGATCCAAAATAATCAAGGTACTGATTGCTCACGGGTTTGCTTAAGAATCCAACGTTGAAAAAGTTTTTTCCAAAATCGGAGAGGAAAGCAATGCGGTCATTTTTTATACTCTCTGCCATTTCATCAAACACTTTCTTGTCAATACCTTCAGGGTTATCAGGTGTTTTCAGCATATAAGGAACCACTGAACTCAGCAGGGCTATCCGGGCTATTTTCGCCTCGCCGTAATTGGCTATATATCTTACCACTTCACCACCACCCATAGAAAAACCTACAAGAATTACTTTTTCCAGGCCCAGCTGGTTAATAATTTCATTCAAATCACCCGCAAGGCTGTCGTAATCATAACCAGTCCACGGCTTGCTGCTTTTGCCAAACCCGCGGCGGTCATATTTAACAACACGATAGCCGGCATTTACGATATCTGCCAGCTGGTACTCCCACATTTCACGGCTGGAAGGCCATCCGTGGATAAATATAACTGGCTGCCCTTTTCCATAATCGGAATAGGCGATGCTTATTTCTTCACCACTTTTCTTATCATTAAATACAATAGATTTCATAATAAATTTTGTTAGATGTTTGTAATAATACTTTGAATGATAACAGAAATTGTACCAGCAACCGCCAGGACGTATTGCCTGCCTGTAATTGGTAAATGGGTATATTTTTCCTCCTAAAACTGCTGGCAACAAATGCACTACCCGTTTTTAACGTTGGTAGAATTATGTTATTTGTTTAGTTATTTTATATGACGCAACTATAAACCTGCGTTTATCGTCCGTACAATTTGGTTTTCTTCGTTTGTTGAGTATTATTGGTATTGCTGATTGCCAAATTTTCGGTGACCTCGTGTAATTTTCAGTGTGTACAAGCTTGGGGCAGAAGCAGTAAAACAGTATTAGAAGATGACAAATTCAGCAGCAACAATCCAGGCGGATATTGACGCAATAGCGCGGATTCCTATTATCCCTTCTTTGCTGGAAGTGGTATGCCGTACCACAGGGATGGGCTTTGCAGCTATTGCCCGGGTAACTTCGGAAAAGTGGATAGCCTGCGGGGTGCGCGATGAAATAGCTTTCGGGTTAGCGCCAGGGGGCGAATTAAAACTTGAAACAACCATTTGCAATGAAATAAGGAAGAGTGGGGAAGGAGTGGTAATTGACAATGTTGCTGAGGATAAGCAATTCTGCCGGCATCCAACGCCTGCCATGTATGGTTTTCAGAGCTATATTTCCATGCCTATCTTCCGCCGGAATGGCGAATTCTTTGGTACGCTTTGCGCCCTCGACCCTAAACCTGCCAGGGTCAATAATACCGGGACACTCGGCATGTTTAAACTATTTTCTGACCTCATCTCTTTTCACCTGGAGGCGGCAGAAGAATTAATAGCATCTGCGTCAAAGCTGCGGGAAGCAAACGAAACAGCTGATCTGCGGGAACAATTTATTGCCATTCTAGGCCATGATCTGCGTAATCCCATCAGCGCTATTTCCGCCAGTGCACAGCTGATGCAGATTATTACAAAAGAAGAGGAGGTGTTGCGGCTCGCCAATGTTATTAACAACAGTGTTTACCGTACACAGGGCCTTATAGAGAATATTTTGGATTTTGCCCGTGGCAGACTGGGGGAGGGTATTATTCTTAACGCAATCCTCCACACTGACATGGAAGCCGTACTTCAGCAGGTGATTGCAGAACTGCGTGCGGTGTTTACAAATCGTGTTATAGATGCTGCATTTGATTTAGAGGTTCCCGTCTATTGCGATGGCAGCCGCATCGCCCAGTTATTTTCAAACCTGCTGAGCAATTCGCTTAATTACGGTACACCAGATACGCCTGTAAAAGTGTATGCTTCCAGCACTGATGATGGGTTTGTATTATCTGTAACCAATAATGGCAACCAGATTCCCGACGCTGCCATGAAGCAGTTGTTTAAGGCATTTTACCGCGCTGATATTAAGCCCGGGCAGCAGGGGCTGGGGCTGGGCCTGTATATTGCCAGCGAGATTGCCCGTGCACATGCCGGCGTTCTCAGCGTAGCATCTACCACTAGGGAAACTTCCTTCACTTTACACATGCCAACCACGCAACCTGGAAGTAAGGCGTAAAAACAGCTGAAATTATTTACGCGGTCAGATTAAAATTAGGGGCTTGCTCTTGCGGGCCCTTGTCATGTAATCATAATGCTGTATTTTCCTTTTCCAACCAAACAATAACTAACATGAGAAAATTATTGGTATTTTCTGCGATGGCCCTGTATGCTATTGGCACATTTGCCCAGGATAAGCCCGATACAGCAGTGATTGCTAAAATCCGTGCTGAAGGACTTGGTCATTCTAATGTAATGGACATTGCTTTTCACCTTACAGACGGCAGCGGCCCGCGGCTTATGAACTCGCCCGGATTTTTCCGCGCCGCCAACTGGGCTAAAAAGACGATGCAGGAATGGGGACTTGAAAATGCAGCCCTGGAACCCTGGGGTACATTTGGCAAAGGCTGGGAATTGCAAAAATCGTATATCGCCATGACGGCGCCTTATTACAAATCTTTGATTGGCCTCCCCAAAACATGGACCAGCGGTACAGGCGGATTAAAAAATGCAGCAATCATTATTGTTGACGCGAAAGATTCTGCAGCCCTGCTGGCTTATAGCGGCAAACTGAAAGGAAAAATTATCCTGCTATCGCAACCGGATACATTAAAACCAACTTATACGGCAGATGCCGGCAGGTATGCCGATTCACAATTGGTCAAAATGGAGGCCTTTCAGTTAACTAAACCCGATACCGGGCGCCGGCCATTTAACCGGGGCGGGGGCTTGCAGCAGGCAGCAGCACAGCTGAACCGCATTAAAGACCTGGCTAAAAAAGAAGGTGCGGTAGCAGTACTTACTTCTTCTCCACGCGGGCACGACGGAACCATTTTTGTACAAGGTGGTGGCGCATACAGCATTCAGTCGCCCGAAAATTTTTTAGACGTCATGCTGGCGTTCGAAGATTACATGATGCTGTACCGTTTGGCAAAGGGGGGTACTGCAGTTAAGCTGGATGTTGATGTGCAGACAAAATTTTCGGCAGCAGATTCTACCGGTTATAATGTAATAGCAGAAATAAAAGGCACCGATAAAAAATTAAAAGAAGAGCTGGTAATGATCGGCGGCCACCTGGACTCATGGCATGGTTCCGTGGGCGCTACAGACAATGCGGCCGGCTGCGCGGTAATGATGGAGGCCATGCGTATTTTGAAAACCCTGGGTATTAAACCACGTCGTACCATCAGAATTGCATTGTGGAGTGCTGAAGAAGAAGGCCTGATTGGATCGCGGAATTATGTACGCAACCATTTCACGGATACGGCTAGCCGGAAATTCAATGCAGCGGGTGACAAAGTAGCTGCCTATTTTAACCTCGACAATGGCACAGGTAAAATACGCGGCATTTACACGCAGGGCAATGAAGCGGTAAAACCGCTGTTTACCCAATGGCTGCAGCCTTTTAATGATTTGGGAGCAGGGGCGGTAACATTGCAAAACACCGGCGGTACCGATCATCTTTCTTTTGATGCCATAGGATTACCCGGATTCCAGTTTATACAGGATGGCATTGAATATAACACCCGGACGCACCATACCAATATGGATTCGTATGATCATTTGCAGGCGGGCGATCTGATGCAGGCAGCTACTATTGTTGCGTCCTTTGTATACAATGCAGCTATGCGCGAAGAGAAACTTCCCCGCAAGGCTTTTGTTGCCGCACCCTTAAGAGGATTCTGATATTTTATTAGATTATACTGCTGAAAGAAAGAGCTGTGCCCGGGCGCAGCTCTTCTTGTGTGGAGCTTACAGAACCATATTATTAATGTAGGCGATTGCTTATATTTATAAGAGCGGTAAGTATTTATTATTCCTGTAATCATTTTATTATGACCAAAAAAGCCCTTGCATTGATAAAGGCGGAAATGGAGAAAAAGACAGGTAAGCTGGATTTGAAGAGTTGTGAACTTACCGAAATTCCCGAAGAATTATCGGGCATGCACTGGTTAAAAAAATTAGATGCCGGTTTTAATGAAATCAGGGAAATAAACAATATTGATAAGCTAATCCGGCTGGAAGAACTTGGTCTGCAACACAATGAAATCAGTGAAATAAAAAACCTTGACCGGTTAATAAATTTGGTGGATTTAGATCTGTCCATCAATAAAATTAAAAAAGTAGTAAACATTCATACCTTACTCAACCTGGAGACGCTTAAGCTCTACGGCAATAAAATAAAGGAAATAGAAAGAGTTGATATATTGGTCAATTTGCGCTGGCTTGATTTAGGCGGAAATCAAATCAGCGAAATAAAAAACCTGGAAAAATTGATCAATCTGCAGACTTTAAATTTATATGGAAATAAATTAGAAGAAATAGAAAACCTGGATCTTTTGGTCAGTTTGCGAACGCTGCTGCTGGGCCGCAACAGGATAAAACAAATAAAAAATGTTGACACACTGGTTAACCTAGAGTTTCTTGGATTGGAACACAATGAAATCAGTGAACTAAGAAATCTAAACCGTTTATATAATCTCTCTACGCTTTCGTTGCACAATAATAATATCCAGGAAATAAAGAATCTCAATAAGCTGCGTAAACTTGAACTGGTCGAATTATCGGGCAATCCAATAACAGGCATAAAAGAAATAACAAAATTGGTCCAGTTGCCCCATCTTGTCTCTTTGGTGACAGACCCGCTCCTATCAAACGATCTTAATATTCCTGCTGAGATATTTTCAGGTGATAATTGCCTTCATGCGCTCCGGGGTTATTTTGCTTCCCTTAAAAAAGGGCAATTTGAGTCGAAGGAAGTACCTGTTATATTGATTGGCAACAGCACCGCCGGTAAGACCAGTCTCCGTTATTTTTTGCAGCGTAATATTTTTCCACCTCCGCTGGATCATTCTACCCACGGCATCGAACCCAGCATCTGGCAACCAGATGAAGAAACTTTTCACAATATTGATGAACAATATCATTTAAAGGATACTCAATTCTATATGTGGGATTTTGGCGGCCAGGAGTATTACCATTCTACCCACCGCTTGTTTTTCAGTAAAAAAGCTATTTATATCATTGTGTGGGAACAGAAAACCAATAAACAGGCAACCGAACAAATACGCATTAATTTATTAAAGCAGGATGGGCGAATTGAAGCCACGGTTTTGCCTGTAGAGTTGTTTCCGTATGAATACTGGTTAAGCAGCATACGCCACCTGGCGGGTACTATAAAAGATAGCCCCATTTTACTGTTGCAAAATAAAATGGATGAAGAAGGCAACCGCGAAAAAGGTTATCCGGATCCGGAACTGGTAATCAATAACAATTGCGAAGTATTGCAGCTGGATATTAAAACGGCCTATGAAATCAATGGCCGGGGTAAAAAGGATCCACTGGTGGATATTTTTCTTCAAAAACTTTTTTCTGCTGCAAAAAATCTTTCTTCCACCATTGTGTATGGAGGCCTTTGGGAAGACATTAAAAAAATATTGCAGGCAGCCAGGAATGAAAACATATGGTCGCCACAGCATTTTCTTGCAGAACTGCGACAGCTTGATCCGGTATTAAAGGACAGCAGTATGCTTTCCTATGCCATGAGCCTCCGTGCTATGGGCTTGATTATGTATGAGTACGAGGACGCATTTTTAAAGGATTTTATATTTATTAATCCTGGCTGGGTAACGGAGCAACTGTATTCAATACTAGATGCTGCAGTGCTGGAAAAAGAAGGAGAATTTGACATGGCGCATGTTGTAAATAAAGTGGGGGAAGCCCATGCCGGTATTTTTATTGCGCTGATGAAAAAGTTTGAACTGATTTTTGAAAATGAAGAGCTGAACTGTTTTATTGCTCCGCAGTATTTACCGGTAGAATTGAATGATCGGCGGAAGGACATCGAATTAAAAACCCGGTTTGATTTTGATAAACCTGATTTTGTGCTGCAGTTTACCGATTTTATGCCCCGCCACATTATGCTACGGTTCCTTGTTGCGTACGGCAAACTGGTAGCCGGCAAATATTATTGGCGGAACGGAGTTGCTTTTACCTTGAGGAGCTGCATTGTGCTGGTACTTTGCGATTGCGACAAAAAGCAGTTCCGCGTGTTTACAGAGAATGGCAACAAATTCATTCAAAGACTGATCTTTGAAAAGTTGGTGCAATTAAGCGCGAATACAGCCTCGCTGCAGCTGGCCTGCGGTACACCAGATTTTATTGCATACCCTGCATTAACGGAAGAATTTCCTGGCCAAAAATTTTCCGGCAATCTTACCATAAAGGCTGTTAACGGCAAGCGGGTATCGTTGCAGGACCTAAAGCATTTTTTTGAACCCATTGAAGCAGTAAAAACGAAATATCCTATATTAGCCCCAATGTCGCTTCGCCCAAAAAAAATAAAAGTATTCATTTCATATGCCCATGCAGACAATGAAAAAGGGCTGGTAGATCTTTTTGTCCAGGAATTAAAAGGCCAGCTAAAAGCGCTGGAAGACGACTATCTGTTTACTATATTCAAGGACGACCAGATAATCATGGGCTCGGAATGGGACAGTATACTGCAAAAAGAGGTTATTACTGCCGATGTGGCTATTTTGCTGCTGAGCTCATCTTTTTTGCAGTCGCAATACATCAATAAAAACGAACTGGAGATATTTTTAAGGAACAATGTACAGGGAGCAGGGGCTATACTGGCACCGGTTTATTTTGATCCGTTTATGTTCAATAAATACACGCTGCTAAAGCCTTACCAGTTCTTTAAGCCCAACGGACAGGTTTATGGACCTGAATACGCCCATTTAAAAGATGATTTATGTTATGGAGATTTGGTCAGATTCGATCCACAGTCAGGACTACCCCTGCCCAACAGAAACCGCAGCCGCTATATGATAGACTTTGTGGAAGCACTTGAAAAAGCATTGAATGAAAAAAATAGTCCGGCTGCGTAGATTATTGCAACTACTACAGGCTGATCGGCAAGCTACACCATTGACTTTACATACAATTCTTCCACTTTCTTTCTTGCCCAGGGCGTTTTGCGTAAAAATTTCAGGGAGGAATTGATACTTGGGTTGCTGATAAAGCAATTGATTTTAATAATACTGCCGAGGTCTTCCCATCCAAAATGATGTACCAGCTCGGTTAGGATCATCTCAAGTGTTTTGCCATGCAGCGGATCGTTTGAATGCATCAGTAGTAATTTGTATAAGTGTTTGCTCAATGGAGTGGCTATAAAAGCACATGCATGATCCAGTCAAGGTTTTTTATTTTTTCGCCACGCTGTGAAGCGCAGGAAAAGAAGGCTGTTTCCCGGTATCCAGATAGCTGGCCGTTGGCTGGCGGTGTGCAAACCAATTCCCGTGTCAATAAAATTTACGGTCATATCGGGGTTAAATTTATACATATCTTTTTTTTCATAAGCTGCCAGTGAATCATGCACATTGCTGTTGTTAACCAGGCAGGCCTGCTAAATGCCTTTAATGCATAGGTGCCGGAATGGTTGGATACCGTATGGCTGGTAATGAATTGCCAATGCCGCTTGTTGCAAAACTGTCCATTTTTTTCTGGCATGATATTATTAATAAGGAAAGCAGCGGCTGAATGAAACGAAATTGATAATATGTTTGCTATTGCAGTGTTTCCGGCAATGAAATTAATACAATTTTTTTGTAGCAGTAAATTCCGGCTTACAATATGGAGCTATAGCAATTATTTTTGTACAAGGATAATCGTTTTCAGAAAATACATTTATATTTAAATACAAAACAACACAATATGCCAAACTGGTTAAGAGCCATCATAGCAGGCTATGGAGCAAAAAAATTAGGTGGTGGATGTTTTACTACCATCCTCGTATTTGTTATTATATATTATGCCCTGGGTAAATGCAACCCTTCTGCTGCGCCCGTGCGCCAGGGTAATAGTATCAAACATGAACAACCCATAAAAACAGCTGCTCTCCGGGTTGTAAGCAGCTATCGCATGTAAAGATTATTAGATATTGTTTGATTTACTGGTGTTGGGCCCCGGTACGCACCTGAAACCTGTATGTGATAGCATACAGGTTTTTAAATATTGCTGTACATTCACGTAAATGACCGATATCACAATATCCGCCTTTGAAATGTTTTCACTTTTTGAGATGACGCCCGACCTGGTATGTATCGCCGGGAAAGATGGCTTTTTGAGAAAAGTAAATCCTGCTGTAATTGGTAAATTGGGGTATACAGAAAAGGAGTTGTTGGCAAGACCTATTGCCAGTTTTATTCATCCTGAAGACAGGGACCTTACTCACAGCGAGCGCACATTGCTGTTAAAGGGCAAAACACTGCTCAATTTTCAAAACCGCTATATCGCAAAGGATGGGCGTATTATCTGGCTTGAATGGACATCCATCTACTCATCGGATAAAGAACTTGTTTTTGCTATTGCCAAAGACATCACGGCTAATAAGAGAATCGAAAAAGAAATTCAGGAAAAGTATGCAAAATTCAAAAGTCTGGCTACGCATTTTAAAGCCAGTATAGAAAAGGAAAGAAAGTACCTGGCTGTTGAACTGCATGAAGAACTGGCACAACTGGCTGCCGTTGTCAAGCTTGATATTGATTGGGTAAATGCCCACGAACCCGGATTATCCGTATTGTCAAAACAAATGCTGAACCATGCACTGGGCGTATCGGAATTACTGTTGAATACAATACGCCGTATCTCTTTTTCTATCAGCCCAAACATGTTGCATGATATAGGATTGAATGAAACCCTGCAGTGGCATTGCAATGAATTTGCTATTTTAAATGGAATCCCCTGCGTATTTGAAAGCAACTGCCACGAGTCTGTATTAACACAGGAAATCAAACTTGATTTTTTTCGTATTTGCCAGGAATCGCTTAACAATGTAATGGACCATGCCCAGGCAAGTCATGTTAGAATTGACCTGGAAGAAAGGGCGGGCAAGATATACCTCTCTGTTGCCGATGATGGTAAAGGATTTGATGCCTTAGAACAACAGCAAACACCTGGCCTTACTAATATGCGTGAGCTGGCAGCTTCTATCAATGCCAGGCTAACCATTGCTACCGCACCCGGCGGCGGAACAATCGTTGAAGTGGTTATGGATAAATAATAAAAAACAGGCATGCTGAAATCTGATAGCCAGAAATTGGGTACGCCATCATTTTACTTCCGCCTCATCCCAGCCTTTTATCACGGCTTTTACTTCCTTTGTTTTATCTCCAAACAGCTCAATTGCTTTCTGTATTGTTGCTTTGCGGGCATCTGAAAAAGTGGCTTTCTTTTTCAGTGCTTGTCTGTCAGTTAATGTGGCATACCAGATACGGCCGGCTTTTTCCCATGCGTTGCCGCCCAGTTCAATGGCCGTTACGTAGAATGCATGATTGGGTATACCCGAATTAAAATGAACGCCACCATCGTCATCCTTCATTTTTATAAAATCACTCATAACAGCAGGCTGGGGGTCGTTGTCGAGGAAAGGGTGGTTGGTGTAAGCTGTACCGGGGGCTTTCATAGAGCGCAGGGCATAGTTGTCACCAATCAATATGTTTTCTCCTATCAGCCAGGAAGATTTTTTAGCAGGCGTTTTAGTGGCCCACTGTTTTACCAGTATTCCAAATACATCCGCGAATGATTCATTGAGCGCACCACTTTGATCTTTGTATTCAAGGTCGGCCTCAAAACTCACAATGCCATGGGTTAGTTCATGCGCAATAATATCAATGTCTGAAGTGAAGCTTGCAAAATTAATCCCATCACCATCACCATAAATCATCTGGCCGCCGTTCCAGAAAGCATTGCCATATACTTTGGTGGGGTTCTCCCGGAAATGTACAGAATGAACAAGCGGTACACCGTTGTTATCAAGTGAGTTCCGCTTAAATACTTTTTTAAAAAAATTCCAGGTATCTGTGCCACCACTGATTACTTCTTTTACGGATTTGTCTGTAAGGGCATCCAGCGGTTCACCCTGTTGCCATACCTGGTCGCCTGGTAAAATAGGCAACTGGCCCGCATCAAATACTTTCATCTTCATTTTATCATCACCCGGTCCTGATCTTACGGCGCTTATTACAGGTTTTGTATTTTTTCTTTTCTCCCTTATCCGCTTATCCGCAGCTAAATTATCGTCCGGTATCTCTTCGCCCCTGTTTTGCGTTTTCTTGCTGAGTTTCTCGGCAATATAGGGCGGGATAATACATTGCATTGGGTTAAAATGCTGGTGGCACATAATATTCTTTTTTATTTATGGTGTAATAGCGCCGTATTTCATGTGTAAAAGCCGGCAGGTATTTTTCATTAATCTGTTTTGCGGGTGCTGGATAATCACCAGGAACAAATTATCGAATTGTGTGTCAGGTATATTTTCAAAAGGGGCAGTGCAACCGCACGATTTTATAAGTTGCGGTACCGTGTTGGAATGCCCTGCTACCAGCAATGTTTTCCCTTTGCTGAATTTCAATATCCTTTTCAGCACCTGGGTATTGCTATCGTACAGTAAAACGGGTAATCCTTTTGCATTGGCCAGGGGCAGTACGGTCTTTGTGGTACGCAAAAAATTGGTAGAAAAAATACTGTCAATTTTGGTGTTGAGCAATACCCTTTTGAGCTCATTGGCCCTTATTACGCCCAATGGATTTAAATCATCAATGGGTTGCCTGTCTGCATGGCGGACGATATAAATGCGTGTATTTGTCTGGGCTATGCTGCTGCAGGCGAGCATACAAAAGCAGAGGGTGAGAAAAGATAATTTTACTGGTAGCATCTTGTTTAGTTTATAACATTTATCAATAAAGCAATTCCACCGGTTATTTTGCCGGTTGCCGTATCCCGCTGAACTACATCAAATCGTAATTGCTGTTTGGCCGGTATATTTGCGGGTACCATTACTTTTAAGTGCAGGAGCAGCTGGTCGCCTTTTTTTAGGGGGAACCGGATGGAAACATTTTCACCATCGGCGTACTGCATCTCATGCAGCCCGCCATCAATAAGGTCCGGTGATTCCCGGATGTTGCTATTAGTTATAACGGGGAAGGACAGGTGTTCTGCTACTACATGACCCCCACAATCAAGCGCTTCATCTTTTTTATGTGCGGCATCATTGGTACTGCTTACTGTAAAAGTGTTTGCGTCCCTGAAATTACTGAATAAGCGTGTATTGGGATGTAAAAGAGATACCGGAATGGCTGGAAAGCCGGGTGGTCTGAAGACCTGTAAATCAAATACTCTTTTTTGCAGGAAAACCTGGTTGGTCACTACAAACGGAAGCAGGATAAACTGGTTGGGCCGCAGGTCAACAATAGTCAGGTTTTTCTGTGCCAGGTTATTGCTTTCCCAGACAAATTTATTATTTACCGGGTGGTCGCTTCTTGTAATTACAGATGCCAGTAAACAAGCATGGGAGCCTGCAGGCGGTACATCTTTTTTAGGCCACTTTGCTTTTACAATCATGCTGGCGCCGGGCGCGAGCGTAAAGCCCGATGCGGCCGCGGTAGCCGGAAAAAAATCATTGGGATACCTGAACTGTGTGCCCGCAAATTGCTTGACATTGAATGCCACAACAAAATGTTTTACGGTAACGGAACTGCTTTTATTTCTTACCCTTGCATAAAACCAATTGTCCTGACCAAATTCTGGCGACTGCTGTGTAAGACCTCCGTCATCTTTATTTCTCACCCATATATCGGGCGAGTCCCAAAACCTGCCATTCCAGTCGTTATTGCCCAGCGCGTCCGTGGCATCATCTTTCAACCATAGATCAGGTGTAGCTGCCGGATTGGCAAAGCCATATACAAAGCGGTGAAAAGCGTCCACCAGTTGCGCGTTGCCGGATCTGCACAAAAGATATTCTTCTATATGATTTGTTTTAACCAGTTCATTTTTTGCACGGCTGAAAAAATCTTTCATATAGTGCAGCAGGTTAGCATTACCAAGCATGGCTGACATGCCCTGCCAGAAACGGTTTCCCTGCGTGTAAGCCTCACTGTCAGTTATCCTGCTCCATTGATTTTGCGCGCAGAGTTCCACTGGTGCAGCTGTAAAATCAAACGGCGTAGAAGCAGCGCCGGCATTATCGCAGAAGTAAGTGGTCCATGCTTCATCCCACCAGCCATCGGGCTGTGAAGCAGGTTTCATCCCCCTTGCCCACCAGCTGTGAAATGTTTCATGCTTCAATGCACCGGTCCCTGTTGTGGCGCCGCCGTCATATTCCATACCACCTATATTAAAGAACACAGTAAACCTGTTGCCGTGTAAATAGGGGCCGTAATTATTTTCGTTGCTGGTTAAAAAAGTTTTGATATTATTTATCTGCGTGCTAAGGTCAGCCGCGCCGGTAACCAGTTTCCAGGCATCAATGGTTATTGTATTGCCGCTTACCGGAAGCGTAACCGTGCTGCCCTGGTGTTGCACTGTATCTGCGGCCCTTATTTCAAGCAAGGTTGACAAGGCCGTACTGCGGGCAGGATAATTTAGTTTCCAGTGATTGGAGCCCAATGCTGTAACCGCTGCATTGGTAATGACGGCATGTACAACAGCCGTATTAATCAGTTGAAGATCCAGCTCAATGCTGAACTGATCAAAAATGAGGTTTGCAGGAAACCAGGCTTCCAGGTACCGGGCGGGCGCCAGGTCTGTAAAGCCAAAATTAAAAATAAGCCTGGGCCCTGCCGCCCATGCAATATTGGGCTGGTAGCTGCCGCCCGCGGGCGATTGGGGTAACGCCAGCGTATATACCACTTGTAAAGTATGCGTAGTGCCGGCTGGCAACACCCGGTTAATGATCCGCATACCTGCATTGGCACCGCCGCCAAAATTGTGCAGTGCCAAATCTGCTGGCAAAATGGGTAGGCCATCCAGTGTAGCTGAGCCAATGGTCTGCCGTAGATCAAATACAGGACAGCCATTTTGCTGGCCGGTAATAAACGTGATGGTTGATGTAGCGGAGGCGGTTGATGTAGCTGCATTGAATACAACACTGGCCTGCAGCTGCTGTATATCCATGGGCACGGCCAGCAGTCCATCAACTATTTTAGCATCTGGCGCCAGGTGAAAATTGTTGGGCATAAGGGGGGGTGTAAGAAAAGACTGTCTCAAAAGTGAAAAATCATTTCCGCTGCCGGGTAAGCACGCTTTTGAGACAGTCTGTGTTATAAAAACTTATTTCCTTTTCTCTCTCACCAGTTTAAACGGCGTATATGCTTTGGCGGCAGTGGCAGAATACATTTTACCAACAGCTTTTGCAACAGCATTTTTTGGATCAATCTTCATCACATTCTGTATACGGCTTACTGCTCCCTTAAGATGATAAGCGTTGCCTCCGAGGGCTACAAACATACCCACTTCCTCGTTCATCATGTTCATAGCAATCTCATTTTCTTTATCGCCGGAGGGATAATCAACCCAAACTTTTTTAGAGGCGTGCAAGCCGTAGGGTATACCGTTGGATGTCCAGCGCACGCTGATATCAATGGTGTGCTGCCCGGGTTTATTGAAAGCAAAACCGTTTGAACTCCAGAACAGATTGGTAGCCGCAGCCAGTTTTTTACCGGGTGCCAGGCTCTGAATGGAAGAATGCTCACATTCCAGTACAAAATTGTTCATGTTCGTTACATTACCATCCCGGTCTGTAACGGAGATCATGGTATAATCAATGTTTACGCCAATATCATTTGGCATGGGAATATCTTCCTGGCTGTTGTTTTCTACTTCCCAGGCTATCAATAGGGGTTCTCCAATTTTAACCTGTTCGGATTGTGTCTTAATGGTGAACCTTACGGCATCGGCTGATATAAAGATTCTTCCGCCATCGGCTGAAGGTGCGAAAGCACCGCCCAGTGCGGGGTGACCTGCTGTCCAGTTCATAGCGCCCGGACGAACAACCGGATCAGGAAAATGAATGAGGTGATGACGGCAATGTGCATTGAACCCCAGGTGTATATTAGTAGGGAATACGCCAGGGGCGCCTGTGGTGGCTGAACCCAGTACGTTGGCTACGCTGGGGGTTGTTGTCATAATGGAATTGTCGGCGCCACCTTCCAGTTCCTGGTGCTGCATATTACAGGTATGCCCCAGTTCATGAGCCGCACTCCTGATAAATGCGCGGGGAACATTGCGTTGTTGCTGGTTGGCGGCCGCACCAAAATTAGATGAGTCACTGGTGGGGTAGCCATCGTTTGAATAGCTCACACAAGCTTCGCGGTGTGCGCCAAGCTGATCATACATTTTTCCTCTTGAGCAACCCATACTGCCGGGTACTACCATCATATGATAATGCCATTCATTGTCAAGGGTAACTGCAGCACTTCTAACGCTCAGCATCAGGGCATGCAGGTTTGCATCGCTCCAGCAGGCAGTGGGTGATACACCGCCCGGAACGGCTACGTTTGTATCGTTGTAAACGGGGTCCATTTTCCAACCAACTGTTTTAAACACCGTGGCAAAACTTTCTTCACTGGGAGTACCCGGGTTTAACGGCATAGGAGCAACAGCTCCTTTCAACGTATCAATTTCAACGACTGCTCTTCTGAAAAATGTAGATACCCAGGTAAGTGTAATAGTGCCAATATTGGTAGCGCCGGAAAATACATCACCGGTAAAAGTATTGGCATCGGCACCCTTACCTATTATAAACTTGATGGTGCGCGTGGCCGCAGCATTAAAACTGCCATTGAAACTGCCGGCAGCCGGTGGGTTGTATACCCATTCTTCGGCTTCTATCGTTATTTTACAAACGCTGGCGCTGATGGGAGGTTTAATAAACCTGGTGGCTTTTAAGTAAGAATAGTATTTTCCCCTTGGATAAACAGGGATCAGTTCGCCATCAGCGGTATCGTCAAATTCAGTATCCGTATTAAACGGCGTTGGCAGAAGAACGATCGGAAATTTATAAAGATCGCCGCTGATGATTTTGGCCAGGCCTGAATTTTCTACCCTTAATGTACCGCGGTAACTGGGACCCAGCACAAAAGGGCCGGTTTTGGGCTTGTAGTCAATTTTGTAACATCCCTGTTTTAAATCAATCAAACAGAAATGCAATGGCGGAAAAGGAATTTGCGGAAGCTGCGGAAGTTGGGGAAGCTGGTTGGCATCCATTCCGTTGCCAGCATTTGCATAATCAGTTTCAATGCTTGCCGGATAGGCAATAGGACTTCCGGGTAAATTAGACATAGTGTTTAGTTTAATGGTGACGAAATTTTAAGGTAGTGTGGTTGTATTAATCAAAATCTGTAGTGAGCTGGTTAAGCGCGATGGGTTTAAATTGCTCCGGGGCGTCCAGTAACACCATTTGTTCCAGTTGGCGGCCCAGGTCTGTTTTAAGTACGGTTTTGTTACCAGTTGTTATTTCCATTTTGCCTTTAAATGCCGTAATGGTTTGTTTGTTATCGTGCAGCTGTACACCATGGTAACCTTTAAAGTCCGGTATGTCAAAAACATGTTCATATGGAGCGGCAGCTGCGCAGTAATCCAGTAATTTTTTTATAGCCTGGCCGGCTGGTTGCCATTCAGGATCTTTTTTGCCTGCATCCATTAATATTTTGCATGTCCATTTACTGTCTGATGCTGATACGTTCATATGTAGCTTTGTAAGGGTTAAAAAGGCATTGCCTTATGGCCGCAGTGCTGCTGCAAAATGGTTTAATCAGCGTTTATAACAGAGTGGAAAATTGCTGCCCCTGTTTGGGTTCAGGGTGTTGTTTCAATAGGTAATGTTGCTGTAATAGTCATAATAAAGGGTTTGATGCTAATGGAATAAATTGCATGTTGCAAATCTGGTAACAGCATTTATTCCGGCAACTTTCATTGCTGCATTTGAAAAGAAACGGGAATGCTGCGTTTATCAGTAATGTAAAGTTCAGTGTTTCCTTTACCAATTCAATACCACAAAAGTGGTATTTTTCTCAGCAGTTATGGCCATGCCATTTACAGGCATACCAGCTCACTCTACCCAAAAGATTTATCTTCACAGGATGGCCTGTTATAAAAGGAATGTGTTACTGTTGTTGGTATTGCTGCATGCTGTTGTGATGTATCCGCAATCGGTTTACAAAACACCTGCGGGAACTAAATACCATCTCGCATCCTGCCATATGGTAAAAAATGTATCTGACGAAATCACAATTGCACGTGCAAAAGAGCTGGGCCTTACACCCTGTAAAATATGTAAGGCACCCCTTGTATACAATGCCGCATTATCAATTCCTAAAGCGAAGGGGCAGCATATGACAGTTCAGTGCAGCGGGCACACAAAAAAAGGTGTACGGTGTAAGCATAGGACGTCCATTGGTAATGGTTATTGTTATCAGCACCAGCCCTGATATTGTTTGTGAATATTCAGGATACCTGTCTTGTATAACCGAAATTAATTGCTTATTGAACAACTGTATATGGTATTAAATGATGCTCCGCGTGGCCGCTATTTTATTGTAAACAAACCTTACAACATGCTCTCACAGTTTGTAAGCGAAGGGGAGGCTGCCCTGCTGGGCGATATCGATTTTGATTTTCCTGAAGGTATACATGCTGTTGGCCGGCTTGACAAACAATCGGAGGGCCTGCTCATATTAACTACCAATAAAAAAGTAACCCGGCTTTTATTCCAGGGCGAGACAGCCCATAAACGTACCTACCTGGTAAAAGTAAAAAATTCAGTGAGTGAGGAAAAACTGCAGCAACTAAGAACCGGCATCCGTATCCGCATAGAAGGTGGCGGCTATTATACAACGGCAGTATGTGAAGCAACTATTATAGAAGCGCCGGCTGGCCTCTTTCAATCAGCCGGTTCATTGCCGGAATACCCGCCTTTCACCTGGTTGCAGATTACGCTTACCGAAGGTAAATACCACCAGATAAGAAAAATGGTGAAAGCCATTCATCATAACTGCCAGCGGCTTATCCGGGTTTCTATAGAAGACCTTGCGCTGAACGACCTGGCGCCCGGTGCAGTAAGGGAAGTGGATGAAGTCAGCTTCTTCAGTCTGTTGAAAATTAATAACTGGTAACCACCAGCGGGTAAAAGCTTATTCAAATAAAAAAATCCCCGCTGCAGTAGATTGGAGCGGGGATTTTTCTATTATGATGTTTACTTTTTCGCCGGGTATTTTCTTGTTGTTTCATCCAACAAAGCAATTTTTCCCTTTTCTATTTTAAAATCATTTACGCAGGACATGGAATCTGTTTTACCTGCCCTGTCTGTCACAATTTGCTTGTACCAAAGCGTTACAAATTCTTCTTTTTTGTCCCTGGAAATAACGGCTTCATAATCATCCATTTTTATTTGTACGCTTTTCATGTTTTTCCAGGCATCTTTAAAAAGTGTGCGCATTGAATCTTTTGAGATGCGGGCATCAAAACCGTCAAAACTCCAGGCTACACTGTCGGCAAACTGTTCCAGGCTTTCCTCTATATTCCCGGTTTCAAAGCCCTTTAATGCTTTAAGTGCTATGGCCACATTTTTTTGATCCCCGCGATCCCAATAATCAGGAGGATGGCTTTCCGGCAGGTAAGCGTATTCAATTTTTTCAGCAGTACTGTCGGCAGCCGGCAGGCTGCCTTCTTTTGCAGGGGCCTGGTTATTGCATCCTATTGTTAACACAGATACACAGGCAATCACCATGATTTTTTTCATGTTGTTTTTTTAAGTTGGTTGGGTAAATAAAAAATGGTTGGGGAGGTGCGGGTTCTGTGGCGCTTCGGAGATAAGAATAACTGATAGTTGGTAAATATAGCTTTATAAACAGATAAAAAAATTATATCTGTTCAGCAGGATGCATCAGCTGGTACACCCCTACAAAAAATAGTATCGCATGCCCGGAAATACAGCCATCTGTTTCGCCGGGTTTGATTTAATTTTTTCTCCCTAAATTGAATGCAGAACTAATATAAAACATATGAAAAAAATAGTAGCTCCACAAAATTGCCTCAATCGTATTTCAATCGCTACAGTCCTGGTAATGCTGCTGGTGACCGTAACCAGGGCAAACGATAAGCTTTCTGTAACAGCCGATTCTGCCAGGCTGGAAGGACGATGGGATATCAGCATGAATATGGCGGGTAAAGAATTTCCTTCCTGGCTTGAGGTGGAACTTTCGGGTGTAAAAACACTTGTAGGCAGGTATGTGGGCACTGGTGGAAGTGCAAGACCCATATCAAAGGTAAATTTCAGTGGCGGAAAGATGAGTTTTGCTATTCCACCGCAGTGGGACAAGGGTGAGACTGACATGGTGTTTGAAGCCACCTTGCAGGGAGATAGTTTAACCGGGACCATGATTGCAGTAGACGGCAAAAACTTTAACTGGGTGGGCCACCGGGCACCTTCATTGCGCCGCACAAAACCACCCGTTTGGGGCAAGCCGGTGCAACTGTTTAATGGAAAAGATATGAAAGGCTGGCACGCAATGGGCAGCAACCAGTGGGTGGCAGAGAATGGAATATTGCGCAGTCCGCATTCGGGTGCTAACCTGGTAACTGATGAAGTGTTCACAGATTTTAAACTGCATATAGAATTCCGTTATCCAAAGGAAAGCAACAGTGGCGTCTACCTGCGCGGCCGGTATGAAGTGCAGGTGGAAGATGATAAAGGGCTGGAACCAACATCGCATCATTTTAGCGGAGTGTACGGTTTTTTATCGCCCAGCGAAATGGTAGCAAAAGCGGCCGGTGAATGGCAGTCATACGATATAACGTTGGTAGGAAGAATGGTCACCGTAATTGCAAATGGCGTAAAAGTTATCTGCAACCAGGAGATCCCGGGTATAACAGGTGGGGCTCTTGACAGCAGGGAAGGGGAGCCCGGGCCGCTCTATATACAAGGTGATCATGGCCCGGTAGAGTACCGCAATATTATTATCACGCCGGCGAAATAACATAAAAAAGCCAGGTGAATTAATTTTTCACCTGGCTTTTTCTATTTAAGCCTGCGATAGTGATTTATCAGAATAATCTTTCGTTAGGCGGTTTTACACCCACCAGGCGGATATAAATGGTGGTCTGCCCGCGGTGATGTGTCTGGTGTTCGAACGTTTTCATAAGCATGGCCAGTTTGGTTTCATCAAACCTGCCAAATATTTTCTTCTTTTCGCCCCATTTACTTATGTCAGATGTTTTAACGGCGTTGATACAGAAATCATAGCTGGCAGTTACAAAGTGCATCACAGAATCTTTTGATTGAGCACCTGCACTGCTTTCGAGATCCATGCGCATAAAAGGCGTTTTAAGATCTGTAGTATTAGACATCAGCATCACATTAGCACCTGCCAGGTGCAGCATTTGCTGGGCAAAGCTCCTTACACTATCGGTTGCTTTAAAAGAATATTTGTCTGCAGGCATTACGTTGAGGTAGTCAATTGTATACGTTTTTGCCCGCTCCCAGTCTTTTACCATTTGTGCTTTGAGGTCTTCCAGGGTTACTGCCTGGGCATTGGCTGTAAAAGAAAAGGCAAGTGCCAGAACAGGAAAATACAGGGCGGCCCGTAGAATTGTCTTTTTCATAAAAGTTAGTTTTAGAGAGTTAAGGTAATCAAAAATCAATAAACAAATTTATCAGCGCAAAGAATCTACAATTCAAACTCCCACACCGTTCTGTAACTGCCATGGTTTTCAATGTAGGTAAGAAATGCATTGTAAAAAGGATCGGCCCCAATGGTAGCGCTGTCGCCTATTACAAACAATTGTTCTTTTGCGCGGGTAATGGCCACATTCATACGGCGGTAATCTTTTAAAAAACCAATATCGCCGTCATCATTGCTGCGCACCAGCGATAAAATAATAATCTCTTTTTCCTGCCCCTGGAAACTGTCGATTGTGCTGATGCGCATTTCCTTTGGCAGCACATCCCTGGCTGCGCCTGCCTGCCCGGAATACGGCGAGATAAAAGCCGTATCACCGGGTTGGAGTGATTCTGCTTCCATTAATTTTTGTGCCAGCTGTAATTCACCTTTGTTCTGAAGGCTCATGCCATCGTTGCCGCGCACTTCATTAAATCCGGAGCCTGCTGTATCTATAAAGCTGATATGCCTGCCGGTATTTTCAAGGTGGGCGGCAGTTTGCAGTAATCCGTTATAAAAATAATTACCTGAGAAACCGGCTATCGCTTTGCGCATACGGTACTGGGTATTGAGCAGGAAAACCGGCTGCACGGTTGCAATGGCGGTTTCCAGTATAGATTGGTTTAATCCCAGCCGGGCTGCTTCCTGGCTTACAACGGTAGGGGGTAGTTGCAAATGATCACCTGCCAGTACATATTTTTCTGCCAGCGGAAAAATACACCAGGCCAGCGGCTCTATACATTGTCCCGCTTCATCTATAATCAGCGTATTAAATGTAAGCTGGTTAATTTTTGCATCGTACAAGCCAATAGGCGTACCAGCGATTACGCTGGCTTCCGTATATAATTTCTCTTCATTGTAAGCTTGCAGTTTTTTTATTTCTGTACGGATGTTTTTCACTTCTTTAAATAGCAGGTTGCGTTGTTCACGCTCTGCTTTTCCAAAACGCTTTTTATATTTCAGCGCCATCTTTCTGAATTCCTCGGCCCTTATTTTTAGCTGCTTGATTTCTTTTAACTGTTTACTGTTAGAGAGCCTGCCTTCCGGCGTATGCAAAAAAAGTGTTTCATCTACTTTGCTGGTATTGCCCACGCGTAAGAGGTTTACACCATTTTTGATCAGGCCTTTGGCAATATTGTCAACGGCGGTATTACTGGGGGCTGATACAAGTACTTTTTCACCGGCTTTTATCAGCTGTACAATGGCTTCTGTCAGCGTAGTGGTTTTGCCGGTGCCGGGCGGGCCATGCACGATGATAATTTCCTTGTTTTGCGTAATCGCCGTAATGGCTTTTTGCTGGCTGTCGTTCAATTTTTTATTACTGAAATGAAGTGCTCCTTTATCCGCTGCAGCAACAGGCACTGCGGGTAGAGTGCTGTGCAGGTGCTCAAATAAATGATACAGTGGCTGGTTGCCTTCCAGCTCATTCAGTACCTTTTTCATGATACTGGTGGTGCGCTGATCGGGTGCCAGTTTTATGCCCACGCCGTTCTCTTCTATCCAGTCGGGGAAATCTGGCGCAAACAGCCGGAACTCACCAGCTTTGCCATCCATATTGATCAGCACTCCTTTTAACGGCTCTTCGCCAGAGAAAAAACATTCTATGGCGGCGCCATCCCTGAACAAGTTGGTCTCCGCCGGAAAATTGACCCGGAAACTGATTTCCGGGTAATCTGCATAGCCAAAATTTTTGCGGGTAACCGCAATGGGATGCAGCGCCAGTCCTTCTGCCTTTAATGATTTAAGCGTATGCTGCTGATCAAGACTAAATCTTTTTACCTGTTCTTTCTCTTCAAGGTCTATACACTGCAGTAATTTTTTTATATACGGATCTGTTACCGGCATAGCGTGAAAATAGCATGGATGGGAATAATAAAAAAATATGCAGGCTCGATTTCTCTTTTTGCCAGGATGCTTATCCTTTGCAGGGATAAGAACTGCTTACCTTTGCAACAGCAATGTAAAACGCTGCGGTACTATGCCCAATACCAATTCAAAAGACACAGCCTTTACGCTTAAGCAGGAACTGGTACACAGCATTATTCATGCTTTTGGTATCCTGTTTGGTATTATCAGTATTCCTATACTCACTGCACTGGCTGCAAAGAACGCCAATGTGCCCGGTATAGTAGGGGCCAGTATCTATGGATTTTGTTTTTTGATGCTGTTTAGTTTCTCTACCCTCTATCATGGTTTTCAGCAACCACAGGTAAAGCGGGTGCTGGAGATATTTGATCATATCAGCATTTACTTTTTAATCGCCGGCACGTACACGCCCTTCCTGTTAATCTATCTGAATAATGCATTTGGTATTACGCTGCTCGCTGTTTTATGGGGACTGACACTGCTGGGTATTTTTTTTAAAATATTTTTTACCGGGCGTTTTGAAGTGCTTTCCATAATTATTTACATACTGATGGGCTGGATGCTGGTAGCGGGCGGCCGCCGTTTTTTTGATGCCCTGCCAACTGATGTGCTGATCTTCATTGTAATTGGTGGCGGTCTGTACAGCATAGGTATCATTTTTTATGTATGGCAAAAATACAGCTGGCACCATGCAGTGTGGCACTTTTTTGTACTGGCTGCAGCAGTTTGCCATTATGTTGCGGTGTTACTGGCGGTATAAAATATATGCAAAATAAACCGCCCCGGGATTGCAGGGCGGCTTACAGCAATATGGGTTGAATACCCGGTAGTCAATAAGCAAATAGCTAAAGTATACCAGAGAATATTCATTACATTTCCCTGTGCTCCCTTATAGTCCGGTGTTTCGGTTCCTTAATCTTATTAATAATCCTTACGGGTAATTTCCCTATATGCAGGATTAATTTGATTTGCATCAATTGGTTTGCAGTGAAAAGTGCAGCACAGAGAGGTCTGGTAACCGTTGCCACGTTTTGATAGTACGGGTAACTGCTGTAGTTGCCCGGATAGCAGCAACACTTTCATGCTAATAACCCTTATCTTTAAAATACAATTAACCCCCGCAACCTGCAATGAAAAGCCTGCTGCTTTTTTTTGTTATTTACCTGCCTGGCACCTGGCTTTTTGCACAGGCGAAAAATAATGATACCATTATTACACAACCCGGCGCGGGCATTCATACCTATGCTGTAGTAGTGGGCATTTCTACCTATGAAAGCAGCGGTATGCCCCAGTTGGCATATGCGCACAAAGACGCACTTTTCTTTGCTGATTACCTTAAATCAAAATCGGGTGGGGAAGTGCCGGACGACAATATCCGCTTACTCATCAATGAGAATGCTACCTATGCGGCTATCTATGAGGCGCTTGACTGGCTGCTGACTACCTGTAAGAAAGACGACCTGGTGTATTTTTATTTCTCCGGCCACGGCGATATGGAGACCAATACCATTTACAAGCTCGGCTTTTTGCTTTCTTATAATACACCCCGCACCAATTACATCAACAACGCTGTACGCATTGAAGACCTCAATAATATCGCCAATACATTATCTATAAAAGTAAATGCAAAAGTGGTGCTGATAACAGATGCCTGCCACTCCGGTAAACTGGCTGGTAGTGATTACAGGGGCATGTACCTGGTGGGCGATCAGCTGCGCATTGTACAAAACAAAGAAATCCGTATTACTTCCTGTGCACCAGATCAGTTATCTGCAGAAGATGAAGGCTGGGGTGGGGGAAGGGGCGTATTTTCCTATTACCTGGTGAATGGGCTGGAAGGAATGGCAGATGCCAACCAGGATAAAATAGTAAGTGTAAACGAAATAAAAACTTACCTGGATACTGCTTTAACTGCAGACGCATTGCTTGTTCAAAAAGCGATGAAGCAAAATCCTGTTATAAAAGGCAACAGTGTTTTCAAGCTGGCAGCCGTGGATGATTCTTCGTTGACGGCGCTGAAAAAGAAATCTGACCCGCTTGTGCTGGGCCAGGGTATGGAACCTATGGTGGGCGGGTCACTTACACCATTGCCTGTGCAACCACAAACATGGTTCTTTAACCTGCTGCTGCAGCAGGCACCGGAAGAATTAATTGACTTCAAGGCTTTGAATAAAGCTGCAAAAGAAAATATTGCATTCACTGCCTTACAAATGCTGGCAGACAGCGCCCGCAAGCGTTTTTTGCTGGGCAATACAGACAGCACGCAGATGGCGCGTGAGCTGCAGCGCATCAGCCAGCTTGAGCAAACGCTCCGGCAAAACAAAGACGCGCTGAACCGGTTTAATAATAAACTGGCAGTAGTGCTGAGCGACCGGGGCCAGGAAATTATCAATCGTTTTTTGGAAGGGGATGCTGCGGAACTGGAAAGAAGACGGTATTACAACAGCAGGAGTAATGGGTATGATGTGTATCCGCCCATGTTTGCAGTAGCATTACGATTGACATCGCCCGATAATTATTTGTACCAGCTGCTGCAGATAAAACTGCATTATTTTACCGGTGTTGCCGCACGGCTAAAAATACCCACTGTTGATAATCCGGCTGCATTGATTGATACGGCATTGGCGGAACAAACAAAAGCGTTTCAGCTGGAAGAGAATGCGGCGTATATACATAATGAATTGGGTACACTGGCATTACTGAAAAATCAACCTGCCGCTGCGGAAAAATCTTTTATCCGTGCTACACAGATTGCTCCGCAATGGGTTGTTCCCTGGACCAACCTGGCTGGCCTGTACACGTTAAAAACTAAAACCTATCCGCAATCGGCCCAGGCAGTGCAGACCGCCATCAGTTTGCAGCCGGAATTCCAGGGTGCTTATATTAACAAAGCGGTGTTGAAGGAAAAGCAGGGGGCGCTGCTGTCTGCAGAAGAATTATTCCGAAAAAGCATTGAGCTTAACTCAAGGCATTACCTGCCTTTTGAGCGGCTGGGTTTTGTATACATGCACAGCACACAGTATGCCCTGGCAGATTCTTTTTTTTATGAAGCGGACAAGCGAAAAAAAGGTTTTCACGTGCCAGATAAAATACCGTTGGCGCTTAATATTGTTGCTTCCCCTGAGTTCGAAACCATCTGGGCCTGTAATTGGGACAGTGCAGATATTGACAAAAATGATGTAATGGGCCAGTTTGTACTGGGAATGGCTGCTTTCAAAGCCGGCAATGACCTGGCTGCCGAACAAAAGTTTAAGCAAGTGATTGGGCTGGACAAAAGCAACCCGCTGGCCTTTCATTACCTTGGTATTTTGCTGTACCGGCAAAAACGCTGGCAAGAAGCCGATATCATTTTCAAATTGGCCATCAGCTATTTTCTGGATACCACCGCTTTAAATGCCTATGTCCATGACCGTAGTCTGAAAATGAAGAATACAAACTCACGCGATTGCATTGGCCAGGAATTCCGCCACAATGCATATCCCGGTATAGAAGATCATTATTTCGCGGGTACCCTTTACCAGCAGTGGAATCATTATGCAGAGGCTGAACAGCAATATCGTCAGATCATCAGTGCAGATCCTGGAGCATTAGGTGGCTATTATCTTTTATGGGCTATGCTGGAGGCAATGGGACGATACAAAGACGCCGAAGAAGCAGTGCGCAGTTATGGATCGGTGAATAAGCAGGCTGGCATAAACGAACTGAATAGTTTCTATAAAAGAATGACAACACGTTTTCCTGACTCGGGAGATTGGTTTTATAAAGCCGGCTTATTCCTTTATGGTATTGCAGCTGCAAACCCGGACGCTTTTCCGTACGATGTAAAAATAGTTGAACCCGATACCCATGCCGAGCAATTCATAAACAATACAGCGTACGTAAACCATGTTATGCTATTTATAAAGCTACCTGGCATTAGAAATGAAATACTGCCTGCTAAAGATATTTTTCAGCCTTTCACCAACGGAATTGAAAATTTTAAAAAAGCAGATTCCCTGTTGCAGGATGAAGAAGCAATTGCAGATATTAATTATAAAACAGGCGATTTATATGTATGGCAGGGGCTGGCAGCAAAGGCGGCACCTTTTTATAAAAAATCTATTGATTTTAAACCAGACAATGCCAATACCAGGTTGAAGCTGGTAGATATTTATGATCTTAGTTTTCAGTTCAGTAATGCTATGGATCAGCTGGATTCTTTATATCGCCGCCATGAAATAAACTTTGACAAGCAGCTGCTGATGGCAAAGTATTATATTCATGAAAGCCGTTTTACCGAAGCGCTTGTTTTACTGAAAGATGCAAAGCAGGTTCATCCATATACTATCCCGGCGATTGCGGATTTGAATGGCAGGCTGCTGTTACTGTCTGGTCAGCCAAAGCAGGCGCTGGGTTTTTATAAAAATTTTCTACTCGCTAATCCGGGAGATGCAGGCACCATGTATAGCATTGCCGGCATATATGCAAAAACGGGCAATACTGCAGAAGCGTGGAGATGGCTTGAAATGGCCATGGCCAAAGGCTTTAATTATGGGTGGGTACTGCAATTTGATAAGACCTGGGACAAATACCGAAAACAGGCAAAATGGATAGCTCTGCAAAAGCGGTTTCCGCCGCGGCAATATGTTAATACCGATGCGTAAAGAGATATCGTGTTAGCGTTGGTTCGGGGAGGCAGGCAACACCCAGTGCATTCACCGGTGATAATAACTTCATTTTATTTTCCGTTTCCAAATACAATCTTATAGGCAGGGTATTGATTGCAGATATTCTCCGGTATATAAGGTTTATCGCAGTATGTATGCTTTGCTTTAAAGATAGTTTGTGTTTTAGTATCCTGCAATAAGAGATCCCAGCTTACATTGCTTTTCAGGCTGCTGCCATAATTTTTTATGGAGCTGGTGAGAAAAAAAGAAAAGAAGCTGCCAAAATCATTTTTACTGGTGGCCCGCTGCCCATTTTCTGCTGCCGTGGTCAGTACAGACATACGTGCAGGGTTTAAAAAAAGGCTTCTGCAGTTGGTTTCATTCCAGTCTATGCCGGAGGCTTTTGTCTGGCCCGGCTTGCTTCCGGTAGCATTGGTGGTTTCAATATCATTGTTGCAGCAATCGCTCATTACCAGGTTAAACCGCGACGGCTTTTTTATGATGCTCGCAAAAACGTCCTCAATATTCAGCGAGTTCATATAAACATCCTGCTTGCTGGTATGGTTGGTCTTCAATTTAATATTGGGGAAGCGCCGGTTTTCTTCCTGTTTTCTAAAGCCATGCCCGGAATAATAAAAGACAATGATATCAGTGGCAGCGGGCTTCAGGGCACTGATGGCCAGCTCAACATTTTTTTTGCTGTAGTTAGCACCGGTAATTGTTTGCGGCAAAAATTTGATGCCGAGATAATCTGTCAACCCTTTGAACGTTTCTATGGTACGTACAACATCTATATTACAGGCTGGGCCAATCTCTTTATCAAGCGTATCTGCTACCAGCAGCAAAAAAAGTTTTGTATTTTTCTCAGCCTGGCTTAACCCTTTCGTAGCGGGTTTTAAAAGGTTTATGTAGAAATCTTCGTCTTCGCTGAAGAAGGCCGATACAAATGCTTTGTTCAGGCCGCTTTTTTCAACCAGTGCAGCAGTAAAAGACGTACGTGGATTCATAGCCTCTTTAGTAGCCACTGCAGTAACCGCTGCGGGTTCATAAAACTTGCTGCGCGCATTGTACCTGAATTGAAAAAATGGCGGGTTAAACCTGATGTTATTATTGCCAATAATAAACCTTGGGTTGACCGTTTTTAAAAAAAGGGGGCCGGTATCGTTTTTTGCCGGTATTGGGTCATTCAGATAGTTTTCTTCTACATCCGTTTCCACCAATACATCTTCCCCGCTGGCTGGCAGCTTATAACGCACGCGCAGCAGGCCGCTTCCATCGTCATATCGTATAAAAAATGCATTGTAGCTGATACTGTCGGATGGCTGGTGGAAATTATACTGAAAACGATATACAGACTGGCACCAGGCAGCATTGCTGAAGCAGAGCGCCAGCAAACAACAAAAAAGATGAGTTGCTTTCATAAACAGGTTTTTGGGGTTATTGCTATTTTACTGCTATAAATAATTGTTACAGGGCCCGATATCCATACGGGCCAACATTTTTTTTTTCAATTATATTACTTAATGTATCTTAAAGTTTAAACTTCTAAAATATGACGACCAAACAACCAAAACCAGTTTTCTCAATTGTCTTGTCACTGCTGCTCGGCGGCTTTGTTTTGCTCAGCTGTAACAACAGTGCCGAAACATCTAAAGATCCCATGGCTGATACTGCTTCCAGGATGGCGCCCATGCCTGATACCATGAAAGTGGATACGGTGAAAATAGATACCATTGGCATGAAGATGGACACGGCTGATACAAAGCCCGTTAAAGTTACCAACTAAATTGCCTGTCATTTTTTAAGCTGCAGCTGCCCGGATCATTTGTCTATCATCTGGTTCGTGAAGCTGCAGCTTTTTTACGTACCGTTACTGTGGTTTAGGCAGAAGATCGTTTTATTTTTATTTTTTTGGTGTTGAGCCTGATGCCGGCATCAGGCTGACCAGTTTTATTGCGCGTTAATTTTTCTATCAGCCAGTGTTCAAGGCGATGATGAGCTGGTATCAGCAAAGCAGCAATGGCCACAAAAATAAATATTTCATATACTGGTGTATGGTGAGTGATTTCCAGCACATAGGGGTGCAGTAAAAGAGTAAGGTATTCAAAGAAAATAAGCAGGGAAAGTATACCCAGTATTTTAATAATGCGGATATGTATTTTTATCCGGCTCAGCAATAAGGTAAAGAGAAAAAAACCAGGTATAAATATGCCAATAAACAGCAGTTGTAACTGTTGAAAACGTTCTTTGGCGGCCATTTTTTTATTCTCCTCAATTTCCAGCTGCCTTAACTGCTCATTGGTAGACAATATCTGCGATTCTCGGATACGGCTTTTGCTGTTAATGGAATCGTTCAACTCCTGGAGATGACTTACGTACACAAATGCGCTGTCTATGTTTTTAGTTTTTTTGTAGTGATTGGTAAGAAAGTCGGTGGCTTCCAGTTCATGGGAAAGAAAACCGTCTTTTTTTGCAATGGACTGGGAAAGGGTTGCATACCAGATGGCTGAATCATTTTTATTTAGTTGCTGGTACAGACCCGCCATGCCCAATGTGGCTTCACAAAGTATTTCATCGTCATTAACTGCCTCCAGTCCGGCAATAGCAGCCTGGTAATTGATAAACGACTCGTTGTAATTATGCATTTTGAGATAACTGTGCCCCAGGCCGGTTCTGGCGGTCGCAACCAGGTCTGTATCGTTCAGGGCGCTTGCCAGTTCCAGCGATTTGTTGAAATACCGGTAGGAAGAGTCGGAATTATTCAGGCGGTTGTAGACATCACCCAGGTTTAAAAGAATATAATAGCGCATGTCCGCTACCCGGTGCTGCTGAATAACCGTGTCGGCTTTGTAATAATATTCAAGCGAGTTATTATATTCTTCCTGCATCGTGTACACTACACCGATATTCATTAAAACACTTGCCAGGTCCCTTGGTTTATTTCTTTGTTCTTCCAGCTGCAGTTTTTGAAAATACAATTCCAGTGCACGCGGGTAATTGCCTATTCTGAAAAAAGCATTTGCCATAGCGCCCAGTGCTTTTGACTGGCCCGCCGCATAGTTGATTTCTTTTGCCAGGTAAACTGTTTTTTGGGACAGGCGTAAGGCGCTGTCAGGATTGTAAATACTTATGCAATCAGCCATTTGCCACATAAGACGCACCCGGTTACTGTCTTTTTTTTCTGTTACCAGCAGTTTGTTCAGACTATCAGCCTTTGACTTTTGGGCAGCGGCCATTGTGCTGCAAAATAAAAACAGCAGTGCAGGCAGGTGCATTTTTGCAGGAAGAAGGCGCCTAATTATCGAAAATGCCATTGATCTTGTTTAAGGGATAATCTCTACGGTTGACTAAATGTAGCCATTAATCCAATACCTGTTTGGCGTTTTTCGGGAAAATCTCAGTGAACAGGTATACAGCTGCTATATTCAGCAACTGATAAATTTCCTTCATTATTAAACTTAATTGAATAGTTATGGTTATTGCAATGGGTTAAAAGTGTTATCATGCGAAAAGGTATATCGGAGGGCAGGTCTGGCACCATTGAATTTAATGCAAAAGCACTGGACAATTTACAAAGCAGGGGATACAAATTTGTGCATGTAATAGGGTTGACCGCAGATAATCACTATGATTATACAGACCCGCATTGTTTACTGCTGGTACCTCTGAAAGAGCTGCCTACGGACCCCGGTAAAAGAGATATCTACGAACCCATCAACAGTAAATTATTGTATAAATGGGCTGGTGAAATAAATGATCATCCCCGCATTGTCATTGCAAATAATCTGTATAAAAACTAGGGGTAGGGCTGCTGGTTTTCGCATAGGGGAATACATGTTTCAATGCGGTGTTGTTATAAAAAAGCGGTTCCAGTACTATTTTCCCATTTTCTTCGTTACAGAAAGGGAGGTTGTATAATTATTCCCCTAAAATCCCCGATATCATGAAATCAACAGTAAATCTTGTGGTTTTAAATACGCTTCCCAAAAGCAAAAAAAAAGCAAATTACCGCCAGGCGGCCACCGCCATTCAAAAAAAGCTGGAAGAAATCAAAAACGAAAGCAGGATGCCAGCAGCTGTTAATAACAATGTTTCTCTTTTCCGTTACCGTGTATAGCTGCTTGTCTTATTGCTTATGATGAGTGTTTTCGGGCATTTTAACCGATCCCGAAACGCTATTGCAGGTATTTAACAACGTTATATAAGATTTATTGAGTTATACCATTTTTTTATTGTAGTTTTACACCTCTTAACGTTAGTGCTTTCTCCGTTTGTGATGTAGTTCACTCTTCTCCAAATCAGCAACCGCTAAACCTAAGGCAGATAAGTATCAGAACTTTTTTTGATAGCCTTATCACATTTTTTACAAAAACAATTTATACAGTGTTATTTAACCAATTACAGCTCATAGAGCCTGTTTTGCAGGCCCTGGAAAAAGAAGGATATACCAATCCTACACCCATACAGGAAAAATCCATCCCTATTATCTTAGAAAAAAGAGATCTGTTGGGTTGTGCCCAAACAGGCACTGGCAAAACTGCCGCCTTTACCATTCCTATCCTGCAACTGATGCACCAGCAACAGGAAGCATCAAACCATCCGCAGCACAAAATCACAGCCCTGATATTAACGCCCACACGCGAACTGGCCATCCAGATTGGCGAGAGCATACAGGCTTATGGCCACTTTTTACAATTGCGCCACCTGGTTATATTTGGCGGTGTTTCACAGCACAGCCAGGTGCAGACCATACGCAGGGGCGTGGATATTTTAGTAGCTACACCCGGGCGTTTACTGGATCTGATGCAACAAGGCTTTATCAGCCTGCGGGATATTCAGTATTTCATTTTAGATGAGGCCGACCGTATGCTGGATATGGGTTTTGTGCATGATGTAAAACGCATTATTGCCAAACTGCCCGCTAAACGCCAGACCTTGTTTTTCTCTGCTACTATGCCACCAGAAATTCAGCAGCTGGCCAATGTGTTGCTCAATAACCCCGCAAAAGTGGAAGTAACGCCGCCGGCATCTACAGTTGATCTTATAGAGCAGGCTATTTATTTTGTAGACAAGCAAAATAAACAATCCCTGCTCATTCATTTATTAAAGGATGAAGCCATTGAAACGGTGCTCATTTTTACGCAAATGAAACATGCTGCAGATAAACTGGCGCGTGTGCTTAACAATGCAGGCGTTAAAACTGAAGCCATCCATGGCAACAAATCACAAAATGCAAGACAGGCTGCCCTGGCAAATTTTAAAGCCAAGCGCACCCGTGTACTGGTAGCTACTGATATTGCTGCCCGTGGAATTGATATTGATGAACTGGCCCATGTAATAAATTATGAATTACCCAATGTGCCGGAAACCTATGTCCACCGCATAGGCAGAACAGGCCGCGCCGGCGCAAGCGGAATCGCTATTTCTTTTTGCGACCGCAGCGAAAGGGTATACCTGAATGATATTGAAAAGTTGATCAGGAAAAAAATACCAGTTGCCACGGCGCAGTCTTTTACCCCGGTGGCCATGCCGGAGCAGCCGGAAAGGCAGCACCATTCTTCTGCATTCAGCCAGCGCAGAAGACCAACTACAGGCAATAGCAATAACAGGCCTGCCCGTAATTTTTCGCAACGGTCAATGGCGCGGTAATCACAAAATAACAACCCACACAACTTGTTCCAATATACCGGTTGTTGAAAATAGCAAGAGCATGAAATTTTTTCATGCTCTTTTTTTTCTGGTATCTTTAAAAGAAACCGCGGGCAATGCAACCAGGACTGGTGATATTTTATATAACGCTACGGGACACTGCCTGCAGCCAGCAAAATATTGATCTTGTTATCAGCAACCCGCTAATAATTAATGTAAGCAATGGAACCGTACTAAAAAATCATGATATTCTTATCAAGGGAAATCTTATCAACGCAATAGTTCCACACCGGAAAAAATACCATAGCGCCATACTTGTAGCAGATGCTTCCAACAGATATTTGATACCCGGCTTGCGGTATATGCACATGCATTTTGGTGGCGGCGGTTCACTGGTAGCTAAAAACAAAGCCCTGCTGCCGCTGTTCATAGCCAACGGTATTACTGCGGTAAAGGATGCGGCTCCTGATATCAGCATGCAGGTACTGCAATGGCGTGCGGTCATCGCTTCCGGAACATTATTAGAGCCTGCCAGTTTTACTTCGGGGTCAAAATTGAAAGGCACTAATTCCATCAGGGCTCGGTGACCTGGAAGTAGGTACGGTGGGAGAAATGCAGCAGGCAATGGACGCACTGCAGCAGGCAATGGATTCACTGCAGCGGCTAAAAGTTGATTTCATAAAAATAACTGATAAATCCATCAAGCCGGAAGTCTGCCTGGCCGCCATAAAAGCGGCAGTAAAAGCGGATGTAAGATTAGATGCCAATCCTTTGAATGATATTGCCAGCACGCAAAAGATGCACAGTGTAATTGTAAAATGCAGGTATCTTTCCAGGGCAACACTGAATACCGTGCTGGTGAAGACAGCTGCAAAAGCCGCTGCCAGTCGGTTTGAAAGTGTAGCGTAAAAAATATGCAATAAGCATATGCGAAATCCAGGTCAGGGCAGATAGCCCGGCCCTGCGCTGTAAAATAGAAGACCGCAGGCAAAAAATAAAATTAAATAGCAGCGATAATTTATGAAATCATTTTTTCTTTACCAGCTCCTTTTGTTAAGCATCGTATCGTTTGCCCAAAAAGTAAAAATAGCGCGGCCTGCAGATTATTATCCGCCCGCTAATGAATGGCAAACAAAATCGCCTGTAGAACTTGGATTAAAACAAGCTGCAATCGATGCTGCTGTTTCGGCCGCTATCGCAGGCGAAACAAATGCGCCGCGTAACATGGAGGTTAATCATTACCGCAGCTTCGGCAAAGAACCCTTTGGTGAGGGGATCGGCCCTTTTTCGGAACGGGGGCAACCTACTGGCATCATTGTATACAAAGGGTATATTGTTGCAAGCTGGGGCGAGCCTTTGCGGTGCGATATGACCCACAGCGTTACCAAGAGTTTTTTGAGCACAGTAATAGGGGTGGCAGTTGACAGTGGCCTGATTAAAAACGTGGCTGATATGGTGGTTGCCTATGTGCCACCTGTTGAACTGTACGGACAACCCGTGAACCGCGCCGCTGATCTTATCGGTCAGCCGCAACTGCTGGATCTGTTTGCTACTCCGCATAACCGCAGCATCACATGGAATGATATGCTGCGCCAGACCAGTGATTGGGAAGGCACACTATGGGGCAAGCCGGAATGGGCCGACAGGCCGGACAGCAATGCCGCCAGCTGGACAAGCAGGGCACGGCGCCCTGCGGGAAGCTTCTATGAATACAACGACGTACGGGTGAATGCGCTGGTACTTGCTGCTACCAGCGTTTGGCGTAAACCATTACCACAGGTATTGAAACAAACTATTATGGATCCCATTGGCGCTTCCAATACCTGGAGATGGACTGGTTACCGGAATGCCTGGATTGTACTGGACGGACAGGCTGTGCAAAGCGTAAGCGGTGGCGGGCACTGGGGCGGCGGTATGTTTATTAATGCATATGACATGGCCCGTTTTGGCTTGCTTACCCTGCACAGGGGCATGTGGAACGGAAAACGGCTGCTCAGTGAAAAATGGGTGCAGCAGTCTTTAACGCCCACCGCCGTTAAAAAGGATTATGGTTATATGAACTGGTATCTAAATACGGATAAAAAATTGTTGCCATCTGCCCCGGTATCTGCTTTTATGCATGTGGGCAACGGTACTAATTTAATTTATACTGATCCTGATCACCAACTGGTCATGGTTCTTCGGTGGATTGAAGGGAAAAGCGTGGATGCCGTAGTAAAAAAACTCCTAGAAGCTTTTTAAGCGTTAGTAAAAGCTGCGCTATTTAACCAGTTTCACATTTACAGCGTTGGCACCTTTTGGTCCCATTTCAACTTCAAAACTCACTTTGTTGTTTTCTTTAATAGCTTCAGTAAGTGCATTGATGTGCACAAATATACTTTCCTGGGTTTCCAGGTCCTTAATAAAACCATACCCTTTTGAATCATTGAAAAAAGTAACAATGCCTTTCCGTATCAGGTCTTCCGGGTTCATTGGCTCATGTTTCGGCACACCTATTTCTATGTCTTCGGCATTAATGATAATCTTCTTTCGTGGATCCGGCGGTTTTGAGGAAAGGTTGCCATTTTCATCAAGATATGCCATCATACTTTCCAGGTTATTACCATCTTTGGCCTTTTCCTGGCGCTCTTGTTTTCTTTCAGCTTTTTCTTTTTTGTTTTGTTGTTTTTTCTTTTCTCTTTCTTTTTTGTTCCATGTTTCGGACATAGTGTATAACAGTTTTGTTAAAAAATAATATAAAATGAAATCAGCACCTGGTGCAGGTGGCTATCAGCGAAAGTGTTGCATTTTGCAGAACCCTGTAAAGATACGGTTTTTTATCGTCATTTCAGGTGCCGGAATGCCGCTTTTATTGATTGTGCATTAGTTGTTAATGCAGCATTAACCTCCTAAAAATCAAGGGACGAACTACATTGTCTGACAGGCATTTAATCACCCCTGCAGGAGATATAAAAAACGCCAAAGCCGATTATTAAGCCTACCTTACAGCAATGGGCGAAGACAAGATAGTGCAGTTTGTTTGCTTTGAAACTACACTTAACACAGAACAGTTTATTGCGCAATGGGAACAATACAACCGGTCGGTTAATAGTGATGTAGATGTGACCCTTCAACGATCAGAGAAAAACGGAAGTTTCAAGTATATCGCGCAACACCGTTGTGCAGAAGGCGAACTGCAGTTTGTTTTTACGAGAGCCAGGAAATCGTCCCGCACACCGGAAGTAGAAATAAAGGCAAAACAAGCCGGTGGTTATTCTATTGTGCAGGCAGAAAGAATCAATGACGCCCATCCGGATGAAAGCAAAGTGTTTGCTTTTCTTACTGATCCAACCGCTGCGCTTGATGTGTACAGGCAATTGCCCCACCACGGCAAACTTAATATTTACCAGGCATATTATGAAAATTGCCAGTACGCGTATGTTCTTGAATTTTTTGTGAAAAATAAAAACCTGGTAACATTGCTTGAGCAACTAACTGCCCTGCATGTGCCCGAGACCGGCGTGTATAAAGAATGCGCATTACAAGCCCTGTAATTTTTTGCCGTGTATGAGCTTGCTCCATCTCCATCAGCAGGGTTATTTATGGCCAGTGTAAATAACCACGTTTTAATTTAATGGGCAAACTGACTGACCGGCAGGTAAAGATAATTTTATATGCTTTTATTGTCCTGTATGCAGCTGTTGTGATCACAGGTTGGGCCGTGCACCGGTTATTCTTATTTCTTGCTGTGTTGAATGCCGTTTCCGGACTGCTATTGGTAACTGCCTGGTGCTTAAAGACAATGCGGTTGCCACAAAAACTTATGGGGCCAAGGGAAATGTTTCTGATAGCCTTGGAAATAACAGGAATAATCTTTTCTGTGTTTTCCATGTTCACCAGCCGTTACCACACTTTATTTTCTGCTGTACAGTATAGCATCTTTTCCATTCATTCGATTGTACTGGTATTACTACTAACTTTTATGCTGACGTTTAAAATGAAAAAGTTATTGTAGCTCATCACTGCAATGATTTTTTTTCTTTAATTTAAATGAACAAAGGCTTTGAAGGGTGATGAGTATACGGCAGTTTTACGATTGCTATATACCCCGGATGTTTTATTTTCGGGGCATGGATCTACTAACGGTATCGGGGGTTTCCAAAAAGGAAAAAGAAATTTTTACCGTACAGGATATTAGTTTTACGCAACAGCCATTCCAGAAAATAGCCATTGCAGGGGAAACAGGATCCGGTAAAACAACCCTGCTTAAAATGATTGCAGGTCTTGTGCAGCCGGATGAAGGTCTCATACTATTCGAACAGAAGAAAGTGCGTGGCCCCAATGATCAGTTGATTCCCGGCCATGATGGCATTGCTTACCTGAGCCAGCATTTTGAACTACGCAATAATTACTGGGTGCATGAAATACTTTCTTACGCCAATGAGCTTAACCAGGAAGCGGCGGACAATTTATACAAGGTTTGCAGGATTGGTCATTTGCTAAACCGCCGGACTCACCAGTTATCCGGCGGGGAGAAACAACGCATTGCCCTGGCAAGACTGTTGATTGGTTCGCCACGGCTGTTAATACTGGACGAGCCTTTTTCTAACCTGGATGCAGTACACAAAGGAGTTATAAAATCAGTTTTAGAAGATATCAATACAAAACTGGGCATCAGCTGTATTATGGTATCGCACGATGCACCGGATATGCTGCCCTGGGCCAATACCATACTTGTTATAAAAGACGGCCGGCTGATTCAGCAGGGCACGCCGGAACAGGTGTACAGGCAGCCCGTTAATGAATATTGTGCAGGGCTTTTTGGGGAATACAACCTGGTAGATGCTGAAGATGCGGCACTGCTGTGCGGGCCGGAGAACGTATTGGCCACGGAAAAAAAATTACTCCTGCGGCCCGAACAAATGCTGTTGAATGCAGGTGGTAAATCCATTAACGCCATCATCCATGCCATACAGTTCATGGGCAGTTATTATACCATTGAAGCCGCAACAGGCAGGCAATCCATAAAAATAAAAACAACACAGCATGTTTTTGTGCCGGGAGAAACCGTGCAGTTGTCACTGGCTGATGGCAGTTACTGGTATGTATAAAAAATATTGCCCGGCAGTACGTTGAAAAACGATTGCTGGCAAGCGTTATATTTGAACTAATGGATATTCCTGTATTAACCCAAATTTTTGCTGCCTATTCAGTCAGCAACTGGCTGCTGATTGCGCTGGCTGCATTTATCATAGGACTTTCAAAAGCCGGCCTCAAAGGCATTGACATGCTGAATGTGACGTTGATGGCCATAGTATTCGGCGGCAAAGCTTCAACCGGCATTGTACTTCCGCTGCTCTGTTGTGCAGATATCATGGCTGTTGTTTACTATCACCGGCATGCACAATGGCCACTTTTCTGGAGGTTGGTGCCATGGATGGTAATTGGCATTTTGATAGGTGTGTTTACCGGCAGGGATTTAGACGAAGCAGTTTTCAGAAAAATAATGGCCATCATCATTATGCTTACGGTTGTAATAATGGTGGTGATGGAATTGCGTAAGACCATCATCGTACCCGGCAACAAATTATTTACGGCGGGTATGGGCCTGGTTGCTGGCTTTACTACCATGCTGGGTAACCTGGCGGGCGCATTCTCCAATATTTATTTCCTGGCCATGCAGACACCCAAGAATAATTTTATTGGAACCGCAGCATGGGTTTTCCTGGCCATGAATTTTTTCAAACTTCCTTTCCAGGTCTTGTACTGGAAGAATATAAATACAAGCACCCTTAGCACAGACCTTGTATTGTTACCGGCATTAATTGCTGGCTTCTGGGCCGGCCTCAAAATAGTAGCTAAAATCAGGGACGATAATTTCCGGAAACTGGTCATTGTATTAACCCTGATTGGAGCGGTTTTTATTTTTTTAAGACGGTAGGCAGTAAGATACAATTTTTGGTTAAACGGTGTTTGTAGCAAAAGAAATTTGACAGAAGGTATATGCAGGATTTTAAACAAGCATTTTCGTATACCATTTTCTGAAATGCAATTATTGCGGTACTTTTAAGTGAACCGTTTTTTTATGTTGCGGGCATCAACCATTATTTTTATTGCTTACAAAGAATATGAATAAACTTTCATTCTGGCACAGACTTGCTTTCATTGCCAATATATGCTGGTTGGCTACCTGGTGTATGAAATATTATACCATACTGCCGCCTAAAAGTGATTTGCAGTCAACTGTATTAATAACCGGTTTAATAACAGCCAATCTTGTCAATTTTTTAGTGAATGGATGCACAGCGGTTTACTGGCTGCAAAAGAAATTGTCCGGTAAAGTGCCCCGCTGGTTAATCATTGTCAATTTCATATTCCTCATGGCCCAATTGTATATTTTTATAAAATGATACACAGCATACTTAAAGACAAACCCACCAAACTGTTTATTTTTTTTACTGCTTTCTTTGTTGCCAATGCGCTTATTGCGGAATGCATAGGCGGTAAACTTTTTTCGCTGGAGAGCCTGCTGGGTATTGCGCCTGCCAACTTCCGCATGTTTGGTCAAACGGGTTTAAACTTTACGCTTACCTGCGGCGTGTTGTTGTGGCCGCTTGAATTTGTAATGACGGATATCGTAAATGAATATTATGGCCCCAAAGCTGTGCGGCGTATTTCTTTTACAGCTGTGGGTCTTATACTATATGCTTTTGTAATATTCTACCTTGCCATCCATTTGCCCCCGGCAGGTTTTTGGATCACCAGCAATACCAGCGGCGGCGTACCCAATATGCAGGATGCTTTCAATGGTGTATTTGGGCAGGGTATGCGCATCATTGTGGGCAGCCTGGTAGCGTTTTTGGTAAGCCAGATTGTGGATGTAACCGTTTTTCACCGCATTAAGAAGGCCACCGGGGAAAAGCATGTCTGGCTCAGGGCCACCGGTTCAACGCTGGTATCACAGCTGATAGACAGTTATATTGTACTATTTATTGCTTTTAGCGGAAAGTTTACCTGGCAGCAGATACTTGCTATAGGCATGATGAACTATATCTACAAGTTTGTTATGGCTATTGTGCTAACGCCGCTCATTTATTTTGTGGAGGCCCGCATTGAAAAATATTTTGGTCAGGAATTGACCCGCCAGATGAAAGATGCAGCGATGGGGAAAATAAGCGCTTAGTTTCTGGTGCAGGTTTTAAATTCTTGCATGCGGGAGACTGAATGATGGAACCTACATTTTTTGAAGGCCCCAAAGCTGAAAGAACAATTGACTAAAAACTATGAACCAAGCACTTTCTCCATCACATAGTCGTTCATAAAATAACCATTGCCTATATCTATGTCTTCTTCACCAATGATGGCAAAACCAAATTTTTCATAAAAGCTGATGGCTTTATTATGCCTGTTTACGTTGAGGCGCAGCGCGGTGGCCTGCAAAGGTTTTATCGACGCTATCACCGCATCTATTAATGCTTTGCCAAGGCCCTTGCCCTGTATATCCGTTCTCACATAGATTTTCTGGAGCTTATAAACCCCTGGCTCAGCGGTTGCAGAAAAAGATGCAAAGCCAACCGGCAGTTTTTCCAGTTCAAGCATTAAAAATTGATGATGCAACTCCGACATCTGTTTTGTAAGTGAGGCAGGACTGTAAATCAGTTGCAGCATGTATTGCAACTGCACAGCAGATAGAATATGCCCATACGTATCGGGCCATATCTGGTTGGCTAAAACGCCAATGGTCAAAATGTCTTCCGCCCCGGCAGGACGAATGGTAACTGCACTATCCATATGGGCTATGCCTGGTTATTTCGTTTTTCAAAGTCAAGCCTGGATACTTCACGGTGAAGCCGGATAGAACGCAAACTGAGCCGCACCGCAAAATAAAACGATGCTATAGCGCCCGCAAAAAGTAACCCCTCGCTTACATATTGCCTTACTTGTAAATTGTCCTGCAAAAATAAAAAGAAATCAAATGCACCATGAAAGAAGATGGCGAGTATTAATCCTTTTGCAAGATAGAAGAAAGATTTTTCTTTGTTAAACTTTGCCAGCCCGATATAATAGCCCATGATAATGCCAAATGAAGCATGTGCCGGAACTGATAAAAACATTCGCAGGATGGCTGTGCCCAAACCACTCCTTGTTACATACATAATGTTTTCTACGGTAGCAAAACCCATGGCTACCATAGCAGAATAAATGATCCCGTCGAACGGTTCATCAAAGTGTGGTTTTGGATAAGCATACCATTTTATCATGGCAAATTTGCTGCCTTCTTCGCTGGCAGCCACTATGATAAAAGCAAAGAATGCATAAAATGCAATAGAGGAGGATCGTCCCATATCTCCAAAAAATGCTTTGCCGGCCAACTGTAAAGCAATAGCAGGTAAAACGCTCAGCATGCCCAGTATAAATGAAACGGCTAAATACTTTTTAGGTTCTTTATCGTAACTGTCTTTGCGATAGATGTATAAAATAATGGCGAGGCCGGGTGCAATGGCCAAAGCAAGAAGAAGCATGCAGTTTTTTTAATTAATATTGACAACAATTTACAAAGGCTAACTTATATTTAAGGATTAACCGGAAAAATATTCGTCACATTTTATGAAACCATTTTTTTGTGTGGCTTTTTGCCTGTTTCTTTTAAGCGGTTTATATGCACAACGTTTTGGTGGTAATCCGCCATCGGTGAAATGGATGCAGGTAAACAATACTGCAGCAAGGGTAATTTTTCCGCGTGGTCTGGATACGGCTGCCAGCCGCATTGCTACGATGGCAGCCGTATTGGGTTCAGGTACGTTGGCTACCATCGGGCAGCAGCAGCAAAAAATTAATATTGTACTCCATCCCAATACTATTGTGTCTAACGGCTATGTGGCACTGGGACCTTTTCGCAGTGAATTTTATCTTACACCTGCTCAAAATAGTTTTGAACTGGGCAGCCTGCGCTGGCAGGATATGCTTGCTATACATGAATACCGGCACGTGCAGCAATACAATAATTTTAACGTGGGCCTGTCGCATGCTTTCCGCATTGTATTTGGCCAGCAGGGCCAGGCATTGGCGAATGCGCTGGCTATACCCAACTGGTTCTGGGAGGGCGATGCCGTTTTCCAGGAGACATTAGTTAGCCAGCAGGGCAGGGGTCGGTTGCCTTTTTTCTTTGATGATTACCGCGCACTGTGGATGGCCGGCAAAGATTACAGCTATATGAAACTGCGCAATGGTTCGCTCCGCGATTTTACGCCCGATCATTACCGGCTCGGTTATATGCTGGTGGCTTACGGCAGGGAAAAATACGGCGATGAGTTCTGGAAACATGTCACGCAGGATGCGGCCTCGTTTAAAGGCCTTTTCTATCCCTTTCAGCGGGCCGTAAAACAATATAGCGGCAAAAGTTTTGAGGCGTTTACCAAAGACGCTTTTGCATATTTTAAAAACCAATCAGTTGGTGAAAAGGTGTCAGCTGAAAAGCACCGGCATTTTGTTGCTGACCAGGAGTTCCCTGCTTATGCAGATGGCGACAAGGTCATTTATGTAAAAACCAGCTACAAAAAGCTGCCTGCTTTTGTAGAAAAGACAGGCACAGAAGAAAGGGTCATCCGCGTTAAAGATATATCCATTGACAACCAATTCAGCTATCACAACGGCAAAATTATTTATGCCTCTTACCGGCCGGCACTGCGCTGGGGGTGGAATGATTACAACGAAATACAGGTGCTGGATGCAGCTTCGGGTATGCAGAAGACCATTACCCGCAAATCAAAATATTTTTCACCCGCCATCAGCGATGACGGGGAGACCATAGTGGCGGTAGATGTGCAGCCGGGCAAACAAAGTGTATTGCACCTGCTGAATGCAGCAACAGGTTCACTTATAAATGCCCTGCCCAACCCGGATAATCTTTTTTATACCTACCCAAAATTTGTTAACGATAAGCAGCTGCTGGCTGCCGTTAGAAAACCATCCGGGCAAATGGCGCTGGCCCTTATTAATAGTAATGACGGCGCAATAGAATACCTCACAGAAGCGGTGTACCGTGTAATGGGCAACCCGGTACTGCAACAGGATACTGTTTATTTTACTGCTGCGGATAAGGGGTACGACCGGCTTTTTGCGGTTACCCTGAGTGACAGGAAGCTTTACCGGTTAGCCATCTCAACCAGCGGTATTGGCGTCTACCAGCCATCTGTAACCGGTGAAAAAATAATGTTTACCAGCTTTACAGCTGATGGTTACCGCCTGCAGGAAGCCGGTAAAGGGGAACTAAACTGGAACGCTGTAGACAACACCCAATGGACGCAGCCGGTAAACACCTTCAAAATTGACCTTTCAAAAAATAGCGCGGCTGGTTTACTGGGTGCGGTACAGCCATCACCGCTGACAGTGCAAAAATACCGGCAAACCACCCAGCTGTTTAACTTTCACAGCCTGCTGCCCTATGTAACGGACCCCGATTATTCACTTTCCTTAGTGGGTAACAACGTATTAAACACTATGCAGACTGAACTATCTGTTTTGTATAACCGCAATGAGCAGTACAAACAGATAGGCGCAAATATTACTTATGGCGCTTTGTTTCCTTACATTAAACTGGGCGGCAATTATATATTTGACCGGCGCGATTTTATTACCAATAACCGGCCGGTATACTGGAACGAAGGGCAGGTAAATGCTGGTCTCAGTGTGCCATTGAACCTGGGCAAAGGGAGAAGTATGATAAACCTTACGGCAGGAACCGATTACGTACTAAAAACAGTTTCGTACCAGGGCGTCTACAAAGACACGCTGGGTACCAGTCAGCTTGGCTACCTGAACGGATTTGTTTCATTTACGCACCAGTTGCAGCAGGCCCGGCAGCATATCTACCCCCGGTTTGCACAGTCAGTCTACCTGAACTACCGTGGCGCTGTTCATTCAGTAGAGGCCCGCCAGTTTTTGGCGGTAGGCAATTTTTATTTTCCCGGTTTTGCGCTTAGTCACAATTTTGTAATTGGCCTTGCTTTTCAAAACCGTGATACGCTTAACCAATACCGTTATTCAAACAGCTTTCCTTTTTCACGGGGTTACGAATCGCCCAACCTGCGCAATATGTATAAATGGAGCGCCAACTATCACCTGCCACTGGCGTATCCTGATTTTGGCATTGGTAATATTGTTTATTTTCAACGGGTGCGGGCCAATGTTTTTTATGATTATACGATGGGGAATGTGCGCTACCAGAATGGCTATTTTGATACCAAATTCAGGTCGGCCGGCGCGGAGATTTTTTTTGATACCAAATGGTGGAATGAATTGCCCTTGAATATTGGCTTCCGCTACAGCCATCTGGCCGACAGGGATTTGTTTGGCGGCGCAGGTGCCGGCAGGTTTGAATTTATTTTGCCGGTGAACTTGTTTCAACAGTGATACTCCCGCCGCCCTCCCGCTTCGTTAGAGCGGGACCGGGGCCGAGGTTACAATCCCGCGAGGCTTTCTTCTATTACTTTTATTTTTGCTTCCGCATCTGATTTCTTTTTACGCTCCAGTTCAATTACTTCCGGCTTTGCGTTCAGCACGAAACGCTCATTACTCAATTTCTTTTCTACAGCCGCTAAAAAGCCTACCAGGTGCTGCTGCTCTTTCAGGAGATCTTCTTTCTGGTTGCCTGCAAGTATGGGCTGGTCGGAAATTATATAGAACTTGTCTTTGCCCATCACCACTGCTATGCTTTGCGCAATACTGTCTGCCGTATAGTAGATAGTTTTTGCATTTACCTGTTTACCCAATAATGTTTCTATTGGCGTGTACAGGGTTTTATCAGACGGCTGTATGTGCAGCACAATTTCTTCTTTAGGTTTTAGCTGGGCCTTGTTGCGGGCATCACGTATAGCTGTAATGGATTCTTTCAGCAGTTTACCACTGCCGAGTATTTGTTTATCGGTCGCCTGCACTGCAGCAAATTGTTTTACACAAAGGTCATCGCTCCGCTCATCCAGCAAGTGGTAGAGCTCTTCGGTAATAAACGGCATAAAAGGATGGAGCAACTGCATCAGTTCGGTAAAAAACGCAATGCTGTTATCATACACGGCTTTGCTAACAGGCAGTTCAAATCCGGGCTTCACCCACTCTAAATACCAGCTGCAGAAATCATCCCAGATAAGCGAATAAATCGTTTTTAAAGCTTCACTCAGTTTAAACTGCCTCATCAATATTTCCACTTCTGCTTTCACTTCGTTTAACCTGTTCTGAAACCATTCAAACGAAAACTGATTTGCCAATAGCTGTACCTTGTCGGATTCCTGCGCTGACTGGATAACAACTCTTGACTCCCAACTCCTGACTAATTTGAGCGCATTCCACAACTTGTTATTAAAAAACTTTCCCTGCTCAAGCGATGATTCATCAAACAGTAAATCATTGCCGGCGGGCGAGGATATCATAATGCCAAAACGTACCGCATCGGCACCATAGCTGTCAATCAGTCCCAGCAAATCGGGGCTGTTGCCGAGCTGCTTGCTCATTTTCCGGCCCTGTTTATCACGCACCATTCCGGTGAAATAAACATCTTTAAATGGCGGCAGGTTTTTGAATTCGTAACCAGCCATGATCATACGGGCTACCCAGAAAAAGATAATATCCTGGCCGGTAACCAATGTGGTAGTAGGGAAGTAATAATTTATTTCCGGATTGCCGGGATGGCTGATTCCTTTAAACACTTCCATGGGCCATAACCAGGAAGAAAACCAGGTATCCAGTACATCTTCATCGCGTGTAAGCTGCAAGCCGTCAGCCGCAGCCATTAAGCCTGCAGACATAGCCTGCTGTTTTGCTTCTTCCTCCGTGGCAGCCACGTAGCAATTACCGGCCTCATCATACCAGGCGGGTATCTGTTGTCCCCACCAAAGCTGGCGGCTGATGCACCAGTCTTTTATGTTTTCTAACCAGTAGCTGTAGGTGTTTTTCAGTTTTGCAGGGTGGAAGCTGATTTCATCACTCATTACCGCAGCCAGCGTTTCGGGGTTCTTTGTAAGAAACGCTTTCATATCTATAAACCACTGCAGGCTTAGTCTTGATTCTATGACAGCGCCGGTTCTTTCACTGGTTCCTACCTGGCCTTTGTAATCTTCAATTTTATCAACCTGCTGCAATTGCGAAATGTCTTCAATAATTATTTTTCTCAGCTCAAACCTGTCTTTTCCGTTGTAAGACAGCACCAGTTCAGATGGGTTTTCTTCCATTAATTCTGCAGCGGTAAATCTGCCATCCGCATCCAGCGTGGTAATAGATTTGAGGTTGTGTTTACGGCCCAGTTCATTATCATTTTTATCGTGCGCCGGGGTTATTTTTAAAGCACCGGTACCAAAGCCTGCTTCCACATATTCATCTGCTATAATGGGTATGGTGCGGTTGATAATGGGCACGATCACATGTTTGCCAACCAGGGAACTGTATCGTTCGTCGGATGGATTTACGCAGATGGCAACATCGCCCAGCATCGTTTCCGGCCGGGTAGTGGCAACAGTAATAAATGTATTGCTGTCTTCTGCCAGCGGGTATTTAACGTAGTACAGTTTTGAATTGATTTCTTTAAAAATCACTTCTTCATCGCTCAGCGCGGTTTTACTGGCCGGGTCCCAGTTCACCATGCGTAATCCCCTATAAATAATGCCATCTTTGTGCAGGCGGATGAAAATATCAATGACGGATTTATAGTAATCATCATCCATGGTAAAAGATGTTCTGTTCCAGTCCAGGCTGCAGCCCAGTTTTTTTAATTGCTGTAAAATAATGCCGCCATATTTTTCTTTCCATTCCCATGCGTAAGCTAAAAATTCATCCCTTGTTAACGAAGATTTGGTAATGCCCCTTTCGCGCAGCATGCCCACCACTTTTGCTTCAGTGGCAATAGAGGCATGGTCAGTACCCGGTACCCAGCAGGCGTTTTTTCCCTGCATCCTTGCGCGGCGTATCAGGATGTCCTGGATGGAATTATTGAGGCAGTGTCCCATGTGCAGCACCCCGGTTACGTTGGGTGGCGGTATTACCACCGTATAAGCTTCGCGCTCATCGGGCTTGCTGTTAAAATAACCTTTGTCCAGCCAGTGCTGGTACCACCTGTTCTCTACTTCTCCGGGTATATAATTTTTAGTCAGTTCCGTCATATTTTCAGCCCTGTTAATGGGTTTGCAAAGGTAAGAAATTGAAGAGGATTTCGAGATTTAGGAATTGCGTGATTTTTTGATTTTCCAAAACGCCGCCATATCATTCGCCACTGAAACTTTTAAAAAAAAACCAGGGCCGGATATCTGCAGGTTTTCAAACCCAATCGCTACATCACTTAATCCCGCAATCAGCAATTTATTTTCGCCTGTGCCAATATCTTTAGCAATTTCTTCCTACATTCAACCTCCCAACTATGTATGCAATTGTTGATATAGAAACCACCGGCGGTCATGCCATGGCGAACGGCATTACTGAAATAGCCATTGTATTGCACAATGGCAGGGAAGTAGAAGGCCGGTTTCACAGTATGATTAATCCGCGGGTCAGTATTCCGCGCCATATTTCTGCACTTACTGGTATTACCAATGAGATGGTGTATGATGCGCCCGGGTTTGAGCAGGTCGCCGACAGGATATTTCATTTACTGCAGGATAGGATTTTTGTAGCCCACAACGTGAACTTTGATTATTCTTTTGTAAAGCATCATTTAAACGAGGCGGGTTATGTGCTCAATACCCGAAAACTTTGTACGGTACGCATGAGCCGGAAAGCATTTCCGGGTTATGCCAGTTACAGCCTGGGCAATATCTGCCGCGAGTTAAAAATACATATTACCGATCGTCACCGTGCTATGGGCGATACCATGGCCACCATGCAGTTGTTTGAAATGGTTCTGCAGCAGGATACCACCGGCATCGTAGCAGGTATGCTGAAAGGACGTAGCAAAGAACAATACCTGCCACCGCATTTGCCTGCCCCGGACATAGAGCAATTACCCAGTACGGCGGGGGTCTATTATTTCTACAACCAGAAAAAAAAGATAGTGTACGTTGGCAAGGCCACTAACCTGCAGCAGCGGGTGCGAAGTCATTTCAGCAATAATGACAGCAGCAAGCGCAAGCAGGAATTCCTGCGCAATATCCATTCAGTCTCCTGCCGGGTCTGCAGCAGTGAATTATCGGCTTTGATTTTGGAAAGCACGGAGATACGCCGCCTCTGGCCCCAGTATAACCGCAGCCAGAAAAAATACCATCATGAGTATGGTTTATACACGTATGAAGACAGAAACGGTTACCTCCGGCTTTTTATCGAAAAAAAGAAAAAGCATTTAGCACCGGTATATAGTTTTAACCTGCTGCACGAGGGAAAAGTACTCCTGAAAAAAATGATTGATGAGTTTGAACTGAATGAGTCCTTATGTTTTGTAAACAACCCGGCAGCTGTTACGGTTACTGACGCTGCGCTGGATTATAACCAGAAGGTAAAGAAAGCCATCGCGTCTTTACAGGATCAGTTGCCTACCTTTTTGCTGACAGATGGCGAAGATGAAACAGCCAATTATTTTTTAATGGAGCAGGGGCGTTTTGTGGGAATGGGGCAGTTGCCAAAAGAAGTGGCCACACATGATTTGGAATCAATCAGGTCTACTCTTACCATTTATCCCGACAATGATTATATACGCGGCCTGCTCTACCAGTTTGCCGAGAAACATCCCGAAAAGAAAATAAAAATTTTGTCCCAATCTTAAGCATTGCAAGCAATCGGGACAAAATTCAATAATATAACCTTTTCGGTAGGAGGTGAGCGATAAAACCAGTGTAAAAGTTTAACTCCAGGCCATGTAGGTTATAGTAGCAATGATTGCGTATAATACAATAACAATTAACGCGATCTTAAATCCGCTGCTGTGTGACAAATCAAGTTTCATAAATTTAATTTTTAAGCATGAACCTATAATAGTGAGAAATAGAACTACGACGAGGTCTTCAGAGGGGTGGGTTAACGGAGTGTTTTCCTTAGGAACGGGATAAGCTAATGGGTTATGCCTTACTTAGTTAGAGATATAGCTCTCCTTACAGTAACACTAAGGTATCCACTTTATTTTATTGATGCAAGTTTTTAGGGCAGGATTTTTTATAAACGCCTGTTAAACATGATTTATTGCTATTTTAGTCATAAAAAATAAATGTAATCACGTATGGAAAGAAACCTTAGCTCCTGGTACAGTCCCTCTTTAGACAAGGAAATGCCCATGGCTGTATATGGCAGCTACGGATTTGCGCTGCTGATGATACCTACTGCCGCGGCAGATTACCTGGAATATGAGCGTTTTCAGCTCCTTGATCATATTGCGCCTTTTATTGATGCCGGCAAAGTAAAGGTTTTCTCCATCAACAGCATCAATACGGAAAGCTGGATGAATAACCACATGGACCCCTACCATAAGGCGGTGCGCCAAAACCAGTTTAACAACTATGTGTACAACGAGGTGGTGCCGTTTATCCGGAACAATACCAGCTGGGATACGCCCATCATTACCTGCGGCGCCTCTTTTGGCGCCCTGCATAGCGCCAATCTGTTTTTCAAACGCCCGGACCTTATCAATGGCTGCCTTGCCATGAGCGGGGTGTATGATTTAACGGAGTATACAAAGGGCTATTTTAATGAAGATGTTTATTTCAACAGCCCCATACACTACCTGCCCAATCTAACGGAGCACAGTATACTTGAACAGATACGCAGCAGTCATCATATTCATATTCTTACCGGCAGCGGCGATCATGAAGATCCGGAAGCCAACCGTCGCTTTGGGGGTGTTTTGTATGGCAAGGGTATCAATTATGAGCTGGATATCTGGGGCCATGAGTGGAAGCACGACTGGCCTACCTGGCGGGCTATGTTGCCGCATTATTTGGGCACAAGGTTTTAGTATGAGGCAGGTCTTTCTGTGACTAGTATAGTTAAGGTTTAAAAACTAATAATTACGCACCTGGTCTGGTAAAATAGCATGATCAAATCTGCCGGTGCTTATTTTTACTGCATTTAAACCCGCTTCCATTGTTCCCGAGATTTTGCCGGTGATGCCTTGCTGGGCGCTTGAATCAAACCTGATGGTATTGAAATAAATAACGCCCCGGCCTTTTGCATTTACGGACGGGGTTCCAGCAATATTTGCAGAGAAATAGCCATTACTGCTGTCTATAACCAAACGCCTGCCCTGCCATGCCTGTAAATCACTTAAGCGAAAATTTTTGGCGATGGGAAGAAAGAGTGTAATATCATCTCCCTGGATCAATTGATTACTGGTATAACTACCCCGCCAGCTAAACGATAGTGTATCCAATAAACTACCTGTTCGGTGCCTGGTAACATATAGCTCATAACTGGTGCGTCCAATAAGGCCGCTTGTAGCCCGGGTAACTGTTTGCCATGCCTGCCCGTTTACAGCACAGGACAATACATTGTTGCCGGTATTTGAAAAAATGGACAGTCCCGGTGTTTCTTTGTCCGGATAATAACGGGTACCATTTTTACGGCAACCAATTACCAGCATGTACAGCAGTAAATAAGCCAATAAATGTATTTTCCGTTTAGCGCTCATATTAGTTTTTTGAGAGTTGAATTGAATAACCAATGTTACATGACAGCTGACCTGTCAGCTTAAAAGAAGAAGGATATTTATTTGAGCCCGCAGAAGGACTTGCCACATTCAATTCGACCAATAGCCTGCTGGTTTTGAGTTGCCGCATATAGGCCAGGCCGGCACTTACAAAAAGACCGGTTCTTGAAAGGGTTTGATCAGGATTTAAAATAGTATAATTGGTTTTATCGTATTGATAACTGACAGCAGTTTTCTGGTATTTGATGCCAAGGTATGTAGTAGCCAGTAATTTATTATTTGATTGTTTTCCTGCAAGAACAAACCGGCAGCCAGCAGCCAGTAACAAAGAAGAAGAACGTAATTTTTTTTCAGCCGGGGCGTATAGCGGCAGGCTGGTATTGAGTGTAAAGGAAGAATCGGGAGCATTACTGCCTGATGGCAGCGGCCAACTTTTTTGCAGCTGCAAAAGAAATTCAATGCTGCTGTTTCTTTTAAAAGCCAGCTGAAGCCCGGAATTGACGCTATTGTTTTTTTGATTATTCAAACCCACCTGGTAACCTGCAAAAGGTTCTAAAAATGTTTGGGAAAAAGCGCATGCTGGCAATGCGGCTATCATCATTAACAGGAGCAGTTGTCTTTGCATATTATCAGCGAGAGTACTTTCTACCTGGAACTGCTGCTTTATAAGTAATAATAAAGTTATACTATCTGTGATCAATGAATGAAAGAGGAGGTAAAAAATCTTTTACCTAAGTGCAGACTGAAGGCATTGATAAAATTATTTTCTGAGATAAAATAGCGGCAAAGACCAGTTGAAGCGAACGGCCAGTATTCTTATCATAAAGGTTGTTAGTATAGCTGCAATGTAATCCAGGTTTTCGGGCACCTGCCATTTGCGCAGCAGCAGGAAAAGCAATCCACCCGCAATGCAGGCAGATGCATAAATTTCTTTTTGAAAAATCAATGGTACTTTATTGAGTAATACATCTCTTATAACACCACCGAAGCAGGCGGTGATGGTACCCAGAGCAACACAGATACCGGTGCTTAATCCATGCTGTATGCCTTTTTGAATGCCAATCATAGTAAACAGGCCCAGGCCAATGGCATCAAAAAAAAATAATAATTTATCCAGCTTTTTGAATGTGCTGCCGAAAAAAATAGCAGTTATTGCGCTGATGGCTATTACCCAGGCGCTGGTATTATTGGTGAGCCAGGCCACCGGCAGGTCACCCAGCAGCATATCACGGATAGTACCGCCGCCAATAGCCGTTACAAATGAAATAATCAGTACGCCCAGGGGGTCCAGTTTTTTTTCCATAGCCGCAAATGCCCCGGATACAACAAAACTAAAGGTGCCCAGTATATCTATAACAGTAATAAAATTAAATGACATGCATGCAAATGTAACCAGCCTTTCGTTAATAGCAAACGCGGTACAAGGCAGTAGTTAAAACAAAAAGAAGGCTGCGGTGCAGCCTTCTTTTATTATACTTCCACTGCTTTTGCCTCCTGCAACATATTGGTAATTATGTAGGGACAAAAACTGCATGCTTTCGGGCCTTCCTGGTAAAACCACCTGCAGGAATTTCTGATAGAGCAATCCGGCAACTGCGGTTCCAATTCTAATTGCGCATTACTGTCCATTACATTTTTGATGACCCCGCATTTACCTGTCTGCCATTGCTGGCAACCAGCTTCAACACAAGTATTACTGAAACGAAAACGTTGTTCAGCATTACCCTGCTGGTTCACTTCTTTTACAAAGTCTTCATTAATAGTAATGGGCGTAGTGAGGTATCCAACAGTGCCATCTTCATTTACAACACCCAAAAGGATAGCCCCGTCCTCACAGGTGGAACTGGGGCAGCTTTTGTGTTCTTTTTTCATAACCCTATTTTCTCCAGCTTAAAGTTCACGTTTGCCTTTAAAGCCTCTGGTGTTTTAAACTGGCGAAGCCATTTACCGTACCATTCCGGGTTCAGTTCTAATTTAGAACCCCAAACTTGTTTTGCTGCGCCCTGCTTTGCAAGAACCATAGCAACCGCTCCATTGATTTCTTTTTGAATCTGGGCGATCTGTTTTGCGGATAACTCAACATTTTCCAGCTTTACCTGGAATTGTACATTTGGCATAGTCAACATTTTAATAGTAAAAAAAATGGGTTTATGTACAGCAACAATTGTTGCCGCAACCAAAGCTATTGTGTTAGTAAACAAAAGGCAATACCACTTTAGGGTTATTTTTTCCGCATTGACTGCAGTAAAATGTGCGGTATGGCTGAGCCGTTAACATGGATTGATAGTACACTTGTTATGAATCTTTCTATTGACTTGCGATGCTCCGGGTTTATATTTTATCATTCATTCATCCGGCAACTGACCATATCTACCTGTCATGCATGGCATATTGTGAAGATGGTTGAAGGGGCATGCTGCAAATACGTCGGCAGCCGTCAACGATAAGTCCACGGGATCATTACAGGATGACACACCGGGAGTGTAATAAGTGGTAAACATTTTTTTATTATAAGCATTTTGAAAATTTGCAGACAGTGTAAAAAGTTAAGTCTACTTGATAGGAAGACAGGTGGGAGGGTAATAGGGCATAATCAACCTGGTAGGCAGGCTTGCGCTTAAGCGGCTATCCCGCCAGCTCATTCAATAGTTCAATAAATGTTGACCGCTCTATCATGCCGGCGCCCAGGCTTTCTAAATGCGGCGTATATACCTGGCAGTCTATCAGCTGTACATGATCTTCCTGTAACACCTGTACATAGTTTATAAACGCGTATTTGCTGGCGTTGGCTGCTTTGCTGAACATGCTTTCACCAAAAAAAACTTTTCCCATCCTTATACCGTAACAACCGCCTACCAGTTCACCATTCAGCCAGGCTTCTGCGCTATGGGCATGGCCCAATTTATGTAATTGAATATATGCGGCTTTAACTTCTTCCGTAATCCAGGTGCCATCCTGATCTTTGCGCGGCGTGGCCTTACAATTACTGATTACTTCCGCAAATGCTTTATCAATGGTAAATGCAAAAGCCTGCCGCTTTATAAGTTGCTTCATGCTTTTGCTTACTTTCAATGTTGAGGGAAACAATACAAACCGCGGATCAGGACACCACCACAAAGGCGTACTGCCATCAAACCAGGGAAATATACCGCTGCGGTAAGCCAACAACAAACGTTCGGTAGAAAGATCGCCACCCATCGCCAGCAGGCCATCTGGTTCACTGAGGTGTACCGGTGGAAAAATAAGTTCTTTGCTCAGGGCGAATAAAGGCATAGGGGGAAAGCTGTTAGCTGCCAGCTATTAGCTTTTAGCAGTGAAGGGAAAAAGTCCATTTTTGTTCTCATCAATATGGAAAATTGAACCATGACAATATTGCATCGGCTTAAAAACTGCATTGGTAAGTGGTTGTTGGTGTTCCAACTATCAGCTAACAACTGGTATTACTCTACCGTTACTTCCACGGTAGCGCTGATGCCCCGGTCGGTAATGGCATCGCACAGCGGTTTCAATGTTTCATAGCTGCCATACTTCACTGCGTATTTGCCCTGGCTGTGAATAATAAGTGCGCATTGTTCGGCCTGTTCCGGGCTGTGACCGCAAATATCTACCAGGGTTTCAATTACCCATTCAAATGTATTTACCTCATCGTTCCAGACAATCAGCTGGCATGATTTTTCAAGTGAAGTATCCAGCGCCACATCTTCGTCTAATAACGTATCCGGTTGTTCTTTATACGATAACATACATGGTAATTTCAGCAAAAATATAAATAATGATTACATAATACCAGTCTTTGCAACTTTTATAACAAACAGATTGTCTTATTTCATTAAGAAACCTTTTTCTGGCATAATTTTCCCCCCAAAAAGAACATGTTTAAGCTGTTACAAAGAAAAAAGATGGTGGACCCGCCAGATGATAAAGGCAAAGCCATTGTTCTTTCCCTTAACAGCACCAACCGCGGGCTTGATTACCTGGTAGAACTGGTAAAACAAATACGTCCGTCCCGGCACAAAAATTTTGAAGAAGCAGAACTGCGTTTCAAGGGTGTGTTATTCCAGTTGCAGCAGGACAAGTCAATGCTGTTTGCACTGCGTAAATCTTTGCTGAGCCAGTTTATGAACAGTAACCTGAGTACTGCCCTTACAGAAAGCGGTATTATCAGTTCAAGGGGTTTTGTACAGGAACTGATTGGTAAAATAAAACACAAATTCCTGCCCGCTCTCCAGTTGCCCAACGATTTTCTTTATGTGATCAGCCATGTGTTCTATAAAAAAAGCGATTACGTGTGGGTGTCAGGCATTGACCGTTCATTATGGAGAAGTTTTTTTGAGCTCCTGGGTATCCATGTAAATCTTACAGAAGCTGGATTAACCCGCCAGTTAAACAGGTCATTGCAGATTCTGTCTTACCGCATGGTGACACTGAGTATGGAAAAAGAAGTGGCCGCCCGGTACAAAGATTTTACAGACGCCATACAGCCTTTTATAGAACAAAACCGGCTCGTAAACGTCTACATAGAAAAAGGTGCGAGCCTGCTGCCCGATGAAAAACGCCTGCTGCTTACCAATATACAGGAAAACCTGTATAACTGCCGGCAGAGTAACCAATGGGTAAAAGATCAACGGCTGCAATATGGCACCAGCCTGGCACAGACTTTTGTAATGGTGCGGCGCGAAGAACAGATTGACCGCATGCTGATTATTATTGATGCGCTGGATGCAGACAATGTATTTAATACAGAACGGTTTGTAGATTATTTCATGACGGTAATAAGGAATGAAAACAAGAAAAACAGCCTGGGCGAATTTTTATCTACCAACCTTGGTTTGCTGGCTTACCAGATTGCAGAACACAAAGGCAAGAAAGGGGAGAAGTACATCAGTTCTACCCGCAAAGATTTCCGGCAGCTTTTCAGGAGTGCGATGGGAGGTGGCGTGATTGTATCGTTTGTTGCCATTACAAAAAATTTACTGAGCATTGTGCACCTGCCTATTTTCTGGCAGGGATTTGCATACGGCAGCAATTACGCGGCTGGGTTTGTATTGATGGATGGTACCAACACCACCCTGGCTACAAAACAGCCTGCATATACAGCATCGGCAGTGGCCAGCTCACTGGATGTACAAAAGCAGGGAGCAAGGCCAGATCTGCGCCACCTGGTGATCACGGTGGCCAAGGTAAGCCGCAGCCAGATTGCCTCTTTTGCGGGTAATTTGGTTATTGTATTTCCACTTACTTATTTGCTGGCCTGGGGGTATAACCTTGCTACCGGCGTTAAAATTGCGGAAGGCGCAGCCGCAGCAAAGTTATTAGCAGATCAGCATCCTTTTCACAGCCTTGCATTGATCTATGCCTGCTTCACCGGATTTTTTCTATTCTTAAGTGGTCTTATCGCCGGTTATGTAGACAACCATGTAGTATACGGACGTATTTCAGAAAGAATAAAAACGCACCCGGTGTTTGTGAATACCATGAACACAAAAAAGCTCAACCGCCTGGTAAATATGGTGGATAAAAGTGCCGGTGCTATTACGGGTAGCATCTGCCTTGGTTTTTTTCTCGGCTGTGCCGGACCGCTGGGCAAATTTTTGGGTATTCCTTTTGATATACGGCATATCACCATTTCTGCCGGCAATACGGCCATTGGTTATTACGGATTGGATCATCGGGTGGCGCTGTCTTACCTCTTAACTATTTTAGCGGGCGTACTGCTCATAGGGTTTCTCAATTTCCTGGTAAGTTTTTCGCTGGCGTTCTGGGTTGCGGTAAAATCACGCGGCATCCGTTTGAAAGACTACCCAGAGTTTTTCTCCCTGCTGGGCCGTTATTTCCGGCGGCATCCCAAAGATTTTCTTTGGCCCCCTTCATCTATCAGGATGGCGGAAGACGTATAATTTATTGCTGATGTCTGATTTTTTGATGGCTGATTTACCTTTCTTCCCGCCGGCTTGAAAATTAGCAAACAGGGCGTCAATAAATAATGCGAAATATTTGCATAGAAAAAATCAGGCATCATAAAATCACAGATCAGACATTTTCTTCGAAGATTCCCTTATAATCAATTCGGATTTTATTACCACGGTATTGGTGAGATTGATGTTAATGCTGCCTTGTAAATGATTGATCAGGTTCATGGCTACTATCTCACCCATCTCTATACCGGGATAATTGATAGTGGTTAACTGGGGCGTTACAATTTTGCTCACCACATCGTTGTTAAAACCTACCACGGCAATATCTGCGGGAATGCGTATCCCATGTTCTTTAAATACCTGCATCATAATGGCGGCACAAAAATCATTGGTAATGAAAATACCGTCCGGCCGTTCTTTCATTTTTACAATCTCCAGCGCTGCGGCAACAGACGCCTCTTCACTTAGATCATTTACAAAAAGCAGGGTCTGGTCAAAAGCTATTTTATGATCGGCAAGCGCGGCCTGGTAGCCTTTCAGGCGGTCCGCATACACGTTTCGTTTAAGGCTGGCCGTTACATGGGCCATCTTTTTGCAGCCCTGTTCAACCAGGTGTTTTGTAGCGGCGTACCCGCTTTGGTAATTGTCAATAATGACGCGGGTACCCGGACTATTTTCATCTACGCGGTCAAAGAAGATAACCGGGATATATTTTTTTATAAATGGGTCAAAATGTGAGAGGTCGGTTGTATCATATGCCAGCGAAACAATCAAACCGTCTACCCGTTTGTGAAAAAAGTTATGGGCATTGGCTACTTCTTTTTTATAGGTTTCAGAAGAATGGCCAATGATAAGATCGTATTTTGCTTCGGTTGTTATTTTTTCAATGCCAGCCAGTACAGAGGTAATAAAGTGACTGTTTAACTCGTGTATAATAACGCCGATGGTTTTGGTATGCCGGGTGCGCAGGTTGCTGGCAAAATTATTGGAACGGTAACCGAGCTGTTTGGCCAACTCAAATACTTTCTTCCGGGTATTTTTATTAACTGCTTTGTGATCCTGTAAGGCCCGGCTGACCGTGGCAGCAGAAATATCCAGCTGACGGGCAATATCGTAGATGGTAATGTCTTTCTCCTGGTTCATACAGAAAGGCTTTTTTAAGCCGGGTTATGCAGATTTTAAAAATCACCTGTTGATGTACACCAGCCAGGTCTTTGGAATGCGCAGCCCATTTGTTACAGCAAACATTTGGCGCGGACCGCGCAGGTATTCTTTACATTAAACCAGCACCAGCATCATTTGTAAGGGGCAGGTTTAATTTATAAACAAATTGCTGCAACCGGTTGCAATTTAAAAACCTTTCCCTACATTAGAAGATAAATAAGTTTTGTTGCAGGTAAGTGGCTGCGTTCAAGCAGGTGGTTATGGCGCTAAACTTGTTACAATGAGAAGGGTCTGGTAATGGAGGTATTTTTCCGGGCCAATAGAATTGGATTGCATTATTGCAGGTAACAGCATTCAGCGAAATGCTATTTTTTTAACTGTTTTATGCAACCGATTGCATTTTTTTTGAATCCAGGTTTTTCATCGCCTTGGTATCGGTAGTTGTAAGTAATAAGCATTGCTGTCATTATGAAAAAAGTTGTTCTTCCAGCCCCAGGTACAACCCGGAATATATGGTATGCCTGCAACATGCGTAGCTATGCTGCTGCTACCCGCAATTTCCCTTCAAATGACCTAATCTTTTTACTGCGCTCCACAGCAGGCTTGAAATGCATGACATAAATAAAACGAAAAGCATTGTAAATTCAGGGTCATGATGAATGGCATAGAGAAAATATGTTCACTGACTGTTATTTTATTGCTTGTATTTTTTGCAGGCAATAGCCAATTACCCGGCAAACAGCCGCAACTGGTAAAGAAGCAGGGTGCAACACAACTGTATGTGGAGGGAAAGCCATTCCTGATACTGGGGGGTGAAACCGGTAATTCCAGTGCATCAGATACAGCTTATATGCAGCCTTACTGGTCTAAGCTGCAGGGCATGCACCTCAACACCGTGCTGGCACCTGTTTATTGGGAACTGATGGAACCGGAAGAAGGGAAATTTGATTTTGCGCTGGTAGACAGCCTGCTTGTCAACGCACGCCTGCACAACCTCAAGCTGGTTTTGCTGTGGTTTGGTACCTGGAAAAACAGTATGAGCTGCTATGTGCCCACCTGGATGAAAAAAGACCCGGTGCGGTTTGCACGTACACTGGATAAAAACGGCAGGAGCCAGGAAATCATATCATGCTTCAGCAAGCCCGCGCTGGACTCAGATAAAAAAGCGTTTACCGCGCTGATGAAATACCTGCGGGGAAAAGATGCAACCGAACATACGGTGCTGATGGTACAGGTAGAAAATGAAATTGGCATGCTGCCTACCGCGAGGGAAATATCGAAAACGGCTGACCGTTATTTTAATGATGCTGTACCTGCTGAACTAATCAACTGGCTGAAAAAAAACAAGGATAGCCTGGAGCCGCGCCTGTATGAAAGATGGAAACAAAGCAGTTTTGCAACACAGGGTTCATGGGTAAAAGTATTTGGCGATGGCCTGGCAACGGATGAAATTTTCCAGGCATGGCACTACGCAAAATATACCAATGCCGTAACGGGTGCGGGTAAGGTTGCTTACAATATCCCCATGTATGTAAATGCTGCACTCAATCGCCCCCATGTAAAACCGGGCGATTACCCTAGTGCGGGCCCGCTGCCGCAGGTGCTGGATGTATGGAAGGCTGCGGCGCCGGCCATTGATATTTTTGCACCTGATTTTTATAACCCGGATACAAAGTACTGGTGCGATTTATATGCAACAAAAGGCAATCCGCTTTTTGTTCCTGAAATGCGGCTGGAACCTTCCTGCGCACAAAAGGTTTTTTACATTATTGGTCATTATAACGCCATCGGTTTTTCGCCATTTTCCATTGAAGATGCGGCGGGCCTTTCAGCTACCGGCCTGCAAAAAAGTTATGCAGTACTGGATCAGCTCAGCCCTTTGATTAACGGGAATGCCTACCTGCTTATGGACGGGGTATTGCTGGATAAGGCCAACCCGGTGCAGCAAACACAAATGGGCGGATACCGGCTTAATGTTTCGCATGACAATACCCTGGGCTGGACGCCTGCGTCCAAAGATTCAAGCTGGTCAATGGGCGCAGCATTGATTATGCAAACGGGTAAGGATGATTTTATGGTGGCCGGAACGGGCGTGGTGATTACATTCAGCTGTACGGACAGCACTCAGGTGCCCAATATTTTAACGGCCGATGAATTGCAGTATGAAAATGGAAAGCAGATAAAAGGGAGGCGAATGAATGGCGACCAGGATCATCAGGGACGGCATATACGGATACCGGATGGACAATGGGGCATACAAAAAGTAAGCATGTACCAGTCGCCCGCCCGGATCAATGATTAGGCTGATGAGCCATGCCACGGTTGTTCAAGCGAAGGCTGGTGCGATGAATTTTTACCGTGACACGGTTGTGGTACAATTTTAAATACGCTGTATGAAAAGAAAAACGTTGCTTGTTATCATGCTGCAATTGGCGGCTGTTATTGGTTCTGGCCAGCAGCTTGTCTCAGACCGGCTTTCTCCAACAAATTTTGCCCTGGTGAAGCCCGGCGCCAAAACATATATCTGTACAGACAGCAAGGATGCTGAAACGGTGCAGAAAGCGGCCGATCTTTTGGGGGATGATATATTTGCGGTAACAGGCCAGCGGCCGGAAATAGTACATGCAATGCCCGCTCTTGCAAAAGCTGTGATCATTATTGGTACTTCCACCAACTCGGCGATCATACAAGAGCTGGAAAAATCCGGCAAAATCAATACAAAAAAAATCAGTCAGCAATGGGAAGCATACCAGCTGCAAACCATTGCAAATCCTGCAAAAGGAATTGAAAATGCACTGGTCATTGCCGGTAGCGACCGGCGGGGCGCGGCCTATGGCGTATTTGAATTGTCAAAACAAATCGGCGTCTCGCCCTGGTATTGGTGGGCCGATGTGCCGGTGAAGAAAACAAGCAGTTTGTATGTAACAAAGGCTGCATTGATTACGGATGCACCCAAAGTAAAATACCGTGGCATATTTATTAATGACGAAGCGCCCGCATTGAGCGGGTGGAGCAAGTCGGCATTCGGTGGTTTTAACAGTAAGTTTTATGCAAAAGTATTTGAGCTGATACTTCGCCTGAAAGGCAATTATTTGTGGCCGGCTATGTGGGGCAATGCGTTTTATGATGACGATTCATTGAATATAAAAGCAGCCAATACATACGGCATTGTGATAGGTACTTCTCACCATGAACCCCTGATGCGGGCACATGATGAGTGGAAAAGATACGGCAAAGGCAAATGGAATTATGACAGCAATGAAGTGCGGCTGAAAGATTTCTGGAAACAGGGTATGCAGCGGGCTGCCAATGAAAAAATAGTCAGCGTGGGTATGCGTGGCGATGGCGATGAACCCATGAGCCGCGAAACAGCTACGGCCTTACTGGAACGCATTGTAAAAGACCAGCGGCAGATTATCGAGGAAGTTACCAATAAGCCTGCCAGCGAAACACCCCAGTTGTGGGCCCTGTACAAAGAAGTACAGGATTATTACGACAAAGGAATGCGCGTACCGGATGATGTTACCTTATTGCTTTGTGATGATAACTGGGGCAATATCCGCAAGCTGCCGTCCCTTGATGCAGCGCCCCGGAAAGGTGGCTATGGCATTTATTATCATTTTGATTATGTGGGCGATCCGAGAAATTATAAATGGCTCAATACAAATCCCCTTCCGCGTGTGTGGGAGCAAATGCACCTGGCCTATGAACACCACGTTAAAGATATCTGGATTGTAAATGTGGGCGATATCAAACCCATGGAATTTCCCATTTCCTTTTTCCTCGATTATGCCTGGAACCCCGATAAAATTGATGCCGCCGATATTCAATCTTATACTGAAAAATGGTGCGCAGCGCAGTTTGGAAAACAATACGCTGTTGCCATTGCGGACATCATCGCAAAATATGCCAAATACAATGGACGAAAAAAGCCGGAACTGCTCAATGAAAATACTTACAGTAATAATTACGGCGAAGCAGACCGCGTAACAAATGAGTACAATGCATTGCTGCAAAGAGCACAAAAGATGAATGATGCCTTACCTGCCGGATACAGGGATGCCTATTTTCAACTGGTGCTGCACCCGGTAAAAGCCTGTGCCAATTTGCAGGAATTGTATTTTAACGTGGCGGCAAATAAATATGCCTATGAAAAAAAATGGGATACAAAAACAAACAGTTTTGCAGATAAAGTAAAGGCATTGTACAAGAACGATTCCCTTATCAGTGTTCAGTACAACCAGTTAAACAATGGCAAATGGAACCACATGATGGATCAGACGCATATTGGCTACACCTACTGGCAGCAGCCCATGCTGAATAAAATGCCCGACATAAAATATGCTGATTTCGAACCCTCAGTAGGTATGCCTGCAGATACAGCACATCGGTATGTATCAGCGAAAAAATTAATTCCACCGGGTACTAAGGGCCCGGTGTTTTATGAAAGTGACGGCTATGTCTCCATAGAAGCAGATCATTTTACTAAATCAGTAAGCAGCAATGGTATCAGCTGGAAAGTATTGCCGGATCTTGGTCGTACGGGATCAGCCGTAACGCCATTCCCTGTTACATTGGCTGTTCAGACCGCAGGTGGCAATTCGCCGCAGCTGCAATATGATTTTTATGTGTACGAACCAGGTGATGTAAAGCTGCAGGCTTATTTTTCGCCAACCTTAAATTTTAATAATGATGATGGCTTGAAGTATGCCGTTTCCATAGATGATGAATTGCCCCAGGTAATGGTGTTGAATAAGGAGAGCAACCAGCCAAAGGTTTGGGAAAAATGGGTGGCAGATAATATCATCATTAAAACAACGGCGCACAAGATTAACACACCCGGTAAACATGTTTTGAAATACTGGATGGTAAGTCCGGCCGTGGTATTACAGAAATTGGTAATAGACCTGGGTGGACTGAAAGAGAGTTACCTTGGTCCGCCTGAGACAAAAAATATTGAATCCATCATTCAACATAAAAAATAAAATACAATGCTTCATATGAATACAACACAATTACTACCGGTCATTATTATTGCCAGCCTGTTCACCGCCAGTTGCAACAATGCCGGTACTGATCAAACAACAGAAAAAAAAGATACTGCGGTGGCAGCTGCGCCCGGCAAAAAAGAGCCCTTATCGCAGCCCCTTGTCTCCCATATTTATACGGCGGATCCGTCTGCGCATGTATTCAATGGCAAAATTTATATTTATCCCTCACATGATACCGCTACCGGCACGCCGGAAAATGACAACGGGGACCATTTTAATATGATGGATTACCATATTCTTTCTATGGACTCTGTGGGTGCTGCGGTGACCGATCACGGCGTGGCGCTGGATATAAAAAATATTCCATGGGCCGGCAGACAGCTCTGGGCGCCGGATGCAGCGTTTGCCAATAATATGTACTACCTGTATTTCCCGGTAAAAGACAAGCAGGATGTGTTTCGCATCGGCGTAGCCAGCAGTAAAAAGCCGGAAGGACCGTTTACCGCAGAAAAAGAACCCATTAAAGGAAGTTACAGTATTGACCCCTGTGTATTCAAAGATGAGGACGGTAAATTTTACCTGTATTTTGGAGGTATCTGGGGCGGGCAATTGCAACGCTGGAACAACAATACCTATGATTCAGCAGGTAAATTACGCCAGCCGGCAGAGCAGGCAATTTTACCCAGGATAGCAAAACTCACTGCAGACATGAAAGGTTTTGCTGAACCGGTGAAGGAAATAAAAATACTGGATAAAGACGGCAGGTTGTTTACAGAGAAAGACAATACCAAACGTTTTTTTGAAGCTGCCTGGATGCACAAATACAAAGGCAAATATTATTTTTCTTATTCAACCGGCGATACACATTTTATCAATTATGCTACCGGCGATAATCCCTACGGGCCTTTTACTTACCAGGGCGTGGTATTAAATCCGGTAGATGGCTGGACCAATCACCAGTCAATTGTGGAAGTGAAAGACAAATGGTATATTTTTTATCACGATGTACAATTATCTGGTAAAACACATTTGCGCAACGTAAAAGTGGCGGAGCTGAAGTACAATGAAGACGGAACGATACAGCCCATTACCGCATATAAATAAGTTACCATTCTGCAATTTTAAAAACCAAGCGCCATGCGAATATTTGTAGTAGTGATTTTTTTTGCAATAACCGGGTTAGCACTGCATGCACAAACTACAGCAGCCATCGGATTGTTTGATGACCATGCTGATGTGGGTAACCCCGTCAAAAAGGGCAATGTTGTTTACAAGCCCACCACACAGGAATACCTGATGGAAGGCGCGGGCAGTAATATGTGGAAGGGCATTGACCAGTTTCATTTTTTATGGAAGAAAATTAAAGGTGATTTTATTATATCTGCCAGTATAAAATTTATTGGCAATGGGGTAGAAGGGCACCGGAAGATTGGTATTATAGCGCGTGACAAATTAACAACAGGTTCACGGTATGCAGACGCCTGTGTGCATGGCGGACAGCCGCTGAATATTTCTTTGCAATACCGGCTGGTAGATGATGATACCACCGGGCAGGTGCTTGTGCCCTCTACGCATCCCACTGATATTTTATTTCAGCGGAGCGGTAATGTGTTCACGTTCTCTGCAGCTGTATACGGAGAGCATTATAAAACTGTTACCAAAGAAATGCCTTTAAATGAAGAAGTATACGCAGGCCTGTTTATTTGCTCACATGTGGATAGCGTGATTGAAAAAGCCGTTTTTAGTAATGTGCGTATTATTATACCAGCTGCCAGTGATTTCAGGCCCTATAAAGATTATCTCGGCAGCCTGTTGGAAACAATGGACGTGCAAAGCGGTCTCCGGCAAATAGTGTATACGGATCCGGGTTCTATCCAGGGGCCCAACTGGACAAAAGACGGCAAATCACTTATCTACAATTCTTCTGCCGGCCTGCTGTACAAATATGACCTGGCGGCCCAATCAGCTTCCCTGTTAAATACCGGCGCCGCAAAAAATAACAACAATGATCATGTGCTTTCATTTGATGGAAAAATGATGGGCCTTAGTAATTATGTGGGTGCTAACAGAACATCCACCATTTTTATTTTGCCCGTTGCCGGCTCAGATAACCCGGTCAAGATTACTTCTGAAGATGCAGGGCATTCCTATTTTCATGGCTGGTCGCCCGACAATAAAACCCTGATCTTTACCGGCTACAGGAATAAACAGTTCAATATCTGGTCCATCGATATCGCTACAAAAAAAGAAAGGGCGCTGACTACCCAGCCAACGCTGGACGATGGCGCTGAATACAGCCCCGATGGCAAATGGATTTATTTTAATTCCGTTCGTACGGGCACCATGAAGATATGGCGGATGAAGCCGGATGGTAGTAACCAGGAGCAGGTAACGTTTGATGAATACAATGATTGGTTTCCGCATTTTTCGCCGGATGGCAAATGGATTGTGTACATCTCATTTCCAAAAGAGATTGATCCAACCACGCATCCGTTTTACAAACAGGTGTATATAAAACTGATGCCGGCTGCGGGCGGTGTTCCAAAAAACATTGCTTACGTATATGGCGGGCAGGGTACCATCAACGTGCCGTCGTGGTCGCCCGACAGTAAGCGTATCGCCTTTGTAAGTAATACGCAATTAAAATAAGACCTCTTACAGATGATGTTCAAAAAAAACATAAAGAGAATTACTTGTTTTATTGTTATCGTTTTTTGCGTGCAACTGCAAACCACGCACGCACAACTTAGGCTGCCTGCCCTGGTAAGGGATAGCATGGTATTACAGCGGGACGCGAAAATTAATATCTGGGGATGGGCGGCTAAAGGCCAGCAAATTAAGGTGCAGTTGAATGGTAAAACCGTCAACGCCACTACAGACGCTAATGGCAAGTGGTTAGCTATTTTGCCTGCCATGAAGGCCGGCGGTCCGTTTACCATGAATATTGTTGCGGAAAAAACAATCACCCTCAAAAATATTTTGCTGGGTGATGTATGGATCTGTTCCGGCCAATCCAATATGGTGCACCAGATGGAGCTGCACAATATTACCTACGCCAATGAGATTGCATCGGCCAATTACCCGGAGATAAGACAATTTTATGTGCCCACGCTTACCGATCTGCAGGTGGCACATGATGATTTGACAAGCGGGTCCTGGAAAATGGCGAACCCTGAAAACGTAAAGCGATTTTCTGCAGTGGCTTATTTCTTCGCCAAAAAAATATATGAAAAATACCATGTGCCTATTGGTTTGATCAATGCAAGTGTGGGGGGCACACCCATAGAGGCGTGGACAAGCGAGGAAGGCTTAAAAGATTTTCCGGCAATGGTCGGTACCATTCAAAAAAACAAGGATACGGCCTATGTAAACGCTGCCAACAGGAAGGTGACAGATTATATCCTGAACAAGCCGATGATAAAAGACAAGGGGCTGGCGGGTGCAGTAGCCTGGTGGGACAGCTCTTATACACCCAGGGGATGGCAAACCATAAACATTCCAGGTTACTGGGAAGACCAGGGCATGAAGGATTTTGACGGGGTTGTTTGGTACCGGAAGGAGATAGATATACCTGCATCCATGACGGGTATAACTGCAAAAGTATTTTTAGGAAGAATTGTGGATGCGGATGCCTTGTATATAAATGGCGTCCAGGCTGGCACTACCGGTTATCAATATCCGCAAAGAAGGTATGGGCTGAAACCGGGCATGCTGAAGCCGGGTAAGAATATTTTTGTTATCCGTGTAGTCAACAACGCCGGCAAAGGGGGCTTTGTACCCGGCAAGCCTTATTATGTAACTGCAGGCGGGCAAAACATTGATTTAAAAGGAGACTGGCAATATAAAGTGGGCTATGTTTTTAAACCGGTATTAAATGAACCAGCAGGTATTTCCCTGCAAAACCAGCCGACCGCATTATTCAATGCCATGGCGGCGCCGCTGGTTAACTATACCATCAAAGGAATACTCTGGTACCAGGGCGAAAGCAATGCCGGCAAGGCCAGCGCTTATACAAAACTGTTACCTGCGCTGATAGCCGACTGGCGCCGTCAATGGAAACAGGGAGACATTCCATTTTTATATGTACAGCTACCCAATTATATGGACGCCACCTACCTGCCAGCTGAAAGTCAGTGGGCATTATTAAGAGAAGCGCAGTTAAAGGCATTATCGCTGCCCAATACGGGCATGGCAGTGGCCATTGATTTGGGAGAATGGAATGATATACATCCGGATAATAAAAAAGATGTGGGTATACGGTTGGCATTGGCTGCAGAAAAAGTCGCGTACGCTGAAAAGGACATTATATATTCAGGCCCCATTTACAAGGCGTCTGCTGTAGCGGGTAATAAAATAACGGTTCAGTTTAGTAACACGGGCACTGGCCTTTCAGCAAATGACGGCGAGCCACTAAGCCAGTTTGCCATTGCCGGGGCGGATAAAAAATTTGTATGGGCAGATGCCCGCATAGAAGGAGATAAAGTAGTGGTATGGAATGATGCGGTAACGGAACCAAAATATGTAAGGTATGCGTGGGCAGATAACCCGCATGGCGCCAACCTGTACAATAAAGAAGGACTGCCCGCATCACCGTTCAGAACAGACACTTCAGAATAGTAAGGATTGTTTGAAAAATAAACTAAGCAGCCGGTAATTATTGACCAACCATTGTTAAAAGATTTGTATGAAAAAATATTTTCTGTTTGTAGTGATTGGCCAGCTTGTTCTTTCAAACCTTAGTGCGCAAAGCACGCCATGGAATGGAAAGCAAGCCGCCGTGGTACTCACGTATGATGATGCTGTTAACCAGCACCTGGACAATGCCATCCCGGTACTGGATTCACTGGGACTGAAAGCCACTTTCTATATCACCGGATACTCCGCTTCCATACGTGAAAGGCTTACCGACTGGAAGAAAATTGCAGCAAAGGGGCATGAACTGGGCAACCATACTTTGTACCACCCCTGCGTGGGCGGAGCTGGCAGGGAATGGGTAGGCAAAGATTACGATATGCGCAATTATACCATTAAGCGAATGGTAGATGAAACCAGGATGAACAATGTTTTTTTACAGGCGCTGGACGGTAAAACAAAAAGAACATTTGCATTTACCTGCGGCGATATGAAAATAGGCGACTCGTCTTTTATAGGCCTCTTGAAGAATGATTTTGTAGCAGCAAGGGCGGTGCGGGCGGAGATGCATACCATTGATAAAATTGATTTGTTTAATGTGGATTGCTATTACGTGAACGGGCAAACGGCGGAGCAAATGATGGAATGGGTAAAACAGGCGATGGAAACAAAATCGCTGCTGGTGATATTGTTTCATGGGGTAGGGGGTGGCAATTCATTGAATGTACTGGTGCCGGAGCACCGTCGGTTTCTACAATACCTGAAAAAAAATGAAAACAAGATCTGGATCGCCCCCATGATAGACGTAGCGGAGTATATAAAAAAGCAATTGTCCAGATAAAGGACTTATGGGGATTGGGAGTGGCCTCAGAAAAAAAGCGTTAAGAAATTTTCATGGTGAAGCGTTAAGCAGCGAAAGTTCCTGGCTCTTTCAAATGTATTTTAAAAGTCCCTTTCAAGAAAGTTCAAAATGCTGGGCTTTAGCTCTTTCGCTGTAGCGCAACCATGCAAATTTTAGCTTTTTTTCTGAAGCCTTGAGTTTTTGGTTCTTTTTTATCAAGAAAAAAGAACGAAGCATTTTAAGGAACACTGATTTTGAATTATCATATGTGTTAAGTGGATAACCCAATATAAAAAAATACCAATCAAAGTAAAGCCAACCATTGCATGAAAAAATTAACGTTATTGCTTGTCATTACCAGTGCGGCCTTGTTACAAGGCTATGCACAATTTGGAAGGCTCTCACCCGCCGACAGTATACGCCGGGATAGTATGAACCGGCTTACCCAGCAGGATTATAACCAGATGCTCAAACAACTGCAGATAACGTCAACGCGGCCGGGGCCATCGGGTAATCCGCAGGCGCCCAATGCGGCCAATACAGATGAGGCTAAAATAAATACTTATACGCTTCCGGATCCATTGCTGTTGAAGAATGGTCAACCAGTAACCGATGTAAAAACATGGTGGCAAAAGCGCCGTCCAGAAATAGCGGAAGACTTTGATAAAGAAATTTATGGCAGGGTGCCCGCCAATACACCCACGGTCAAATGGGAAATTACCAGCAGCATTGATACAACGATTGGTCCGGTGGCTGCTATTGTTAAAAACATGCTGGGCCATGTTAATAATGCTGGATATCCTGCTATTAAAGTAGATATCCAGATGACGGTTACCATGCCGGCAAAGCTTACAAAACCGGTACCGGTGATAATGGAATTCGGCTTTGTTTTTCCTGCGGGATTCCGTTTTCCTGCGCCGCCCGCCGGTACGCCTGTTCAAAAAAGCTGGCAGGAGCAGGTGCTGGAAAAGGGCTGGGCCTGCGCCGTTATTGTACCTACCAGTTACCAGCCTGACAATGGTGCCGGGTTAACACTGGGTATTATAGGATTGGTTAATAAAGGGCAGCCGCGTAAACCTGATGACTGGGGTGCCTTGCGTGCCTGGGCATGGGGCGCCAGCCGGGCAATTGATTATTTTGAAACGGATAACTCATTCGATACAAAAAAAGTAGTGATGGAGGGCTTGTCGCGCTACGGCAAGGCCGCACTTGTTACCATGGCCTATGAGCGGCGCATAGCCATCGGGTTTATAGGCTCTTCCGGTGCAGGTGGCGCAAAAATATTGCGCCGTTTTTTTGGCGAACAGGTAGAAAACCTGGCTTCTTCCGGGGAATACCATTGGTTTGCAGGTAATTTTATAAAATACGCCGGACCTTTGCAGCTGGGTGATTTGCCGGTAGATGCGCACGAGCTGGTAGCCATGTGTGCGCCGCGGCCGGTGTTCATCAGTTCCGGATCGCCAAAGGTAGAAGGGCAGTGGGTAGATGCAAAGGGTATGTTCCTGGGGGGCGTTTATGCAGGACCGGTATATAAACTACTCGGCAAGAAAGACTTGGGTACTACGGAGTTTCCTGCAATAGAAACAGCACTGGTAAGTGGCGATATTGCTTTCCGCCAGCACAGTGGTGGACATACTACGGGGCCTAACTGGCCAACGTTTTTAGATTTTGCAGCCAGGTATTTTAAATAGTCGTCCATAAAACGGTCGAATTACTGTAGTTGAAGTCACAGTAGTACAGAAGCTACATCAGGGAACTGTGTCGAAATCGGGCTGTTTTCGATTTCGACTGGCTTTTTTGCGGTACTTTTTTTCCATTAAAAAAAGTACCAAAGGCAAATTTGAAAGATGATTTTATCAGGATTCATAACTAATCTATCCTGACCCTATTTTCAAAATTCAAGTAGAACGAATAAATGGTGCCAGCAAAGAATCCAGATTTTTTGAGAATTAAATAATTAAAAGTTATTGTTCAAATTTATTAATAAAAATTATTCCATTGAAAAAGCATTTGCATAGAGATTGCCTCATCGTGGCGTTGCTGATCGTTTCCTTCGTGGATGGACAAGAGCAGACAGAAAATGCCAAGGGCTTAAAAGATTATTATAAAGACTATTTCCCTGTTGGCGTGGCAGTATCACCGCGGGCACTCAAGACAGCCGAAGCTGCATTGATAGTAGCGCAGTTTAACAGTATCACACCGGAGAATGCCATGAAGATGGGGCCAATCCATCCCAAAGAAAACGAATATAACTGGAGGGATGCCGATTCTACTGTAGCTTTTGCACAACGCAATCATTTAAAAATACGCGGACACAATCTTTGCTGGCACAACCAGGCGCCCAAATGGATGTTTATAGATTCAGCCGGGAATACAGTGGGCAAAGAAGTATTGCTGCAACGCCTGAAGGATCATATTACGGCTGTAGTTAGCCGTTATAAGGGGCAAATTTATGCCTGGGATGTGGTGAATGAAGTAATTTCCGATAAGCCCGGTGAATATTTCCGGGATTCTCCCTGGTACCGTATCTGTGGGGAAGATTTTGTTGCCAAAGCATTTGAGTATGCGCACGCAGCCGATCCGGCAGCGCTGCTTTTTTACAATGATTACAATGAGATCAATGCCGGCAAGCGGGAGAAAATTTATACGCTGGTTAAAAAATTAAAAGACGCGGGTGTGCCCATACACGGGCTTGGCCTGCAGGGGCATTGGGCGGTGAATGAACCCGCTGAAGGGCAGCTGGACAGTACCCTCAGCCGGTTTGCAACCCTGGGCCTGCAGCTGCAGGTAACGGAGCTGGATATTTCAGTTTATCCCAAGGAGCACAGTGCCAGGGAAAGAAGCGCGGCCGACTATGACACCACTTTTTCTGCAGCAAAAGAACAGCAGCAGCAGGAAGTCTATGCCATGTGTTTTAAGCTTTTCAGGAAGTATAAAAAGGTATTAACCAGCATCACATTCTGGAATATTTCCGACAGGAGCAGCTGGCTGGATAATTTCCCGGTGCGGGGAAGGAAGGATTATCCTTTGTTGTTTGACAAAAACCTGCAGCCGAAGAAAGCATTTTGGGGTGTGGTGAAGTGGTAGCAGAACATTGGATTTTCAGCGATTTTACAAAAGCATGGGCTTAGATTTTACTGAGCTGCCACCAGTATCCCCGTAAGCCGCTTATTTTTCCGTCGGCTCTCCTTCTGCTGACAGTGGCTATGGCTGAAATACTTGCTAACGCTGAGCTACAGCCTAAAAGGAAAAATCAGCGGCGGCGGGGGTGAAAAGCCCGCCGGCTTTGAGGCGACCAATCGAAAGAATTTAACTGGATAGCAATGTGATCTATCGTTTTATTGTTTGTTGTCGCACAAGATGTTTTTCACTTTTCGCCGGAGATGTTCACGATAAACGCCGGTAAAAAGTGTTTTGCATCAGAAGCAATGGTTCATGTATCAGATGAAATGAACATTCGAAATTTACTTTCTACCGGATGAAATCATGATTTACCCAGCGTAAAATTGTTTTGCTTGGAAAGCTGCCAGGGTAGTGTACCGGCTGCAAACGCTGGGTGTAGCAGGCGCAAGCTTCTGCTTGTGCCGGTAAACCTGTCTGCACCAATGCCCGCCGGTCTAATTATTGGGAATTTGTGGGGGAAGGGGTATTTCAAAACAAAGTACGAGACCTCCCAGCCATGTGCACCATTAAAAAATTATTTACAAAATGCTTGTAAATATTTGCGGTGGTTTGGGACGCGGGGGAGCGTATATTTATGAGTTAGCAGCCATGCTATGATGGTCGTACACCCTGGCAAACTAAATAACACACATGTTAAATAGAATTTTTACACCTTTTCCTATTTTGACAACTGAAATGCTTACGCTCAGGCAATTGGCAATTGATGACGAAAAAGAAATTCTCACTTTGCGTTCTGATAGTGAAGTAAATAAATATCTTGACAGACCAGTGAGCAATACCATTGATGATGCAAAGAATTTTATTAAAAAGGTTAATGAGAACCTCAATAAAAATGACGCCCTGTATTGGGCAATAACTTTGGGTGACAGCAACATATTGGTTGGGACAATTTGTCTTTTTGGCTTTTCAGATGAAAATAGCAAATGTGAAATTGGGTATGAACTTTTAGCAAACTTTCAGGGACAAGGAATAATGAAGGAAGCGGCAGAAAAAGTTATTGATTATGCATTCAATACAATTAAAGTTCAAAAAACTGAAGCATTCGTTCATAGAGATAACCAGCGTTCTATAAAGCTGTTGGAGAAATTTTCGTTTAGGCACACAGATGAACCAGGTAAGACAAATCCATTAATATGCTACCATTTGACAAATTCAATTGCCAATCTTAAATAAAAGCTTACAAAAAAGTTCAAACCGATAACAAATGGATTTATGCTATTGAGGCAGGGCAATCAACATCAGCTACAAGCAAAGTCCGTCTTCAGTCTAAAGCTTGAACAGCATCTTTAAACTTTAATGCAAACAATGAGTAACTAATTATAAATTGAGTAGCGGGTGTTGGCAGACGGAAGTAAATCGCCCAACAATATAGCCCCTTCCGTTAGGCGCAACCAACCTCTAAAATGCGACACTAGTGTATGGATAACAGAAGCCTTTTTCTAATCGGGGATCTTCCTGGTTTTACACCTCAGATTGGGCGACTTGTTTCAATGTTGAACTATGTAAGACATACCACATTTTCCACTATTGAAGGGCTTACAGTGCGTGAACTCGACTATTTATGTAACCCAGAGGACAATTCCATAGGCTCGCTTCTTTTACATATAGCCGCAACAGAACTTAGTTATCAATCGGTCACTTTCCATAATCGTGCGTTAAGTAGCGAAGAAAAACGTGCATGGGAAGCAGCATTTACTTTAGGTGACAAAGCCAGCATTGAAATAGCCGGCCAGGACTTGAACTATTATCTAAGCAGGTTGACACAAGTGCGGACCATCACCCTGGAACAACTTGCGCTTAGGGACGATAAATGGCTGGCACAACAAACTGCATTTGGTAATGACTACCAGGTGAACAATTATTTCAAATGGTTTCATGTTTTAAGCCATGAATTAAACCATCGGGGACAAATACGCATGTTGAAAAGACAGGCTATGAACAGAGGTGGTGGCATCTGACAATTGTATGTATGCAACTGTGGCCCGGCGTTACATGTTATCAGCATTTGTGGGGTATGTTGCCGAACAGTAAACAGTAAACCTATGGCCTGTGCAAGAAGCCTCCTGCAAATGGTGGGTGTAACAGGCGCAAGCTTCCGCGTGTGCCGGTAAGGCTGTCTGCACCAATACCCGGCCGGTAAATAATAATTGTGTATTTGTGGGGGAAGGGGTATTTTTAAGACCTGGTACAACCTGCCGCCTCTTTGAGCCACCCAAATGTTTATAGTCGCTTATAAACGTTTATTTATTATGCGCTTGTAAATGGTTACAATCGGATAGGTAGACGTATAGCATATATTTAAGAGTTAGCGGTAAACTTTAAGGAACATTCAACATGAAAAAAGGTTTCATATTCACTCTAATGCCATTTGAAAAGTCATTTGATGACATTTATGCTTTGGGCATAAAAGCCGCCTGCAAAGAATTAGAAGTCTATTGTGAGCGAATCGATGAACAAATATTTACCGAAAGCATTTTGGATAGAATATATAACCAAATTAATAAAGCAGATATCATTATCGCTGACATGACTGGTAGAAACCCAAACGTTTTTTACGAAACAGGTTTTGCACATGCGTTGTCAAAAAAAGTGATTCTCTTAACTCAAAATGTTGAAGATATCCCTTTTGATTTAAAGCATTACTCTCATATCATTTATGGAGGCAGTATCCTTAAATTGAAAGAAGAACTTGTAAAAAGAATTGACTGGTATCTAAAAAATCCCGACCATCAGGAGTTGCCAAATATCAATGAGTTTGAATATTATTTCAGAGGGCAAAAATTAGAAAATAATTGCACTATTCAACTATCCAAAGAGCATCCATATATAATTTCAAAAAAGAGAATTAATTCAACCAATGGTATAGTATTTCAATTAGACATCTATAATCCGAATGACAAAATCGTAATTGTTGAACAGCAGATTGCTATAACAACACCCGGTATTTTTTTCGAAAACCTAAGTTTAAATGTAAAACCTTTAAGACTGCCAGATGGAAGATATATACATATTTATAAGGATAGGAAATATGAACTATTCCCAAAAATGTGGGACTATATAACTTTTGACTTCAGAGGGGCTTGGGAATTACAACAAATAGAAGAACCTTTTATTATCAATATTCATAACGCAGTTGATATCCGAGAATTGGTTGTTAATGTCAAAATAATTGACTAAGTCTACCGCTAACAATAGGTTTGGCAATAGGCTGGTTGACGGAATAAACTTCGGCTGTAAATCAATATCAGCAATAGTTCCAACTTGACATTATCTATTTAGCTTTTGTTGTTATCTTCATCTTTGGTAATTCTATTGGGCAACAGTTCCAGGCTTGACATTATAAATTTCCAGCCCATCGCCAAGCCTTAACGTTATGTGCAACCCGACTCCAAGCAAGCCGTTCATGCACGTAATGTTGGAAGCTCTAAGCCCTGCCCATCTGCATTTGGCGACGAATATCATCTAACTTTGAAAGGAAATAAATTATTCAATCCTCTTAACTCAATATAATCACTTTTCATAATTTAAAAAGGAAAATGGATTCAGAAGACACAAAATCCGCAAGGGCTGCCAACCATCTTGCTAACGAACGCACTTTTCTTGCTTGGGTTCGAACCAGCATAGCTCTCATGGGTTTCGGCTTCGTAATCGTAAAATTTGCGCTTTTTATTAAACAAGTTTCGCTTGCACTTGGAAAAAATATCACAGCACCCGGAAAAGGCTTTTCTGCGGTCATTGGCGTGACAATGGTTGCATTCGGGGCTGTTATGACAGCTTTAGCTTATATACGTTATCGGAACATTGAAAAGCAGTTAAATAGTGGCGCTTATTTTCCATCTAAATGGCTTTCACTCTTGGTTACCCTTAGCATTATTATAGTTGCGGTTTTAATGGTTCTTTATTTATTATCTAATATCTAAGTTGCCGTTATTAGTGTTACATTTTTAACTGTCGGTGACGGGCAGCACATATAAAAGTATTGCCAAAAGCGGGGCGGACGGAAGATCAATCGGCTGTAAATTGTCTTGTCCTTAATATCCAGCAAACGAATAGCTATTTAGCTTTTTGTTGTTATCTTCATCATTAGTTTTTCAATCAGCATCGGTACTGGGTTGACGCATTACTAATTCCTGTACTTCTGCCGGTCCTGTACGTTGGTAGCAATCAGGTCGGATCAACGAGCACAATATTATTTAAAACATAAAAATGGCAATGAAAATCAGATTTCTATTATTATCCCTTGCCTTTATTGGCTTATTAAGTTGCAAAACCAGTCAACTGATACATACTTCTACGCAAGGAAATGAAATGTTTAAGGTGACCATTCTTTATCCAAACGGGGAAGGAAAAACATTTGACATGGACTATTATGAGAGTAAACATATGCCTATGGTGGCTGGGTTTTTAGGGAAAAATTTAAAATTTTATGAAATTGATAAAGGCATATCTGGCAGAACACCTAATGATAAAGTGCCGTATCTGGCTGTTGGTTATTTTTACATAAAAAATGTTGAAGAATATAATAAGGCGGTAGGAGAACACAGGGATGCCGTAATCAGTGACTTCAAAAACTACACAAATATTCAGCCTATAATACAAATAAGCGAAGTCAAACAATTGGGTTTCAATAGTGCAAAATAAGAACAAAAACAGGTTTTGACTTTATAGGAACATAAAAAGGAGAATGTGTAAACCCTCCCCAAAACAAAAAAGGGTCTCAACATTTCTGCTGAAACCCTTTACTTTCTGTGGGAGTTGACGGGGTCGAACCGCCGACCCTCTGCTTGTAAGGCAGATGCTCTAAACCAACTGAGCTAAACTCCCTTTTTTTACCGGAGTGCAAAGATAAGGGCTGCAACATTCCACGCAAATTTTTTTTAGACTATTTTATTGAAAATAAGAGTAGCTAGTCTGGCTAAGGCTGAATGGATTAAGCAGCGGCTAATAAAGAAAGCCGCCTCCTTATTTAGGCTTATATTCAGTCACCAGTATTCCCTGGCCTTCATCAAGTTTACACATGCATGGAACTGGATACCATTATTATTGGCTCCGGAGCCGGCGGCCTTTCCGCGGCCATCTGCCTGGCCCGGGCCGGTCAGCAGGTGCTGGTGCTGGAGCAGCATGATACACCGGGCGGCTGGTGCCATAGTTTTTACCTGCAAGGACACCGGTTTACGCCGGGTGTTCATTATATTGGTTTATTGGGTAAGGGCGAATCTACCAGTGAATTGTATGAAGGCCTGGGCATAGCTAATGATCTCGTTTTTTTCAGGATGAATGCCGCTGCCTATGAACATTGCTGGCTGGGCGATGAACGCATTGATTTGCCCGCTGGCTTTGAGGCTTTATGTACATCTCTTGCCAAACGTTTTCCCGCAGAAAAAAAAGGCCTCGCCAATTACCTGGCCACCGTCCGCGATGTAAGCCGTGAGTTGCAGTTAATACCCAAAATGAAGGGACTATGGGATAATATCAGCGTTCCCTGGCGCACCCGGCACCTGGGTAAATATGCCCTATTCAGCCTGCAAAAAGTTATTGGCTGGCATATTAAAGATCCCCTGTTACGAAGGGTGCTGAATGTGCAATGCGGCGATCATGGTTTGCCGCCTGCCAGGGCAAGTTTCCCCCTGCATTGCGCCGTCATGGATCATTATTTCAACGGTGGCTTTTACCCCATGGGTGGCGGTGGCGCTATTGTAAAAGCCATGACAAATGCCATCCGGAAATATGGCGGTGAAGTACGCACCCGCCACGCAGTAAAAAGCATTTTGCTGGAAGGCGGGCAAAAAAAACGCGCCATTGGGGTGGAGCTGGAAAGCGGTGAAAAAATCTATGCCAAAAGAATCATTTCCAATGCAGACCCCGGCAAAACCTATCTTGACCTGGTTGGCAGCCAGCACCTGGGCAAGAAATTATTGAAGAAACTTGCCGGCACAAAATATTCCTGCACCTCACTCATGCTTTTCTTAACGGTAGACATGGATGTACGCAAAGCAGGCCTGGATTCGGGGAATATATGGATGATGCCCAACAGGGACATGGACGATTTGTATCCGGAAATGATGAAGACCGATCTTGCGGAAGGGGATGAATTCCCAGGTTTATTTATCAGCTGCACCACGCTGAAAGACCCGGCAAGTTTTGATGGCCGGCACCATACTATTGAAGCCATTACCTACATAAGTCATACAGCGTTTGCCGGGTTTGAGGGAGAACTCAATCAGCGCTCGTCAGCCTACCTGGCATTTAAAGAACGGCTGACACAGAAAATCCTGAACAGCCTGGAGAAAGTATTACCGGGCATCCGCAGTAAAATTGTGCAGCAGGCTTTGGGAACGCCGATAACAAACGAATGGTATATCCGGTCCACCAACGGATCAGTATATGGCACCGAAAAAAGTTTCCGGCAAACCGGGCCTTTTGCTTTTAGTACCCGCACCGACATTGACAACCTTTATTTGTGTGGCGCCAGTATTTTGTCGCACGGCGTTGCCGGTGCGGCTTATTCCGGCGTACAAACCGCCGCAAAAATTCTCCATTGTAGCCAGGCAGATTTAATCAAGCCCGATGCTGCACAAAATGTACGGGTCTATGATGCAGAAGATGCAGCTGCCTACCCGCAATGGCTACTGGAAAAGATGAACAGGAAGAAGGCAAGACAAAAGAACACTGTTTAAAACATTATAAATAAAGTAACTACTGAATAAAAATGACAGGAGGCTGGAGAGCCTGTATGTTCGCGCCAATCAGGTGTTGGCTGGGCAATCATTTTTTCCCGTATACGGCCATGATATCCGGCACTTCATCTTTTGTAATAATTAAATCATGGTTGTACACATACTGCAGGTATTTGGTTGCTACTTTTCTTATGTGCTGCGTATGCCATTCCATCCACCAGGACCACATGGCACCCTTGACCAGGCAACTGTCCGGGTTTGGCGGTGTGCCGCATTCATGGTAGGTTATTGGAATACGGGTACCGGTAATTTTCTTTACGGCCTGGTACATTTCCGGCATGGCGCTATCGCCCACATCATAGGTATCAGCGCCTGCAATATCTGCATATTTATTCCCGGGATACCAGTCCGCATCCGGTTTCCCGGTATAGCAAAGCACCCAAATTAAATTATTAAGCTTTCTTTTGTTTACATAATAATCGTACATGGCAACCCATAATTTTTTAAACTTTTCAGGCCCCTGCTTACCCCACCAGAACCAATTGCCGTTCAACTCATGAAAAGGGCGCCAGAGCACCGGTACATTTGCCTGCTGCAATTTTTCCAGCAAATCGCCTTTCTTTTTCAGCTCCTCCCAAAAAACTTTGTATTCTGTGGTGCCTTCCTGGAAGCATTTATCAATATCTATTTCTTTTTTACTGTTTATATAACCCTCGCCAATGCCGGGTGCGCCCATATGCCACATAATGGTAACAATGCCCCCGGTTTTCCACCAGTCAATGGCGGCCTGGATAAAGCTGTCGTTGAGCCTGTCTTCAATAAAATCCAATCCTTTTATAGCAGGGCTTTTACCGGTAGCCTCATTGATATATTTGAATTCATCAAATCCCCAGCCTGAATACATTTGGCCGGACAGCATTTTTTTGCCAAACATATGATTGATGTATCCATACAATGCAAGCGCTTCTTTGGAAGCATTTTTATTGGTTAGTTTTCCGCTTGTTTGAGCTGGAAGTATAAGTGGTAATGATAACAGAAAAATGAAAAGAATCTTTTTTGGTTTAATGACTTTCATGTGGGGTTTTATTAGCGGGTTGTCATTGCTGTTGATATTCCTTTGCGGTATTTTGCATGCCTCTATCCAGGCTTTATTATCGTTGCAGATCATTTTTATCGGGTAAACCATTTTTATCAAGCATCTGAATGGCGGTGGCTGTTCCAAGGTCCGGGTTATCCCATGCAGAAAGTATCCATATTATTTTTTTAAGCGGCGTGACTTCAAACGCCTGTACACTGCCGGCCCATTCAGTTGTTTTTGTGTTTCCACCTATCCAGTTACAGATAATCGTATTACCATTGGCAAGCCTGTTGGCCGTTTGTGTATTGTATAATGTAAAGGGAACATCAGCCTGGGTAAGCTCCCAGACTGTTTTGCCGGCTGCATCAACTTCCCGGGTATAACCACTCCGGTCGCCCGAGATTAATGTATTGCCATTGTGTAATCGTATAGCAGACCAGGGCGATTTGGCGTCAACAGACCAGATTTCTTTACCCTCCAGCGTATACTCAACCACCTTCCCTTCTGAAAGAAGCGGCACCACAATAGTTCTATTTGGGGTGAGCCTTACATGACGGAACTGCCCATGTGTATTTTTGGTGATAGTGGGTATTATAATCTCTTTCAAAATGGAATCAATGGCTGTATTAATGATCAACACTTTGGCAGGATTGGCATTCAGTACCATTAAAACACTGTCCTTACCAATGGGCACACAGGAATGGGTTTCGGATCCTGGCAGGCAGGTATATTTCCATATTATTTTTTTATCGGGTGTAATGATGCCTGCGCCGGACATTTGTGCATATACAATATTTCCGTTGGGCAACATGGTGATATCGTCAAATTCCTGGTTAACGCCAGGGGAAGGGTGTAAGGGTATGGTGTATTGCCAAACCACTTTTCCATTACGCACCACAGTCATCTTCTGCGCATCCGGGTGGCGGGTATCCCACTCACCTGCATAAACAAACGATTTTCCCTTAAGGCCCTTGCCGGAAATTATTTTTCCGGTCCTGTCTTTAGCCTGGGCGGACGCTACCATGGTTGCGAAGATGAAGACGCTCAGTAAAAATAGCCGGTTGAATAAGTGCTGGTTCATATGTAAGCGCTATTTAAAATAATCCCTGTATGAAAGGCCTGGCAAATCAGTGGCAACGAAGCTAACTTATTAAACCATAAAAAACCCCGCAACAGTGCGGGGTTTTTATATTTACAGCATAATTTATAAACACTTTATTTCAGCAATCCCAATGCTGTTTCCCATCCTGGTTTTTGTGTTGTCCAGCTACTGGCAAGGGCTTCTGGTTTCAGTCCGCCGGAAAGATTTTTCAACAAACCGCCTGCGCTGGCAAGGGTTGAAACAGTGCCGGCTGTCTTGATCAGGCTGTTCACATCAAAGCCGGTTTTAAACATGCCGGGTTTGATGCCGCCCGCCAGTGAAGCCACGCTCTGCGCCATGCTGGCTGCATCTGCAACTTTACCGGCTTTGGCCAGCCAACCAGTTTTTTGTCCTGCAAAAGAACTAAGTAAGGAGGTTGTTTTAATAGCGCTTGCAAACTGGGTAAGTAATTTGCCGGGCCCCGCGGCGGCAGTAACATCTGTTTTTGCTTTGGTAACGGCTTCGGGTAGTTGCGCATGCGACACTACAAATAAAGAAAGCACAAGAGATAAGCTGATGATTTTTTTCATGTTAACTGGTTTTATTATTTTAATTCATTTTTAAAATTACAGGTTTTATATTACCAGGGCGCCTGTTGTTATTAAAATAACGCATGAATTAACCCCTGAGTTTTCTATTTTTACCGCATGGATAAACCCAGCACTTATTGTGAAGTGGTATTGCGGATGGACAAAGACAATGTGCATGTGCATTACCACAATACAGAATACGGATTCCCGATTGATGACGATAATTTATTGTTTGCCCGGCTGGTGCTGGAGATTAACCAGGCGGGTTTAAGCTGGACCACTATCCTCAATAAAAAGGATAATTTTTTTAAAGCCTATGATGACTTTAATATTGATAAAGTAGCCCGCTACTCAGATAAAAAGATCACCAGCCTTTTACTGGATGCTGGTATTATCCGCAACAGGCTTAAAGTAAATGCCGCCGTTCACAACGCACAATGCATCAAAGCCATCCAGAAAGAACATGGCTCATTTAAAAACTGGCTGGATCTGCATCATCCTAAAACAAAAGAAGAATGGGTAAAATTATTTAAACAAAGTTTCCGGTTTACCGGCGGTGAAATTGTAAATGAGTTTTTAATGAGTACCGGTTACCTGCCCGGTGCACACCATGCCGGCTGTCCCATTTATAAGAAAGTATTAAAACAAAACCCCCGCTGGCAGCATGCTTCAAAAAATTAAGGCTTTTCTTACCCGTAAATGGTTCAAAAGAATTGCCGGCTTCCTGCTGCTCTGGGTAAGCATTCATATCATTTATATTACCATTGATGGCCTTGCCAGTTATAAAGGGCGGGCAGAGGTAGCCGTTATACTCGGTAACCATGTGGAAGCAGATGGCAGTTTATCGCCCTGGTTAAAAGGACGTGTTGATAAGGCGCTTGCATTGTATAAAGAAGGGCGGGTAAAAAAAATATTTGCCAGCGGTGGTATCAGTCCTGTTGAAGAAGGTGGTTTCCCGGAAGGGGATGCCATGAAAAATTATTTGTTGCAGCAGGGTGTGCCTGTCGCTGATATCATTGCAGATAATTATGGGCAAAATACTTATTTAACCGCAAAGGATTTTATTGCCTGGAATGCAAGTCGTCAGTATACATCCGTTATTGTGGTATCGCAATTTTACCATGTCACCCGGTCAAAATATATTTTCCGCAAACTGGGTTTTAAAAACGTGCACAGTGCGTCTTCAGAAAAATACGCATGGATGGATGTGGTAGGTACACTGCGCGAAGTGCCGGCGTTTTATAAATACCTGCTGCAGTATTAAGGCAGTGTTTTTGTTTGACACTTATACAATCCCGGTGACAGTGATTATTTTCTCAAAGACGATTCCTGCACGTCCAGCGTTGTTTTTAATTTGATAGTGGTGTATTTTTCTTCCGCTTTTTTACTCTCAATTAGTTCTATCAGCAATTCTGCCGCATTCTGACCTATGGAAAAAGTAGGCTGGCATACAGACGTCAAAGAAGGATTGAGGTAGGGGCTCATGGGATTATCTGCGTAGCCGGCCAGCGCCACATCGCCCGGTATTTTCAGGTTAATCTCTTTCAGCAATTTTAAACTTAGCATGGACAGCCTTTCAACCGAAGAGAACAGTGCGTTAGGGCGCTGTTTGCTCAGCATGAGTTTTCTTATTTCGTTTTTCATGTTTGCTTCCTCAAAATCGCAGTACACAATCCACTCTTTTTTTGCGGCTATCCGGTGGGCTTTCAGCGCGTCCAGGTAACCGTTCAGCCTGTTCTGGGTAATGGTCAGCTGTTTTGAAATGGTTAAATGAGCAATACGCCGGTAGCCTTGTTCTATGAGGTGACTGGTGGCATCAAATGCACCTTTGTAATCATCCACCACCACTTTATGGGTTTGTAGTGCATCGCTTACCCGGTCAAACATAACCACCGGTATACCCCTGTCAATCATTTCCTGCAGGTGGTCGGTATTAATGGTTTCGTTGGATATGGTAATCAGCAACCCGTCAATTCTGCGGGAGGCCAGTAAACGGGCATGCAAAATCTCCAGGTCAATTTTTTCGTGGCTTTGTGAAATAAGCAGGTTGTAACCCATTTTAAAAGCGATGTCTTCAATCCCGGCAATAACGGAAGAGCAATAGTTGTTGGCAATCTCCTGTACAATTACACCAATTACCTTGGTTTTTTTATCGCGGAGCGACAGGGCAATGGGGTTGGGACTGTATTGCAGTTCTTCCGCCACAGCCAATACCAACTGGCGGGTGTCCTGGCTTATATCCGTACTTCCGCGCAGCGCCCTGGATACGGTGGAAACAGAGATCTTAAGCCTTTTGGCAATGTCTTTTATGGTTACCTGGTGTGGACCAATCATATGGAAACATAGTTTTTATGCCTGTCACTTTTGCTACCAGCCAGCAGCTCGCAGCAATTTCTCCTGCATGGTACGGCTTTTTAGACAAAAATGAGGGTTAACGACTTTAAATTAAATAATTTGAAAAAAAACGCCCTTTTTGATTCAGATAATTTTATGCAAACGTTGCCGGTAACGAGTTCGGAGCGAGTTTTGTGCCTGGCATGGCATTTCTTATTGGACAGGTAAGTGTATTTGTATAATTTTAACAACACAATAACTTGTATTATTGTGCTGACGATTATAAACACTACCGCTGCATATGAAAAAAGAATCGCTATTCTTTTGTGATTTGTTTACTGTCTACTTATCTCCACCCGATTTATATGCACCCCTTCATGCCAGGTTTACTGCCTGTGCCAGTGATAATACCATCTTTAGCAATGTGCTTACCCCATGCCGCCAGCTAAACAATGCTGTTGATATCAATTTTATATTGCGTAAACCCCAAACCTATAGGAAACCTGCTGGGCGTTAACGGCAGCCAATGTAAACACAATAACTATTTTTCAGCATTTGTATATATACTATAATGAAAGCAAGATTTTTATTCATCATCATCATCCCGTTTGTTTTGCTGCTGGCCTGCAGCAGCAGCAAAAATAGCAGCGGCAGTAATGCTTCCTTTAACTGGAAAAGCATTCGTGTACTGGTATATACTAAAAATGGTAAAGGTTATGTGCATGATAATATAGCTGCAGGCGTGGCATCTGTAAAGCAATTGGGGGCAGCAAATGGCTTTACAGTAGATGTATCTGATAACCCGGCAGATTTTAATGATGAAAACCTTAAAAAGTACAATACACTCATCTTCAATAATACCAACAATGGAGTTTTTGATACAGACCAACAGAAGCTGGCGCTGATGCGTTATACGCAGGCGGGCGGCGGTTTTGTTGGTCTGCATTCCGCCACCGGCACAGAAAGAAGCTGGCCCTGGTTCAAAAGGCTGATTGGCGCTTCTTTTCAACGGCATGCTAAACACCAGCCGTTTAAAGACATTGTTATTGATGGCAATAATCCTTCTACATCGTTTTTGCCACGGCTGTGGGAACAGGATGATGAATGTTATTTTTTTAAAGAAGTAAACCCCGATCTGCATGTGCTGCTGGCACACCAGCTAAGCTCTTTGCTGGATGATAAAGACAAGCCCGATTTTTATGGGGCTTCTTCACCATCCGTTTGGTGTCATGAGTTTGATGGGGGCCGGCAGTGGTATACTTCCCTGGGGCACGACAGCGCAACTTATTTTAAACCAGCTTTTCAAAAACATATCCTGGGTGGCATTGAATGGGCATCGCAAAATAAATCACTGGATTACAGCAAAGCCCATGCAACATCACCCAATGACCCATTGCCTTATTAGCAGGTGTTAAACCATGTATAAAAAACGATTATTGTTATTTTAACTGATAAAAAATGAGCAGCAAGAAAAGTAAATCAGCAAGTTCAAGAAGGGATTTTATCAAAAAAAGCATTACGGGCACGCTGGGGGTAACGGCTTTGTCGGGGTTTCCTGCTATTGTACCGGCCAGCGTACTGGGGCCCAATGCACCCAGCAAGCGGGTGAACGTAGGCGTTATAGGCACCGGCCGCATCGGCATGTCCTGGGATGTGCCGGGCACCATTAAGCATGAGCAGGCAAGAATACTGGCTGTTAGCGACCTGGATAAAAACAGGTTAGCCGGTGCACAGAAATGGGTAAATGAGTATTATGGTAAAAAGAACAATGGCAGCTACAGCGGTACTAAAACGTACGACCAGTATGAAGACTTGCTGGCCGATAAAGATATTGATGCGGTGATTATTTCTACACCCGATCACTGGCATGTTATTCCGGCTGTACATGCAGTGCGTGCAGGTAAAGATGTGTACATGGAAAAACCGGCTTCACTCAGCATCAGTGAAGGACGTGTTTTAAGTGATGAGGCCAATAAGGCCGGGCGTATTTTCCAGATTGGCAGCCAGCAACGTTCCATGCCACAGTTTAAAAAAGCTTGTGAACTGGTACGAAACGGACGGGTGGGTAAACTGCATACTATCTATGTAGGGTTGCCGGTAGATGATCCCAAACAAAGCACGGTAGAAAAAGAGATGCCCATACCTGCCAACCTCAATTATGAAAAGTGGCTGGGCTCTACACCCTATGTGCCCTATACAGAAAAACTGGTCCACCCGCAGGACAGTGTTACGTCAAGGCCAGGCTGGTTGCGTTGTGCGCAATTTGGCGCGGGCATGATAACCGGTTGGGGTGCACACCATTTTGATATTGCCAACTGGGGCATGGGAACGGAATACACCGGGCCTATTGAAATTTCGGGAACGGCAGACTGGCCTTCGGAAGAAGCGTTGTGGGACGTACACGGCAATTTTAAAACAGAAACTTTGTTTGCAAACGGGGTAACAGTTTTGGCCAGCAATGAATATCCCAACGGCGTAAAATTTGTGGGCAGTGAAGGCTGGATTTTTGTAACACGCGGTAATTATTCAGTCACCAGCTCAGACCCGGTAGCAAAAGGCAGTAACAGCAAAGCCCTTGATGCCAGCGATCCTAAAATACTTACTTCGGTTATAGGGCCGGATGAGATACACCTGATAAACAGCCCTGACCACCACGAAAACTGGTTGAACAGTATTATTTCACGGCAGCCCAATATTGCACCCATAGAGGTTGGCCACAGGGCCTGTACCGTTTGCCTGCTTAACCATACCGTTATGAAGTTAAAAAGGAAACTGTACTGGGATCCCATAAAGGAAAGGTTTAAGAATGATGATGAGGCAAATGCCATGCTTACCCGCAGCCAGCGCTGGCCTTACCAGATCAACAAAGAGTTTAATGTTGCCACGAAGATATAAGTCGGGAATGGTGAGTCGTCAATCGTGAGTGGTGAAGTCGGGAGTGGGCAGTAGTGAGAGGTGAGTGCTGAGCCGGGAATGGGATGCTGCGGAAAATCAGGCACAGCGCCGGGTAAATGATAAGAGTTTGAAACAAAATATTGTAACCAACATGAGATTATTTTTATTGATGGCAGTGCTCTTTGTTATGCATACAGGATGTAATTCACCGGTTGCAGAAGAAGGCCATGCAGCTGCTGCAGACAGCAGTTTGGTGCGGTTGATCACCGTAGACCCCGGGCATTTTCATGCAGCGTTGGTGCAAAAATCAATGTCTGACGGTATAGATTCAACAGTGTATGTATACGCACCCGAAGGCCCTGAACTGAATGCCCACCTGGAATTGATAAAACAATACAATGAACGTGCAGCAGCGCCCACACACTGGCAGGAAAAGCTGTATACCGGGGATGATTTCCTGGAAAAAATGATAGCAGAAAAAAAGGGCAATGTGATTGTACTGGCTGGCAATAACCTCCGCAAAACCCAATACATTACCAGGGCAACGGAAGCAGGTATGAATGTACTCAGTGACAAGCCAATGGCCATCAACACCGCCAATTTTGCTGCACTGGAAAAAGATTTTGCAACGGCTGCTGATAAAAAAGTATTGCTGTATGATATCATGACAGAGCGTTCAGAAATTACCAATCTCCTGCAAAAGGAATTTGCGCAGGTACCGGCAGTATTCGGAACGCTGGAGGCGGGTAATGCAAAGACGCCTGCAGTAACCATTGAGAGCGTCCATTATTTTTACAAATTTGTTTCAGGCAAACCGCTTACAAGACCGGCCTGGTTTTTTGATCCGGCACAACAGGGAGAAGCCATTGCCGATGTAGGTACACATTTAATTGACCTGGTACAGTGGCAGTGTTTCCCGGAAGCAACCCTGGATTATAAAAAGGATATTGTAATAGGCAGTGCCCGCACCTGGCCCACACCCGTTACGCTTTCGCAGTTTACGGCCATTACCAAAAAAGATAGCTTCCCTTCTTTTTTACAATCTTATGTAAAAACCGATACCATATTGCAAACGCATGCCAATGGTGAGGTAGATTACACCTTGAAAGGCATTCATGTAAAGCTGGTTGCCCGCTGGGAATACAAGGCACCGGAAGGCAGCGGTGATACACATTACTGCCTGATGAAGGGCAGCCTTGCCAGCCTTGAAATAAAACAGGGAACCGCAGAAAATTATAAACCCACATTGTATATATGGCCGCGGCAAAATACCAGTCAATATGATTCCGCTTTGCAGAACAGCGTTGCTACACTTACTGCCAAATACCCGGGTGTTACAGTTGAAAAAACAGGCAAGGGATGGAAAGTGAATATACCAGACAATTTTAAAGTGGGACATGAAGCACATTTTGCACAGGTAATGGAACGCTACCTGCAATACCTGAAAGCCAAGCAATTGCCTGCCTGGGAAGTACCCGGCATGATTGCAAAGTATTATACTGCCACAAAAGCACTGGAAATAGCAAACAGCAAGTAACAATAAACCGCTTGCACAATTCATCCTTCCCTGGCCTGGAGAAGGAATTAAAGGGTGAGGTTAATACAAAATATGAATTATGCAAACGGTCTGATAAACACAGCAAAACAGATGGAAAAAAAATCATTTTTTGATTTAACAGGAAAGAAAGCCGTAGTAACTGGCGGTGGCAAAGGATTGGGACTGGCGATAACGACAGCTTTAATAAAAGCAGGGGCGGAGGTATACATCACTGGCCGGGATGAGCAGGCGTTAAAGGATACAGTGGCAGCACTGGGTGATAAATGTATGTATGGAGTGTTTGACCTGGCTGAGATAGATAAAATACCTGCCTTTACAGTGGCACTGGAAAACAGTTTTGGCGCGGTGGATATACTGGTTAACAATGCAGGCATCAATCTCAAAAAAGAATTTTTAGAACTGACCGACGAAGAATTTGATCGCATTATAAAAACCAACCAGTACGCAGTGTTTTCTTTTACCAGGGAAATAGCTAAAAAAATGGTGCCCAGGGGCCGCGGCTCAGTGGTGATGATAAGTTCGATGGCATCGCAGTATGGTATACCAAAAGTGGTGGCATACAGTGCTTCCAAATCGGCAGTGGAAGGTATGACGAGGGCCATGGCAGTAGAATTGTCGCCGCAGGGCGTAAGGGTAAACTGCATTGCACCGGGTTTTATTGCCACGGAGATGTCGGCCAAAGCATTGAACAATGACAAAGATCGCATGCAAAAAGTATTAAGCAGAACGCCAATGGCAAAACTGGGCCAGCCATCAGATATTGGTAACGCGGTAGTATACCTTTGTTCTGACGAAGCGGGCTATGTAACCGGCGTGGTATTGCCTGTGGACGGGGGTAATTCAATCGGATTTTAAATAATATCTTTTCGTCGTTTTGTTTAGCGGCGGGATAAAGTGAAAAGCATTCAATAACATAAATGCATTATTTTTTTAACCTTAAACTTTACAAACAACCATGCTGATGTAATAACCGGAGATTCAACTACCATTTAATTGATTCATTTTTATCACTAACAAAACTTGCTTTATGAGTACAAAATTTCTACACAAAATTCCAATTATGCTATGCATGGTATTGCTGTGCAGCACTGGAATTGTTTCCGCACAAAACCTGATCACTGTGGAAGGCGATATTACCGCCAAAGAAAGTAAAAATGCTGCTTCCAATGTTTCCGTTACAGTAAAGGGCAGTAAGAATGGAACTACCACAGATGATAAAGGTCATTTTCGTTTACAGGGCGTGCCATCCAATGGCACACTTATCTTTTCTTCTGTTGGGTTTGCTGAGCAGTCTGTAGCTGTAAAAGGCCGCACACAACTAACCGTAGTACTTGAACAGTCTGACGGGCCCAAACTGGACGAGGTAGTAGTTGTAGGCTACGGAACCCGGGCTAAAAAAGATGTAACCGGCGCGGTATCACAAATAAAAGTGACGCAGCTGGAAAATGAAAACCCGCAGAGCGTTGCCGATGCCCTGCGCGGCAATATTGCGGGCCTCAGTATTTCGCAAACCAATTCGGCTTCTGCAAAAGGTGGTGGTGATTTACTGGTGCGTGGTAAGTCTTCTGTTAACGCAGGTACTTCTCCGCTGATAGTATTGGACGGTGTTATTTACCCCGGCCAGTTATCTGATATCAACCCCAATGACATTGCAACCATTGACGTATTAAAAGATGCCAGCTCGGCTGCAGTATTTGGTGCAAAGGCAGCAAGTGGCGTAGTGCTGATCTCTACAAAAAGAGGTACCAATGGTGCAAAACCAACTATCTCTTTTAATACCAACGTTGGTTATGGCGAACTGGCCAGGAACCAGCCACTGTACGACGGCCCCGGTTTTGTGGCCTGGAGGCAGGATGTACTAAGAAGTACCAATGTATCCGCGCCCCAATACCGCTACAATGACCCAAGGTCTTTGCCGGCAGGTGTTACGGTAGACTCATGGCGCGAGAACCAGACCGGTGACTCCATTACCGTATGGCTGAACAGGCTGAAAATGTTCCCGGTAGAAATTGCCAATTACAAAGCCGGCAAACAAACTAACTGGTACGATCAGATGTTTCATAAAGGGCTGCGCCAGGATCATACATTAAGCATCAGCAACCGCAACGATAAGGTGTCTTATTATATGTCTATGAACTATACCAACAACCAGGGTATTATCCTGGGGGATGCGTTCAAAACCTTTCGCCTGCGTGTAAACCTGGAAGCAAAAGCAGCCAAGTTTATGACGGTAGGGATGAACCTGCAGTTTGCAGACAGGGATGAAAGCCAGGTGCCCGTTGACTGGGGCCAGATGGTGAATGCGTCGCCCTATGGTGAAAAATACAGAGCAGATGGTGTAACGTTAAGGGATAGCCCAAATGATGATGTGGGTAATAACCTGAATCCTTTCCAGGGATACGTGTATACCACCCGTTTGCAGAAAACCAACACCTTGTTTGGTTCACTTTATGCAAAAGGTGATTTGGGCCTGGGCTTTTCTTACCAGGTAAATTTTACACCCAATTTTGAATTTTACCGTTACTTCAACGGCAACTCCGCCAAAAGTTTTCCTTTTGCTGCTTTGAAGGGTTCGGCCACAAGAACAGATCAGACTTCCTATAACTGGCAGATCGATAACCTCCTGAAATGGAACAAAACATTTGGTGAACACCAGTTCGACCTGACCTTCCTGTACAATGCAGAAAAATTCCAGTCGTGGAGAAACCAGATGGACAACCAGGGTTTTGATCCAAACGATATCCTCAGCTATCACAATATTGGCGCAGGTATTAAACCCGTTATCAGCAGTGATGACCAGTACAGCACCGGCGATGCATTAATGGGCAGGTTAAACTATACATTTAAACAACGCTACCTGCTAACAGCGTCTATACGCCGCGATGGTTACTCAGCATTTGGCCAGGGTAATCCAAGGGCAACTTTTCCTTCTGTTGCACTCGGCTGGATATTTTCTGACGAAAATTTCATGAAAAATAACACCTGGCTTAACTACGGAAAACTGCGTGTATCATATGGTATTAATGGTAACAGGGATATTGGCCGCTACAATGCTATTTCCGATCTTTCTACTGGTAAATACCAGTATGTAACAGCGGCCGGTGCAGTAGTACTGGTATCACAATTGTTTGTAAACCGCTTGCAGAATCCTAACCTGCAGTGGGAGCGGACCTCGTCCATTAACCTTGGTCTTGACTTCTCACTGTTTAAAAATGCAGTAAGCGGTTCAATTGAAGTGTATAAAAAATCAACCCATGATTTGTTAATCTTACGTGCATTACCGGATGTAACAGGCTTCTCCAATGTTTGGGATAACCTGGGCCAGGTAGATAATAAAGGAATTGAATTAACATTGAACAGCAATAACCTTAAACGCAACAATTTCTCCTGGAGAACAACGGCTACCTTTTCTTTAAACAGGAATAAAATTGTGCATTTGTACGGACTTGTTGATGTAGTAGATCCTGTTACAGGTAAAGTAACGGGCCAGGTAGAAAAAGATGATGTAGGCAACAGGTGGTTTATAGGTCATGACCTGGACCAGATTTGGGATTTAAAGGTATTGGGTGTATGGCAGCAGAACGAAGCAACAGAAGCCGCCAAGTACGGTGTAATACCCGGAGATTTCAAAATACAGGATGTAAATGGTGATGGTAAATTCTCAGATGCAGACCGGCAGTTCCAGGGTTACAGAACACCCCGCTTCCAGTGGTCGCTGAGAAACGAATTCACGCTGTATAAAAACTTTGATTTTGCCTTCCAGATTTATTCAATCTGGGGTCAGTACAATGATTTTAACCAGGCCAAGAACAACAGTGGTTTTCCTGACAGGCAGAACTCATATATCTATCCTTACTGGAGAAAAGACAACCCAATAAATGATTATGCACGTTTGTTCTCCAGCAATGGCGGCGCTAATTACAGCGTCTACCGCCATACTTCCAACATACGCGTAAACAATATTTCACTGGGCTATACATTACCGAAAGCACTTACCAGCAGGGCGAGGATTGAAAGCCTGAAAATTTATGCGAATGTAAATAACCCGTTCGCGTATCAGCCCGACTGGAATTACTGGGATGCTGAATACAGGAACAGGGATTCTAATGGTAATGTAAGCATTGCCATTCCTCCAAGGTATTATACACTCGGACTGAACCTTACATTCTAACCTTAACTGAATAAAATAATTGAATCATGAAAAATATTTTTAACCGACTATTCGTCCTGTTGCCCTTGTTCGGACTGCTGTCCGTAATAAGCAGTTGCAATAAAGACTACCTTAAGCCGAAACCATTGTCTTTTTACGAACCCAGCGCTACTTATATTGATGCGGCCGGTATGCGTGCCGCCCTGGTATCCTGCGCACGTAATTTGCGTAATGAATATTATGGTGATGGCATGCCGTTTCTTACCGAAGAATTATTTTCTGAAGTATCAGTAGACGGAGTAACTGATAAATCAGGTCCTGCACAGGATAATAACCTGGTAATTACGCCAGACAATGCCAGTGCCGGCAACGATAATGCCGACCATGCAAGGATTTATTATTACTGGCTGGAAGGTTACAAGGGTATTAAATATGCCAACACTGTAATCAGCCGTATTGACCAGGCCACCTACGCAAATGTTGCCGAACGCAATGCCATCCTGGGTGCTGCTTATTTTCACCGGGCCATGCGCTATTACCGGCTTACCATGCAGTTTGGCGACGTGCCGGCTATCTTCAGAGAACTAACCGCTCCCAAACTTGATTTTGTGAGTACAAAACGCGAAGTAATACTAAAGCAAATCAAGCTTGATCTTGACTCTGCTGTATTGTGGAGCTCTGATGCAGTGAACAGGGGCGATGTAACCAAAGGCGCCTGCCAGCATTTACTTGCAAAAGTAAACCTGGCACTGGGCAATTTTGATGAGGCCATCACGGCTGCCAATGGAATTATTAATGGCGGCACCTATGCATTAATGAGGACGCCATTCGGTTCTACCAACAAAAATGTAATCTGGGATTTACACCGGCCGGAAAATAAATCAATCGCCGGCAATAAAGAAGGTATCTATTTTGTGATTGATCGTTTTGGTGATGGCCAGTTTGGAACGGGTATGTCAACCATGCGGCAATGTGTGCCGTTTTGGGGAAGCAATATTAATACACCTTCCGGAAAAAAAGGCACCAACGATGGTGTGCAAAGTGTAGATGTGCCGTTTCCGCAATCAACTTTAGTTGGAAGGGGTATCGGCAGGTGCCGGGCTACTGCCTACAGCCAGTGGTATATATGGGATGATGTAAATGACCTGCGTCATGCACCAGGAAACTGGATGAACATGACTGATCTTGTATATAATAATTTCGCCGCGCTCAAAGCTACTTCAACTGATCCGCAGGATCCGTCTTATCTTAAACCCCTGGTGAAGTATGGTCCAAACGGAAACCTTACCACGTCAGATACCATCCGTTGCTGGTATGGATGGCCGCAGTACAAATTGTTTGTACCTGACGTGGAGAACGCACCCATGCAGGGTGGGCATACTGACTGGTATATCTTCCGCATAGCAGAAACCTATTTGCTGCGGGCAGAAGCCTACTTCTGGAAAGGCGACCTTGCAAACGCACTGGCCGACATCAACGCGGTAAGAACAAGGGCCGGTTGCGCACCACTCACTGGACCGGTTACCATGAATACCATCCTGGACGAAAGAGCAAGGGAATTGTTTTTTGAAGAGCCCCGCAAAACAGAACTTACCCGTATCGCTTATATTTTTGCAAAAACGGGCAAAGCTGCTGAAAATGGAAAGACCTACACGCTGGATAATTTTTCTACCAATAACTATTGGTTCGACAGGATTATGTCAAAAACAGATTTCTATAACAAAAATGTAAAGACCAACCATGGTGATTTATATACCATGAGCGCTTACCACGTTTTGTGGCCGGTGCCAACTGTTTCTATACAGGCCAATTCCTACGGGCATATCAACCAGAACAAGGGATATGTAGGTTTTGAAACCAATATAGCAGCACTGGATATTATTCCTAAGTAAGCAGGGAAGTGTTTCCATCTTACACATTTATGCCGGCAGGTTTTTTAGATAACTACATTAATTATCAATTAAACCTGCCGGCATTATTTATAAAGGGTTTACAATTGCACAACAATACCACATGGAAAGAAGAAGCTTTATTAAAACAGGCACGATGGCCGCTGCGGGTGCAGGACTCTCTTTGCATTTTCCGCTATACGGCCGGAGTATATCGCCCAATGAAAAAGTAATCATTGGTATTATGGGCACCAATGGCCGCGGACTGGAACACATTAAATCATTCACAAAAATACCCAATATAGAAATTGCCTATATCTGCGATGTGGAAGATACCGCAAGGGCAAAAGGGGTAGACCTGGTAGAAAAACTAACAGGTAAAAAACCAGTAGCGGTTACAGATTTCCGGAAGATACTGGACAATAAAGATTTGGATGCACTTACCATCGCATCGCCTGATCACTGGCATGCGCCTGCATCGATACTGGCCTGCGCAGCGGGTAAACATGTATATGTAGAAAAGCCCTGCGGCCATAACCCGGAAGAAGGTGAACTTTTAATAAAGGCCGCACGGAAATACAAGCGACATGTTCAGATGGGCGACCAGCGGCGTTCGATGCCACGACTGGTAGACGCCATGAAGAAAGTGCACGATGGCGTTATTGGCAATGCGTATTTTGCAAAAGGCTGGTATGCCAATAATCGTAAACCTGTCGGTACTGGCAAAGTGATACCGGTGCCTGCTACCCTTAACTGGGATCTCTGGCAAGGGCCAGCTCCCCGCCAGGATTACCGGGATAACCTGGTACACTATAACTGGCATTGGTTCTGGAATTGGGGCACGGGTGAAGCTTGCAACAATGGCACGCACGAGATTGATTGCATGCGCTGGGCACTGGGTGTAGATTTTCCCACGAAGGTGAGCTCAGGCGGCGGACGCTTTGCTGCAAAAGATGATTGGCAGACGCCGGATACCCAAACCATCAGTTTTGAATTTGGCAACAATAAAGCCATTACCTGGGAAGGCATCAGTTGTAATAATTTTAGCGTGGAAGGCAGTGGCCGCGGTTTTGTTATCTATGGCGATAAAGGAACGCTGGTAAATAAAGGCGGTGATGATTACCGGATTTATGACCTGGATAATAAGCTTTTGATGGAAAGCAAAGACGCAGCAACAACGGATACCATTAATCCATTGGGGCCGGGTGAAAATTTAGACAGTTATCATTTCCGCAATTTTATAAATGCCGTGCGCACAAATGAACCGCTGAACAGTGAAATAGCAGATGCGCATAAAAGTGTGTTGCTTTGCCATCTCGGCAATATATCACAGCGTGTGGGCAAAACATTGCATTGCGATGCAGCAGCAGGTGGAAAAATAATCAATGACGCGGCCGCGCAAAAGTTATGGAAAAGAGATTACCAGCCGGGCTGGGAGCCCAGGGTGTAGTGCTGGGCGGGGTATACAGGGAGGAGTGAGCCGATAATCCTCCACGGTTGCTATGTATATCTGCAACCTGCAAGAAATTATATGTAAATACATTTTATTAAAAATAAATAAACAGCAATTATGGCTTCAAGAAGAAACTTTATACAGCAGTCTGTTTTAGGCATTGGCGGCGCGGCGGTATTGCCTTTGTTATCAGGTACAGCTACAGCAGCAACCAATGAAAGCAAAGAAAGCAATGAAAGCGGTTTGCAACTGGGGATGGCAGGTTTCACATTCGTTAAATATGACCTGGAGAAATCCATTGCTATAATGAACAGGGTAAATGTGAAAAATCTTTCGGTAAAGGATTTTCATTTACCGTTGAACAGTACACCGGAGAAAATTCAAACCGTATTGGCGCAGCTGGCAGCCGGAGGCATAGCTGTTTATGCGGTGGGTGTTATTTATATGAAAACAAAAGAAGCCGTTGACGAAGCTTTTGAGTATGCCAGGAAAGTAGGCGTGACCCTGATTGTTGGCGTACCCAGTCCTGAATTGCTTGACTATACAGAAGAGAAAGTAAAAAGCACCAATATCAGGATAGCCATTCATAATCATGGACCAGAGGACAAACTATATCCAAGTCCAAAAAATGTGTATGATCTTATCAAAAACAGGGATGAGAAAATGGGACTTTGTATAGATATCGGTCATTCTACCCGGGCCGGCCAGGATCCTGCCAAAGCAGTACTGGAGTATAACAAAAGAGTTTTTGATATGCACATCAAAGATGTTTCTGCAGCCGTGAAAGATGGCAAGGCCATGGAAGTGGGCCGGGGTGTTATTGATTTTCCGGCGCTGGTAAAGGCATTGAATAAAATTAAGTACAAAGGCTTCTGCAGTTTTGAATTTGAAAAGGACATGTCAGATTCTTTAGCTGGTATTGCAGAATCCGAAGGTTATTTCAGGGGTGTAATGAAAACCGTATAACTTCTCCCCAGGCACTCACTGCCTTTGGTATAGAGGGCTGCCCGCTGCAAAAAACGTATACGATATACTCAGCGGCAGATCACACAAAACCTATTGACTAAAACAAGCGCTTTTTACAGCGCTTGTTTTATTAATTTATGGGCATATATTAATTACACCGTTATTATCAGTTAAATGACCATGCAGAAACTCCAGCTGCCTGGCATAGCTATGCGGTTGTAAGGACGCGGAACCCATTTATACAATTTAAATTCGAGCCATGAGCACGCGTAGCCATTGCAGATAGAAAAGGGAAGTTGCTGAGGGCTTTAATTGAGCTGCAAATGTGGTAGCCTGTAGGTCAGCCCATCCAGCACAAATATTTCATCTACTTCGTATATCCAGAATTTAAATAAGGGGGAATGAGAAAGGTATTCATCAACCGCAGCCTTATCTTCTGCACTGATGGTTATCCATATGCGTTTACTCTCCAGCGAAACCGCGTAATGGTCTATGATCTCTTTGTTAATAAGCTTGTTAATGTATTTCCGGTGGTTTGGAATCAACGCATTAATCTCGTCGTCTATTTCAAAGCTTATCGTGACCTGGAATTTCTTAATGTCCATAGCTGTCCTGTCGTCTTTTAGTATAAGGGTACGGTGGTCTCCCTTATATAACGATAAACGAGGTGAAAAAGTTTCTTAACAGACTGATAATTGTTAACTATTATATTGTCCAGGCAACAATATTATTTACCCAATCGGCTCTGTGTGGGGTAGTTATGCGTATATAGTTATCGGTGTAACCCTCCATCATGGCGTTTTTGGAATAGGCTTCAAACAATACTTTACGGGTTTGCCCGATGTGTTGCCCGGTAAAATATTGCATTTTCATGTAAGAAAGGTTACGGAGTGTTTTATTGCGTTCCAAGCGGGTATTGATGGGTACAACAGGCGTTATTTCCAGTGCTTTGGTATTGTCACGTTCAGAATAGGTAAAAACATGTAAGTAGCTGATGTCCAGCTCCTGCAAAAAAGCCAGTGTTTCAGCAAAATCATCTGCCGTTTCGCCTGGGAAACCCACAATTACGTCCACGCCAATGGCACAATGGGGCATCAGGGTTTTAATTAGTTTAACGCGCTCTGCGTACAGTTCCCTTTTATACCTTCTGCGCATCAACCCTAAAATCTTATTACTGCCGCTTTGCAATGGAATATGGAAATGGGGCATGAATTTGTCGCTGTTGGCCACAAATGCAATAATCTCGTTGGTAAGCAGGTTAGGTTCAATAGAAGAGATGCGGTACCGTTCAATGCCGGTGACTTTATCCAGTGCCTGCACCAGTTCAAAAAAACTTTCTTTGTCTTCCAGCCCTGAAGCACCTTTGCCAAAATCGCCGAGGTTAACCCCGGTTAATATAATTTCTTTTACGCCGGTAGCCGCCAGTTCCTCCGCCGTTCTAACCACATTGGCAATGGTATCACTGCGGCTTTTGCCCCTGGCCATGGGTATGGTGCAAAATGCGCAGTTATAGCTGCAGCCGTCCTGCACTTTCAAAAAAGTCCGGGTGCGGTCGTTAACAGAAAAGGAGGCGTTAAAACCCTGCACTTCTTCAATATCGCAACTACATATTTTTGCCGAATCGCCCTTGCTGAGCTCTTTTAAATGCTGTACAATATTAAATTTTTCCGCGGCGCCCAGTACCAGGTCCACCCCAGGTATAGCGGCAATTTCAGCTGGTTTCAGCTGGGCATAACAGCCGGTAATTACCACCAGGCTTTCAGGGTTCTTGCGCTGAATACGGCGTACCAGGTGACGGCATTCTTTATCAGCATTATCGGTAACAGAGCAGGTGTTAATTACATAGACATCGGCCTGCTCTTCAAACGATCGCTTCTCAAAACCTTCATTTTCAAGCAGCCTGGATATGGCAGACGTCTCTGAAAAATTCAGTTTACACCCAAGGGTATGAAAAGCCACTGTTTTTGCCGTTTCCATGAGCGCGAAGGTAACCAGGAATAGGGAATCGTAAACCCGGAAATTTGAAACCCTGTCCATGTGCCCTGGGTACGCATAAAAAAACACCGCAAAATCAATCTTGCTAAGCCGGTCTTCCGGTCGATATATGGTGAAACAGCCCCCAACGGACTGTGTGCCAATAACAAATTCCCAGTTCCTTGTTTCAATGTAGATTGCAGCCCTTAGATTTGTTTTTAGAGCGGGTATATTAACATTATGCCTGCCGGACGGAATCAACATTCAAATGATGCAATGAATAACAAAGCAATTCCTTATATATTCTTAGCGGTACTGGTAGTAGCTGCACTGTTGGTTAAACGCTGCAGCAATACAACCGTTAAGGACCAGCCAACTATAACGGATAATATAAACCGTAATAATGGGTTGGACAGAAGGGTGAGCTATCTTGAATATACCCAGCATGCAAAATGCCGCATGGATTGCCGGCAGGTTACCCCGGAAGAGGTAAAATACATCTTGCAAAACGGGCAGATAAATTACCGTAAAAGTGAAGCGGGCGGTCGTCCTTGTCCCACGTACGCCGTAGAAGGTTATTCAGCGGAGAAACAGCACCTGCGTATTGTATTTGCCCAATGCGATTATAAAACAAAAGTGGTTACCTGCATAGACTTAGACAAAGACTTTGAATGTCATTGCCCGGGCGATGACAATAAACATGAGCAATAATAAGTACCCCATCATTTATGAAATTTTTGTTGAAAGTTTTACAGGTTCTCTATAGCATCTATGCCATGCTCAGCTTTGCATTATTATTGCTGGTTATTTTCCCGTTTGTTATTGTCGCCTCCTTTTTTGGAAAAGTGAATGGCGGCAACATGATCTACCGCATCTGCAGCGCCTGGTCAGATCTATGGTTTTTGTTGATAGGATTGCGATCAAAAAAAATACAGCAGACGGCGGCGCCGCTAAAGGGTGCGCATTATATTTTTGTGGCCAACCATATTTCTTATATGGATATACCCATGATAGTAAAAATCATCCGCCAGCCTACACGTCCGCTGGGCAAGGCAGAAATTGCCAAAGTGCCGCTGTTTGGTTATTTGTACCGGAACGCAGCAGTGATGGTAGATCGCAGCAGTCCGGAAAACCGTAAAAAAAGTGTGCTGCAGTTAAAATCTATTTTAAAAAGAGGCATTTCCGTTTTTATTTTTCCCGAAGGCACTTTCAATACCAGCGGCAAAACCCTAAAGGAATTTTACGACGGCGCTTTCCGCATCGCCATAGAAACGCAAACGCCGCTGCTGCCGGTTATTTTTCCGGATACGGTAAAGCGCTTGCATTACAAGAGCCCTTTTACATTTACACCGGGCGTATGCAGGGCAATTTTTTTGGAAGAAGTGCCGGTAGAAGGATTAACGGCGGATGATTTGCCCTTGCTGAAAGAGCATGTACATGCGATGATGGAGAAAGCGCTGGAAGAAGTTGATAGCCGCCGTGCCACGGTTGAAAACTTTCGCGAAAGCTAAGCGTCTACGGCTGTAGACAAACGTTTATAGCAAACGGTTAACCCGGCACGGTTGATAGCACGTAAACGCTAAACGTGGTACAGCGGCCATGAGCAATGGAAAAAGAATAACCAAACTGACAATAACATTCAAATCTCAATATCACGCAATCGCAAAATCAGCAATATCAAATTTGGGAAACGAAACAGAAAATACGAACGAAATAATATTTGTAAAGCATACCGTTTTCGCGGAAGTGATCATTCCGCTGGCACTGCCACGCAATTACACCTGGGCTATACCTGCCCATTTGGCCGAAGCGGTAAAACCCGGCTGCCGGGTAGAAGTGGTGCTGAAAAACAAAAAATATGCGGGCCTCGTTAAGCGTGTACACACAGAGGCGCCCGCTGCATTTACACCCAAAGAAATTTTAAATGTACTGGATACGGAGCCCATTGTTTTTCCGCAGCAGCAGAGCCTGTGGCAATGGATAGCCAATTACTATTTGTGCAGTGAAGGTGAAGTGATGCAGGCGGCACTGCCTACGCATTTTAAACTGAGCAGTGAAACCATTTTGCTGTACAATGAAGAAGTGGGAGATGATTTCAGCGGGCTGGACAATGATGAATTCCTGGTAGCAGAAGCATTGCTTATAAAAAAAGAACTGAAGCTGGCTGAAGTGCAGCAGGTGCTGGATGCCAGCCATGTGTACCCGGTTATAAAACGCCTGATTGATAAACGTGTTTGTTTTGTATGGGAGGAATTAAAAGCCACCTACAAAGAAAAAAAGGAAACCTATGTATTGCTGAACCCGCAATATGATACAGATGAGCAGTTGAGCGAACTGCTGAACAACTGGGGCCGTGCACCCAAACAAATGGAATTGCTGCTGGCATTTTTACACATTGCAAAAACAGAAGGGGAGGTAACGCAAACAGCACTCCTTAAAAAATCAGGCGCTTCTGCTGCCCAGCTCAAAGGCCTGGCCGATAAAAATGTGCTGCTGCTGGAGAAAAGATCAGTAGACAGGCTTAAACCGCTGCCTAAAAACATTACTTTAGATTTTGTTTTAAGCGATGCCCAGGAAACAGCCCTGCAGCAGGTGCGTCAGGAATTTCAACAAAAAAATGTTTGCCTGCTGCATGGTGTTACCTCGAGCGGTAAAACGCAGCTGTACATGAAACTGATGGAAGAAATGCTGCAGCAGGGCAAGCAGGTTTTATACATGCTGCCCGAGATAGCACTCACGGCGCAGGTCATACGCCGGTTGCAGAAGCATTTTGGTGGATACATTTTAATCTACCATTCTAAATTCAGCCAGAATGAGAGAGTAGAGATCTGGAATAAAGTAAAAAGCGGGGAAGCCCGGGTAGTGCTCGGCGCCCGGTCTTCATTATTTCTGCCTTTTCATAACCTGGGACTGGTTATCTGCGATGAAGAACACGATACGTCTTATAAGCAGCAGGATCCAGCGCCCCGCTATCATGCCCGCGACGCAGGCGTGTACTTTGCTTCCCTGTTTGGTGCCAAGGTTTTACTGGGTAGTGCCACACCTTCGGTGGAGAGCTATTACAACGCCGTAAATGGCAAGTATGGATTGGTAGCGCTGAATGAGCGTTTTGGCAATATCGCCATGCCCATCATAGAATTGGTGGACACGCGGCAGATCAAAATGCCGGACAGAAGTAAGGTGATAATTTCTCCTCCGATGCAGGACGCTATTGCGCAAAGCCTGCAGCATGGACGGCAGGTGATACTTTTCCAGAACCGCAGGGGGTATTCGCCTTACCAGGTATGCCAGACCTGTGGCTGGATACCGCATTGCAAACAGTGCGATGTATCACTCAGTTACCATAAAACAAAAGGCAAGCTGCTCTGCCATTATTGCGGTACGGTTTACCCGCTGGTGCATACCTGTGAGGCCTGCGGTAATCATTTGTTTGCACAGCAAAATTTTGGTACCGAAAAAATAGAAGAAGTATTGCAGGAGTTTTTTCCGCAGGCAAAGATTGCACGGATGGACGCGGACAGCATAAAAGGCAAACATGGCCATGATGCGCTGATACAATTGTTTGAGCAGGCGCGGGTAGACATTTTAGTAGGTACGCAAATGGTGGTGAAGGGGCTTGATTTTGAAAACGTAGAACTGGTAGGCATACTGGATGCCGATGCGATATTAGGATTTACTGATTTCAGGGTAAATGAAAGGGGGTTTCAGCTGATGGAACAGGTGAGTGGCCGCGCCGGCAGAAAGGATGTGCAGGGCAGGGTGCTGGTGCAGGTGCGCAATCCCAGTCACCCGGTATTACTGAAAGTGCAACAGCATGATTATACCAGCTTTTACCAGGAAGAAATTGAGGGGCGCAAACAGTTCTTTTATCCGCCGTTTTCGCGTATTGTCAATATACTGTTCAGGCATAAAAACGCAGAGGTGGTGCATGCTGCGGCCTTGTTCTTTGCTGCGCAACTAAAACAGTACCTGGGTAATTATATGATTGGTCCGGCGCAGCCGGTGGTAAATAAAGTGCGTAATTTATTCTTAATGGAACTGATGTTAAAGTTGCCCAAAGACAGTGCAACCATTCAGCAGGCCAAGCAATTGATTTATACAACAACTGCACTGATGTATGCAGATAAGCGCTTCCGCAGTGTGCAGGTGGTGCCGGATATTGATCCGGTGTAGCAGTAGTTCCCTTTAGCTTATGGTTTATGTATTGGATGTTGCCAGCTAGGAATAATCCCGTCAGGTGCTGCTCATATTGCCTGCCAATAGCATCATTCAGTGAGCTGCTCACCTCTCTTGTCATGCTGAGGAACGAAGCATCTGATGGATCCCGCATGAATGAATCTTGCGATTTGTAGTTTCCTTTCGCAATGAAAAAAATAATAGCAGTCTTTTGCTTATTCAGAGACGCCAGGATCCTTCGTTCCTCAGGATGACAAGCGAAAAAGAGTAGACTTCGCAACGCATAGTAGCAATCCAGGGCTGAGGGCGGCTCTTAACTCCTTTTCTCTGTTAAACCTTTAGCCTATAACATCACCGCTTCCAGGTTCCGTTGCTTATATTTTCCCCAGTCTTTCATTACATCCTTCAATGATTCAATCATAGAAGCCGTGGTAACTTTTTTTCCCTTGCTGGGCTCTTTTAATTCTGATGCGGTAACCGGGCGCGCAGCAACTTTGGTAGCAAACCAGGTGACATGCTGGTGGGGCAGCGATACGCCCAGTATCATACCAGGCAATCCAGTAAAAGATTCTGGCCCGCCGGGCGCTATAATATCATCCGTGTAAAACGCCACTACGTAAATAGAATCCATAATAAGGGCGTTGGCACGCCTGCACTGAAAGCCGGCAATCACCCTGTTTTCATCGGTAATCTTCCATTGTATTTTACGGGTGCTGTCCTTTAAAAGGAAAACGGTTTCAAATACTTTTTTCTGGCTGGTACTCCTGCTGCTGTCCAGCTCGGAATACACAACATTTTCTCCCGCCACATTATCCCCCCAGAGTTTGTTATTGTCCGGGTTGTCCCGACCGGGCTGGTAGATGGTCCTGTTTTTTGAAAAATAAAGATCAAAATACGTGCTCTTGAATTTGGGCATCGTTTTTTTCTGCAACTCACTCCAGGAATCACCTTCATCCATCATTGAATAAAGGTTTACTTTTTTCTCAAATTCTATTTTACCTTCTTGCAGAAAAATGTTGTTTTGGGCTTTTAAACCCATGCTGGCCAACATAAGGCAGCACAGAAAAAAATATTGTATCGCTTTCATAACATTTTTTTACCGGTTAATTATTGGGTGGTGCCGGTGTGCCGGCCTTGTTAAAATTCCAAATCAACGAGATCATAAAATACCGTTGTATGGTGCTATAGGTGTTTTGAGAAATAAAATTACTCATCACATTCCTGTTAAAACCGGTGTTCTGGTTAAGCAAATCATTACCGGACGCTTTTAACAGCAGGGCATCGTTCTTAAAAAATTTCTTTCCTATCCACGCGTTCCAGAGAACCACATTGGTATTGTAATTAAATACACTTGTTTTTTGCCTTAGATTAGCGTCCGCATCGGTATGCAGCTGAAATTTCTTCGGCAGAAAGATGTCAATATTGGGCTGTATACTAAAGGTGAAATAATTATTTTTTATACTGCTCTGTATAGATGAGCTGCTGTTTGTATAGGTAGCGGATATGCCCAACCGGATATCAAATTTCTTGTCTTTTGATTTATTAATATCGGTTCCCAATGTGTAATTGCTGCTGTTGGTTATATTCATTAAGTTGTTTACAATACCGGCATTGCGGTTCTGGTAAATCTGTCCGTTAAAGCCAATCCTGATATTTGGCTTTTTAATTTTGAAACCATAGCCAAAATAGCCGGAAATGGAGCGGTTGCCGTCCAGGTTAACAGATTGATAGGTCCTTTTTCCATTAGAGTCCACCTTACTGCTGCCGCCGATGGCGTTGTCTGTAAACCGGTAGTTGATGCTACCATAAATATCTGTTTCTGTGAGTACTTTGTAAGAGTAAAAATTAGCGCCCAGGTTGCTGCTGAAAGCTGGTTTTAACAGTGGGTTGCCAATGGTAATATTCAGCGGGTCATCATTGGTGCGGGTAGGTTGTATCTGCTGAATGGATGGCTGCGAAGTAGAGCCATTGTACCGGAACGATAATCTTTTCTGCGAGCTGAACGAATAAGTGAAATTGGCCTGCGGGAACCAGTTTACGAAATTTCTTTTTACGGCTGTATCTGCGCGTACATCCCGCTGATTAAAACTGGTAATGCCAATATTATTACCAACATTAAACCGGACTTTCTTTTTAATGAGGTTATAAGTCAGACCGGCGCGGTGGGTGAATACATTGAATTTATAATCATTGCTGTACACGCTGTCGTATGAATCATACTTTCCACCGGAGGATTTATTAAATGAATTCCTGTTCGATATGCTGTTGTTTACAGACACGCCATAGTTGGCTATGATGGAGGAGGCAGCGGAGAGTGGTTCTGAATACGTGATTTTTGAATTAAAGGACAGCGCTTCATTGTTGTATTGTTTATTCTGGTCAGTAATGATGCTATCGCCTTTAAAAAATTTATTATTCGCAAACAGAAAGCCGTCTGAGCTGCCCTTTTCATAATTCTCACTAAGATTAACGGATACGGTGCGCCCTTTTTTACGGAATTTTTTCTTCCATAGCAAGTTGCTGTTCAGGGTGCGGTTGTCGCCAATAGTGCTGATACTGCGGCTGCCCCGGTTTACCAACGAACTGTCGCTGGCCCTTGCTTCTGAAGTAAAATAACTGTCGGTTTCCTTATGATCAGTACCGCCGTTGGCGCTTATTTTTATGGAAGAGCTGGAGTCAAGCTGTATTTCATAACTGCCATTTAACCGGTTGCGCAATATCCTGTTATTAAAATTTTCACGCTGGCTGTTGTAGTACAAGGTGTCAGGCAAGATATATTGCGTATTGGTACCGCTTGAACCCGTCATATTCAGCTGCATTATTTTATAATTGAAGTTGGCTGATTGCTTGTCATCATTCCATTTATCATTATAATGGATGCCTCCCGTTTTTACAGAGGGGAAACCCTGGCCGTTGTACTGCCCATCCCACGATTCCAAATCATCATTGTTACCACCAGAGGAAGTATAATATCCGCTGGCCTCGTCAAAATCGAGGCTGCTGGCAAAACTTTCACCGTATTTGTCGCGGTCGCTCCAGTTAAGACCGGTTTTGCCTGTGTTTGATAATATACCGTAAGCCGAAAACTTCTTTTTCTTCTTAAACAGGTTTAGCATTAACTGGTTGTCAAAATATCCGTCGGTCCCGCCACCTACATTCACTTTACCAAAATAGCCGTTTTTCTTACTATCTTTTAGTTTCAGGTTAATGGTCTTTGTTTTTTCGCCATCATCTATGCCGGTAAATGCAGCCTGGTCGCTTTTTTTATCAAATACCTGCACTTTGTCTATCATATCGGCGCGCAGGTTTTGGGTAACCAGGGTGGGGTCATCTCCAAAAAATTCTTCGCCGTCTACCAGTACTTTCTGCACGGTTTCGCCCTGGGCAGTAATCTTTCCGTTTTTATCTACCTGTATGCCGGGCAATTTCTTGAGTAGTTGTTCTACTGTTGCGTTAGCCTCCACATGAAAACTATCCGCTGTAAATTCAGTGGTGTCTCCTTTTATTTTAATAGCAGAAATTTTTTGTTTGATCACCACTTCTTCCAGCAGCTTGGCTTTTAAAATAAGCGATATAGTCTGCATATTCAGCGAAGATGTATCGGTAAGGGTCAGCTGCTCCACAAAGTCTGCATACTTGGGATACGTAATGAGCAGAATAAATTTTCCGGCGGGCAGTTTGCCTAAAGAAAATTTACCCTGTGCATTGCTGCGGGTGAACTTATATAAAACGGAATCTTTTGCGCGGAGGATGGAAATAACAGCATTGGAGAGGCTCTCTTTACTGGAAGTATCACTTACTACGCCTTTTATAAGGGCATTTTGGGCACTAAGCCGGGTAGCGGCAATAAGCAGCAGGGATAGCAGCACAAAGATCTTCTTCATAAGCAGGTTGGAAGAATTAGTAAGGTTGATGGATTGGTTTATCTGAATGCGGGGGCGGAATAAACGATTGCCGAATATCATCTAAAAAAAACTAACTTTAAAAGGGCATAGTCTTAATTTTAGGTTAAAGGATTTTAATGCTGATAAGCGGTAAGATGCACAGGGATTAAAAATCCATAATTGATTATTATTTTGTTTTTATTAAAAAGAGTTTAACATGGAACCGATTGCCGAACGCCGCTATGAAGAGGTCAATTTTGTAGACACTTCCAAAAAAGTATGGAATTATTCGTTGCTTACAGATGAGGACATACGAAATTTTCAAAACGGTACCCATTACAGGCTGTATGAGAAAATGGGCGCTCATTCTAATGAAGTCAACAATCAATGGGGTATCTATTTTGCCGTATGGGCACCCAACGCAACCGCGGTTTCTGTAAAAGGTAATTTTAACGACTGGAAGAATGATGAATATGAATTATATGCACGCTGGGATAAAAGTGGCGTGTGGGAAGGTTTCATTCCCGGTTTTACACTGGGTGAAGTATACAAATACCACATCGTTGGTTATATGGGTGTTGAAACAGATAAGGGCGATCCTTTTGCCAATTTCTGGGAAATGCGCCCCGATACCGCATCCATTACGTGGGACATGCATTATGACTGGCAGGATGAAGCCTGGATGAAAACAAGGGAAACGCACAATGCCCTTAATGCACCCTGGAGTGTATACGAAGTACACCTCAATAGCTGGATGCGCCCGGATAAAAACGATGAGGAGTCCTACAACACATATGCGCAAATGCAGGAACTGCTGGTGCCCTATGTAAAAGAAATGGGGTTTACGCATGTAGAGTTGATGCCCGTAATGGAGCACCCGTTTGACGGTAGCTGGGGCTACCAGGGCACAGGTTTTTTTGCACCTACATCCCGGTTTGGATCCCCGCAGGATTTTATGCGACTGGTTGAAGCATTTCACCAGCAGGGCATAGGGGTAATATTAGATTGGGTGCCATCACATTTTCCATATGATGCCCATGGACTTTTTATGTTCGACGGCACGCATACCTATGAATATGCAGATATGCGCAAAGGCTATCATCCCGATTGGAATTCCTACATCTTTAATTATAAAAGGGGAGAAGTAAAATCTTTTCTTATCAGCAGTGCCCGGTTCTGGTTTGATAAATTTCATGCAGACAGCCTGCGGGTAGATGCAGTATCCTCGATGCTGAAATTAAATTATTCAAGAACGGCAGGACAGTGGGAGCCCAATGAATTTGGTGGTGATGGCAACCTGGAGGCCATTGCTTTTATCAAGGATTTGAATGAAACCATCTACCGCGATTTCCCGGATGTGCAAACCATTGCCGAAGAATCTACCGACTGGCCCGGCGTTTCACGGCCTACTTCCGCAGGCGGATTAGGTTTTGGAATGAAATGGATGATGGGCTGGATGCATGACACCCTGGATTATTTTAAGCTTGATCCCATAGAAAGGCAGCACCACCAGGATAAGTTTGCCTTTAGCATGATGTATTACAATGATGAAAATTTTATGCTGCCCATTAGTCATGATGAGGTAGTGCATGGTAAATCACCCATGATCTACAAAATGCCTGGTGATGAATGGCAGAAGTTTGCCAACCTGCGCCTGCTGTATAGCTATATGTTTACCCATCCGGGCGGTAAATTATTGTTTATGGGCAACGAATTTGGCAGTACGGTAGAATGGAATTATAAAAGTGAACTGCCCTGGGAATTATTGCAACATGCGCCGCACAAGGGAATGAAAGACTGCGTGCGCGACTTATGCCTGTTGCTGCGTAATGAGCCCGCATTGTATGAAAAACAATTCAGCAGGGAAGGATTTGAATGGATAGATATGGATCACCGGCAGGAATCGGTGATTGTTTACCGCCGCAAAGGGGTTTTGCCCGAAAACGACCTGCTGGTAATCCTGAACATGACGCCGGTTACCCGGCGCGACTGGAAAGTTTATGCACATGACAAGGATAGCTGGAAAGAAGTCTACAACAGCGATGAAAAGAAGTATTGGGGAACCGGCGACGTATTTAACCCGGCCCCGGTGGTAACCCTGGTGGACAAAAACACCCACCGGTATGAAATAAATGTGCATTTGCCCGCGTTAGGGGCTGTTGTGCTGAAATAAAGGTTTGAGACTGAATAGATAGTGTATGCAAGTGTTGTAACCTGGCTTCAAAAAGACGCTGACCAGGGCTGATTTCCGTAATAGTCTCCCCTGTATTATTAGCACACATTTTGCATAACTATTTTATATTGATCGTCATGAAAAACCTTTTGTTGCTCTCTCTTTTATCAGTTTCTGCTGCTGCATTTTCGCAAAATGCAGATAGTGCTGTTTATTATTTACAAAGAGGAAACGAGGCCAAACAGGGCAGGCTGTTTATGGTAGCCTTACAGCAATACAAAAAAGCCATCCAGTTTGATGCAGGTAGTATTAATGCGCAGCGTGAGTTGGGCAACGTATCCGTGGAGATGCGGAAATACGCGGATGCGATTACTGCATATACAGAAGTTATAAAAAAAGAACCCAATGATCTGGTTGCCAGCGAGCAATTAACCAATTTGTATTTTTCCACCCACCGCTGGAACGATGCTCTTGCAGCCGCAAAAAAAATGCAGCAACTCAAAATAGGCAAAAATGCAGATTATGTGATTGGCAAAAGCTATTATGAACTGGAGGATTACGGACAGGCATACACTTTTTTACAGGCTGCAGCCAGGCAGGACAGTACCAATGCAGATATACCGTACACCATTGGACGCGGTTTTGTTGAAATGAGCAATTACCGCAATGCCGCCCCATTTTTTGTAAAGGCTATTACATTAGATACCACCCAGCCGCGCTGGGTGTATGAAACCGCACTGAACTATGCTGCTATACCAGACGATAAAACAGCCATCAAATATTATATTATGGCGGCTGAGAGGGGGTATAAAACTGATAATGATTATATAGAAAACCTTTCGATTTCTTATGAGGGTACCGGTCAGATGGAGAAATGCATTGAACTAATGAAAAAATTACTGGAAAAAAAGCCGGCGGATCTTTCGTTGCTGTACAGTACGGCCCAGATGCATTACAAAACCGGCAAATACCAGGAAGCCATTGATTATTGGGATAAGGTGCTTGGTTACGACAAACAAAATGCAAAGGCGCTCTACATGATCGGGCTTTCCTACCAGAAAAAAGGCGATAAAGACAAAGGCATGCAGCTTTGCGACCAGGCCATTAAAATGGATCCTACACTGGCCAGCCTCAAGGAGAAAAAAGGCAATATGGGCTTGTAAAAAAGTATTAAGCAATCCAAATAAAGGCGCAAATTCATTAGCTGGCATTTATCGGCTATACAGTCACGTATCGTTGCACTGTAAAGATGCTGAAACAAAATCTTCCCGGGCTGTTGCTTCCCTGCAAAACCATGTCCAGGTACAGTAAATTGCTATGCGGCCATTTTGCCAGGTAATATGCTCCAAACCCAGCTGCGGGGGTAAGCCTCCATACTATATCTTCTTCTTTCCATAAAACAATGTCGGTTTAACCTGCAACCTGGCCGCCAACGCCGGTAAGCATATCCGGCCCCATTTAAAAGGACGTTAATTATTATATTGTCCCGTATGTAGTGGCACAGTGTGCATTGCTTAAGTTAAACGCTTACACCAGTTTTTTTTGATTTCCTGACGTCAGGGGCTATTCGCAATGGGATGACGATATAAATTTTGTCCGGGCACTTGTCAAGTGTTAAAGCTTTTTGAATTTCATACTCAGTCTACTCAAATTGTGGAATAATCTGCTCAATTTTTCGCAGTTCATTAAAAAGTTTTCAACAAATATTGTTTTTTTGAAAATTGGCACGTTGTGGTATCATTCTTGGTTAGTTGCAGTTATTACCTAATTAAAATTATGAAATCATGAAAAAATTACTAGTTATCAGCAGCGTATTAATCGCTTTTTCTGCAGCAAGTCTTTTTGCAAATGAATCAAATGCAGTTAATAACGTTAAAGGACAGGCTATTTCTACGGCCAGTATGGATACAGTGCCAAAGAAAGATACCACTAAGAAAGACACTACCTTTTTACAGTTACAGGAAAGGAAATAATTTATAAAAGTCTGGTCTTTCCCGTACGGTAATATATAGGACGTTTCACCGCGTTTAATATTATGGTACAAGTTCGCAACCCCCGGGTATACAACCATTGTTGGTTAAGATACCGGGGTTTTTTATGCTTATTAGTTTTTGAAATCTTGTACTGGATCTAAGTAGTTGGCTGGTCGTTATTATTTTTATTATACTTGCATGTTACCCATTCCTTTTTTCTTGTTCAATATGTACTGCCGGATTTTCATTTGATGAGAAAGAGCAGGGTGCAGCCCCTATTTTTCCTCAATACTCAAAACCAATCACTGCTCTAAAGAGAGCGCTGCTTATTTCCAACCGCTGGTAATCAGCTTTGGACTATTTTTGCTGATACTTAACCAAAAGCAGCTGTGAGTGGCAAAACAAACAAGTAGTCATTTTCCTGGAGAAGGCTACAAAAAATCCATCTTTCTCTGTACACTTGTATTATTCATTCTGCACGGGGCAAATGCACAAAACAAATATACCATTAGTGGTTATGTGAAAGACTCACTCACTGGTGAAACCCTGATTGGCGCTACTTTGCAGGCTGGCGCAAAGGGCAGGGGCGTGAACAGCAATGCCTATGGTTTTTTTTCCATTACACTTGAGGGCGGCGATTATGAAATAGCCTGCTCATTTGTGGGCTATCAGAGCCGCCGCTTATCCATTCGCCTATCCGCCAACCAATCATTTAATTTTTTACTGCCGCCCCGTGCCAGTACCAGCGAAGAAGTGGTGGTGTACGCCAAACGCCGCGACGAAAATGTAAAGAACGCACAGATGGGAAGGTTTGATTTATCTGTAGCCCGGGTAAAAGCATTACCGGTACTTTTGGGAGAAGTAGATATATTGAAAACATTGCAGTTGCTGCCGGGCATCCGCAACGCGGGCGAAGGCAATACGGGCCTGTATGTACGCGGTGGCGGTCCTGATCAAAACCTGATCATATTAGATGATGCGGTAGTCTACAATACCGGCCACTTGTTCGGATTCTTCTCAGTATTTAATTCAGATGCCATCAAAAATGTTACTCTTATCAAAGGAGGGATGCCGGCACAATATGGCGGCCGTCTGTCATCTGTTTTAGATGTAGCCATGAAAGATGGCAATGCCAATAAACTGCAGGTGGACGGCGGTATCGGCTTAATAGCATCCAGGCTTTCTATCCAGGGGCCGATAAAAAAAGACAAAGCCTCTTTTATTATATCAGCAAGACGTACTTATATTGACCTGTTGGTAAAACCATTTATACCAAAGAGCAGTGCTTTTAACGGGTCGGGTTATTACTTTTATGATCTTAACACAAAAGTGAATTATAAAATTTCCGAAAGAGACCGGCTTTACCTCAGCGGCTATTTTGGAAAAGATGTATTTGATTTTAAAAACAGCCAGCGGTCTTTCAGTGCCAATATACCATGGGGCAATGCAACGGCCACCCTTCGCTGGAACCATGTTTTCAGCCAGCAGCTTTTTGCCAATACCACGCTGGTATATAACAAGTATGATTTTGCATTCAACGGGTCGCAGAGTAATTTCAATATTAAGCTTTCATCCGGGATCAAAGACCTGAACGCGAAAGTGGATTTTGACTATTATCCTGCCCCGCAGCACAAAATTAAATTCGGTGGGCTGTATACGCACCATATTTTTACCCCCAATGTGCTGAGTGGCAGCCAGGATACCACGCGTTTTGAACCCAATAATACCAATAACAAATACGCCAATGAGGCCGCCTTATACATACAGGACGATTGGGAACTAAGCGATAAATTCAAACTAAACCTTGGTCTGCGCTACAGCAGCTTTAAACAGGTAGGCCCCTATACAAAGTACACGGAAGATGCCAATGGCAATAAAGTGGACAGCGTTGTTTACGGCAGGGGAGAGAAGGTGAAAACCTATGGCGGGCTTGAGCCACGCGTCACTTTGCGCTATGCCATCAACGATGCCACTTCTATCAAAGGAGCTGTAACCAGGAATCTGCAGTATATCCACCTTGTAAGCAATGCAGGCTCAACCCTGCCTACTGATTTATGGGTGCCCAGTACCTATTATGTACAACCGCAGATAGCCTGGCAATATGCTGCGGGTGTGTTTAAGAATTTTAAAGACAATACCTACGAGACTTCGCTTGAAGTGTATTACAAAGACATGCAAAACCAGATTGAATACAAAGAAGGATATACGCCTTCTTTGAGTGATCCGGAAAAACAATTTGTGTTTGGAAAAGGATGGAGCTATGGCGCAGAACTATATGTAGGAAAAAATAAAGGCAGGCTGACCGGCTGGCTGGGTTATACGCTTAGCTGGACTTACCGCAAGTTTCCGCAGTTAAATGGCGGGGAACAGTATTTTGCAAAGTATGACCGCCGGCATGATCTTTCTGCGGTTGCTACCTATGAGCTTAATAAAAAATGGAAACTTTCCGCTGTATTTGTATATGGCACTGGAAATGCCACTACGTTGCCGGAGCGTTTTTACATTATTGGTGGCGTGCTTACACAAGAATACAGTAAAGTGAACCAATACCGTTTACCAGCTTATCACAGGCTGGATGTTGCAGCTACCTATACACCTATACCTAAACGCAAACGGAAAGTGCAGGGCAGCTGGGTATTCAGTATCTATAACCTGTACAGCCGGGCAAACCCTTATTTTATTTATTTTGATCAAACGGGTAGTCCTTATGATAATACCTTAAAAGTGGAAGCGCGGCAGGTATCGCTGTTTCCTGTTATACCCGCTGTTACCTGGAATTTTCATTTCTAAGCCTCCCAGTATTTATTGCAACAGATATTTTTAGTTACAGTATTAAACGTAATCGTTATGCTTCACTCTAAGGCATAACAGGCAAGAAAATAGTGTTTAACTGATTACTTAATTCTTGTTAACTCGTATTGTTCTCCCTCGTCGTCAGCCAATATTTTATTAAACCTGCCATCCGGACCTTTTACAAATTGAAAGTTTGCATCCATGATTTTTAAAAAAAGATGATGATCACTTGCCGGATAAATGGTTGTTTTTGGCAGGCCAACACTGGGAGATTCAACTTTTAGTTTTTCCCCTTCTAAAGTAATGATCGCTTTCAATTTTCCATCGTACTCGCCGGTGAATGCTTTTAATTGCGCAATTGTCAATTTTGCGGTTGCCCGGTACGGTGTGTAGCCTTCCCACTGCCACGGTATTGTAACGCCGGTTAATTTTTCTACCAGCTCTTTAAAAATGCTTTCACCGTTGGAGCTGTTTGTCATGATGGTATATGACATTTCTGTCCCTGGAAAACTGATGCTGTAATGCACCCAACCATCAAGATGGCCCTCCTTGAAAAAAGCTTGTCCATAAGCTGTATTGAATAAGCCCCAGCCAAGTCCATATCCCAATTGTATTTGCTGGTAGGCAGTGATACTATCTTTTTCAACAGGCGGAAATACCCATGCATGGTATTTAATGGCAATTTGCTGAGCCAGCATCGCCTGTTTTGTTTTGGCTGACAGTCGTTTTGATTGAAGCACCGCTGCCAGGAACCGGGTATAATCTGCAATAGTGGTTTGCATGGAGCCAGCTGCATGAGGTTCAAACCGTTTCAGGGTTGGCAAACTGTCTTCATTTCTATCGTGCCCCACGGCCATATTTTTCTCAAAATTGTGTTGCCATACAAAACTGGTATTATGCATGCCAAATGGCTTGAAAATATTTTCCGCCGCCAGGTATTCAAGGCTGTGGCCGGTTATTTGTTCAACAACCAGCTGCAGCAGTTCAATACCTTCACCTGAATAGGAAAAGAATTTGCCGGGCGTAAAAAAGATCGCCAGTTTTTGATGGTTATAACTGCGCCAGTTAGGAAAGCCTGTTGTGTGGCTAAGGCAATGACGGGCAGTAATCAATTTCCATCTCTCATCGCCCGTCAGGTCTTTGTAATTTTCATATTCAGGTAAGGGCTTAGGAAGATAGGTGTACAAAGGTTTGTCAAGATCGAGCATTTTTTTATCAACCAGTTGCATGACGAGGTAAGCAAACAATGATTTAGCCAGCGAGGCGGCATACAGGGAAGTGGCTGTATCCATTGTTTGTCCCAAAGGCTTATTTTTATACCCGTAGCCCTTTACATAAGCCGGTTTGTTGTTATTGATAATGCCCAGGCATAAACCGGTTACTTCTCCTTTATCCATCAGGTCTGCAACTATACTATCAATGGAATGGGAACTTATTGTTTTTCCGTCGGGCTTTTTAAACTGAGCCTGTGCGGATAAAAAAAGCAGGCATGAAAAAAATATACTGAAAATATTGCGGGCATGGCACATAGCAATGATTTAAAAATTGAAATTAATTAATCTATCCGGCAAACAAGCGGGTCAAAAACTTTGGGTGATTCTTATACCGGGCGTAACGCCCCTGAAAAGATTGTTGAAGTATACAGAAGGTTCAATGGTTGTCTTGTAGAATTTAATTTTACCCGCCCCAAACCGGAATGTGTTTTTGTCAACAAAATCGCCCTGCCTGTAAATAACATAGCCCAGGGAAAATACCGCTTTGAATGAAAAATCTTTCCTGCTGTCGTGATCTGTTATACCCCCCTGGCCAAAACTGAGGTTGAGAAAATCATTTCTATAAGTCTGTAGTTTATCCTGGTTGTTTCTCGCAAAGAAAAAATGAGGTTCCCACTGCAGTCCAATTTCGCGTTTAAAAGTTCTATCGCGATTTGACAGTATCAGGTTAGCGCCTATACTGAAAGAGGGTACAAAATAATTTTTATAATTCTGCACATTGATGGTGGCAAATCCCACTATATAATCTGCTTCACTACCGGTAAATCCTCTTGGTGCATCGGCCACAATGCTTTTATCTTTTTTCAGGAAATGAGAACCGGTTCCCAGCAGGGTAGGCCAACGGCTATTTACATTGTTTCTGATGGTATTGATCTTAGCGGTCAACGGTCCGCCCATATAACCGGCCAGCTCATTAATATTATTCAGGTAAAATGTAAGATGGTAATAACGCGGATGGGTGCGGCTGATTTTTTCATTTGCTGGTGGAGGATTTACAAGAACTCCAATAATATGAATCGTATCTTGTTCTATTCTGAGTGAAGCGAGCGCTCCCTGCTGGTTAAGCAGGAATGTGCTGCCTTGCGGAGGGTATTGCTGCAAACGGATTTTTTTTCTGCCTGCGGCATCCGTTACATAGTCAATACGTTTTGCCTTAACCGGATCTGCCAATGAATCTTTCAGGCCGGAAATATCATTGATAAAAACCTGTAACAGGGAGTCAATATTCTGCAGCATATCCAGGTCCCTGATATCTGTAATTTCCAACTTTAGCTTATTGCCGTCGTCGAGTTGGATATAGAAACGCCGGTGGATAACAATTTCTGGCGGCACTTCAAAGGCCTGTTCGGTTTTTTGTTTCGACTGGGCGCAGAGCTCCGCTGCGATGCTTGTAAAAAGCATCAGCAGTAATAAAATCTTCTTCATGGTAATTTAGTTTTTTAGTGGGATTTTTATCGTGAGCACATCCTGTACTGAATTGCCGGCCGGCAATGATGCGCCAGGATAATTGTCATTGTTGAGAATTTTTTTTCGAAAAGATGGCCATTCCCTGTGCGATGCAAATTGGGCATTTTCCTGCTCCTGCTTACCCATTTCGTTAATGTGCACCACCGGCAATTTTTTCTTTACGGGAGCAATTGCCGCCGTTGCAAAGGACTTGTCTGACAGCTTAATAACCGGTGCAACTATTTCAATCCTGGTTGCGGGCGGTTCAAATGTAATAAGCGGGAACGGCTTGTACAGTCCTTTTTTATTTGCAGTACCATTGTACCTGCGTTTTACAACATGCGTGTATGGCGGTACTACTTTGTTTGTATTTGTTGTGGCGGAAATAACAGTTAGCTTATTACTGCCAGGATTCGTTGGCGGTATATTAAGGGAGGGACTGGCTTTTTGCTGAACCAGTTCCTTACCAGGTTTGTGTTTGCCTGTTTTTTTCAGCAACAATGGCAATGCCAGCAGTAAAAGTATAGATGCCGCAGCCCAGTACCAGGCCATTTTATAATTTGCTGGTTGTTTACCAATCCGGGTATGTAACTTTTCCCAGGCCGCCTCTTTATTAAAGCCGGCTTCTCCTGGCACGCTGTCAAGATCCTGCAGCCGTTTGCCTATGTTAGTTTGTTTTTCGTGCAACATATTCCGTTCCTTTTTGTAAAACCATTTTTTGTAATAATGCTTTTGCTTTGCTCAACTGTGATTTGGATGTTCCTTCTGCGATGCCCAGTACCGCTGCAATTGCTGCATGGCCCATTCCTTCAACTGCATACAAATTAAAAACGGTGCGATAGCCCACCGGCAGTTGAATAATCAGCTGGAAAATTTCGGCTGCCGATAAATTATCAAGGGCATCTTCCTGCAAGGGTATTTCTTCTGCCATGGCTTCCGTTACCATACTGAAAACGTTTTTTTTTCGCAGGAACATCAGGCATTCATTGATCATGATTTTTTTCAGCCATCCGTTCAACGCGGGTTCACCCAGGTAATTAAACCCGGCTATGTGTTTAAAGAACTTGTAAAATCCATCCAGCATTATCTCTTCGGCATCCTCACTGCTCTTTACATACCTGCGGCATACCAGCAGCATTTTGCCAGACAACTGCTCAAAAAGATATTTTTGAGCAGCAGCGCTTCCCTGTTTAGCTTCAATAACCAGTTCTGATAGATTCATGGAAAAAATAAGGCGTTCATGATATTGTATAAGAGCAGAAATGCAGTTTCTCAATAAAAGGTTGCCCGGGAGAGGAGTCTTTAATCAAATAGCCGGGAGTCATTAGTTGATCACCGAAAAAAGGCTGAAATTGATCAAACTTTTGTACACACTAACAAACTCCCGATTCCAGACTTTCTACCCTTTCTGACTACATACTAACAAACTATTGACTGCAAACTTTTTCTTTTTTTTGACTACGGACTAACCAACTCGCGACTACAGACTCTCCACTACCGGTGTTCTTTATAATAATTTACTGGTACCGATTGCCGCAAGCTGTCCATCTCGTTTCCGTTCAATGGAGTGGTGTTTGAAATACTTACGGCTGCATCCAGTTGTTCCATTGTTCTTATGCCAACGATGGCGGCTGTAACCGCAGGTTGCTGCAATACAAATTGAAGGGCTGTCTGCGTATTGCTGCGTTTGCCGCCGGACACAGCGGTAACGGCAGCTGCCGCTTTGGCTACGGTTGCTTCAGCATAATTTAAATAGGCAGTAGCGGGTTTATTAACCAGCAGGCCGCCAGCCAGGCTGCCCCTTGCAAGCACTCCAATATTTTTATCTGCCAATAAGCCAAGTGCGGATTCTTCTGGCCGCCGGTCGAGAAGGCTGTACTGCATCATTACACTTGAGATAGCCGCACGGTATGCATATGATCTTATTACATTGGGCCGGATGGAGGATATACCATAAAAACGTATTTTGCCCTGTTGCTGTAACAGGCTGAATGCCTCAATCACTTCATCCATATCATCTTCCATGGTACCGCCATGCAGCTGGTACAAGTCAATATAATCTGTTTGCAATCTTTGCAAACTATTATTTACAGCTTGCAGGATATAAGCTTTGCGCGGGTTCCATAGCCAGCCGCTGCCATCCGGCTTCAGCTGGTTGCCCACTTTGGTGGCTATCACCACATCCTTTCTTTTTTCTTTTAATGCCTTGCCCACCATTATCTCATTGTTACCCTGTGCATACAGATCCGCCGTATCAAAAAAATTAACACCTTTTTCTATTGCGGCATGCAGCAGCCTGTAGTTAGCTTTCTCATCTTCGCGCAGCGACATACAGCCAAAGCCAATGCGGCTGATCAGCAATCCACCATTTCCTAAAACATGCTGTTCCATCTGCGTTTTTACAGGCAATGGTAAATAAAATGGCTGGATTTACGCGCAGTAGTGCGGAAAAAACATCTTTGCGACAACCCTGTATTCTGGCACCCTGTTTGCCCGTACCAGCGCAATAAACCCTTATTTTTCCTGTTATTTATGGATATGAGCACGACTAAAAAATTAATGGTAATGATGCCGGTGCTGATCATCAGCGCTGTATATCCTGTTATGTATCATTTTCAGCAATTCAGGCATGCCAGCCTGAAAAGGGTCATTGCCATGATTGTTGCTATAGCGCTTTTTTATGTGTGGATGGGCATTACTGTTATGAGACGCAGACAGGATTCTTTTTTTGAAGGCATCCTGCAAGCTGCTTTTTTTGTATATGTTTTTTGCGTGCTTACCCTCACCGGGTATTTTATTTTTTTTAACGAAGTCTCCGCTCAGCACTGGTGGCATAAGATGGTGGAGCGTGTAACTACACGGGAAGGCGTTAACTTGCAGCCACTGGTATTTACGAGAGGATACCAGCTGTTTAATTATGAAGTGGTGGGCAATTTTATTATGCTGTTTCCACTCGGTATTTTTCTACCGCTCTTATTCAAAAGTTTAAGGAATTTTTTCGCGGTTACCATTGTTGCCATGATGGCCTCCGTATCTATAGAACTGATGCAGCTTGCTACTAATACTCGCATAACGGATATCAACGATGTTATATTGAATACAACAGGCGCTTCACTTGGTTTTATTGCGTACGCTCTTATGGCAAAAATGATTACTCCCCGGCAGGAAAGAACCCATACGTATTCTTAACCCCTGAGGCAAACCGTAATGCCAGGGTTACTTATTTCTCCTTACCGTAATAGTAACGGTGTACAACAAGTAAAACGGGCAAACCGATGGCCAGGATTAGAATGACAATATTTTCAGCTGCCTTGGCAAAGCTAATGCTGAAAGGAGGAATCCGGGTTAGCGGCACTACCAGCAGGTTCATAATCATCCAGACAAGAACGCCGTAAAGAATACCAATAATAAATTTATTGGTTATCATTTTGTGAATGCGGGGATACAGGAGGAAAAGTAAAACAGTAAAAATAAGTGCAATAAGATAATGCAGCAGCAGTCCTGCAACTACCATGGGCGTGCCGGCGGTGTAAGCGGGCTTACCAAATACCGCACTGGCAATATAATTGAAAACAAGTAATGGATTTTTTCCTGTACGTATTGAGAACAGTGCCAGGGCCGAACTGATGTCAAGCGTACCTGCCAGCAGCCATGCAGTAAGAATAGTAGTAAAGGCATTTTTATGCTGGGGAAATGGGGGCATACGATTCAATTTACTGCAAGTGATAAAATTACAACAACAATAATGGATTTGGTTATTCAGTACCTAAAAAAGTTGATTGCATTTATTCCCGTTCAGGATTACAGGGCCGCCTTGTATTTTACCCGCGTATATGGTAGGCTTTCGGCTGTACAAATGCGCGGATTCCCTGGTGAGACAGGGTAGCTCCCAATCCTGAATTTTTTCTCCCGCTCCAGGGCAGGGCAGCACTTACCCGGTCGCAGCAGTTCCAGTATACAGTACCGGCATTCATTTGCTGCATGATTTTTTCGGCCCGTGCAAAGTCTTTTGAATATACACCGGCTGTTAAACCGTAATCTGTATCCTGCATCAGTTTCACCGCCTCTTGATCACCGGTAACTTTCATGATGCCAATGATGGGCCCAAAAGATTCATCCCGCATAACCAGCATCTGGTTGTTTACATTGGTTAATACCGTTGGTTCAAAATAATTACCGGTACCGGGAACGGACTTGCCGCCATATAAAAGAGTAGCACCTTTTTCAACCGCATCTTTTACCTGCTGCTCCAGTATTTTTAGCTGGGCCGGCCGGGTAAGCGGACCGATATATACGCCTTCTTCTGTAGGCAGCCCGCTCTTCCATGATTTTACTTCCTGAACAAAAGCAGCAATGTATTCTTCATAAATATCCTGGTGTACATAAATTCTTTCTACGCTGCAGCAGCTTTGACCGTTGTTATAAAAAGCGCCGTCCGCATTACCGGCAGCTACTGTTTTTACATCATCTACATCATTGGCAATATATAGTGGATCCTTGCCGCCGAGTTCAAGCTGCACAGGCACTAATTTGTGCGCTGTTTTTTCAGCAATGTATTTGCCGGTTTGGTAACTGCCCGTAAAAAAATAACCGTTTAACGGTAAAGCTACAATAGCTTCCCCGGCTGCAGCGGCGCCGGCCGCCACCGCAAAAACATTTTCCGGTACGCCGGCTTTATGCAAGAGGCGCTGTATATGCAAACCGGTTAACAGCGTGTATTCTGATGGCTTGTACAATACTGCATTTCCCCCAATGAGGGCTGGTATGAATACATTGGTGCCTACCAGGTAAGGATAATTCCATGCAGAAATATTGGCGATAACACCCAACGGCTCGTACACAATTTTTTCCCTGGTATCACCGGTAATAGTTACCCATTCTTCCTGCAGGTATTCAGCAGAGTTTTCAATAAAATATTTGATGCGGCTGCGGGCGCCGTTTATTTCATTAAACGATTGCTGCAGGGGTTTACCCATTTCCGCGGTTAACGTTGCGGCCAGTTCATTCTTTTCCTGGTCAAGCAAATCGTAGAACTTTTGTATAACGGCAATGCGTGCCTGCACGCCCAGCGCAGCCCATCCAGGCTGACCATCTTTTAAACGCTGGTATTTTTGTACAATGGATGCTGTTGTATCGGCCGGTATTTCCTGTATTACTTCCTGTGTGGCAGGGTTAACAATAGTCATGGATTGTATTATTTTTTTACTGCTTTAAAAAACAGGTCCCGTATACCTGCAGCTAAGGCTGCGCTTTCAAGGTTGAACTCATACATGCGCTCGGGGTGCCATTGTACACAAAGTAAAAATGGTTTATCTTTTTTGTCTTTCCATTCAAGTCCTTCAACCACATTGTCGTCGGAGATACAATTGACCATTAATTCTGCAGCCAGTGTGTCCACGCATTGGTGATGGGCGCTGTTCACCAGGCTGCGATCGGTAGCAGCTATTTCTGCCAGCAGGGTTGCTGGTACAATATGCAGGCCATGGGCTTTATCAAACTGTCTTTTTTCTGCATTTACAATTGCTTTGTGGATGCTGTTTTTACCAGCAAGATCCTGCTGCAGGCTGCCACCCAAAATGCAATTAATGAGTTGCAATCCGCGGCAAACGCCCAATACCGGTATTTTTTTATGCTGGGCCGATTTGAAAACACTTATTTCAAAGGCATCCCTTTTTTCATAAAACTGCTGCGGCATATTCGGATATACCCGGTTGTCGCTGTTGTAGTACCCTGGGTGTATATCAATACCACCTGATAAAACAAGTCCATCGCAATCGTCTATACTGCCCTTGTTTTCTTTTGTTTCGGCAGACAGGGTAATTATATTTATTGATGCATCTTTTTTTAGCCAGCGTATATAATTGCTGTGCTTGTCTGCTGCACCTGTATAGGTAAGTCCGATATTCATTACTGATAGGTATTACAAAGCGCCCGTGTACAGGGTTTTAAAATCCTGCCTGCTGACTGGTTTCGGGTTGCTTGGGTGACAAAAATCTGCAAAGGCCAAATCGCTCAGCGTTTCTATGTGCTCCGGTTTTACACCAATGGCGCTGAGTTTTACAGGCAAATGCAATTGCTGGTTCAATGTAAACAAGTGCCTGATCAGCGCATCGGCTGTTGGATTCTCCAGGTTCATGGCTGCTGCCATCCGGCTAAATTTATCTTCAAATCCGGCTATATTGAACTGCATCCCATGTGGCAGATTTACAGCGTTGGCCAGGCCATGATGTGTATCCAGGAAGGCAGATAACGGATGCGCCAGTGAATGTACCACACCCAGGCCTTTCTGAAATGCCACCGCACCCATCAGTGAGGCAATCATCATTTTACTGCGCGCCGCAAGGTCAGGTTTATTCACTGCGCCGTCAATGGATTCACTAATCAGGCGGATGCCCTCCAGCGCAATGCCATCTGCCATGGGATGAAAGCCTTTTGCAATAAATGCTTCCATATTATGGGTAAGCGCATCCATACCGGTGGCAGCGGTTACAAAAGCTGGCAGATCCATGGTCAGCAACGGATCGGCAAAAATAATTTTAGCCAGTAGTTTAGGCGAAAATAGAATTCTCTTGCGGTGTGTTTCATCCTCAGAAATAATGGCGCTGCGGCCTACTTCGCTACCCGTACCGCTGGTGGTTGGTACGGTAATGAAATACGGAACGGCTTCGGTTACATACTGATCACCACCTATCAAATCGTCATAATCAAACAGATCACGTTGATGGTTAATGCGCAGCACGATGGCACGGGCCACATCCATGGCAGCGCCGCCGCCAATGCCTATGATACAATCTCGGTCAGTTGCTTTATATACATCGCCGCCTTTAAGCACATCTGATTTTACAGGGTTTTTATGGATATCAGCAAACACTTCTGCCGATATGGATTTTGCTGCAAGGTCTTTTTTTAGCTGTGCGAAGAAATCCAGTCCGGCCACCAGCGGGTCTGTCACCAAAAGCGGCTTGGTAAAACCGTTAGCCAGCAGGTGTGCGGGCAATTCTTTTATTGCACCCGCTCCAAACCTTATAATAGTGGGAAAATTAAATTGACGTACCGTATTGAAATCGGTCATGATTGTCTATTTGATTGTGTAAATGTAATTTTTTTAAAATGATGCTTGTCAGTCTTGCCGTGCCATTGTTTATGTACTGCATGGCTGGCTGTCTTGCTGTAAACGGTGGCAAGGTAATCAGTACGCTCCGGCTTGAAGCTGATGGCTAACAGCTCAAAACTTTCTTATATTATTTCAAAATATCTTTTCAGTTCCCAGTCTGTCACTACTTTAGAAAACTGCCTCCATTCCCACTCCCGGGTGCCGGTAAAATGCTGTACAAAAGCGTCACCGAATAATTCTTTTGCAAGGGCTGATTCTTTCATGGCCTGCGATGCTTCCCAAAGGTTCCGGGGCAGTAGTCCATTCTTTTTATCTGCATAGCCATTACCCGTAGTAGGGGCAGTTTTCAGTTTCATTTTATTTTTTATGCCGTACAGCCCGGCAGCCAGGCAACCTGCCATGGCCAGGTAAGGGTTGGAATCTGATCCAACCACCCTCGTTTCGAGCCGGGTGGAATTGACACCGGCAGGCAACACCCTCAACGCGGTTGTACGGTTATCAAAAGCCCAGGTTACGGTAGTAGGGGCCCAGGCGCCTTCTGTAAGCCGCTTATAACTGTTAACAGTAGGTGCAAACATGGGTAGTATATGCGGCATGCAATGCAGCTGGCCGGCAATATAACTTTCCATGACAGCGCTGATATTTGTCTTGCTTTTTTTGTCGTAAAAAAGATTTTGTTTACCATCTACAGTCCACAGGCTCTGGTGTACATGCCCACTGCAACCGGGCAGGCTTTCATTAAACTTGGCCATAAAACTGGCTATAATACCGTGCCTGGAGGCGATCTCTTTTACACCTGTTTTAAAACAAACAGCCCTGTCTGCCGCTTCCAGCAGTTTTCCGTACTCAATAGCAGCTTCGTATACACCGGGACCGGTTTCTGTATGAATGCCTTCAATGGGTACATTGAATTTAGTAAGCAGGTCGAACAAATCATGAAAGAAAGGACTTTGCTGGGATGCCCTTAGTACTGAATAGCCAAACATGCCATTGGTCAGGTGCTGCGGGTTGCGGAATTTATTTTCATACAGTTCGTCAATATTGTTTTTGAAATTAAACCATTCAAATTCCTGTGCAAAAAAAGGCAGGTAGCCGGCTTCTGTTGCCTGCTGCCCGATTTTTTTTAATAAACTTCTCGGGCATACAGGCAGGCTATTGCCTTTTGCATCAATGAAATCTGCCAGGAAGAAAGGGAGATCATTCTCCCACGGTATTTCGCGAAACGTATCCAGGTCAATTTTGGCCATGGCGTCTGGGTAACCGGTATGCCAGCCGGTAAAACCGGCATTGTCATATGCCGCGTCACTGGCATCCCATCCGAAGACTACATCACAAAAACCAACAGCTTTTTCTGCTACAGATTTAAATTTATCAAAGCTGATCACCTTACCCCGCAGCACGCCATCTATATCGGTAATAGCCAGTTTTACTTTTCGGGTGCCTTTGTCCGCCAGCTGTTGAAGCAGGCCGGCTGCTGTTTGATTATGCTGCATTGCCATTGTTTTTTACAAAAAAGTGAAACCATAAATAAGAAACGGCCAGTATGCCAAAATAGATAAGCGCTAATTTAATATTTAATGTAGTCATTGCTATAAGAAAGATGGCTGATATCAGCATGGCAATCACCGGGAAATAGGGATAGAAGGGTGTTTTAAAAGGGCGGGGTAGTGCGGCTTCATTTTTCCGCAACGCCATAAAGCTCAGCATTGAAATAAAATAGAGTGATAAAGCGCCAAAAACACTGATGGTAATAATTTCTGAAGTTCTGCCGGTAAGCAATGCCGTTACACCAATCAGCATATTTACCAATAGGGCATTGGCCGGTGTTTTGAAAGAAGGATGCACCTTGCCAAACAAGGCCGGTATATTGCCTGCTTTACCAAACTCGAAAGTGGCGCGGCCGGATGCCAGTATAATGCCATGAAAAGAAGCTACCAGTCCCATAAGACCAATGGTGATGAGTAAATGGTACAGCCAGCCACTATTACCGGTGATTTGTGCCAGGGCCATGGGGAGTGGTGAATCTGACGGGGTTGCTCCCGGTGACGGGTAAACGATCGATTCCCAGCCGCCAATGCCAATAGCTGCAATAAACACCAGCACACACAGGGCGATAAGGGTAAACAAAGCCGAGCCAAAACCCAGCATAACATTCCGCTGCGGGTTCACAGCTTCTTCAGCCACATTCGCCACGCCTTCCAGCCCCAGGAAAAACCAGATGGCGAATGGTATAGAAGCCCATACGCCCATCCAGCCATGTGGAAAAGCATTGTGCTGCAGGTTGCTTACCCGGAACTGGGGCAGTGCAATACCGGCGAATAATAATAATTCAAATACCGCGAAAATGGTAATGATAAGTTCGAACACAGCGGCAGCTTTTACACCATACATATTAAGCGCTGTGAAAATAATATAGGCAACTACCGCAATGGCATTGATAGAAAATTGCGGAAAGAAAATATGGAAATATGCGCCGATGGCAACGGCAATAGCGGGCGGGGCAAAAACAAATTCAATAATTTGAGCAATACCGGCGATAAAACCCCATTTTTTTCCCAGTCCGCGACTGGCATAATCAAATACACCGCCGGCCCGGGGGATAGCGCAGGCGAGTTCAGTATAGGAAAAAGTAAAAGTAATATAAAGAATGATAGTGAAGAAAGTTGCGATGGCCATTCCGTAAGTGCCGCCCTCTGCCAGGCCCAGGTTCCAGCCAAAATACATGCCTGAGATTACATAGCCTACACCCAGCCCCCACAACATAACGGGGCCTAGTGTGCGCGAAAGCTGTGGTGCAGAAAGAGTTGGTTCCGGCGGTAAATCCGTCATCAGGCTGTGGCCATTGTTTGGTAAGGCTTAAAAGTAGGAAAAATAGCAGGAACAATGCTTGCCAATTCCAGCATCAAAAAACAGCCACAAACGATAAAAATTTTAATTGTCAGGAATTTGTCACAAATATTTAAATATATTTGAATTCAAATCAACGAAGAATGAAAAAAATATATGTATCCTCGCTTATTGTAATGATGGCTGTATTCTTCTCTTATTGCCATACGGCAAAAAAAGCTGCAGCAGCACCACTGGTGACCTTTGAAACAGGCATTCAGCCCATTATTATGAGTTCCTGCTCACCATGTCATATACCGGCAAAAGGTGGTAACAAGGCAGCTTACGACAATTACGCCAATGTAAAGAAAGATGTAGATGATATCCTGCGCCGCGTACAATTAACGCCGGGCGAAAAAGGATTTATGCCAATGAAGCATCCTAAACTGAGTGACAGCACCATCGCCATTATACAACAATGGAAAGACAATGGCCTGGCAGAAAAATAAGCCGGGATACCTGAATAATTATATAAAAAAAAGCGCCCCCGGGGTGCTTTTTTTTATGCCTGGACCTGGCTCGAATAGATAAGTTAACTGGCTGCCAGATTTTACCATGACTGACATTTTATACCCTGATTTGTTAATAAAAAATAAAAGCCTGTACCTGCGCAGGCTTCCGTGGTTAGCATTTGTTATCGATTCGTTATATCATTACTGCCAATGTTTCTTTTGTATCATTTTTGGGTCTATAAGGTATAAAATTACAAGTATGAAAAAATTAATGGTGATAGCAGTTGCGTTAGGACTGGCAATGGGTGCTTCGGCACAACGTTTTGGTCATGGTTTTGGCGGTGGCAGACATGTTTACATTGCACCACCACGCGTTTCAGTGGGTATCGGGTATTCTCCCTTGTTTTATTCTCCGTTTGGTTACAATCCATATTACGGTTACAATAATGGTATGTATGGCCGTTCTTATAACAGGCCGTCCAAACTTGATTTACAAATAGAGGATATCAAAAATGATTACAAAGACAAGATGTGGTCTGCCCAGCATGATACCAACCTTACCCGTAAAGAAAGGAGAAAAATTGTACATGATTTAAAAAGCCAGCGGGACCAGGCCGTTATTGATGCTAAAAGAAATTATTACAAGTACTAAGTACATTGTTTTGAGAGAGAATGAGATAATACCACCTTTCCGGGTGGTATTATTTTTTATATCAATCGCTGCACGTTGGTAAAACTGTCGTGTGGGGTACCCTGTTATAGACTTTACAAACGGTGATAAGGCAAGTATTGTAATGCTGGCCATTACAGCTTTCAAGAGCAGGTTGTTTTTTATAAACAGGCAAATTGAGCGCTTTTACCGGTTGGCTATATCTGTTGGTAGATTTTATGATTTGTGTATATAGCTGATTAGATAGTTTTGAAATGAAACAGCGGTATACCATTTACCGGCTGCCTGCATCATCACTCTCAATCTTTGTTTTATGAAGTACACAATTACCTGCTGGGCATTGCTCTTAGTAACCCTGCTGCATGCGCAAACAACAGATACAGGCTGGCATTTCGGCGTAAAAACAGACCTGAATTTTTCTATCATTAAAGGCAACGGTATGGCCAGCAGTTATACAACGGGTGCGCAATTTGGCGGCTTTGCAGAAAAAATGCTGGGTAAAAAATGGAGCATTCAGCCTGAGTTACTGTTCACTCAATCCAATACAAAAAAGGGGGCTGATTTTATGACTTTTTACAACACCGGGGGCAATGTGTTTGCATCTGACAATATAAAACTGGGTTATATCAGTGTGCCTGTGATGATGAAATACAAGCTCAATAAATACCTGTCTGTATTAGCGGGTCCGCAATACAGTGTAATGCTGTTTGATGCAGAAAGCCTGATGGACGATAATAAAGGCATTGCCTTTAAGCGGTATGAAATGAGTGCCAATGCGGGGCTGCAGTTTAATGCCGGCCCGGTGGCTTTGTATGGCCGCTATAATCTTGGCCTGTCCAATATCAATAATATAGATGACCGCTATACCTGGCATTCAAGGCATCTGCAGGCAGGCGTTGCACTCAGGATAAAATAAGAAAACAGGTGACGGTTTTATCAGCGTCACCTGTTTTTAATCACTTAATCTTTCAGGTTCAGGTATTGTTTTACTGCTGCATAATTGTTCCAGTCAATAGCAGAGCGGGCGCCTTTTGCGCCTGGTATAAGGATGTAGCGGTATTGAAGGCGTTTTACACCTGCCTGCGTAACAGTTCCGGCGTTATCTGTTGAAAAAAGATATATTTTCTGCAGTGTAAATTCAACGTTAATAATGGTGCCACCATCGAAATAGGGAATGGGCGCTACATCTGGCGTAGCAGAAGATCCAAAATTAATATACACTTTCATCTCTCCTTTATTCAGGATATTAAGATCAAGTTTGGCTGCATTGATAATGCCCGTCCACAGCGTATCACCGGGTGTACTGGAAGCGCCTGTATAAGCAACATCCAGCCAGTCAGAATAAATTACATTGGCAACTCCCGTATCACCTTTTGGCCCTGCAGCACCAGTGGCACCTGCCGGGCCGGTGGCGCCAGCGGCACCGGCTGGTCCGGCAGGACCTTCTTTAGAGCAGGAAGCAATAACTAATGTGCATGCAAAGACAAAGCAAACGGCCATCAAAGAGTTGACTTGTTTCATAATTTGAATTTTAATTGTATTATAAATAAAGGGATTACTAAATCAGAACCTGGCAGCAAACCGGGGTGGTGTGCTATAAAAATAATTCAAATCAGTTTACCTGCAAGTATTTGGCTGAATAAAATAGGAATTACTGCCGTTGGCAAAAGAAAATGATTAATACCTGCAGAAAGTGTTGCAGCAAATCAGCATGTTGTTATACATGCTTACGCATCGATTTTTTCAGGGATGCACAATCTCACAGTAGCGTGCGCAACTTTGGAGAAAAGCTGTTCACACCGGGAGCTGCATAAGTGCATACCAATAAATATCAGCTTCTTCCGGAAGTAATAATATCTGAATGGTAATGCGTTTGCATACATCCAATAACGCATTGCTATGCCTGTTACCAGGCAATTACTGAGAAGGTTTTGGTGATGACCCGTCAAACAGCAGTTAGCATCAACAGGCATATTTACCTGCCGTCATTTCTGCTGGCAATCAGTAGTGCACCGGCAGCAAGGCCTACATCTTTCATGATAAGTCCCACCCCGCTGTCAAATCCATTCATCAAACGTGGCAGGTGAATGGTAAGTGCGAAGCTGAGTAATAATACCGTCAGCAGCAGCGCGGCCAGCCGCACTTTCTGGTTAATGATCATTGCTAACCCGGATGCTATTAAGCAGGCACCGGTAATGTATACCCATACACCGCCGCCCGGCACAAATGCGGGAACAAAATTTCTCATTTCCTGTGTATTTACAAAGTGGGTAACGCCAAAAACAATTATTACGAGGGCGTACGCGATGATGGCGATTCGGGACAAAGTGGCATTGTTCATATGGCTAAATTTTAATTGCTGAAGACAAACAATTCTCCCTCCGGTAATCGTTGTTCAAAAATAAAATGCAGCCAATATAGAAAAGCCCGTCACGTGTTCTAAAGAGGATACAGCCTGTGAGATGGCTATACTTTATTTTGCACTATAAAGGTATGCATAAACGTTACAGAACAGGTGAAAAAAATAAGCACAAAAAATGAACCATGAAGAATGGGGTGAATAGCGATTGAGAACACCGCCGTCTATGCCGGGAAACTATTAGTAAATCATAATGATTGCTTTAGGATAAATAGAAATTGCCGGTATGCTGCAAGTGTAAATTTTGATCCAGGCATGAAGGCGCGCGCATGTGAATACCAGGGGAGCTTTTTGTTAGTAAATAATGCATCGCGTTGCCTAATATTACCCTGGCTGTTCATGCCATCCAACACTGGGATTATTTATATTATCGGCGCAGCGGAACGGTCTTTTCTGGTGCTCTTCAGGGGCCTGAAAGAGCCTATAGTTTATCCAGCCTAAATCAATTACTTTTGCAGCTCTTTACACTTAAAAAGTAGTCCCACTTCGGGGGCACGGAACATGAAGAATATACGCAATTTTTGTATCATCGCCCATATTGACCATGGTAAGAGTACGCTGGCAGACCGTCTTTTGCAAAGCACCGGCACCATCAGCGACCGCGACATGATGGACCAGGTACTGGATGATATGGACCTGGAACGTGAAAAGGGCATCACTATCAAGAGCCACGCCATACAGATAAACTATAAACACACAGATAAACAGGAGTATATCCTGAACCTGATTGATACACCCGGACACGTGGATTTCAGCTACGAAGTAAGCCGGGCACTGGCCGCTTGCGAGGGCGCCCTGCTGCTGGTAGATGCCACCCAGGGTATACAGGCCCAAACCATTTCTAATCTTTACCTCGCCATCGACAATAACCTGGAGATCATACCCGTGATCAACAAGATTGATATGGATGGTGCCATGATTGAAGAGGTGGAAGACCAGATTGTGGAACTGATCGGCTGTAAGCGGGAGGATATACTGCATGCCAGCGGCCGTACCGGTCTGGGTGTAGAGAAAGTGCTGGATGCTATTGTGACACGTATACCTGCTCCAAAGGGCGACCCCAATGCGCCGCTCCAGGCGCTGGTATTTGACAGCGTATTTAATTCATTCCGTGGCATCATTGTTTACTACCGCATTCTGCAGGGAAGCCTTAAAAAAGGCGATAAAATTAAATTCGTTTCTACCGAGCAACAATATGAAGCTGATGAAGTAGGCATTTTAAAATTAAAAATGACCGAAAAGCCCGAAGTATTTTGCGGCGATGTAGGATATATCATTACGGGTATTAAAAATGCCAAAGAAGTGAAAGTAGGGGATACCATTACCAAAGTGGCCAATCCCTGTACAGAAGGTATCCGCGGTTTCCAGGAAGTAAAGCCCATGGTATTTGCCGGTATCTTTCCGGTGAATACAGATGAGTTTGAAGAGCTGCGCGATTGCATGGATAAACTGCAGTTAAATGATGCCTCGCTCAGTTTTGAATTGGAAACCAGCCAGGCACTTGGTTTTGGATTCCGTTGCGGCTTTTTAGGTATGCTGCACATGGAAATTATACAGGAGCGGCTGGAGCGGGAGTTTAACCAGATGGTGATTACCACCGTGCCCAACGTAAGTTTTATAGCTTATACAACCAATGGCGAAAAGATAATCGTTAACAACCCCACCGAAATGCCGGACCCGGTGCGTATTGAACGCATAGAAGAACCTTTTATAAGGGCGCAAATCATTACCAAGCCGGATTATATTGGCAACATCATCACCCTTTGCCTGGGTAAACGTGGCATCCTGCTTAACCAGAGTTATCTTACCCCTACCAGGGTAGAACTTAGTTTTGAAATGCCATTAACGGAGATTGTATTTGATTTTTACGATAAATTAAAGAGCCAGACACGCGGTTATGCATCATTTGATTATTATCCTATTGAAAACCGGGACAGTGATATTGTAAAGATGGATATTCTGCTGAACGGTGATAAAGTGGATGCATTAAGCGCATTGATACACCGCGCCCGCTCTGCTGAATTTGGCAGAAAGCTGTGTGAAAAATTAAAAGAACTGGTGCCGCGCCAGCAGTTCCAGATTGCTATACAGGCAGGCATTGGCGCCAAGATTGTAGCCCGTGAAACCATCAGTGCCATGCGCAAAGATGTTACTGCCAAATGTTACGGTGGTGATATCAGCCGTAAGCGTAAACTGCTGGAAAAGCAGAAAGAAGGTAAGAAGCGCATGCGGCAGATTGGCAACGTAGAAGTACCACAGGAAGCTTTCCTGGCAGTTTTGAAACTGGATGAATAATTATCGTGAGCAGTGAGTGGGGAGACGTGATTGGAAAGCCCGGTATGTATGTATGTACGAACAGATAAGATAAGCTTATCCCAACATAAACCAATTATTAAAATGCAGGCTTAATGCCTGCATTTTCTTTTGCAACCTGCCAGGCAGGTTGCTACGCTGCGCGGAAATAGAGATTAAGTAATGACCTAAAGCAACGTTGTATTGTATTGCCTTGTCTACCCCTAAACTACTGCATATGAAGCTGCCTTTTCTGCGCCTTCTTTTCCTTACTTCTTTTTCACTTTTATTATATTCCTGCTTCGATTTAACCAAGAACAATATGCCGCCACCGGGGCGGGTTGCTCCGCCCCCTGCTATAAGGGATGAGGCCTACGTGCCGGTATATGGACCGGACAGTTTAAAAACCAGGAAGGTCACGGCTTCCGGGGTGCGCAGCACAGTTACAGCCGGTAAAATATATGTGCAGGGTAAATTTTTATTCCAGGTAGAAAAGCTGCTGGGCGTACATGTTATTGATTACACGAATGTAGAGAAGCCGGTAAAACTGGGCTTTATCAACAGCCATGGTTGCAGTGAGGTGGCTTTTAAAGATGGCTACCTGATTATTAATAACCTGGATGATCTTGTTTTTTTGGATGTACGTGACATAAAGAACATCAAAGAAACTACCCGGATAGCGCATGCGTTTCCGCAGTTTTATGTTGACCAGTATAGTAATACCCGACCCAATAGTCATCCGCCGGTAGCGGGCAAATATTATGTTTGCCCGGATTTTTTTAAGGGCGATGTGATTGAATGGAAACTGGAGAAAAATGTTGCCAATGCCTATTGTTATTATTAATGAAATCAATTATTGGTTATGAAAATATTTTTGCGTCTTCCTTTTTATACAATATTCTGCGCAATGTTGCTGCTAAGCGCCTGCGAGAAGCAGGGTAACTCATCGGCGGCTGATTCCGCTTCAGCGGGAGCCGGTGGTTCCCTGGCAAGGTTTGCCATCTCCGGCAACTACCTGTATACGGTAGATTCGCACATGCTTACAGTATATGATATTACCAACCCGGCGCTACCGGTAAACAAAGGACAGGTGTATGCCGGGTTTGATATTGAAACCATTTTTCCTTTCAAAGACAAACTGATGCTGGGGGCTTCTAACGGCTTATATATTTATTCCATTGCAGACCCGGTAAAGCCCGTTAAAGAAAGTTCCATTACGCATTTCAGGGCCTGCGATCCGGTGGTAACCAATGATACCATTTCTTATGTTACGCTGCGCAGCGGCAATGGTTCCTGCGGTAGCCTCAAAAATGTGCTGAATGTGTATGATATTAAAGATAGTAAAGCGCCTAAGCTGGTAAAAGAAATAGATTTAAAATCGCCTTATGGATTGGGCATCAAACAAAAAGCCCTGTACATCTGCGAAGCGGATAATGGCCTGGGAGTGTTTAGCCTCGCAGATCCCTATAACCCAAAAAAAATTGCTGAATTTAAGGACGACCTGTACTATGACGTAATTCCATACGGCGATATATTGATTGCATATATTGATAAAGGCGTTTCGTTTTTTGATATAACTGATCCACTTAATATTGTTAAAGCCGGCACGGTTAGCAACTGATACAAACCTCCATCGCTTACCCTGATACAGATGCCGGAATTTATTTTCCGGCATTTTTTATTCCCGGTTAACTGCAATAACTTACCCTTAAAATATAACCGTATGCGCACGCCTTTACAGAAAGGAGAGAAAATTTTACTGGTAACGTATACCAGCTGGATATCCATGATTGGCCCTGCCCTCATTGCCATTGCGGCCGTTGTGGGGTCTTTCTTTATGGGATTTATCGAGCGGTATGGCTGGGCGGTTGCCTTATTGGGTTTGCTGATTTTTATAGTTAAATATTTTCAGTGGATGAGTAATATCTGGGTGGTTACCAATTACCGGGTAATAGATGAAGCCGGGTTGCTAAGCCATTTTGCGAAGGAAAGTCCGCTGGATAAGATAAACAATGTTTCCTACGATCAATCTGTATGGGGCAGGTTGTTTAATTATGGCCATGTAGAAATACAAACGGCTGCAGAAGTAGGGGCCACTGATTATTACAATGTATACCATCCGAAAAGATTGAAGGATACTATTACCCTGGCGCAGTCTGAGTACAAACATCTGCAGGTGGGCAACCAGGCCCTTCAAATGGCGTCTGCCATGGGGATGCACGGCGGCACAACAACGTCTGTTGCAACGGAACTCGAGAAATTATATGAGTTGAAACAAAAAGGCGTGCTGAGCCAGGAAGAATATGCGAAGGCGAAAAATAAATTGATTGGCTAAGAGTGGAAAAGAAAAGGAGGGCGGGGTTTGCCATCGACATTGAATCTGCTGGAGTTCATTATTCCCTTTTATGAATATATTAATAAGAAAACTCACCTCTCTTGTCATGCTGAGGAACGAAGCATCCCGTGGACTACGCCGCAGCGCAATTTACTACCAGTCGTTCCTTGCAATGAAAACTCAATAGCAGTCTTACATTTATTTCAAGCCTCCGGGATCCTTCGTTCCTCAGGATGACAATCGAAAATGATCTGGTTTGGAAACAGGGCTTTGTTTGGCAAGAATGATCAATTAGCTATAGGTTCAAGGTTGCTGATCAGAAACACCATCATTGAGAAAATCATCTCCCTTGTCATGCTGAGGAACGAAGCATCTCGTGGGGCTCGCATCAGCGCAATTTACTACCCGTAGTTTCTTTTTTGCAATGAGAAATTAATAGCAGTCATCAGACATCAATTCCCCGTTTTCTTTTTAGGCACAGGCTTCTTCTCCGCTTCTTCTTTCTTTTTAGCGTTTTCAATATTTTTTTCCGATTGCTCCATCAGTTTCTTCTCATTGATATTGCCGCCATCGTCTTTGATAGTTGCTTCCTGCGGAACCTCGCCTTCTTTTAATTTAAAATTGAACACCTTGTCTACATGCACCCACTGACCATTCTCCCAGCGGAAACCTTCAAAATCACCATCCGGAATATAAGTTTCTTTCCGGGCCGGTTCTTCACTTTCAGAGATCAGGTGGTCATAAATAATCATGTCCATTTCCGGGTTGTAATTAAATAAAGTGCGGGCTTCCTTTTTATACTCTATTGAAAAACGGTTGAGCACCGGTTTTACTTTAGCGGTATCATCTTTAAAACTGATAACCGGGCCGCCAAAAACCGGCTCGCCTGTCTGCTCATCAAAACTCATCACTTCCATCCATTTGCGGTTACTGCTTACCGTGTAGTCATCAAAACCCAGCAGCGTATAATATTTTTTACCGTTAAATTCTTTTTGCACGATGCGATAATAAATAGCACCTATCCAGTTTTTACGGGTCCTGAGTGAATCCTGGGGCTTTCCGGTAAACATGGAAGCATCAAAAAGCGGAAATAATCTGAGCGCCCCATCGGCCGTCTTCATCTGTATGGCGCCTTTCTGGTAATACATGTATTCGTCTTTTTTCAGCTGCCAGGTAAAAATGCGGAAGGAACTGTCTTTGGGATATAGTTTTGATACCGTGGGCAGGGAATCAAAAGGAAAAGAAAAAGAGTTGGTGATTTTTAAAGTGCGCACAAACGTTTTTACAAACTGGCTGTCTGCAAAAAAACGCCTGCCGGCTGTCTCTGCGTTGATCATGCTGTCTGCAAATACTTTTAGCGAGTCTTCTTTTTTGATGAATAATTTACGGTCGGTACTGCTGATCTTTTGCGCAGTGGCGGTAAGTGAACCCAGGCCCAGCATAACCACGGTAAAAAATATAATAAACTTATTCATGTTGTATAATGTATAGCTAAGTTACAATAAAGCAGCTCCCTGAAAAGTCTAGCCGTTTTAACGGTCACTTTTATGGGCAGATGCGCCGGCAGCCGCCCTGGCTGCTGTACTGCTTCAACGTATTTACAGACGATAAATTTTATAGAGCGGGCAGTGCTGTCGCAAACTTTAACAGGCTGTTAAATGCCAGATCAATTAACGGGTTGGGCAGCGGCAGGTTTGGCTGGGTGGTTAGCATAAATACCGTATGCATCCCGGCATTCCGTCCAAATTCCATATCGCTCAGGTTATTGCCTACCATAATTGATTTGCTGAAATCGATGTCCGGAAAATCAGCCTTTGCTTTCAGCGCCATACCGGTGCGGGGTTTGCGTTCCGGGTGGTCATTATCCAGTGAGCTGGCATAATAAATACCATCAATTCTGCCGCCGGCAGCTTCCACATCCTGCAGCATTTTATTGTGTATTTCCATTAAATCCAGTTCACTCATTAATCCTCTGCCCACGCCGCGCTGGTTGGTTACAATAATGATATTGCCAAACAACGCTGCACAGGTTTTAAGTGCATCTGTAACGCCATCATAAAACCTGAATTCGGAAATGCTGAAAATATAGCTGCCCACTTTATCATGGTTCAGTACACCATCGCGGTCAAGAAATAATGTCCAGGAACTATCTATTTTTTTAAAATCAAGCATGATTGTATTTTGATGGAATTTGGAATTGGACTTTCAACGCCGCGCAGCTTAGCAGCGCGGGTGAAATTTGCATGGTTCGGAGCACGGAGCTTTAGTGCCACAGTGTTTATACTAGTCAGGGTCATTGCAAAGCCGAAGTTGTTATACCTACTTTGCCGTTCCTTTCTTTTTCATTTCCTGCTGGGCTCTTTCAAAATCTTCCGGCACACCAATATCAATGAAATAACCTTCCTGTACGTAGCCGTACATGGGCATGGCAGAATAAGATCTTTCCAGGTAATCCTTTTCGAATGAAAATTTTTCTGGTCTTTTCTGCTGCCGGAACCGGCCGGTATTGAGCAGGTAAACACCGCCATTGATCAGGCCCTGGTCGTAATGTTTCTTTTCCTGGAAACTTTTTATGCGGCCATCATCTTCTGTCTCTACTACGCCATACCGTTCAAAATTGGTCATGGGCTTCAGGGAAAGTGTGCAGGCGGAAGCCATCTGCGCATGAAAGGCGGCCAGCTTTTCCAGGTCTACTTTAAAGAGCGTATCGCCGTTCAGGATAAGTACATCTTTTCCTTTTACTTTTTCTGTAGCCAGTTGAATACCGCCGCCGGTGCCCAGTGGCTCATTTTCTATTGTATACTGGATACTGAGCGCAGGATATTCTTTCTGCAACCAGGTACTGATAACGGCGTGCTTATAGCCCAATGAGAAGATGAACTTTTCAATTCCCTGCTTGCTGTAATAATCAATGACGTACGATAGAAAAGGTTTGCCATTTACAGGTGCCATACACTTCGGTACATCCGGCACGGCTGATTGCAGTCTTGTTCCTAAACCACCTGCCAGAATAATTGCTTCTTTGATTTCCATAATGTTGAAAAGCCTTTGCAGGCCTGCGCGTTCTTTTATGAACGGGGGTTTGGGGTGAAATATCTTTCTTCCGCCAGCTGGCAGATAATATGGCCAATCATAATATGGCTTTCCTGTATGCGGGGTGTATTTTTTGAAGGTATATCAAATAAATAATCGCTGAGTGCTTTTAACTGGCCACCACCTTCACCGGTAAAGCCAACCGTAATCACGCCTTTTTCACGGGCAGTCTCAAAGGCTTTTACAATGTTTACAGAATTGCCGGAAGTGGACAGGCCAATCAGTACATCTCCTGTATGGGCCAGGCCTTTTACCAGGCGGGAATAAATTACATCAAAGCTGTAGTCATTGGCCACTGCAGTAAGGTACGATGTATTACAATGCAGCGCTTCTGCGGGCAGCGCATCCCTGTCAAGATAAAAACGACCGCTGAATTCTGCGGCCAGGTGCTGGGCATCTGCCGCACTACCTCCATTTCCGCAAAAATACACCCGGTGCCCGTTTTTTAAAGCCAGCACCGTGGCGTCCGTTAATTTGTCAATATTGGCAAGCATCTGCTCATCTGTCAGAATTTTGTTCTTTACCGCCACCGACTCTTCAATAATGTCCTTTATTTTGTTCATCTAATCCTGAATAATTTGCAAATATAGTTGTAATTGGCTGATTAGTTTAGTGGGACTAATTCATATTTTGGGGAGCTGGAAAACCTGAAAGGGCCGCCTTGCGAATCTACTGTCACCCGTTTCGGGTTTTTTCAATTTCTTAACATGGATTCGATATTAATAACAGCCTTTCAGGCTTTTTCCGAAAGGTCGGCTTTGCTGGTTTTAATCCGGAACGGATGGTATTAATATCGAAAAAAATAGACCAGCAAAATTATTATCCAATCCTGAACGCCCGCCTGATCGGACGGGCAGAAGTGATATTAGTTAGCTGGAAATGAGAAGTCCCTCTAATTTCTAAATCGTCCAGGTAGTTAATCCGTGTTCTGTAAACCGGTAGGGCTGGCAATAGCCGCCAAACTGCTTAAGTGCATCCTGCACTTTGTATTTGCTGATGTCGGGGCAGTAGAATATCATAAAACCGCCGCCACCGGCCCCGGAAATTTTACCTCCGGTAGCACCAGCCTTTTTAGCGCACTCGTATATTTCTTCCATTAAACTATTGCTGATGCCTTCCGCCATTTGTCTTTTCTGCTGAAACCCAAAATCAAGTATTTCACCAATCTCATGCAGTCGTCCCTTCAGCAAAGCTTCTTTCATGCGTTGCGCCTGCTGTTTCAACTGATGCATAGCTTCTATTGATTTTGATTGTTTGTTCACCACATTGCTACTTTGCTTTTCTATAATCTTTGCACTTTCACGGGTGGTAGCGGTGTAATAGAGCAACAGGTTATTCTCCAGTTCAAACAAATATTGCTGTTTGATGCGCAGCGGATTTACGATGACTTTGTCTTCTCCGTAAAACTCCATAAAATTGACACCGCCAAAAGTAGCGGCATACTGATCCTGGCGGCCACCCGCCATCTTCAAATCATTTCTTTCAATCTGGTAGGCCAGGTGTGCCATATCGTATTCGCCCAGGGGCAGGCGGAACATTTCTGCAAATGCCCCGATAATGGCCACCACCAGGGTAGAAGAAGTACCCAGCCCGCTTCCGGCAGGTGCATCTACAAAAGTACTGAGCCGAAAACCGGTGAGGGGCATTCCATAATCGCGTTGTATACTGTTGTATACCCCTTTCAGCAGATCCAGTGTTCCGTCAATCGGCAATTCACTCGCCCACTCATATCTTTTTTCTTCCCGGCGGTCCAGTGCCTGCAATATGATGGCATTTTCCTGCAGCGGTTCTATATTGGCGTAGGCATACAAGCTAACGGTGGCATTTAAAATAGCGCCGCCGTAGAGATCACTGTACGGACTAACATCGGTACCACCGCCGGCAAGGCCTATGCGCAAAGGAGCTTTACTTCTGTATATCATGGAAGGAATGTGTGATGTGTGATTTTTGATGTCTGATTTTGAAAAGCTATTAGCAGTTAGCTTTTAGCTGATAGTCATTTGTTTAAAAAATGCCAGGCTACTATTTATATTACTGCTTAAACTTGCAACACAAAGAAGGTTTTATTCGCTGTTTTGTTGCTAATAGCCAACAGCTCATGGCTAACGGCTCACAGCTTATGGCCAACAGCTATCAGCTGCTCCCGCCCAATTGCAAAATTTCCGCAACCAGGACAGTCCAGGAATACTTTTTTTTCTCTTCGCGAAGTTGGGGTAAAAAATAATCTTCGCCTAAACTGAAATATCGTTCAATGGCCGCTGCCAGTGAGGCTGCCGTTGGCTCAGCCACCAGCCCGGCTTTTTGGTGCGGTACATAATCCGGTAATGCACCCACATTGGTTACTATCATTGGTTTTTCGAAATGATAGGCGAGGGGAGTAACGCCGCTCTGGGTAGCATTGCGGTATGGCTGTATCACTACATCTGCCGCACAAAAATAATTTTTCACATCGCTGTCCTGGATAAAACCTGTGCGCAGGATAAGCATATCCCGTATATCCAGTGCATCAATCTGCTGCTGGTATACTTTTTCATCTTCATAAAATTCTCCCGCTACCAGTAGTTTGGGAAGGGGTGAGGGAAAATGTGGAATTTTGTCCTTTAGCAGCTGCATGGCCTCCACCAAAATATCAAGTCCCTTATACTTCCTGATGAACCCAAAGAACAGGATTATTAATTCTTCGTTGTTGATTTTTAGCTGCTCCCTGGCTGCCTGTTTGCTGATAGCCGCGCCAAAGTTATCATACAGTGGATGTGCTACCTGTAGGGCAGGTTTATGGGGTTCGATGGCTTTTAAGTCTTTCATCACTTTATCACTCATGGCAATAAATGCATCGCAGGGCTGTAAGAAATAATGGGTAAAGAGTTTATCACCCGGTCTTTTTTCATGGGGGATTACATTGTCTGTAATGGCAATCACTTTTGTATGGCGGTTTTTTTTCACCCTTCTCAACACGGTGCCCAATGCAGGCCCCATCAATGGTAGCCAGTAACGCACCACAATCAGATCTGGCTGCAGGCGCTTCAGTTCATTGCCTACGCTGACCCAGTTAATTGGGTTGATGGAATTTAATTTTGATAAAATTTTTAAATGAGCAGGTGCCGGTTCTGTTGAGTATTGTGATTTGCCCGGGAAAAAGAATGCCGGGTATTGCAAGGAAAAATTGTAAATAGTAACATCATAGCCTTGCTCCTGGAATTCAGTAGCCAGCCTTTCATTAAAAGTGGTGATGCCGCCGCCGCGGAAAGGGTGTGCAGGACCGAGTATAACAACAGATTTAATCAATACCCTACAAATATGAAAGTGTGGAAATGAGGAAGTTTGAAAATGTGCTTACCTCGCTATACATCAATATTCCTGCATCAGTCCAATCCCGCTTTTTCCTCTACCAGGTAGAAATTACGGTTAGAGGAATTCCTTGAAATCATTTCCCCGATAAAACCTGCCAGGAACAGTTGTGATCCAATTATCATAGCAGTAAGCACTATATAAAAAGGGGGGCGGTTGCTCAAGCCCACTTCCGGATGCATGAGGCGTGAAACGATCATGTACACAAATATTACAAAGCCCAGTACAAAGCAGATGGATCCCCAGCGGCCAAAAAAATGCATGGGGCGTTTGCCATATTTGCCCACAAACATAATAGACGCGAGGTCCAGCGGCCCGTTAATGAAACGGCTGAATCCAAATTTGGTGGTGCCAAATTTACGGGCACGGTGTTCTACTACTTTCTCGCCAATTTTTTTAAAACCAGACCACTTTGCCAGTACGGGTATATAGCGGTGCATGTCTCCGTAGACTTCTATACTTTTTACCACATTTTTACGATAGGCTTTGAGGCCGCAATTAAAATCATGCAGCCGTATGCCCGAAAGCATTCTTGTCATGCCGTTGTAAAACTTGGAAGGAATATTTTTTGTCAGCGTATTATCGAAGCGTTTCTTTTTCCAGCCGCTCACCAGGTCAAATTTATCTTCAACAATCATGCGGCGCAGTTCCGGTATTTCATCGGGCGAGTCCTGCATGTCGGCATCCATGGTAATCACCACATCGCCGGTAGCAGCGCGGAAGCCTTCATTGAGGCCGGCGGATTTGCCATAATTGCGCTGAAATTTGATGCCTTTCACGCTGGGGTTAACTTTACGCAGCTGCTGTATAATTTCCCATGAATTATCGGTGCTGCCATCGTCTACAAAAATAATTTCGTAGCTGTACGGCAGTGCGGCCATCACACGTTCAATCCAGGCCGTTAGTTCCGGCAAAGATTCCGCTTCATCAATCAGTGGTATTACAATCGACACGTCCATCCCGGTTATTCTTTAGTAGTATAAAATTACTGATTCTTTTTTGTGATGGCAGCTCCCGCCAGCGAACCCAGCAGACCTGGTATCAGCGAAGCGAAGATAGATATGGAAACATAAATAATCCACCTGTTGGCGGCTGCTTTTGCGGCCAGTTGTTTGGCTTCTTCATGCAGTGCATTACCCTGTTGCTCTATTGCTTTTACTGCTTCCGCCATTTCAGCCGCGTTGGGTGGCGCATAAATATATTTTACGGCCACAAATGTATACACCGCCATGATAAATGCGATTACGGCCGTTGTTTTAAACCCATGCGAAAATACTTCGCCAAAAGACAACTGGCCGCCCGATTGCCTGCTGAAAATAATACAGGATAGCAGTACACCCAGCAGTACAATAATTAAACGGGGCATGTAGCGCAGGCCATCCGGCACCGGGCTGTATATGTTTTGTAAAATAAGATCCAGTGCAATCAGTATGCCGGCAATGATAACGCCTTTGGTTACACGCGAAGTAATGGTTTTTTCCATATTATTGGCTGTTCAGTACCAGCTTGTCGCCGTTAATAATGCCGGCCACTTTGCCGGTAAATGTTGCGTCAATAAAGGGCGAATTATGTGATCTTGATTTTATAAGGTCTTTTGTAAACTGGTAGGTTTTCTCCGGCAGAAACAAGGTGCAATTAGCAACGGCCTTTTCTTCTATTACCGGCAACTGCAGCCCAAAAATGGTACGCGGGTTAATGCTGAGCAATTCAATCCATCGCTCCTCACTTACTTCCGGCATGGTTGTTTTTAAAACACTGTAGCAGGTTTGCAGGCCAATCATCCCATTTTTTGCATATTCAAACTCGCAGGTTTTATTGTCCCAGTCCTGCGGCATATGATGCGTAGCAATACAATCTACGGTACCGTCTGCCACTGCTGCGCGCAGGGCCAGCATATCCTGCCGGGTGCGCAGGGGCGGGTTTACTTTCAGGTTGGTATCGTAGGTATATAAGTCATCATCGCAAAAAGCCAGGTGGTAGGGGGTAACGGAACAGGTTACTTTTATACCGCTGTCTTTGGCCCTTTTTATATATTCCAGTGATTTCGGTGAGCTTACACCGGTGAAATGCAATTTTGAATCTGCGTAGCGGGCCAGCTTAATGTCACGGGCCACCATCAGTTCTTCGGCCATCATAGGTTTGCCGGGCAGTCCCAGCCGGGTAGATACCAGCCCTTCATTGATGAGGCCGTGGGGGGCGATGGTTTTATCGTCTGGTATTTGTATAATAACGCCGTTAAAAGATTTAATGTACTGGAGTGCTTTTAATAAGATGCCGGCGGGTTGCAAAGGATTAAGCCCATCGCTGAAAGCAATGGCGCCGCTCTTGTTCATATCATACATTTCGGCCAGTTCTTTGCCTTCTGCACCGCGGGTAATAGCCCCCAGGGGGATGACCTGCACCGGCAGTGATTTCGACTGTTGCACAATGTATTCCACCTGTGTTTTGGAATCGATGACCGGTTTTGTATTGGGCACCACAAAAACGCTGGTAAAACCACCGGATGCTGCTGCGGCGGCGCCGGTCTGCTGGGTTTCCTTGTATTCATAACCGGGGTCGCAAAAATTGGCAAAAACATCTGCCCATCCGGGGGATATGCTCAGTCCGTCTATGGCTACCACCCGGTCTGCGGGATCATTAATATGGTCAGCAATAGTGCTGATTACGCCGTCAATAATTAAAATATCTTTGCGGGAACGATGCTGCGGCGAGTGCGGGTCGGTAATGTAAACCTGTTTTAGTAGAAACTTCATTGTAAATGAGTTGTGCGAAGATAATGGTTGTTTTTGAATTTCGGAATCTGAAAGAAACATGTACATTTGCAACCCTGAGGGAGATCATAGTTTTTAGTTCTCAGTTTATAGTTCGGGACGTAGCGCAGCCCGGTAGCGCGTTTGCATGGGGTGCAAGAGGCCGCTGGTTCGAATCCAGTCGTCCCGACATAAAGGGTGTCATCCCAAACTGACAGAGTCCGTAAAACCCAGGTTTTGCGGGCTTTTTTATTTCTGCCTGTCAGATAATTGCAAAAAAAAGATCAACAAGTTTTGGCAGAAGTAAAAAAATGCCGGAATTATGACCAACAACTTTTGGTAAAAGTGAAAGAACAGTTCGAGGACGACCAACATCTTTTGGTAAAAGTGAAAAAACAGTTGGAAGATGACCAACATCTTTTGGTAAAAGTGAAAAAACTTCGGGATGATGACCAACATCTTTTAGTACCCTCACCCATTTCTTTCGCAAGCCCTTGTGCATGAGTGAAAAACAATGGCGACCACCACCTTTCGCGCAAATTGGGAGCGCAAGTGACCAGGTTTAGCTGCCTGCGGCAATACCTGCCCGGTAAAAATAGTTGGGTATTTGTGGGGGTTAATTTATTTTTAAAATAGCGTACCATCTTCCACTGCTTTAAACCTGGCAAATGTTTATAGTCGCTCATAAACGTTTATTTCTGTAAGTGCTTACAATTGTTTGTTGTTGGTTAGGTGGGGGATAACGGGTATTATGAGTTGGCGGTAAGTTTACTGACACACCCTAATTTCGAAAAATTGAATAGTCTTATATATAAATTGAAGTCAAAATTGTTCCGGCAGACAAAGTATCCAGAAATTGAAAAGGTGGGCGGACTTGCAAATGCAATTAATTTTGAGTTTGAAAAACTAAATTCTGCTTTAAAAGTTGCAGTTGACGAGCACTATGACGAAATACCTGTGACCTATGCCAAAGTAGAGAAGGGCAACAAATTTTCTCAAATCTATATAGCCACTGAAGAAAAGCTTTACTTACCAGACTTTTGGCTAGACGGGGTTTGTCTTGCGCACGGAAGTATTGCTAGCCTATCAGACCTTGCACAAGCGGTTCACTATTGGCTAACTCAAAAAGTGACGACACAAGAATTATCTGAGCGATTTAATTTTGTGCAGCCTAATGGTAAGGCTGAGGCTTTTGATAAAAACAAAGAGGTTGAATATACGTGGATGTCCCTGGTATCGGAAGATGACAGTTTAGGACTTAAGGAATTTATAGACCTTGCCAGCACCGATGAACTTTTAAATAAACTCTTTCCTTATACCAGTCTATCTACTTTATGCTTTAGTAAATGCACTGGCTTTCCGTTTGACACCACCGACTTGCCTAATGTGACACCAATTGAATACATGCATTTTTCGTTACCAAATATTACTTCTGACTATGCTAAGCTTAGACAAGTCGCTTATGTACCAAATGGTAAATTATATGTGGTAAGGCTGAAGCTTGTGGCCGCGAAATTGTAACTGCATTGAGTGAGTTGAAATAGGAAGAAAGAAATTTCTTATTTTTTCTTTTTTCCTAACTGGCGAGGTTATGACATTAGTTTCGACTGCGCAATAAAATTATTACACATCGCGGCAACTTACGCCCGGGGTAAAAACACAAGTAGCACCTGGGAAATTATTAGTAGCGTCCTCACATTCTCTTTTTGTAAGTCCAGATTTATTTGAGGTTGACCCGTCAAGCGTTATCTGACAACAGCCCGTGGGTGATGCATTGTTCGCTTTTGTAAAAGCGGCTTTATTGTTTTTCCTTTTTCCTTTAATTTCTTTAAGAAGTTTGCGAACATCCTTAATAGTTTTTTTCATAAACGATTTAGTTAAAAGTTAATGATACATAAGTTCTGGCAGTACCTGTTTCGGCTGTTATATAACAATCACCTTTTGTTGAATCCGATCTTAAAAGAACGGTGGCGAACCGATATTCGCCAGCTACAGAGTCGGTTAATTGTTTTATTGTTTTTGCCGCTGATACGGTGAAATTTCCCCTGGTTGTTGTAAATGTTATATCCAGCTTGCCTGCAGCTTTGGGTATACGAGCAACAATATGTGTAGTATCACTATTATTAGCTGCAAGCGTACTTTTAATGGCGGTAATTTGCAACACCTCGTCCTTAGTTATGGCATCTGGATTCTCCAGTTTTGTACAGCAAATGGACAAAAAGATACATGCAGTTAAGAACAGAAAAAAAAATTTTGTCATGGTGCAATTATTTTGGCAATGGGTCCCAACAGGCTGGCAATATTTAAATCATATGAAAGACCAACAAAGAAAGCCCCTTTGTTGGCATTTTTGGTAATTAAAGGATTGGCATTTACTTGTGCATACAGCATTTCTCCAAAAGACAAACGCATTGGCTGCAGCAATTTCTGCCCTACCCGTCCTATGCCTTTGGTATAGCATCCATAAAAAGGCGATCTGACAGCGACTCCAAATACAATATTGCCGGTTGAGTATTTGTTTTTTAAATCCTGCTTTGTATCTGATGAGAAGGTTACCGGCGAAAGCCCGATAAAAACACTGGTACGTAAAAAAATATTGCGGGAAATATTTTTAATCTCCTTCAGATTCGTTTCATCATTAATAGCTGTAAAATAGATATTGACGGAGGTGTAACCAATCAGTGCTTTTGGTGTTGGCGCATACGCTATTCCGAAATCGAGTTTTACGTGATCGCCAATTTTTGACCTGGCAAGTAGTCCCCAATGAAAACTATAATTAATAATCAGTGATCCATCAGCACGTCTGCAGGTAACATTTAAGGTATATACCCTGTCAGGCAAAAGAAAGTCTTTTTCTACAACTCCTGCAATAACTGTAAACTGGGTTCTTGTGCCAACTGAGATCGTTTCAATAGTGTCATATGTGCCGCCAGATCTCCCTTTCATAATTTCAAAAGTAATGCTGCTAACATGCCAGGAGGTGTCCAGGTCTCCTGTAAAATAATAGGGTTTATCAAATGGAATTTCCCCTATTGTATGTTTTTTAAGATCAACAACGACAGGAGCTGCAAGCGCCGGCGCAGAAGGTTGCCCTTTGAGGGTATGAACGCCAGCGATAAAAAGAAAGCTTGAGAAAAATAATGCACTTACAATTTTGATCTGCATAAGCCAACTGAAGTTTTAGAAATAATCCAGTTCCCCGAAATTAAAGGCAAAAGGTATTATAGATGCCCGTAAAAACACGGTATTTTATGACTGGTTATTTAATACTTGTTGTTACCATCACGGAAAACCTCGATAGCAACAAGCGTGCCTACGGCACGCTCTTTAACGACGACATTTTTCTATCCACCAGATGTTCCTAGCGGAACAGAGGAGCGCTCTTCAATCACATCATTTTTTCTACTCATTCCCGAAATCATTCGGGATTCCTGACGGAACAGACCGCCCCTTAATTTAACGACGCTACCGTTGTAGCATACAGTGAAAGGCCTCGTGCAATACCATCCTGCGTTGTAAGAAAATCGCAATGTGCCATCGGGATATCGGATGGGTAGAAAAAATGATTAGACATTGGATTTCGATCCGTAGGATCGTTTGGTGCTTACGCCGCGCATGAGCATTCCCAAAAGAATTCGGGAGTGCTCATGCGAAGATTATGCACTTCCGCAAAAAGCCGACCCTTACCCCTTCGGCTCCCACAATTGAATTTTATTTCCTTCGGGGTCGGCAATATGAACAAATTTGCCATAGTCAGAATCTTCAATGGCATCAAGAACAGTAACGCCTTCCTCTTTGAGCTGGGCTACCAGCGCCTCTATATTTTCTACCCGGTAATTGATCATAAAATCCTTTGCTGAAGGATCAAAATATTTAGTGTCTTCTCCAAAAGGGTTCCACTGAGTAAGCCCTTTTTTGTTTGGTTCTTCAAGCTGCCGCCATTCAAAGCTGGTGCCATAAGGCGTGGTATCAAAACCAAGATGGGTTTTGTACCATTCGTTGACCGCTTTTGGGTCTTTGCATTTGAAGAAGATACCACCGATGCCGGTTACTTTTTTCATGGTTGTTTATTTTTAATCAGCAATTATTTTTGCAATGGTTTCACGGGTATACACAATTCCATGTCGAAATGGCTCCAGTTACAGACATTTTCTCTGTCTAAAAAAACTTCCAGCCCATGCTGGACCTCGCATTCATAGTCGCTATTGATAAGCCAATTATCAAACAGGTAATTGGTTGCTGCCACCACCCGGTTAAAATCACCAGACACGGTGGTGACCGCATACTTACATTTTGCTAAAGTGGTGGTCTGGATAATGCCATCCGGTTCAACGATCATTTGTTGCGGAATGGTAATACATGCTTCGTACCGGTATTTTTCCTTGGGTGTTACATCCGGATCGTCCATCGACATACCAAAAATAGTTTCCCTGTCAAACAGGGTATGTTTTCTCGCCCATTCCAGTAGTGTTGCAAACGCGCTGAGTACAACACCTTCCCGGAATGCATCCACCACCCGTATATAAGCAATTCGTCTTTCGGGGAATTGCCGGATGGTTACCGGAAACGCTGTTACCAATTCCGCTTCACTCATCCTGCAATGATATTCACTTCCATCGTACCATTCTTTGCCGATCTTGCTGTTTTTGATGCTGCCCCCTTTTCTATAGGCCGTTGGTGAAATGCCGAAGTATTGTTTAAACTGACGGGAAAGTGTTGCAGTAGAAGAAAAACCGCATGCGGTTGCAATGGCAGTCACCGGTTGCGGGGAGAATTTCAGCAGCCTGGCCGCTTTTTCATTGCGGATGCGGTTCGTAAAATGGTTGACGGTTTCGCCGGTGACCGCTACAAAAACCCGGTGAAAATGAAAGGGCGAGAAGTAAGCCACCCCGGCCAGTTCTTCCAGCGACAAAGGGTTATGAATATTGTTGTTGACATAATCAATAACGCCGTTGATTCGGCTCCTGTACACTTCGTTTGACTTGTTCATCGCTTACAATACTATTCACCCTTTTTTTCATCGCTGTTGATTGTTCCGCCGCTATTGGGTGTTCTTACCAGCAGCACAAGCGCAATGCCGGTTAACGCGTAAGTTCCGCCGCTTTGGGCGTTTCTTTTCCAATCCTTTTATCGCGGTGGGAGATCAGTTCACAGATTCGGATGGCAGTCGTTTCAAAATCATCATGATCATCCTTTAACTGCAGCCAGGCGGAATCAACAGTAGCTCCCTCATCAAACACAAAATTGGTAATAGCAGGTAGTTCCGCTTTCAAACTGGCGTGCTGCTCTTTGTTAGTTGCAATCCATAACCCATTGTGCCGGGCATTTTTGCTGACTTTCCGGAAAATCAATACAATCTTTTTCTCCCAGTAAATATAATACATACCAATGGCTGGCCTGATTACCACATTGGCCGGTAAATAATCCAGCAGGAAATCGAACGGCATTTGTTTTTTCATGGTTGCATTGTTTTGTCATTTCCAGCAATTAATAAAATTAATCAATAGCATGTGTCTCCTCCTGAAATTGCATGGCACAATTCCACCTTAAAAACATGTTCCAAAAATGAAGAAGCCATCCCTTATGAATGAGATGGCTTCTTTTCCTTTCCGGTAAAATTCTAACGTAGCTGACCACGAACAATTCCGCCCGGGCGAATTTGAGAGTGGGCATTGGCATAAACCTGGCCGGTAGTGAGCAAAGTTACATTTGCATCAGTTAAAGCAGGCAGCTTCAATGCCTTGCCAAAATCAGCGGCACTTCCACATACAGGTATAATTACAGGACCATTGACACCCGCGGCCCCGGTATGAACATGAGAAGCTGTAAGAACGTCACCTGCTTCCAGACCAGTAACAGTATATTTTGCATAAAGTATTTTATTGGCGGTCAGGCGAAAAAGTGCCAGGCCCGTAGCCGTTGTTGTTACGGCAGGTACTTCATTTGTGCCGGAAAGCACTACATCCTGGGCAAATGTTACCGGGTTGTCCAGCTGCCCACGCAGCAATCCGCCAGGAACCTGGGTAGAATGAACATTTACATAAAAATCAGTAGTATTGTTTATTATTGAATCTGCCAGGGTAGACCTTACGGCCACCTTTCCAGTCGCAGTGCCACCTGTAAAAATGGGGTCAAATCCCAGTATTACCGGGCCACTGGTCATCGGGTCGCCGGTGTGAATATGACCCGCTGATAACTGATCTCCCGCTGCCAGCCCGGTCACCGTAATGGTATATTTCATCGTCATATCAGAATACATATCAAGCATAGCAGTTCCTGTTTCAGATCTGCCGGCCGGGGCAGGTGCCTCAAATTTCGCATTCAGGGCAATGTCCCAATGTTTAAGCACGGTAGGGGCTGGCGTTGAAGTATCATCCTTGCTACACGCGGCTGCCAATACACACAAGGGGAAGAACAATAAGATAAGCCGGCTAAAGTATGGAGTATTCATAAAAAAGAATTTTGATTAAATTGAATTACGTTTAAAAGAAGGTAAAGGTTGCCTTAAGGACGAAATTCATTTAGATTATTGGCGGAAGTATAAACTTTTGGCCAGTTCTTTTACGCCATAAATCTTCGCTCAAACGTCTTTGAATTTGATGTTTATATAATATGTTCGTCCGCTTAGCAGGCTGCTGAATGGAGTTTGCCTGGTTCCACATTTATTTCCCCGCATTTCTATATAACTTCATCCATCACTCACTTAAAACAGATACCCGTAAATGCGCAAATTATTATTGGCAGCCACACTTATTTCGCTGACTTGTGCTGGTGCATTGGCACAACGGAAAAAAACCTACCCGGTAGGTAAAATAGTTACCAATAAAGGCCAGGTACTGATTTGGCTGTACAACGAAACACCCAACCACAAAACAAGTTTCATCAAACTGGCTAATGCACATTACTGGGATAGCCTGACCTTTAACCGGGTTATTAAAGATTTTGTTGCGCAGGGTGGTTGCCCGGATACACCCGAAGGCTTTTCTGCTTCTCCTTATTTATTGAAACCGGAATTTAACAGTAAACTCCGCCATGTTTACGGTGCAGTAGGGGCGGGGCAGGATGGTAACAAAGAGCACTTGTCTGCAGGTTGCCAGTTTTATATTGTACAGAATAAAAATGGCCTTGCGCGGCTGGATGATAAATTTACCGTGTTTGGCTACGTTTTTAAAGGCATGGATGTAATTGACCAGATAGTAAGTGTGCAAAAAGATTCCACCGATAAACCATATAGTCCTATAAAGCTGGATATTAAAATCGTTTCCATGTCGGCTGTGGAACTGAAAAAAAATGGTTACAACCTGTCTGAAAAATAAGCTGGTGAAAGCTTTGTAAATATTAAAAGGGTATTAGTTGAATGTAAAAGAAAGGGGCTGAATTTTTCAGCCCCTTTTGAAGATCAGTTGTTAGCGTGAAAAGAGTGCGCCTGCAAGCAGGCCAACTATTACGCCGGCTACTGCGCCTTTTCCAAAGGAATTTACTTTTTGCTGCCTGTCCCATTGCGCTTCGCGGATTCTTTTATCCCTTTCATAAGGGTTAATAGACCTATCGTTTCTATAGCTGTTCACCCTAAGGTCGTAATCGCGGTTTGCCTGTGCTATACCTGTCTGCCGGTCTCTTTCATTTATCCGCTGATTGTTTCCATTGTAGCGGCGATCATTATTGGCATATACCTGGTCCTTGTAATTATCACGGGGCTGTTTTTTTGGCGGCGTATATCCCCGGCTGTAATTGTTATCCGTGTACACGTTTCTGCTGTGATCCTGTGCAAAAATTGCACTGTAAGAAATAGTGGCTAAACATAGTATGAGTAACTTTTTCATGGTCATTTTTTTTTGATGTTTTTATAATAATAATTACTGCTTATCCTCACTAATACCGGCGGGTATTGTTCTTGCTATACCGGTCATTGGCATAACGCTGGCTGTTTTTTTCATACACATTCAGCACCTGGCGTATTTCAATGCTGCGTTGCTTTTCCAGCATTTGAACCTGTGCAGACTGCTGTCTCCAACCCATGCGCCTGTCTTGTTTTACCAGGTAAATCTTCCTGTCGAACCTGTTATCTATTTCTCTTAACTGTCTTTCTTTTTCTTTTTTGGCAAAAGAAAAACCTGGTGCGGCAGCATACTGTGTGGAATAGTCATTTTTATTGTTGTCATGCGCTTGCTTAGTTTTATAGTTGGGTTGCGCAGCTGCTGATAATACCATTCCAACGGCGAATAAAATTGTAAAAGTCTTTTTCATAATTGTAATTTTTAAAAAGTTATTTAATATATATAAGATGGGTATTGGTTGTTTTGGTTTAATGCAGTGAGTGCCTCTATGTAGACGATATTGTGGTATTCGTCGCAGCATTTTAGTACCACGTAAAAGCGGGCTTTTTTACGGGAATATTATATGCTTCGACCCGGCAATTAACCGCATATAACTGCAGTATTGGGCATAAGCTGTCGCTTTTGCCCCTTTAAAATGTCCCGTTCTGCCCCCATCCAGGAAATTATTTTCCAATAGTTTTAACAGGTAATTATTCAATACAAAACACCCGACCTTAATTAAAGAGCGCTTTACTGATCTCATAAAAACAACCGATATGAAAATAGTAAGGGTACAATACAGCACCACACGTGAATTTGCTGCCACTAATATGGCAAACATCCGGGGGGTGGTAAACGAATTGCGGCAGCTTAATCACCCGGGCATAAAATACAGCACCTACCTGCTGCCTGATGGAAAGACATTTATGCACTTTGATCAGTTTGAAGATGAAGCTGCTCACCAATTGTTGCAGGAACTGGAATCGTTCAGGAAATTTGCAGATGAACTGTCGGCAAGTCAACCGGAAACGGAACCAGTGCTGGAATTGCCTTCGCTGGTAGCATCTACAGAAAATTTTTTCGGAGCGGTATAAACCTCAGGTCAATTGAGCGGATTTAACTGCGATACCTGCGGGTGAAATGACAGCGCTGCACAACGGGTAGCCTGGCGGCTATTTCTTTCCCAATAAGAAACCCCGCTTCCCATACATGGAAGCATAACGTCAAGCGGGTTTTATAAACTGCTGGCATTCAGTTGTTGCAACAATGGCATGTTGCTGGCCATAGGTAGTTGTATCTATGAACACGAAAAAAGCAGTTATGAAAAAATCCTACATTCTTTTTATCTTATTAATGCTCGCAGCGTTCAATAATAGCTTTGCCCAAACTGTTTATGCGGTAACCGCAAACAGCAGTTACCCTGCCAACTGTACCAATTGTACTTTTAATATTACCAGTGGAAAAACACTCAGCATTAGCCAGGGAGGCAGTTGTAACAACTGTACATTTAATGGTGGTAATATTGTATTGGAGAAAACAATCACCTGCCAGCCCTGTTCGTTCAATAATACAACCATCGCCATGAACGATCAGTCCATCAACACTAATTCCGGTACTACCAGTTTTCAAAATGTTGTACTAACGGCCACCGGCAGTGCTTCCATTAAAGCCAACACCGCTATAAACATCAGCAATTCTGTATTTACGTTTAACGGAACTGGTTACTTCAGCAATAATGGCGGTCAGCTGGATATTTCAGGCAGTACACTTAACTTTTTTGGAAACACTTATTTTAATGCAAACGCAGGCCCGGTTAACCTGAGAAATGGCAGCAAACTGGTAGCAGGCAATGGCTTGCTGAACAGCCTGGCGTATATTAAGTTAAATGGTCCTGCGCTGAATATATATGACAATACTTCTTCAGTTATTTTGGCCAACTATAACAACTACTATTACAACTGGAACAGTTTTAATTCCTTAAGCAATAACCATTCTTATACAACTACCTACCCCAGTGCAGCCAGCACGCTTAACTGTGGGGCAGCAGGACAAAATGCCTGTGGATTGTACAGCGCCCCAACCGTATATGGACCTTCAGGACTTACTTATGCAGGCGTTGCTGCAAGCAGTTCTTTATTACCTGTTGTAATGAGCAATTTTACAGTAGCGAATACCGGCAGCCGGGTTTCACTTGAATGGACCACCCAGCAGGAAATCAATGCTGCTTACTTTACGATAGAGCGCAGTGCAAACAGTTCCAACTGGGAGAAAATTGGCGCGGTGCCCGCAACAGGAAATACAGCTTTCGCCACCCGCTACACGTATGCTGATAATGGCTTTCCAGGCACGGTGGCTTATTACAGGCTGGCGATGGTGGACCAGGATGGCAGCAAAACTTACTCAACTATTAAAGCAGTGCATGCTTCGCTGATAAAAGGCATCAGTGTATTTCCTAATCCGGCGGTTGATAATGTAACAGTGGATTTAACCGGCAACAGTACTGAAGTAATGATTAAATTAATGAACCAGTCGGGCCAGGTATTGCAGGAGCAAAAGGCCGGCGCCAATACTGCCATGGTTTCTCTGAGCGTACAGCAGTATGCACGCGGAACATATATTATTGCTGTGTCAGCGGCGGACGGTATTCAACAGACAAGCAAATTGATGATTGCCCGTTAAGCTAACCAGGTTAGCACGCAACAGAATAAGATCTTTGAACAGGTATAGTTAGTGGTTGCCCGGCGGACCTTCAAAACGCAACTTTACGGCAGCACTTTTTTGCTCACTGGAGGCAAGCCTCACCTCAAATTTTTTAACCCCGGCAGTAATCACCAGCAGCGCAGTATTAGGTGGGATGCTGCCCAGGTTGTCGGCATACATCACCAGCTCATAATCTATATTGGGGAAAGCATTGATACTGATGGTAAGCGGCCGGGCGGTCAGCATTTTCCGGTATAACAATAGTTTGCCATTTAATAATACAGTGATGGTATCGTTATCTACTTCTGCGTTGTCATAAAAATCAAGTTTAATCTCACCCTTATCAACAGCAATTGTTTTTACCAGCTCCTTGCTGCGTGGCTGCAGGTTCAGTTTTTGTTGCAGATCTTTTAATTCCGGGCTTTGTTCTATATCTACTGCAAAGTCTGATTTGGCTACTCTTTTAAGTACAATTTTATAAGACGGGCAACTGTTATTGCTGCCAAATTCACGGCCTTTGCACTCGCCGGTAAGTATTTCTTCATCGCCCGACCTTGTCCAGGTAAGATCATAGGTTTTAAGACATGGCACACAGTTCTCGGGTATATGCGTCTCCATTAATGTATGTTCAATAATGACCATTCTTTTGGTGGTATTGTTGTACCGCCCTGTAAAATCAAGTTTTACATATTTGGAAGTATCGTGGTAATCATATGCCCGCCCGCTTAATGTATTGGCGGTAGGTATAAAACTAATCTGCAGTTCCACGGTGTACTCAGGAAAACAGCCGCCCGGTGCCTGCAAAAGCTTGCCCCGCCAAATGCCGTTCAGGTCCTGGGCATTGGCCATACAGCCGATCAGCAATAAAATCAGTATAAAAAAATTGCGCATATGCATGAATAAGAAAACAAATTATTGTTTAGCGTTCAAAGCCGGGTGCAAAATAGGATGAGCGGTTGTATTATTTGGATTTATCGTAGGTAAATATCACCACTGCATTTTTTTGCTCCGTAGAAGTAATGCGCACTTCATACCGCTTATCGCCGGCCTTTACTACCATCAGCGATGTATTGGGTGGTATATCACCCAGGTTATCGGCCACCATTACCAATTCATGGTAATCATTGGTATCATCCATTTTCAGTTTCAGGGTGATGGCATTGGTGGTAAGCATCTGGTGGGCCACTACCAGTTTTTTATCGAGGTAAACAGACACCGTATCATGATCAATAGTTCCATTGTCATAAATGCTAATAGTTATTTCGTTGGTATTTACAGCAATGGACTGCACCACTTCGTTCTCGCGGTTTTTCAATACCGATGGAATCATAGCCGGCTCTTTCAGCCTAATATCAGGCATTTTTTTATGGGTATCAATATCAGGTGTTATTGTTACACCTTTCATGTCCTTGGTCTTTGCTACCGGCGGTTGGTTCGGCTTTACTGGAGTGCTTGTTGACGTCTTATTTTTTGCAACAAGAGGTGGTTTAGTGGCTTTATTATTTGCAGACGGGTTATTCTTTAATGGCGGAGTAATAGCTTTTTTTACGATAGCCCGGGGTGGAGCCGGTAACTTGATTTTACCAGCGGGAATTTTTGCCAGCGCATCTTTTTTCTCCTTTTCACGTTTTGCTAAAAACGGTTCCTTATAAAAATCAGAGGTAATTACTTTGCGCAGGTAAACAGTGCCCCTGCCACAGAAAGAGGAATCAGACTCCCGGTAACTGCTGTATTTGCCTTCCATGAATTCTTCGTTGCCATTCTTTGTGTATTGCAGAAAACAAATCATCCAGCATGCATAGCTGGAGCTGGCCATTTTAAGTTCCAGCAATTTCAATTCCTGCAGCATCACTTTGCCCGTTTCCGGATTTATTGTACCGTTGGATGATGCCTTACCATAAAAAACAGTTGTTTTATAAGAGTAGGTAACGCCACTAAAAGCCTTTCCCTGCTGGTCTATCTGTATTTCATATTTATAACGGTCTGTCATGTTAAACAGATTCGCCATTTTATTGTCAGCAGCAACAAAACTGCCGCGCCAGATGCCAGTAAGATCCTGTGAAAAAAGGGGTACTGATAATAAACAAACAACCAGCGTACATAGTGTTCTCATATGTCCAAATTACAAATTCATTCTTCAAAAAAATCATTGCAATTTCACTGAAAACAAACCGTTTATCTGCCAAGAGTTCGTTAAATTTGCCGTCCTGAAAAGATTGCTGATTTTGAGATTTGCGAATTTGGGGATTTGAATTTTACAGGTAGCTGTAACAATCACTATAGCACTGCATTCCATAATCAGCGATAAACAGGGAGAATGACTAATTTTTTGATTTGGATATTGCGGGATTTCGTTTGGCAATGCTGCTTAGAAATTACCCAGCCGCTACAGTGCAAAATCAACAATATATTTTTAATAAATCTACCAGATGATAAAAATTACACTCCCCGATGGGGCAGTAAAAGAGTTTGAACAGGGCGTAACGGCGTTAGAGGTAGCCAAATCAATCAGTGAAGGTTTGGCAAGAAAGGTGCTGGCGGCGCAGGTAAACGGCCAGGTGTGGGATGCCACGCGGCCCATCAATGAAGATGCATCTCTAAAATTGCTCACCTGGAATGATACGGAGGGTAAATCAACTTTCTGGCATTCATCCGCGCATTTGATGGCAGAGGCAGTAGAAAGCATGTTTCCCGGTGTAAAATTCTGGGTTGGTCCACCGCTTGATAATGGTTACTATTATGATATGGACCTGGGTGGCAGGCAGCTTACTGAAGAAGATCTGCGCAAGCTGGAAGTAAAGATGAATGAGCTGGCGAAGCAGAACAACAATTATATCCGCAAAGAGATATCCAAGGGGGAAGCGATAACGTATTTTACTGAGAAAGGCGATGAGTACAAACTTGATTTGCTGACCAATCTGAAGGATGGCGAAATTACTTTTTATACCCAGGGCGGTTTTACCGATCTCTGCCGCGGTCCGCACATTCCCGCCACCGGCGTCATCAAAGCCATCAAGCTTACCAATATTTCCGGCGCCTACTGGAAAGGCGATGAAAAAAATAAAATGCTTACGCGTGTGTATGGCGTTACATTCCCCTCGCAGAAAGAGCTGGATGAGCACCTGCAGATGCTGGAAGAAGCAAAGAAAAGGGACCATCGTAAACTGGGCAAAGAACTCGGCATTTATACCATGGATGATGATGTGGGCCAGGGCCTGATTATGTGGATGCCCAATGGAACCGTGATCATTGAAGAACTGGAAAAACTTGCCAGGGAAACTGAAAACGCCGGCGGCTATAAAAGGGTAGTTACCCCCCATATTGCCAAAGAAAGCATGTATATCACCAGCGGTCACCTGCCGTATTATGCAGATAGTATGTACCCGCCCATGGTGCTGGACGGAGAAAAATACTACCTCAAATCAATGAACTGTCCGCACCACCATAAAATTTACGCGGCGGAGCCAAAAAGCTATCGTGATTTACCTTACCGGATTGCGGAATATGGCACCGTTTACCGCTATGAGCAAAGCGGCGAATTATTTGGTTTGATGCGGGTTCGCTGCCTCCATATGAACGATGCACATATTTACTGTACCAAAGAACAGTTTGCTGCAGAGTTCAGGGCGGTGAATGATATGTACCAAAAGTATTTTAAAATATTTGGTATTGATAAATATGTGATGCGCCTGAGCCTCCACTCGCCCGACAAACTGGGTAAAAAATACGTGAATGAGCCGGAATTGTGGATACAGACCGAAGAAATGGTAAGGCAGGTGTTAATTGAATCCAATATTCCTTACGTAGAAGTACAGGACGAAGCAGCTTTTTACGGGCCTAAAATTGACGTTCAGATTTACAGTGTTATTGGCCGTGAATTTACCCTGGCTACCAACCAGGTAGATTTCTCGCAGGGCCGTAGTTTTAAACTGGAATATACCAACCAGGACAACCATGCAGAAACACCGCTGATCATACACCGCGCTCCACTGGGTACACACGAACGGTTTATCGGGTTTTTACTGGAGCACTATGCGGGAAAATTACCGGTGTGGTTAAGCCCGGTGCAGGTAAAAATTTTGCCAATCAGCGATAAATTTATACCTTATGCACAAAGTATTTCTGAAAAGCTGAAAAAATCAGATATTCGTGCAGCAGTTGATGACAGGAATGAGAAGATTGGCAAGAAGATCCGCGATACAGAACTGATGCGGGTTCCTTATATGCTGGTAGTAGGAGAGAAGGAAATGAATGATAATGCCGTAGCGGTTCGCAGGCAGGGAAAAGGTGATGCTGGCATCAAACCAATAGATGAATTTATGGCAGAAATACTGACAGAAATAAGGGAAAGAAAAGGGGAATAATTTTTGTAACATTAATAAATTGCAAATGAAAGCACATAACCATGCTGATTTTGCAAAAGGCTTGGAGTCCGCAGCCCAGAGCTTACTCAATATTTTAAACTAAAATTTGTAAATGGCATTTCCACCAAGGCCCCCGAGGGGCGCTTTCAATCCAAGGTTCAGAAAAGAACAACAACAGGAACACCGCACCAACCACATGATACGCGTACCCCAGGTACGTTTGGTGGGCGACAACGTAGAAGTAGGCGTATATACTATCCAGGAAGCATTGCGCTTTGCGAATGATCAGCAGCTTGACCTGGTAGAGATTTCCCCACAGGCAGATCCGCCGGTATGTAAGATAATCGACTATAATAAATTTCTATACGAGAAGAAGAAGAAAGAGAAGGAGATGAAGGCCAACAGCAAGGTCTCCGAGGTGAAAGAGATCAGGTTTACACCCAATACCGATGATCATGATTTTGACTTTAAAGCTAAGCATGCTGAAAACTTTTTGAAAGACGGTAATAAGGTCAAAGCGTACGTACAGTTTAAGGGAAGGGCCATCCAGTTTAAAGAACGTGGCGAATTGTTGATCCTGAAATTTGCGGAGCGGCTGGCAGAATTTGGTGTACTGGAAAGCTTACCAAAGATGGAAGGTAAACGTATGCTGGCCATCTGGGCACCCAAGAGCCAGAAGAAAAAAACGGACAAGCCGCAGGGTCCAAAGGAACCAAAAGAACCCCGGGAGCCAAGAGAACCGCGTCCACCAAGACCGGAAGGCACGCCACACGGGCCGCTGAAGCCACAGGCACAGCAGGCGCCTGCCAGTGCGGAAGCAGCACCCGCGCCGGTAGCGGATCAGCCAAAAGCAGAATAATTTTTAAGATGAATAAATAGAAGGCAGCGGTTTTTACCGCTGCTTTTTTATGGGGTTATTGCTGGCATTGATACTGGATTTACTCTGCCACAGTTAGATCTTTAGGGGGCAGGCCCGAAGCAATTAAACCGCGGCACGCTAAATCCCCGACAATGTTTTCTCCGCAGCTTTCTCTGGAAGAGGAAGATGTTTTATATATTCAACACCCGCGGAACGTTGCGACTGGTCCGATGCTGCAAATTATATTACTGCACTACTATCTTTCCACCCGATTCTTTTTTTCCGTCTTTCAGTATAAGATAAAAATATAATCCTTTGGCAAGGGCAGCTGTCTCAATTTGCAAAGAGAGATCCTTCATCTTTTTCTCTGCAATTTTTTTGCCGTACACATCAAACAATTGCAGCACCTGGTTATTTAAGCTGGCAGCAAGCACAATAATGGACTGCGGCTTGTTTACCGGGTTTGGATAAACGAGGTATTGGTTGCCAGCCAGGTTATAAACTGTTTCTGTATTGCTGTAAACAACAGCACCGGTTGCCAGTTCAATACGGGCCCGGTAACGGTTAACGCCTTTGGTAAGTGAATGATCTTCGGTACTATACTGCATTTGTATAGGCGGAAGATAAGTTTGCAGCGACTTATAAATACCCCGTTGATCCGCTTTTTCAATTATAACGCGTGCGATGCGGTAGCTGGTGCCCAGGGTTATATTGAGCCGGGTACTCCCGGCCAACAGGTCAGCGGTAAAGTTTTTAAAATAGCAATCAACACCCTGTGAAGTATAATTAAAAGCAATACTTTGTACACCGCTTTTATTAAATGCAAGTATAGGCGCTACAGCAAACCATTGTGCAGTGGTAGAGCTTTTATCAATTATAAATGAAGTATCTGTGGTACGGGCAAGCGGCTCCATGTACTGGCTGCCCAATTTATATACCTGGTAGTTGGCGGCATTGCTGCGGTTCCAGTAAAGCAGCGCGTCCGTTGCGCAATTGTATCCAACTCCTGTTTGCAAAGGCGCGGAAATGCTAAAGCTATCACTCAGGTACTGTTGCCCGTTGATGGTCATACGCAGCATTGCTACCGCACTTGTATCCGGTACCACCCATTTGTAGTATTGAGCGGACAGTGGCGCTGCGTTGGCTACTGGTTGCCAGTTTCCGGTGCCTGCATATTTAAATTCAATCAAACCATTACCGCCAATATTGCTTTGCCATCTTGCCGGTGGCTGTGTACCGGGTAGCAGGTTGTCGTTGCCGGAAGGAAACACCCATTTAAACAAAGCCGGGGGATCCCACTGGTAAACAATGAAAAATTTTTGCCCGCCGGCAGGAATGCTGTGCCCGTTAACAGTAATAGTATAACTGCCTGCCGGTGGCTGGTCAATCGTTACCTGCTCAACTGTATTGAGGCTGTCCCGTTTTTGTACGGGTAGTAATTGCAGTGAATCTTTTTGTGCAGCCGTGTTCAATACCCATGGCAACCATCCCTGTCCGGAAGTGTTGTACATTACCGTTAGATCAAGATCATTTACGATAGCTGTATATGCATTGGCTGTGGCGGGCAGATCAGTCCAGGCCAATAAAATTTTTAAATTTTCCGCACCGGTTGGTACGGCCACCGTAAATGACTGCGATTGCCCCGCAGTCACCGAGCCGGTATAGAATTGTCCTGCCTTCATTACTGTCGCTGCTCGGTAAGCGTCCAGGTTGCCGTAACCGGAAGAGAAATCAATGCCCTTGCTGCCTGCATCGGTAGCCGAATTTAACAGCACGGCTTTTACCAACGCTGCATCCGGCAGCAAGCCGCCATTGGCTTCTTTGTATACCTGCTGTAACAACAGCGCTGTGCCGGACACCAGCGCGGCGGCGCCCGAGCTCCCATCTTCTCCAAATGCCAGCAGTTCCGGCTTCACGCGCCCATCGTAAGCCGGGCCTTTTGAACTGAGTGGTGACACTGCTGAAAACGAATCAACTGAACCAACGGAAATACTGTTTTTAGACATTTTGAAACTGCCGGTAAGGTTGGCAAAACCACTGATGCCTGTATAAGCGCCATCTGCGGCTTGCTGGTTACCTGCATTGCCTCCGGAAAAAACATGGAGCAACGCGGGATTGTTTTGTACACTTGCATCGTAAGCTGCGGCATCTGCACCATAAAAATTTTCTATCCCTGTTCCATAGGAATGATTCTGAACGGCAACCTGGTATTGTTTGTACAAAGCATCATTGTCGGGCAGTAACACAGCGAATGAAGAAGAGCTGATGCGGCTGGCAGGCGCTACGCCACGCGCCGTATAAAAACTATTCCCACCGCCCGCAATAATGGTAGCCATAGTGGTAGCATGAGAAGAAAGGGTATTGCCGGCGCCAGGGCTGCTGATAAATCTTCCTGTAAAATCAATGTCTGCTGTATCGGGTTTATTTTCTTTTATGGAAATGACTGTATTTTTTCCATTAATGGACGGGTAGTCATGCTGCAGCAGGTTTATTTTGTTTACGCTGTAATCGAACGCCGCAATATTTACTTCTTCTTTTGCCTGCTGCGCTGCAACATCGATGAATTGAATACGGTCATCGGGCAACAAAATTTTTATCATGTGCTGATAGCTCGTACGAACGGCGAGTGTTTTATCATATTCACCCACAATAATAACCGCGGGTATTGATTGTGTAAATGTTTGTTTTAAGCCGGTTATGTCCTGCGACTGGATATAAAAAACTTTGTCTTGTTTGTCCTTGATGGTTCGATAAAGGATGATCCCCAAAAGTTGCGGTGACAGTTTCCAGTTGTTGCTGGCCGCGGTAGATAAGGCAACTGCTTTGTGCGTGGGTTTCATACCCTCGTGCCCCACCTTAACAATAAAATCAAACTGGGTAAGTTGCCGCGTAATTTCCATGCCCGCATGATCTGAATAAAAATCCGCGGCATTGGTTTTTATTTTTACCAGCCAGTAAACACCCGCCTTATCGCCGCTGGCGATATAATCATTCAACCAGTTGTCAGTGTTTTTTACCTGTGCACCCGGCCGGTAAAAACAGCAGCAGTAAATCGTCAGCAGCAGTACTGGTTTCATTACCATGAATATATTCAAAAAATGGATAGTCAAATCAGAAAAATGTTCTTTCTGGATGTGACGCTATTATAATAAGAAGCAAAATTTTTCACGCCTTTTATTCAGAAGGCAATCAGCCATAAAATCCGGGTGCATGAGAATAGTAGTATTTGCGATAGACGGCTACCGGAAAACAACTTCGGAAAATGTACCTGTGGTAACTGGGTAAATTATATTTTATAAGTATTTCCCTGTATCCAAATACTGTAAATGTTTTTTTTCGTAAGAAATAAATCGGGTAAATTACGATAGCTGTTTCCCTGGTGCAGCATCATTCATTTCGGTATTCTTTCATTTAAAACAAAAAACTCATGAGAAAAAATCACATTGCACTGACGCTGCTTACTGCGTCTGTTCTTCTTGTTGTTTCCTGTAAAAAGCAAAGTACTACTGCCGCAAATACCGATGCGCAGGAAGTCTCCCTTCAAACACTTGCAAAAATTAAAGCGCTTGGTTTTAGTGATCAGAATGTGCGTAAAGATGAAGACGGATACCTGGTAGAAGATGATATTGTTTTATCTGATGAATTATTAAACGGCATTAATGATCAGCAACTGCTGCGCATCGCAAATGCGGAGCAGTACCGCACAACCAACCTGGTAACAGCATTGCCCAGGGTCATTAAAGTGAAAGTAACCAGCCTTGGTACTGCATTTGTTCAGGGAACTGATCTTGCCATCTCGAGGTACAATGCGCTGGGTCTCCGGATAACATTTCAACGCATTACTTCCGGATCTGCTGATATTACAATAAGAGGTTTTAACCAGGGGCCCAGCGGCGGGTACATTACATTGGGTTCTTCGGGTTTTCCTACCAATAATGGCAGTCCGTATGGCACAATAAAAATGAATACCAATGAGGCAGCTTACGGCAGCAATCCAAATGTGAATTATGTGGGCTCTGTGCTGCAGCATGAAATAGGCCATTGCATTGGAATGCGCCATACTGACTATATGAACCGGGCGTATAGTTGTGGTGGATCAGCAGTTAATGAGGGTGCTTCCAATGTGGGCGCTGTGCTTATTCCGGGCACACCATCCGGCCCTGACGCCAATTCCTGGATGCTGGCCTGCTCAAACGGCGGGGACAGGACTTTTAACTCCAATGATAAAATCGCCCTTAACTATTTGTATTAGAGTAATTTATATATTGCTGCACCATCAAACAGCCGGCCTTCTAAAGTGGCCGGCTGTTTGCATAGTAACCCGGTTTTATTAACCCTTGCAGCCTTATGTTTTTTGAGGCGGAATCCCTATCTTTGCAGCCCATTAAAAAGCCCTGTAAGAGGGTAAACACAAATCTTACTATTGCCCAAACGGCCCCATAAGTGTTTTGCCTGTGCAAAACCGCCAGCAGGGTAGCATTTAAAACCGCATGTAATATGCCAAAGGTTAAAACAAATTCGAGTGCCAAAAAGCGTTTCAAAATAACGGGCACAGGAGCAATCACCTTCCAGAAAGCGTTCAAACGCCACATCCTCACAAAAAAGTCAACCAAGCGTAAAAGAAACATGAGAATAAAAGGTACTGTTAGCCAGGCCAATTTATATTTTGTTAAGCGCCTGCTGAGGTTGAAATAAAATGGCCGCCTGATTTTTATCTTTTTACAATTAAACTCATTTAAGATATGCCACGTTCAGTAAACTCTGCCGCCTCCAAGCACCGCAGAAAAAAAATATTAAAACAAGCCAAGGGTTATTACGGTAAACGCAAAAATGTATATACCGTTGCCAAGAATATTGTAGAGAAAGGTATGACTTACGCCTATGTAGGCCGTAAGCTGAAGAAAAGGGATTACCGCCGTTTATGGATTGCGCGTATCAACGCCGCTGTAAGGGCAGAAGGCTTAACTTATTCTGTATTCATTCACAAACTGAGTGAAAAAGGAATTGAACTGGACCGTAAAGTACTGGCCGATTTGGCCATGAACAACCCTGAAACTTTTAAGGGCCTGGTTGATTCAGTTAAATAAATAAGGCGGGTAACCGCAAATAACATGCTGATAAAAAAGCCGCTAATCATTTATTTGATAGCGGCTTTTTTTATTTGCTAAGCGTGATGATGTAAAGTGTAATAATGTGAATTGAATTCACATTGTTTATACCATTTGGGGCTTCATTTCCCAGGCGAGGGCGCTGGCACCCAGTATGGCTGCGTCTGATTCTTTTAAATGGCTGATAAGGATTTTTACCTTGTTCTGAAAAATCTGGATAAGGTTCGCTTCCATGTGCTCCCGGGTGGGTTTCAGGATAAGATCGCCGGCTTTTGTAAGGCCACCAAATAATACAATGGCTTCCGGGCTGCTGAACATAACGGCGTTTGCCAGGGCAATGCCCAGTATGCGACCGGTAAACTCATATATTTCCTTGGCCAGTTTATCGCCCAGTATCGCCGCTTCATATACTTTTTTGGAATCCATATCTTCAGCTGATACGGAGCGCAGGAGGCTGTCTTCCGTAGTTTTTTCCAGCATTTCCAGCGCTGTATAACGCACACCAGTAGCCGAGGCATAACTTTCCAGCGACCCCAGCTTACCCGTGCCCGCGTGTAAACGTCCATCAGGTATAATAATAGTATGGCCCAGTTCCCCGGCAAAACCATCGTGGCCATAAATCAACTGGCCATTGGCCACAATACCGCTTCCAACACCGGTGCCCAGGGTAATCATGATAAAATCTTTCATGCCTTTGGCAGCGCCGTAGGTCATTTCGCCAATGGCAGCCGCGTTGGCATCATTGGTGAGGGTGGTGGGCAGTTTAAATTTATCTTCCAGCAGTTTGGCCAATGGTATGATTCCTTTCCAGGGCAGGTTGGGCGCATACTCTATCGTGCCCGTATAAAAATTGCCATTGGGTGCACCTACACCAATGCCTTTTATTCTGCCGGCACCACCCGCTTTCTGTATCAATACATACAGGGCATCATGCAGCTCATCAATAAAACTTTCTACTGTAGCATGCTTTTTTGTAGATATCTCACTGGAGAAAAGCACGTTGCCATCGCGGTCCACAATACCGAACTTTGTTCCCGTACCACCAATATCTATTCCTATTACCAATTGTTGTAATGATGTTGAAGATGCCATGGTCTGTTTACTTGAAATATTTATTGAATAGAATAAATTAATGTCCGCCGGCAGCTAATTCTGTATCATAGTTAACGCCCTGCCTGGACAGTATTCCTTTCACCACAAAACCAAAAAACGCCAGGTAAGCAAAACACAAAGCAGCAATCCAGTAAGACTGATGAATACCTATTACATCGGCCAGTTTACCCTGTATGGGGGGAATGATGCCACCGCCCAATATCATCATAATTAAGAAAGCAGATCCCTGCGTAGTATACTTTCCAAGACCTGCAATGGCCAAACTAAATATACAGGGCCACATAATGGAGCAAACCAGGCCACCGCTTAAAAAAGCATAGATAGAAATATTACCGGTAGTGAATAACCCAATTAACATGGCTACTACGCCGAGGCAACTGAATATTAAAAGTGTCCTGGCAGGTTTATCTTTACTAAAGTAGAAAGCAACGATTTGTATCAGCACACATACCACATAATAATACAAAGGCTTCATATCGTATTTAGCCAATGTGTTAATAACAATCAGTATCACAAATGCTGCCAGGGGAACGATAAATTTAAGCAGCATTTTAGTTTTTTCTGACATATTAAAAGCACTGATAGCGCCCGTCCACCGGCCTATCATCAGGCTTCCCCAATACATGCCAATATAAGGCGTAGCCTGGGACGCAGAAAGCCCTCCAAAATCTTTTTGTTTCAATAATTCACCCAGGTTACTGCCAATGGCCACTTCTGCTCCCACATAAAAAAAGATGCCCAGCATGCCCAGTAATAATTGTGGGTACTGCATCGCTCCCCAGCCATTGCTGTTCTTCTTTGCGCTTACATTGGCTACCACCAGGCCGATTACTACCACTGCAAAAGCACCCAGCAACCACTTTAAACGGTAGGCTTCCATTGCATGCTTTTCCGCATCTGATGCATTGGTTAAATCTGTTTTATAACTGTTAAACACCGGTGCAAACATCATGATAAGCAACCCTGTCATGATCAAAAGTGTGTACAATGCTTTATTGGCTTTCTCCGTTTTTTCAAGCATAATGCCCGAAGGCACTTTTTTGGAGAAGTGGAACATGGCCGCTGCAGCCATAAATAAAGCGCCCACACATATGTATAACACAATTACTTTGGTTAAACTAAGCGTGGCAATCTTTTCATCTGTAATGGCTGCTGTTGTGCCAAACAAAGCAAGGGCCACCACCAGCGGGCCAATTGAAGTGCCAAAAGAATTAATGCCACCGCCGAGATTAACACGGCTGGTACCGGTAGACGGATCGCCCAGCGCAATGGCAAAAGGCTGCGCTGCCGTTTGCTGTAATGAGAAACCCAGCGCCACAATAAAAAAACCGGCCAGCATACCGGCAAATGTATCTGCATTAACAGCAATGATCATGGCTGCTGCACCCAACGCTGAAAAAAGCAGTCCATATACAATACTTTTTTTAAATCCCCATTTGCCCACCAGGTCTTTACCTCCAAACGCACCATACGCAAACAACGCCAGCGCACCCACGTAATAAGCCGTATAAAATGCAAAATCTATAAGCTGGCTCTGGAACTGATCTAAATGAAAATAGTTTTTACAGAAAGGAATGAAGACACTGTTACCTGCTGCAATAAAGCCCCAGAAAAAAAATACCGTAACCAGTGTGCCCAATGCGCCATAATTTGTTGGCTGGATTGTTTTACTCATACGCCATCGCTTGGTTTAAATGAATTTCTAAAAGTAGTACGTTTTATCATGCATTGCAAAGGCATTGCATAATTATAGGGCTATTTATTTAATAACGGGGCTAAAGATAGCGTTTGTAATGATTTTTTAATAATGAAATACGCGTTCCGCTATCCGCTTCTTTAAAAAATATTTTCGTTACTTGCATCAACCAATCGAAAACCTTCCTAAATTCAACGCAACAATTTCAAACCCACCAGAATGGAGATACTGCACGTATCAGCTGAATGTTACCCGGTTGCCAAAGCAGGCGGGCTTGGAGATGTGGTAGGGGCGCTTCCCAAATACCAGAACCTGCTTGGCCATACTGCCAAAGTTGTGATGCCCATGTACCGCACAAAATTTCTCTACGATAATCAGTGGGAAGTGGTTCACAAAGCTGGTGCATCGCTTGCCAACACCTGGTTTGAATACACCGTTATAAAAGAAAAGACCAATAAACTTGAATTTGACCTGTACCTGGTTGATATTAATGGTTTGCTGGACAGGGAAAAAGTTTATGGCTATGATGATGACAGCGAACGCTTCACTTCTTTCCAGATAGCTGTGGTAGACTGGATTTCAAAATGGAATCACAAACCCGATGTGGTTCATGTTCATGATCACCATACAGCACTGATACCTTTCATGATGCAGTCGTGCTACGACTACCAGGCGCTGCGCAATATCCCTACAGTACTGACTATTCACAACGCACAATACCAGGGATGGATGGGTTGGGACAAGACACAGTATGTACCACACTGGGATGGCTGGAAATGGGGCAACCTGGACTGGAAAGGTGCAATCAATCCGCTGGCCTGCGGAATTAAATGTGCCTGGAAAGTGACAACTGTTAGTCCCAGTTACCTGGAAGAGCTGCGTTACATGAGCAATGGCCTTGAATCTTTGTTTGAATTTGAAAAAGGAAAATGCAGCGGCATCTTAAATGGTATTGATACAAAAGTGTGGGACAGTTCTACTGACAGCTACCTCGAAGATCATTTTTCAATTACCAATATTGAAGCAGGAAAACTTGCGAGCAAAGAAAAATTGTGCAAAACGTTTAACCTGGACCTGGGCTCTCCTTTGATTGTTTTTATTGGCCGGCTGGTGGGAGAGAAGGCGGCCGATCTGCTGCCGCAGGCTATTGGAGACGCCCTGCACCATATTGGTAGAAAAATGAATTTTTTAATATTGGGCAACGGAGATCCAACCGTAGAATACCAACTGGAAAGTATGCGTGGCCCGCTGATGGGTTATTACAATACACAGATTTCTTACAATGAGAAACTGGCACATCAAATGTATGCCGGGGCTGATTTTTTGCTGATGCCAAGTCGTGTAGAACCTTGCGGACTAAACCAGATGTATGCCATGCGTTATGGAACCGTTCCCATAGTGAGGCGCACTGGTGGTTTAAAAGATACAGTTATAGATTATGGCGAGCCGGGTGGGTATGGTGTTTGTTTTAACCAGGACTGGGTGGGAGATATTACCCATGCTGTTTACCGTGCCATGCATTTATATGCACAGGAAGAAAAAATGAAAGCTGTAAGGAAACAAATCATGGAGCTGGATTTTAGCTGGGACAGAAGTGCGCAGGAATACATTAACTTGTATGAAGGCCTTTAACGAATGTGAAGACCCGGGGCAGGTGGAAATTAAAAATAATCAAAAATGTGTTTGGTTACGGCTTGCACTAACAGGCAGGTAGCTTTCTTCTAAAATATTTTAAAGCTTGCAAATATGAGTAAATCAACCTTAGCAGTAATATTGGGTGGTGGCGCCGGATCCCGTTTGTACCCGCTTACTGCCAGCAGAAGTAAACCCGCTGTGCCCATTGCCGGTAAATACAGGCTGGTAGACATTCCCATTTCAAATTGTATCAACAGCAGTATCAACCGCATGTTTGTGCTTACGCAGTTTAACTCTGCGTCTTTAAACCGGCATATAAAAAACACATATCACTTCAGCGCTTTCAGTTCTGCATTTGTAGACATTCTTGCTGCAGAACAAACACCTGATAACCCCACCTGGTACCAGGGTACTGCCGATGCGGTGCGCCAGAGTTTGCGGCACCTTACTCCGTTTGACAGTGATTACGTATTAATATTAAGTGGCGACCAGCTTTACCAGATGGATTTCCAGGAAATGATCAACAACCATAAAAAACTGGGTGCTGATATTTCTATTGCGACTATACCGGTGGCAGACAGGGAAGCGCCTGAGTTTGGTATCCTGAAGAGTAATGAAGAAGGCTATATTACTTCCTTTATTGAAAAACCGAAAAAAGAATTGCTGCCAGAATGGGTGAGCGATACTGGTGAGGACATGCAAAAGGTAGGGCGTAATTACCTGGCTTCAATGGGTATTTATATTTTTAACCGTAAGCTGATGTTTGATTTGCTGGAGGTGGAATATAAAGCAGCCACGGATTTTGGTAAAGAAATCATTCCGCAGTCCATAGATAAATACAAAGTGGTAAGTTACCAGTACGATGGTTACTGGACTGATATCGGGAACATCTATTCATTCTTTGAAGCCAATCTTGGCCTTACTGCAGACATTCCTGATTTTAATCTTTTTGATAACAGCAATGCCATTTATACCCGCGCCCGCATGCTGCCCCCTGCAAAAATCAGCGGTACCACGCTGGAGAAAACAATCATTGCAGAAGGATGTATCATTAATGCCTCGAGGGTAGAACATAGTGTAGTGGGCATCCGCTCACGCATTGGCAATGGTACCACTGTGGTAAGCAGTTACCTGATGGGTAATGATTATTTTGAAACCATTGCAGAGATGGCGCATGCGCAGCAGCATGGTATACCCAATGTTGGCATTGGCAACCGTTGCTATATCAAGAATGCCATTGTTGATAAAAACGTGCGCATTGGCGATGATGTGCGCATCAACGGTGGCCCTCATCTTGAAAACAGTGATCATTCTTTGTATACCGTAAAAGATGGTATAGTGGTAATAAAGAAAGGTGCTGTAATACCCAATGGATTTGTGATATAACAATTTTTCACTTTATAGTAAAGCCCCGCATGGTTGCGGGGCTTTTTTTATGTACATTTAATAAGTATGTACATTTTACATATTACCATAACCAATTGCTATGTCATCTGCTTACACCGGTATAAAGCCAAAACTCAATCTTACCCAGATTATAAATATGAGCGTTGGGTTCTTTGGGCTCCAGTTTGGATGGGATCTTCAGCGCGCCAATATGGGACGCATTTATGAAAATCTCGGGGCTCAGCCTGACCAGGTTCCTTTATTATTCATTGCAGCACCCCTTACCGGTTTATTGGTTCAACCGGTTATTGGTTATTTGAGCGACAATACCTGGCACCCCAGGTGGGGAAGACGAAGACCTTATTTTATGGCGGGGGCCATCATTAGCTCCATCGCATTAATTTTTATGCCGCACAGCAGTGCTTTGTGGATGGCGGCTGGTTTATTGTGGGTGCTGGATGTTTTTGGCAATGTGACTATGGAACCATTCAGGGCATTTGTAACAGACAAACTTCCGGACTCACAGGTTAACAGGGGGTTTATTATGCAAAGCCTGTTAATAGGTTTGGGGGGTAGTGTTGCATCTGCGTTGCCGTGGATTATGAATAACCTTTTTCATGTTGCAAATACCGCAGCAATGGGCAGCATTCCGGAAAATGTGAAGTGGTCGTTTTATGTTGGGGCTTTCTTTTTTCTTACGGCAGTTTTATATACAGTATTTACCACCAGCGAGTATCCACCATCTGATACCAACTTCAGGGATAAGAAAGATGCATCCGGCACTGGTTTTGCCGCCGGGGCAAATGAAATACTGCATGCATTAAAGAATATGCCTCCCAGTATGAAAATTATATCGCTGGTGCAGTTCTTTACATGGCCCGGTCTTTTTTTAATGTGGTTCTATTATACCACAGCAGTAGCAGTAAATGTTTTCGGCGGCAAAGACGCCAGTGATCCAATATATGCGCAGGGCGCTGATTTTGGCAGCCTGACTTTGTCGTTTTACAGTGTAGTTACAATAATATTTGCATTTATGCTGCCGGCCATAGCGGATAAACTCGGCAGGAAGCTTACCCACAGTCTTTGCCTGCTCTGCGGCGCACTTGGGCTTATCAGTGTTAGCTGGGTACACGATAAAAACATGTTGTTTGTAAGCATGATAGGAATAGGCATTGCCTGGACAAGTATTTTATCAATGCCCTATGCAATGCTGAGCGGTTGCCTGCCAAAAGATAAAGTAGGTATCTACATGGGCGTGTTTAATTTCTTTATTGTATTACCGGAAATTATGGCCTCACTGGGCTTTGGCTGGTTAATGAAAAACGTATTGCACAACGACCGCCTTGCTGCCGTAGAAATAGGAGGCGCGTTAATAATCATTGCTGCGTTGATTTGTTTCTTTTTCATTAAAGAAACAAATGTTGATGAAATAGAAACAGCCAAACTTGAAATTGAAGAACAAAGAACGGTATAGTTATGAAAAATCTAATTGTCTGCATATTGCTTCTATTGGTTACCGCTACGCAATTACATGCGCAGGGGTCAGTAGAAGTATACCCAACCAACTGGTGGGTGGGTATGAAGATGAATAAGATTCAAATCATGCTGCATGATAACCGGCCCAATAAATTTATCGCAGTCGATAAACTGGTGGTCAACTCATCTTCGCCCGATCTTAAAATTGTAAAAGTAAACAAGTTAAAAAACAGGCGTTACCTGGTACTTGATGTGGCCATTGCAGCTGCGGCAAAACCCCAGGTGGTAAGCATATCTTTCGGGGGCATTGTGGCGGGAGAAGGTGGGCGGGTATTGTTTGAATTAAAAGCCCGTCGCACAGGCGCCGGTACTTCCTATGCCCAGGGTGTTACCGCTGCCGATTTTATTTACTTTCTGATGCCAGACCGGTTCAGCAATGGCGATGAAAGCAATGATCGTATACCAGGCATGCGGGATCAATCGTTAAACCGGGATTCTATTTTTTTGCGCCATGGCGGCGATATGCAGGGCGTACTCAATCACCTGGATTACCTGCAAAGCCTGGGTGTAACAGCGCTCTGGATGACGCCGGTTATTGAAAATGATATGCCCGACCGGACGGAGCACGGTTATGCTTTTACCAATCATTATAAAATTGAACCCCGCTTTGGTGGTGAAACGGCGTATATAAAACTGAGTGATGAATTACACCGCCGCGGTATGAAGCTGGTGCAGGATGCGGTGTACAACCATATCGGGTATTATAATTTCCTGGTTCAGGATGCGCCCGACAGCAGTTGGCTGCACCAGTGGCCAACACCGACACAGCCTAACTATAAAGAACAGGTTTTTTTTGATCCGCATGTGTCAGCCTATGATAAAAAGAAAATGGCCGATGGCTGGTTTACCAATATGATGCCCGATGTAAACCAAAGCAACCCGATGGTCGCTAATTTTTTAATTCAGCATGCTATCTGGACGGTAGAAAAATTTGGGGTGGATGCATGGCGTATAGACACCTACAAATATGTTGATCTTGATTTTATGAACCGCTGTAATAAGGCACTCACGGATGAGTACCCGCGTATGACCCTGTTCGGTGAAAACTGGAATGAAAGTGTGGCCAACCAGGCTTATTTTACCAAAAACAATTTTAATACTACTTTTAAAAGCAATCTCACCGGCACCTTTGATTTTGAGTTTTTGCTGCGGGGTATTAACCCGGCACTTACACAGATGCCGAATGGTGTTGGTCAGCTGTACAATACCGTTAGCCAGGATTTTTTATATGCCGAGCCGATGAACAATGTTGTATTTCTTGACAACCATGATATGACCCGTTTTTTTAGCCAGGTAGGAGAAGATCTGGCTAAGCAAAAAATGGGGTTGTGCTGGCTGTTTACCACACGGGGAATACCGCAATTGTATTATGGAACAGAGATAGCCATGAAAGGTGTGGCAAATCCGGATGGCTGGGTGCGGCTTGATTTTCCGGGTGGGTGGAAAGGCGATCAGAAAAATGTATTTACAGGTGCAGGCCTGAGTAATGATGAAAAATCAGTCCTTGATCTTACCAGGCGGCTGGCCAATTTTCGAAAAAATTCATCTGCTATTAAAACCGGTAAGCTGATGCAGTTTATACCGGAGAACGGCGTATATGTGTATTTCCGGTACGATAACAACCAAACAGTAATGTGTGTAATGAATACCAATGAGGGCCCGGCCAGCATTGATTTAACCCGCTTTGCGGAAAGGGTAAGAGATTACGGCAAAGCAATGGATGTAGCCACTGGTACCGTATTTAACCTGGATAATAATTCGGTTACACTTGGGGGAAAGTACCTGCTGGTAATGGAGTTAAGGAAATGATGGCAGCGGCGCATGCCCGTACGGTTCTTTCGCCTCCGCAATGAACCCTTAATAGCAGTCTTGCTTTCATTTCAGATCTCCAGGATCCCTCCTTCGTCGGGATGACAATTGAAAAGGAGCGGACTTCGTAATATTGAACAAGGAAGTCGGCAGATTGTTACTATGACAAATCTTTAGGAAAAATATCAGTTATAGACAGATTACCCTCCCTTGTCATGCTGAGGAACGAAGCATCTTGTGGACTAGGCAATGATGCATGCCCATAAGAATACTTTGCCTTTGCAATGAATCTTTAATAGCAGTCTTGCTTTCATTTCAAATCTCCACGATCCCTCCTGCGTCGGGATGACAATTGAAAAGGAGCGAACTTCGTAATATTGAACAAGGACGTCGTCAGATTGTTACTATGACAAATCTTTAGGAAAAACATCAGTTATAAACAGATCAATTTCCCTTGTCCTGCTGAGGAACGAAGCATCTGGTGGACTCGGTGATGATGCAAGCCCGTAATAATAGTTCGTCTTCGCATTGAAGCACTAATAGCAGTTTTCCATTGAGCACATGCCTCCTGGATTATTCGTTACGCGAAAACTAAGTTACTGCAACAAATATTCCTTCAGCTGCTCATAATCTGCATCCATAGCTACGGCTACTTTTTCATTGTTCAGTACCGTATGTAAAGATGCAGGAATATCCACTGTTTTATTGATAACCGGTTCCACCACATCATAAAATTTTACAGGGTGTGCCGTTTCAAGAAATATGCCTTTATTGCCCGGATGTTCACTCAGATAATCAAGCAGGGCAATATAACCAACCGCGCCGTGGGGATCCATGAGGTACTGTTTTTTATCGTACACCTGCTTCAGCGCAAACCTGGTATCGTCATCTGTAATGCTGTAACTGCTGAATACTTTTTTCAAATCGCCCAGTTGCTGGTGAAACAATTCCAGGACGCGTACAAAATTACTGGGGTTGCCAACATCCATGGCGTTGGAAATAGTAGCCACTGCTTTCCTGGGCTGGTAGCTGGCTGTCTTGAGAAATTCCGGAACCGTATTATTGGCATTGCAGGCAGCAATAAAATGTTTGACCGGTAACCCGCTGATATGTGCCAATATGCCGGCACATATATTTCCAAAATTGCCGCTGGGCACCGATATGACCGGCGGGTTGTTTTTATCTGCCCACTGTTTGTACGCAAAGAAATAATAGAATTGCTGTGGCAGCCAGCGGGCTACATTTATTGAATTTGCCGAAGTAAGAAATAGCCGCTGATTGATCTCCGTATCCGTGAAAGCCTGTTTTACCAAATGCTGACAATCATCAAATGCGCCATTTACTTCTATAGCACGGATGTTTTTGCCCAGCGTTGTCAGTTGCTTTTCCTGTACAGAACTTACCTTTCCGGAAGGATATAAAATAACAACGTCTACCCCGGGTACATCATAAAATCCATTGGCTACTGCACCGCCTGTATCGCCTGAAGTAGCTACCAGCACTGTTACCTTTTTGTCGTTGCCCTTCACAAAATGGCCAAGGCAGCGGCTCATAAACCGGGCACCGATATCTTTGAAAGCCAGGGTAGGGCCATGGTACAATTCCAGTGCTGAAATGTTTTCGGTTACTGGTACAAGTGGTATGTCAAAGTTTACAGTTTCTGCTACAATGCGTTCAAGTTCTTTTTGCGGAATTGTATCTCCCACATAAGGACTGATAACGCTGTATGCTATTGCCTCGTTGGAATATTGCGCAATGTTGTCAACCAGGTCTTTTTTAACCTGCGGAATGCGTTCGGGAAAGTACAATCCTTTATCAGGCGCCTGGCCATTAATGGTGGCATCCTTAAAATCAACGATGGGGGACTGTTTATTTAAACTATAATATTTCATACCATTTTACACTTCTGAAGGGGAAATCTTACACTCATTTGCATGAGTATTATAAATTAGTGATTGCTTGTTTTATAAAATTTTATTGCTGGTTGTGGCCGGTGAAGACACCGGGCCACGGAGCTACCGACTACCAAATTCCGACTATTGACTTACGACTACACACTATCGACTATCTTAACGCCCTCATGGTTAAGCGTCGTTACATAAGTCTTAAAATCGATACCAACTTTCTCATATATGCTTTTCATGACAATTTCTATTTGCCTGGCAACCGCTTCCTCTTTACTGAGCATAAAAATGGAAGGACCAGATCCGGAAATACCACCACCCAAAGCTCCGGCTTCCTTGCTGTTCTTTTTCACTTCATCAAAACCAGGAATTAAAATGCTGCGTACCGGTTCAATGATCACATCTTCCAGCGACCGGCTAATCAGCCCATAATCGCCTTTCATAAAGCCAGCAACCAATCCGGCAATATTACCCCACTGCTTAATGGCATCTTTTAACAGCACTTCCTTGCGTAATATCTGGCGGGCATCTGATGTTTTTACTTCAATCTGCGGATGTACCACGGTTACAAACATGGGTGGTGCGCTCAGTTGTATTATATCCAGCGGAAAAATTGATCTGATCAGTGTAACCCCACCATAAATACAGGGCGCAATATTATCTGCATGCTTAACACCGCTGGCCAGTTTTTCTCCGTTCATGGCAAAACGAACCAGGTCTTCTTTGCTAAAAAAATCGTTCAGCAAATGATTGGCGGCTACTACAGCACCTGCGGAGCTGGCAGCACTGGAGCCCAGTCCGCTGCCTGGCTTAATGCACTTATTCACCGTAAGATCAAAACCAATCTTCTTATCATCGTATTCGTGCATCAGGGCAATTAAACCCGCACCGGCTACATTTTGAGCAGGCTCGGTTGGCAGATCATATTCATCTATGTGTTTAATTCTGATGCCGGGTTCATCGCTCAGGCTCAGTTCCATAATATCCTGCGGATCATTCAAAGCCATCCCCAGCACATCAAAGCCGCAAACCATGTTAGCTACGGTAGCCGGTGCGGTAATCTTTACTGTCCTGCGTGCTGAAGAAGATATTGTGCGTTCGCCTTTATTCATTTGTATAACATTACTTGGTCCGCTTCCTTTAAAATATTAACCCAGTTGGCTTGCATCGTTTTTTATTTATTGCGCTGCCCTTATGATATCCGCAAACACGCCAGAGGCTGTTACTTCCGCACCCGCGCCAGCACCCTTCACCACCAGCGGCTGTTCAGGGTAGCGCTCTGTATAGAATAAAACCACATTGTCTTTTCCGTAGAGGTGGTAGAAATCGCTTTGCGGATCAATGTGCTGCAAACCTACACCTGCCTTTACGCCAGCTTTGCTGCCAACGCCGGCAGGAGAAAATGATGCCACAAATTTTAGCTTCTTCCCGGCATCAGCAGCTTCCTTGTATATCTTTTTAAAATGTGCTTCTTCCTTCGCCATGGCTGCATAGAAATCATCTACCGATCCCGTCATGCAGGAAGCCGGCATAAAAGATGTGTTACTGATTTGCTCCATCTCAAGATGTTCACCAGTTTCCCTTGCCAGGATCATGATTTTGCGCATTACATCTGTACCGCTTAAGTCAAGGCGTGGATCAGGTTCTGTATAGCCTTCGTCCTGGGCCTGCTTTACCACGTCCGCAAATTTTGTTTCGCCTTTATAATTATTAAAAACAAAATTAAGTGTGCCGCTGAGGACAGCTTCAATTTTATTTACTTTATCGCCGCTGCGCATCAAATCATTTAACGTGCCTATTACCGGCAGCCCCGCGCCCACATTGGTTTCAAAAAGAAATAGACAATTGTGTTCGCGTGCCAGGTCTTTTAATTTTTTATAGTATTCATACGGTGAAGAGCAGGCCACTTTGTTGCAGGCAACCACTGAAATACTGCGTTGCAACAATTGGTCGTAGCTCATGGCAACTGCATCGTTGGCGGTTACATCTACAAAAACAGAATTGCGCAGGTTGCGGGATTGAACGGAATCAATAAATCCCTGCAGTTCCATTCTTTCACCGTCTTTTAATAAGTCTTTCCATTTCTTCAGGTCAATGCCCTCATCATTGAAGAGCATTTTCTTACTATTCGCAATGCCTATCACCCTAACCTGTAAGCGCAGGTGGTGCTGGAGATAATTTTGCTGCTGCTGCAATTGCGCTATAAGCTTGCTGCCCACATTGCCCACGCCGGTTATAAATAGATTGACCTGCTTATAGGTGGTTTCAAAAAATTCTTCGTGCAGTATGTTAATGGCTTTCTTTACATCGCCGGTGGCAATTACTGCAGAAATATTTCTTTCTGATGAGCCTTGTGCTATGGCCCTTACATTGACCCCGTTCCTGCCCAGGGCGCCAAACATTTTACCGCTTGTTCCCGGGTGACTTTTCATATTATCACCTACCAGTGCCACAATGGATAATAGTTTTTCTACTACCAGTGGTTCCACTTTGCCAGTTTCAATTTCATAAGCAAACGTTGAGTCAATGGCTTCCTTTGCTTTAGAAGTGTGCATGTCATCAATGCCCACGCAAATAGAATGTTCTGATGAACCCTGGGTGATAAGAATTACATTGATGGATGCATTGGCCAGTGCTTCAAACAATCTTTTAGAAAATCCAGGAATGCCCACCATACCACTTCCTTCCAGGCTTAGCAGGGCCATTTTATTGATGCTTGAAATACCGCGGATACTACTGCCATTTTTAACTGCTGCGTTTTCTATAACAGTACCGTAATCCTGCGGGGCAAAAGTATTTTTAACCCATACCGGTATGCTTTTATTCATAACCGGTTGTATAGTGGGCGGATAGATAACTTTAGCGCCAAAATGAGAAAGCTCCATTGCTTCCTGGTAGGAAATATGCGGTATTACCTTGGCGGTTGCTACCAGCCGGGGATCAGCAGTCATCATGCCGCTTACATCTGTCCAGATTTCTACGCTGGCAGCTTTCACAGCAGCTGCAATGATTGCAGCGGTATAATCGGATCCGCCGCGGCCAAGGGTAGTGGTAATGCCTTCTACGTTGGCTGCTATAAATCCTGGCACAATGAACAGCTGTTGCTGCGCATCTTCAAAATACAATTCAATTTTATTATTGGTGGCGGTAAAGATCACCGGCGCGTTACCATAATCAGCGGTGGTGACAATCAGTTCGCGGGCATCTTTCCAGGTACTGTCTGCAATGCTGGTTTTAAAACGGGCTGCAATGATCTGCGATGAAACCAGTTCGCCATAACTCACCATTCTATCCTTGGTACGGGCAGAAAGCTCGCGCAGCAAAAAAATACCATTGCAGATATCCTCAATTTCGTTGCATTGTTTTTTTACCATACTCAGCACGCTGCTCTGCAGTGTAACCGGTATCAGCGCTTTTACTACTTCCAGGTGGCGCTGCTCTATCTGCTGTAAAATTTCCTTGTATTTTTCATCGCCATCCGCCGCCGCCGTAGCACTGTTGATAAGAATATCTGTAATACCGCCAAGGGCTGACACTACAACTATAGTCTTGTCTTTTTTTACCGCCTGCTCCACAATGGCTACCACCTTGTTGATGTTTGCTGCGTTTGCTACAGAAGTGCCACCGAATTTTAAAACCTGCATATGCTTTTGTTAGATGATAATTAATTTTTTGAGGTAAGATACAGTTGTTCTGTATTCAGTCAGCCAGAGCCCAATGGTTTATATGAAAATATACAACCCTTAACGGGTTGTTGCAGTGGTAATAATAATGGAAGAATTGACAGCTGTTGCAGCTACTGAAACGGAAGTAATATGATTGTTTGTTTGTACCACTTTTTTTAAGACGCCGAAGGTAATACCAGCCGCTGATATAACAATCGTTAGTTTTGTACTAAGCTTAAAAAGAAGAAAAGTCACCAGTTTTTACTGGTACGGTGGCAGCCTTTGGTCTTCAGAAACAGGCAAGATACCATTAAGAAAACGATACATTGGTAATGCCCCGAAAAGCGATAGCCTTATTAATATTTTTTTTTTTCTTTCACCGCTTAGCGCCTGCGGCTGTTTTTTGCAAAGATCTCCATCATTTCGCTAACGGAAGGAATGGCCTGGTCATTTGCCGGCGGTTTATAGTAGAATTTAATACAGTCCCGGACCGCATGCCGGCGTTTGTCGCCGTTCAGTGATTTGGTATGATTTTTCATTTGCTCTATATACCACCTTTTTTGTTTCTTTTCATATGTTATAGCATTTTCAGCAGCCTCTTCGCTCATAGCCAACAGCCGGATGATTGGCTGGAAAACCGGGTTGCGTCGCTGATTGGCTTTTTCCGTCTCAAGTTCTTTTACCTGTTCTTTTAAAACAACGATATAAATTTGCAGGGTACCGTCCGTAAGTTTGTCCAGGTGGTCATTTTCGGTTGCAAGCCATTGTATTTCTAATGTCAGTAAGGCAGACAGATCCTTTTCATTATAGGCCCTGGTTACTTCTTTCATCAACTCCTCTTTTTCTTTTTTCAAGGCTTCGTTCAGTTCCGTATCGGGATGCAGCAGCTTGGCCAGGCTCAGGTAAATGGCCCTGAGGCTTCTTTTGTTTATTGCTTCCTGCTGCTGCAGACTACTTTCTTTTGCTACCTGTTTTTTGGATTTTTTCCTTTTGTTCTGCTGCTGTTGTTGCGTTATTTTTTCATTCATCTTCTCGCGGAAGTCCGCCAATCCTTCCGGGCTTTCATCAAAAGCGCCCATGTCTATATCTATTCCAAATACATCGCGCAGCTGATCCTGCAATGCTGCTTTCCGCTGTTGCGCTTCCTTGTGCAAGCTTTCACTGTGAGAGACTCCCGCAAAATGCCTGAACAGTGCTGCTGTGTCCGCATCTGGCTCTATTATTTGAAAAGCATCAGTCAGTAGATCAAAGATGACCTGTACGGCTTCATTTTTTTGGCTTTCTGATAATTTTACAATTGTATAACAACCGTCCAGCGCTTTTGCCAATGCTATTTTTTCAGTCGCCAGCATTTGTACCAATGGGTTAATAGCAGCATCGTAAACGCCGGCTAAGCGGCGCAGGCTTACAGTGTCAGTTTCAATCTCACGGCTGAGACTGGCAATACGTGTGATAAGCCGGTTAAAGGCCTGCTGATTTTTGGTCAGCAATTTCTTTTGTGCCGTAAGCTTCAAACTTGTAGTTGACATTTTTCCATCTCCCAATACCGGCTGCTGCATAGATGGCCATTTTTGTAAAGGAAAATCATCTGCCACATAAATAAAAAATAACGGCAATAACTTTAAACACTATTTGCAAACAAATGCTAAAGCAATGGCTGGCAAATACAATAGCTGGCAAGCCGCACCTGCAAATAATGAACTTTGATTGATTCAATTCATTTTTTACCCGTATTTTCATTGCACGATTGCAGCTTGCTATTTTAATACCTAACATCTTTAAAATTTTCACCATCCATGGACCATCAGTCATCCCGCGGGCTGCAGCAATTCAAGAATTATGTTGGAATAAAGTTTCAACTCTATAACAGTCTTTTTACCTCCCTGCCTTTTCATAGGATCGAGAAGACGGGTATATTATTATCACTGCTTTTATCTGATTGTGAAGATGGCTTTAAAAAGAAACAAAGCCCGGTAGAAATACTGGATGAGTTTTTTGCCAAACACACCGCCCAGTTAAATGAGCGGGAGCGGCTTGACCTGATGTTTCGTTTTGTGCAATACACAGAGCGGCAGGTAGTGTTGTTTGATGCGCTGGAAGATGCATCTTTCCGGGATATCAATGATGTAAATGGTGCAGGTTCTCTAAAACACCTGGAGTCGGAAATTTTGCAAACCGGCAGCCAGGAACAGCTTACAGAAAAGCTGAAGCATTTTGCCATCCGGCTGGTGCTGACAGCACATCCCACACAATTTTACCCGGGCTCTGTGTTGGGTATCATAAATGATTTGTCAAAATCACTCTCAGACAACAATGCGGCCCAGGTGCATTTGCTTTTGCAGCAACTCGGTAAAACGCCTTTTTTCAAGCATATTAAGCCAACGCCTTTTGACGAAGCGGTGAGTTTGATCTGGTACCTGGAAAATGTATTCTATGCCGCATCCGGGCGAATCATCAATTTTTTAAAAAACCAATTTCCGCAGGCTATCCCTGCCGACAATCCCATTATTACCATGGGCTTCTGGCCGGGTGGCGACCGTGACGGCAACCCAAATGTAAATTCTGATATTACGTTGCAGGTAGCTGACGCATTGCGGGTGAGCATTATCCGGTGCTATTACCTGGATGTGCGGCGCTTAAAACGCAGGCTTACTTTTAAAGGCGTGGAAAGCATCCTGGCCGACCTTGAAAAAACATTGTACAATAATATTTTTATTCCGGGTCACCGTACAGAATTAAAAAAAGAAGATATAATCGACCCGCTCAATAAAATAAGGGAGATCTTAATTTACCAGCACAATGGCCTTTTCCTGGAATCATTGGAAAACCTGCTGAGCAAGGTAAGTGTGTTCGGATTATATTTCGCTTCGCTGGATATAAGGCAGGAGAGTACGGTACATACAAAAGTGTTGAATGTAATTGCCGCCAATTCGGATGCGTTGCCCGATAATTATAGTAAATTAACAGACACAGAAAAAATAAATACCCTGCTGGCTATTACCAAACAGGTAGACCCTGCTATAGTGGAAGATGCAGTAATGCGCGATACATTGGTGAGTACCGGCGCTATAAAAGAGATACAGCAATACAATGGGCAGGATGGTTGCAGCCGTTACATCATCAGCCAGTGCAACAGTGCATTAAATGTTATAGAAGTATTTGGTTTGTTTCTGTTAAATGGCTGGAAGAAGGAATCGCTGACAGCTGATATAATACCACTTTTTGAAACCATTGATGATTTACAGGCAGCATCAGAGATCATGCGCGTACTGTATGAGAACAAGGAATACCGCGCACATTTGAACAGGCGGAACAATAAGCAGACCATTATGGTGGGCTTCTCTGATGGAACCAAAGATGGCGGTTATTTTATGGCCAACTGGGGTATCTACAAAGCCAAAGAGGAACTGACAAGCATCTCAAAAGAATACAATGTGGATGTGGTATTTTTTGACGGACGTGGCGGACCGCCTGCACGCGGCGGTGGTAAAACACATAAATTTTATGCGAGTATGGGCAAGAATATTTCAAATAAAGAAATACAGTTGACCATACAGGGACAAACCGTGAGTTCTAATTTTGGTACTATTGATTCTGCACAGTTTAATATTGAGCAACTGCTGAATGCCGGTATATCAAACGCCTTGTTTTCTACCAGGTCCATTACGCTGGAAGCAAAAGAGGAAGACTTGCTGCAGGAGCTGGCAGATGAAAGTTTCAAATCATATATCAGTTTAAAAGATCACCCGGATTTTTTAAACTACCTGGCGCATATCAGCCCCCTTCGGTTTTATGCAGAAACAAATATTGGCAGCAGGCCCGCCAAACGCAGTGGCGGTGCCAAGCTTAACCTGAAAGATTTGAGGGCTATCCCATACGTGGGTGCCTGGAGCCAGTTAAAGCAGAACGTGACCGGCTTTTATGGCGTAGGCAGTGCGTTGAAGGAATTGGAAAAGCAGGGAAAATTCCCGGCTATAAAAGCGTTGTATCATAGCTCCTTGTTCTTTAAAACGCTTATGGATAACTGTGAGATGGCCATGAAAAAAACCTATTTTCCGCTTACGGAATACCTGTCCAATCATCCCGTATATGGCGAGGTCTGGAATAAGATCAATACTGAATATGAACTTACCAAAAGGTATGTATTGCAGCTGTCTGGCAATAATGAACTAATGGCCGATTACCCGGTAGAGCAGTTATCTATTCAAATGCGTGAAAGGATTGTGTTGCCGCTGGTAACCATTCAGCAATATGCCATGTCTAAAATGCGCGTGATGGAAGAAAAGCATATTACCAATGACCCCATCAAAGAAAATTATGAGAAGATAGTGATACGTTGTTCTTTTGGAATTATCAATGCAGGCAGAAATTCGGCATAGTTTATATCGCCCTCACCTGTATGGAATACATTCTTTGCAGAAGATGCTGTCCTGGCTTTGTTTGCGGTTATTGCGGACATGGTATTTTTATACAAGCTTTTAACCTGTGAGTAGCTGAACTGCATGACATAGGATTTAATATCCGCACTAACTTCAGGCGTCAAAATTATTCTGCCAGCCGCCTGACTTCAATGTAGAAACCTTCTCCAGTACTTCTGTTTCCAGTTGTTTTTTGTACGCCATTACTTTATCTCCGAGCACGGTATCAAATGCGCCAATGATGCTGGCAGCCAGTATACCGGCATTTTTTGCGCCATTGAGTGCTACCGTAGCTACCGGTATGCCATTGGGCATTTGAAGAATGGACAAAACGGAATCCCAGCCATCAATGGAGTTGGAAGATTTGATGGGCACCCCAATGACCGGCAAAGATGTAATAGAAGCCACCATGCCCGGTAAATGTGCGGCACCACCGGCACCGGCAATAATTACTTTCAATCCGCGCTCTTTTGCCGTACGCGCATATTCAATCATCCGCATGGGAGTGCGGTGAGCTGATACCACCGTTAGTTCAAAAGAAATTCCAAACTCTTTTAAAATATCAGCTGCAGCCTGCATAACAGCCAGATCACTGTCGCTGCCCATTATTATACCTATGCTGGGGTTCATATTGAAGCGGTGTTTGAGCGCAAAGGAAACATAAAAAAAGCAGATTGAATTATTTGAAAAATATAGCTGGCCCCTGGCTGATGCATGTAAACAAAAATACCTCCTAACTAAGACTTATATCCTGGGGCATTCTGCCACCGCAAAAAGGATGGCTGCAGCAGCGGAGATTGGTGAAACGATAATGCAGCCTTCTTAACCGTAACTACACATCGGTGTCCTGAAGCTTTAAACAGCATCCGGCAAATAGTGCCATGGCGTTAAGTCAACCTTTTTTTGGTTTCAGCCTGCTGGCAATTTGCATTAGCGGCCAATTAATATCAGGTATAATTTCAATACGTTAACAAAAACAGGCTGCTTTGCAAGACCCTGTATTTATTAATCGCTTTTTAATGCTTCCGGCTGTCCTATAGTAGCGGTTTTCTCTAATTGTAGCTTCAATTCTCTCTATATTTGATTTTTCATATAATCTATTGCTTACACACCCATGTTTTACAAAAGATTGCAGGCACAATTTGTTCCTTCTTACTGTATTGTTGTTTTGATTATAACAGCAATTGCCTGCAAAGGCAAACCCGAGCCTGTTAAATCAAAAGAAGCCCCGCCAACAGTTGTGGACGTTATTATTGCCAGTCCCCAAGGTATTTCAAACACTGTAGAAGCCAATGGCAGCGTGGTAGCCAATGAATTTGTAGAACTCCATCCTGAAGTTAGTGGTCGCATAACCTACCTCAATGTACCGGAAGGCCGTTCCATTGCAAAAGGCACCGTAGTAGCCCGTATTAATGACGCCGATTTGCAGGCGCAGTTATCAAAAACCAGGGTGCAGCTAGACCTGGCTCAAAAAACTGAAGAGCGATATAAAAAGCTACTGGATGTAAGTGGTCTTAACCAGGCAGACTATGATAATGTACTGAACCAGGTAAATGGGTTTAAAGCAGATCTGCAATACACGCAGACACTGATAGACAAAACGGTTATACGTGCACCATTCAGCGGTGTACTTGGTTTAAGGCAGGTGAGCCCGGGTGCTTTTGTTACCGCCTCCAGTATTATTGTTACTATTCAGCAGGTTTCCCAGGTGAAGATTGATTTTACCATTCCGGAAGAATACAGCAATATGATAAAGAAGGGCAACCTGGTAGATGTGGAAGTGGATGCTGCACAACAGGTAAGAAAAAAAGCCATGGTAATTGCTACCGAGCCGCAGGTAAACCTTTCAACCCGCAACATAAAAGTAAGGGCCATTTTGCAGGATGGTACGGCCAACCCCGGCGCTTTTGTAAAAGTTTTTGTAGATGCGGGCGGAAGTAAAAAATCGGTCATGATTCCCACCAATTCAATTATACCAGACGATAAAAATAGCCAGGTGATACTGGTAAGGAGCGGTACCGCTTCATTTGTAAATGTAAAAACAGGAATACGCGAAAGCAATAATGTAGAGATCCTTTCCGGCATTGAACCGGGGGATAGTGTGGTCGTAACAGGCGTATTGTTTGCCAGACCTAAAGCGCCCCTAAAAGTACGCAGCGTAAAAACGCTGGAACAATTAGGCAAAGCACTGTAGTAGCAGGCAATGTGCTGACTGTATAGACATTTATTCAAAAAAATCAGTCGCCGGCGAGCGCTGATAACCATTTTAGCCAGTTACACGTATGAATATTTCAGAGCTATCGTTAAAGCGCCCGGTCCTTGCCACGGTGATGAACCTGATGATTATCCTGTTTGGCATTGTGGGTTATACTTTCCTGGCAGTGCGTGATTACCCGGCCATTGACCCCGCCATTATAAGCGTAAGTACTTCCTATACCGGCGCCAACCCGGATATTATTGAAAGCCAGATAACCGAGCCCCTGGAAAAACAGGTGAACGGCATACCCGGCATCCGCACTGTTACTTCATCCAGCTCATTGGGCAGCAGCAATATCACCATCGAATTTAACCTGGGGGTTAACCTGGAAGCTGCAGCCAGCGATGTGCGCGACAAAGTAGGCCAGGCCGCCCGCAGCCTCCCGCAGGATATTGATGCGCCGCCTGTTATCAGCAAGGCCGACGCCAATAGCGATTTTATTCTTATACTGGCCGTGCAAAGCCGTACCAAAAGCCTGCTTGAGTTAAGCGATTATGCAGAAAACGTGTTGCAGCAACAGTTTCAAACCATTGATGATGTAAGCTCTGTTAATATTTTCGGCCAGAAAAGATATGCTATGCGGTTGTGGCTTAACCCCGATAAGATGAACGCGTACGGAGTAGCTTTTACAGACATCCGTACGGCACTTAACAGTGAAAACGTGGAACTGCCACCGGGTAAGATTTATGGCGATAATACGGAGATGCTTATACGCACTTTAGGCAGGCTTACCTCAGAAAAGCAATTTCGTGATCTGATTATACGTGAAGACAGTACCGGCATTGTAAGACTCAGTGATGTATCAAAAGTAGAGCTTGGCCCCGAAACGCTGGAGCAAAGCTGGAAGTACAACGGTGTAAACGCAGTAGGACTGGCCATTATTCCCCAGCCCGGCGCCAATAATATAGAGATAGCAGATGAGTTTTATAAAAGATATGAACAGATAAAAAAATCGAACAAGTCTGATATTGAGATGAATGTACTGATAGACAATACGCAGAACATTCGTAACTCACTTTCCGAGGTAAAAGAGACCCTGGTTATTGCTTTTATACTGGTGGTACTGGTAATTTTCTTTTTCTTCCGCAACTGGCTGATAGCAGTCCGCCCGCTCATAGATATTCCCATCTCGCTGATTGCTACTTTCTTTATCATGTATATATCCGGGTTTTCAATCAATGTACTAACGCTGCTGGGCATTGTGCTGGCAACCGGCCTGGTGGTGGATGATGGCATAGTGGTAACGGAAAACATTTTTCGCAAGCTGGAAGAAGGCATGCCCATCCGCAAAGCAGCGCTGGAAGGCAGTAAAGAAATATTCTTCGCCATCATTTCAACTTCTATTACCCTGGCGATTGTTTTTTTACCGGTTATTTTCCTGGAAGGATTTGTGGGCAGGCTGTTTCGTGAATTTGGAGTAGTACTGGCAGCGGCTGTATTGATTTCTGCATTTGTTTCGCTTACCATAACGCCCGTACTGAATGTATTTCTTACTACAAAGAATACCCAGCATGGATGGTTTTACAAAAAAACAGAACCCTTTTTTACTGGTATGGAAAGTGGTTACAAACGCCTGCTGCTGGGCTTCATGAAAATAAGGTGGCTTTCCTGGGTAATTATTGGCGTTTGTGCATTAATTATCTGGCTTACCATCACCAATTTGAAAAGTGAGATTGCACCCCTGGAAGACCGTAGCAGCGTTCGTTTTACAGTTACTGCGGCTGAGGGTACCAGCTTTAATTATATGCAGCAGTATGCTGATAAAATCACCAACTATTTGTATGATTCGGTAGCCGAACGGGATTTTGTGTTTACACGTACGCCAGGTGGTGGTGGCGGTGGTGGTGGCAGCGTAAACAGCACGCAACCAAGACTGGCGCTGATAAAGCCCGCACTAAGAAAGCGCAGCCAGGCAGATATTGCCAATGATTTGCAGCGAAAACTTGTCCGTTTTAATGATACCCGCATTTTTGCAGTGCAGGAACAAACCATTTCTGTTGGTGCCGGCTCACGCGGCGGCCTCCCTGTATCATTTATTCTGCAAAACCAGGATTTTAATAAGCTGAAAGAAATCATTCCAAAATTCCTGGAAGAGGTGAGAAAAGACAAGACTTTTTCCAACTCGGATGTAAACCTGAAATTTAATAAACCTGAGGTGCAGATTACACTGGACCGCATGAAGATAAAAGATCTGGGCCTGTCCACCCAGGACGTTGTATCCGCAATGCAGTCGGCCTTCAGCGGTGGCAGGCTGGCTTACTTTATTCAGAATGGTTACCAATACCAGGTAATAGCCCAGGTAGAACGCACAGACAGGAACAAACCACTGGATATAGAAAGACTGTATGTAAGAAACAGCAAGGGAGAAAACATTCCGTTAAATGCAGTAGTGCACATGGAGACCAGCAGCAGCCCTTCCACCCTCTACCACTTTAACCGCTATAAAGCAGCTACCATCTCGGCTTCACTATCAGAAGGGCAAACCATTGGCGATGGTATTAAAGCCATGCAGGCCATTTCTGACAGGTTGCTTGATGAAAGTTTCCAAACATCACTCTCCGGTCCGTCGCGTGATTACGTAGAAAGTTCTTCCAATATTTTGTTTGCTTTTGGGCTGGCCCTTATTTTAATCTACCTGGTACTGGCCGCGCAGTTTGAAAGTTTCTTTGACCCCTTTACCATTATGCTTACCGTGCCACTGGCACTGGCAGGCGCTTTGTTAAGCCTGTGGGCATTTAACCAAACCCTGAATATATTTTCTGAAATTGGTATGATTATGCTGATTGGGCTGGTGACAAAAAATGGTATTCTTATTGTGGAATTTGCCAATAAGAAACGGGAAATCGGTTTGTCTAAAATGGATGCGGTGGTAGAAGCGGCCGCACAGCGCTTGCGTCCCATTTTAATGACCAGCCTGGCAACCTCTTTTGGCGCATTGCCCATTGCATTAAGTTTGGGTGCTGCTTCTACCAGCCGTATACCCCTGGGTATTGTGGTGGTTTGCGGCATTATGTTTTCACTGATATTAACGTTGCTGGTAATACCGGCCGTATACACGTATATATCCGGCAAGCATAAAGTACACCAGACAAACATTACTGAGTAAGCTGATTTATCGTGTTTACTTGTTTTATTCGCATTAATTCGTGTTATATGAAGCGGCTATTTTTTTCTTTATTACTGGTGAATATTTATGCGGCAGCGATGGCGCAGCCCCTGCGTTTACAGGATGCTGTTAGTATAGCACTTAGAAATAGCCTGGATATACAGTTGGTGAGAAACAACCAGCAAATAGCCGATATTAATAATTATGTTGGCATAGCCGGAGGATTGCCCGTTGTAACCGCCACGGGAAACGATAATGAGCAGTCTGTGAATATTAACCAGACCATTAACCGCAGAACGGCCACCGGCGCAGATTCTATCTATTCCATTAAAAGCAATGGCGCCACATCAAACCAGTTAACGTCCGGTGTATCGGGCAGTATTTTGCTGTACAATGGCATGCGGGTGGCTGCAACAAAAAAACGGCTGGCAGAACTGGAAAAGCAAAGCCAGCAATATGTCAATTCGCAAATACAAAATGTGATAGCGGCAGTCATGACCAGCTACTATGATGTGGTACGCCAGCAGAATTATTTAAAAACTTTTGTTCAGTCTATCGACGTAGCAGAAAAAAGACTGCAGATTATAAAGGCGCAGCAGAGCGTTGGCCTTGCCAATAATGCCGATTTATTCCAGAGCCAGTTGGATTTGAATAACTTGCAACAATCAAAGGTGCAGCAGCAACTGGTCATTGACCAGGCAAAGACCGGTTTGCTCAGCTTGCTTACGCTACGGCCTGATTCTACCGTGACCATCAGTGATACTATATTGGTTGACCGCGGTATTGTGCTGGGAACCATTTTGGATAACCTCAGTACCAACCCCGACGTAATTGCGGCAAACGATCAAATCCGCATCAATGAATTAATAGAGAAGGAAACAGCTGCGCAACGTTACCCCACGGTGCGGCTCAACGCAGGATATAATTATAACCGCAACCAGACATCGGCCGGGCAAACCTTGCTGAACCAGAGCAATGGCCCGTTTATAGGCGGTAATTTTATTATCCCTATTTACAATGGTTCTATTTTTAAGCGCCAGCAGCGGATAGCAGGCATTAATACCCGAAATGCGGGATTACAGAAAGATATTATTGTGCGCGATTACAGTTCCAATGCAGTAAGAACGTACCAGGCATATGCCTCATCACTCGTGCAGCTGGATACGGCCCAAAGGACACTTGAGCTCTCACAAAAACTGCTTGACCTGGTATTGCAACGTTTTCAATTGCGCCAGGCAACCATTGTGGACATCACCCTCGCACAACAAGGTTTTACCACTGCTGCATTTAGCCTTATCAACCTGAGTTATGCATCAAAGTCTTCAGAGATAGAATTGAAGCGGCTGACCAGTAAGCTAACACCATAAATAATTGCTGCTTTTGAGATATGGGAATTTTGAGATTTTTTAGTGCTGCAACCATTCAAATCTCAAAATCTCAAAATCCAGCAATCAGCAATCAGCCATTATGCAATTACTTTAATCGTCCGCCTGATAGTATGCGCCTTATGCGTGAGTTCTTGTTTTTCATTGCTAAGGATCGTAATATGCCCCATCTTACGACCACCCCTGGTAGTCTTCTTACCATAAATATGTACAAATACATTGTCCATACCCAGCACTTCATGAATGCCATCATATTTCGCATCGCCTTCAAAACCTTCTGCGCCCAGCAGGTTTACGATGGCCGCCGGTAAAATATGATCCGTATTACCCAGCGGATAACCAAGCATTATGCGCCAGAGCATATCAAACTGGGAGCTGTAATTGCCTTCTATAGTGTGGTGACCGCTGTTGTGTACGCGGGGAGCGGTTTCATTCACAAATACATCACCATTGCGGTCAATAAAGAATTCTACTGCAAAAATGCCGGGACTTTTAAGGCTTTTTACCAGCGATACGGCAATGGCTTCTATTTTCCAGGCTGCTTTCTGAGGTATATCGGCGGGGCTAATCTGGTAGTCCAGCAAATTGAGATCTTTGTTAAAAATCATGTCCACAGCAGGGTAGAGGGCAGCTTCGCCTTTTTCATTAATGGCTACAATCTGCGCTATTTCCTTTTGTATCTCCACCATTTTTTCCAGGATGGCGGGCGCATCAAATCCTTTGCTGATTTCATCTTTTTTACTGATGACCTGCACGCCGCGTCCATCATACCCACCCATGGCTATTTTATGAACAGCCGGTAAAAAGTTTATATGATTATTCAGTTCATGCAAATTCTGGGTAATTACAAAAGCAGCGGTAGGCAGCTGGTGTTCTTTGTAAAATTGTTTTTGCAGAATTTTATTTTTGATGATGCGCAACGCAGCCGGTTTGGGAAAAACTTTTACCCCTTCGCTTTCCAGTTTCTCCAGCGCGTCTTCGTTTACACTTTCAATTTCAATGGTAATGGCATCCAGTCCTTTTCCAAAATTGTAGACATCATCAAAATTCCGGATATCACCTTTTGTAAAATGATGGCAAAGGTGGGCTGCCGGGCAATCGGGATCATTTTCCAGTACAAATGTCTCTACCGGGTAATTAACTGCGGCCTGTAATAACATTCTTCCCAGCTGACCGCCACCCAGTATCCCTATTTTTTGCATACGTGTTATTTAGTTGGTAAAAATAAGGCAAGCGGGCCGATAGTGCAGAAACTATCCCTGCCTGTTTCATGTAAATTTTTACCTTTACGTTCTGCCCCGTGCCGGATAGCTAACCAGGGCAGCTGAACAAAATATGCGGCCAGATTATCCACATAAAGTATTTGCAGACAAGCGGTTCAGTTACTGTTTGCTGGTGAAGTCAATGGCGATGGACAGCCCACGGAAATTCCCCGCGCTCAGCAAGGCGGAAGAGCGGGTGACCCACTGTTTCGTGTGCATGTAAAGTAATCGGGCAAATCAAAATATCCGCTTTGCCTGGTAGCCCGCCGTACCCCGCTGCCCGGCATCTATCAATAGAAATACATAGCTTAATTCAAAACAAAACAATTATGTCTGCCATACAGAATTCTATTCAGCAACCCCCTGCTTCAGCCGATTTTTTGCCTTTGCAGGGAACCGATTACGTGGAATTTTATGTGGGCAATGCCAAACAGGCTGCCCATTTTTATAAAACTGCTTTTGGCTTCCAGGGACTTGCCTATGCGGGACCTGAAACAGGCGTAAAAGACAAAGCCAGTTATGCAGTGCGGCAAAACAAGCTCACGTTTGTGTTCACTACCCCGTTGCGCAGCGGTAATGCCATAGCCGATCATATTTACAAACATGGCGACGGTGTAAAAGTGCTGGCTTTAAAAGTAGAAGACGCTGCAAGCGCCTGGAAAGAAACCAGCAGCAGGGGAGCAAAAGAATACATGGCACCGCAAACACTAAAAGATGATAATGGCGAAGTGGTGCTGAGCGGTATCCATACCTACGGCGATACCGTGCACCTTTTTGTTGAAAGAAAAAACTATCATGGTGTTTTTTTGCCGGGGTACCGTCCATGGATAAGCGCTTATAACCCGCCTTCCACAGGCCTGTTATATGTGGATCATTGCGTGGGTAATGTAGGCTGGAACCAGATGAACCCCTGGGTAAAATTTTATGAAGATGTGATGGGGTTTCGTAATATCCTGAGTTTTGATGACAATGATATTTCTACCGAATATTCTGCGCTGATGAGTAAGGTTATGAGCAATGGAAACGGTTTTGTAAAATTCCCCATTAATGAGCCGGCAGCAGGAAAGAAAAAAAGCCAGGTAGAAGAATACCTTGATTTTTACGGCGGCGAGGGATGCCAGCACGTGGCGATGGCCACCAATAATATTGTTGAAACAGTGACGGACCTGCAAAGCCGTGGCGTAGAATTTTTGAAAGTGCCCTCTTCTTATTATGATGATTTGCTGGCGCGGGTAGGCCATATTGACGAGGACCTGGCGCCTTTAAAAGAGTTGGGCATATTGGTTGACCGTGATGAGGAAGGTTATCTCCTCCAAATATTTACCAAACCAGTGGAGGACCGGCCGACGCTGTTTTTTGAAATAATTCAGCGAAAAGGAGCCAGGAGCTTTGGAAAAGGCAATTTTAAAGCTTTGTTTGAAGCCATCGAGCAGGAACAGGAATTGAGGGGGAATCTTTAAGAGATGATGGGCTTGAATGCAACCCATAGTTTTGAGTTCCTGGCCCCCTGGATCCTTAATACTTTTAAAATGCCGCCATTATTCTTTCGCAACCGTTTAACCTGAGCATTTTATGCAGTAGGCGGGCCCACACAGCGCGTGCCTGATGGCTAAACCGCAGCTAAAGTCTGCCAAATAAGACAGCATTGGCTTTTCCACACCCGTGGATAGCTTGGATTGATTATTGCCAGCTGTTTGTACTAATTTTAACGCTGTGCTTTAGGCAGGCGGTAATAATTTCTACTTATATCCGTTTTATGAAAGACATGCTATGGCTATGATAAGATTTGCAGTTTTTTTACTATTTATAGGTATTTTCAGCTTTGCCGGCGCGCAGACCGCCGCACCAACCTTCGATTTCGTTAATTACCAACGCTCATTCCCGGTATTTAACGAGGCCCTGAAGCGCAAGGAAGACACCCTTATAAAGCAATTCGGGGAAAAAAAGCTGGTTTGGCCTGCCAAATACCTTTATATCCGATCTTTTAAGTATGATAGCCAGCTGGAAGTTTGGGTGAAACAGGAAAAAAACGACGCTTTTAAGTTATTCAAGACCTATAAAGTGTGTGCATTGGCAGGCACGCTGGGGCCTAAAAGAATGGCAGGCGATTACCAGGTACCGGAAGGATTTTATTACATCAATGAATTTAATCCCCGGAGCAACTACCATCTTTCGCTGGGTTTAAACTACCCAAATGCGTCAGACCGCATGCTCAGTGATTCTTTACAGCCCGGAGGTGATATTTACATTCATGGCAGCTGCGTAACCACAGGCTGCATACCCATTACAGATACACAGATAGAAGAATTGTACATACTGGCCACCCAGGCTAAAAACATGGGCGAAGATTTTATTCCTGTTCATATTTTCCCCGTTGCTTACAAGAGCCCGCGGAGCAATGATTACCTGGCCAAGTATGTAAGGGATTTTCCGGAGTACAAAGAGATGTCAGAAAAATTGAAACAGGTTTTCTACTTTTTTGACAGGTACAAGAGACTGCCTGTTATTATGGTCAATGAAAAAGGGGAGTATGTATTTGGAGAAGATGTAAAGCTTCCAGAAGAAATAAAGCCGGAAATTAAAACAGTAAAACGCCGTGAGGCCACACCTGTTAAATTTGATGAAACTGAATTGAATAATTCAGTTAATAAACTGCCGGTTTTTCCTGGCGGAACGGAAGCCTTTCAACAATTCCTGGATAATCTGTCAAAAGATTTGGTACCCATGCTGCCACCAGCGCTAAAGAAAGCATTTATTACGGTTGAGTACATTGTAACAAAAGAAGGCAAAATTATATTGCCAAAAGTACTGAAGGGCGCCACCAACGAAATGAATAACCTGATCATTGAAAGGTTTGAGGCGCTGCCCTCCTGGTCGCCCGCCATCCGGCTGGAGAAACCAGTTCCTATCCGCCTAAAACAAACTGTATATGTAGAAGCCGATTAAAGAGGGAAATGTTCTGAACAACGATTTACTGGAGTAAAAAATACACAATAGCAGGCTATAAAAGCCGGCTATTTTTTTTCTACTGTAACCGTAATGGCAAATAATACAGCCAGGCAACGATTGGATAAAAGCAGTTAGCTACGGGTTAATCGCAGTTAATAAACCTGCCCGGATCAGGGTATATTTGCACTTTGCAAATAAAAATTTTTGGATGAAAGCAGTTGTAATCGGTGGCGGTATTATGGGCCTCAGCTCAGCTTATTATTTAAACCAGAGTGGTTGGGAGGTTACAGTGCTTGACAAAGAAGATTTCCTGCATAACTGTTCCTATGGCAATGCAGGATATGTTTGTCCCAGTCACTTTATACCCATGGCCACACCTGGCATTGTGAAACAAGGTCTGAAATGGATGTTCAATTCAAAAAGTCCTTTTTATGTGCAGCCACGGTTAAATGGCGCGCTGATTGACTGGGGACTGAAATTTATGCGAAGTGCCACGCCGGAAAAAGTAGAAAAGGCGGCGGTTCCGTTAAGGGATATTGCCATCATCAGCCAGTACGAATATGAGCAATGGGCTGCTATACCGTCGTTCAATTTTTCTTACGAGCACAAAGGGCTGCTGGAAATATTTCAAACAGAAAAAGTAGCAGCGCATGCCATGCATACAGTTGAAAAAGGAAAGGCGCTGGGGCTGGATGTAGATCTGCTGAACTATGATGAATTGAAAAAGCTGGAGCCGGCAATTAACATCAACGGCATAGGCGCAATTTATTTTAAATGCGATGCGCATTTGTATCCCAATAAATTAATGCAGGGGCTGATTGCTTTATTGCAACAGCGGGGCGTACAATTAATCAGTGGTGAAGAGGTAATTAATTTTGAAAAAGACAATGCTGTAATAAAAAAAGTAATGACCCGTAAAAATGTATATGAGGCAGACACTGTTGTTATTGCTACCGGCTCATGGAGCAGGGAGGTGGCCGCTCTCCTGCAAACCAAAATACCGCTGATGCCGGGCAGGGGCTATTCCGTTACACTGGAAGACTCGCCGTATAAAATAAACCATCCTGCCATACTGGTGGAAGGCAGAACAGCCGTAACGCCGATGGATGGAAATAAAATCCGGTTTGGGGGAACCATGGAAATTACTTCAACCAATACACCCCCGCGGATGAACCGTGTTCAGGGCATATTGGATGCGGTGAAGCGCTTTTTTCCTGACTTTGATATACCTATGCCGGCAGCGGATAAAATATGGTATGGTTACCGCCCTTGTTCTGCCGATGGATTGCCTTATATTGGACGTGTTAAAAACTGGAAGAACGTAGTGGTGGCTACCGGCCATTCTATGCTGGGATTAAGTTTGGGTGCAGGAACCGGAAAGATAGTGAGCGAAATTGTAAATGAACAACCGCTGAGTATGGATATGAAACCGTTTACAGTGGAGCGTTTTGGGTAACTGCCTACAAATTTCAGGTGCGGCCACTTATTCATAAATATACATGTGCATGCTGTATCCGCGTATTTGACCCGTTTGTAAAAGACCTTTATTAATTCTAAAAATAAAACCTTGCTGTATGAACAAGAAATTATCATTCTTTATAGCTCTTATTATTTGCTGCACCACCGCGCAGCGTTCTGTAGCCCAGGAGCATGCCCTGGTGAAATTATGGCAAACAGATACCTTGCTGAAAGTACCGGAATCTGTTTTGTTTGATGCCGGTGCAAAACTTTTATATGTATCCAATATTGAAGGACAGCCCTGGGAAAAAGATAGTAAGGGTTCTATAGGCAAAGTTGGACTGGATGGAAAAATAATTAATGCAGACTGGGTAACCGGCCTTAATGCCCCCAAAGGAATGGGCAAGTACAAAAATAACCTGTATGTGGCGGATGTAGACAACCTGGTTGTTATTGATATTGAAAAATCGACTATTACAAAACGTATCCCGCTGGATGGGGCTTTAGGACTGAATGATGTGTCCGTTAATAAAAAAGGAAGAGTGTATGTTACTGATTCAAAAGCCGGGAAAATATATTTCCTGGATGGCGATAAGCTGGTTTTGTTTGTAGAAGACTATAAAGGCCTCAATGGTGTGCTGGCGGTGGGCGACGATGTATACGCAGTAGCGGCAGGCACGCTCTATAAAATAGCAGCTGATAAAAAAGCGGTAAAAGTAGCGGAGGGCATGGAACCTGCAACAGACGGAATAGAGCAGGTGACTGGCAATGAATTCCTGGTATCGGTTTGGGGCGGTGTGATTTATTATGTTAAGGGAGATGGTAAAACGCAGCTTTTATTAGATACGCGTGAACAGAAAAGCAGCACTGCAGATATAGGTTATGATGCCAAAAACAGGATTGTGTATGTACCCACTTTTTATAAAAATTCAGTGGTGGCATATTCATTAAAGTAGGCGCAGCATTAACTAAGAGAAAAGGAACAAAGTGGTATAAGAGGGAAAAAGAAAAGGAGGCTGACGGAGAAAGGGTTGTAAGCTCAATCCTTCGATTTTGTTCAGTAATAATATTTTGCTATAATCCCTTTAACTCTTTTTCTTCTTGTTCCCTTAGCTATCGGGAGAACATAAACCTGTTTTTTTTGTAAAGCGTATTATACTTTTTCTATAATGATGAACTGCTCTTCCACCCGTTTACCATACAGCGATACAGGCTATTTTTCTCCAATTATTACTGATTACCTGCAGGCTCATAAAAACATTGCACCTTTTTACAAGCATACTGTAACGATTGACGGTGTTAAGGCCGCCATTGCTGCAAGACAGCAATTTCCCCATCACCGCGCCGTGCTGGTGGCTGAACTGGAAAAACAGTATGCCGGTATGCCGGCAAGCGTAGCAGTGCGGGAGAATATCCGGTTACTGGTCAATGAAAATTGCTTTACCATCACTACTGCTCACCAGCCGGTGATATTTACCGGCACCCTGTACTTTATATATAAGATCCTGCATGTTATAAAGCTGGCAGCTTCTTTTAAAGAACAATTACCGCAATATAATTTTGTACCTGTTTTTTACATGGGCAGTGAAGATGCAGATTTGGATGAGCTGGGCAACATCTGGTTAAACAATGAAAAAATTGTTTGGGATACAAAGCAAACGGGCGCTGTGGGCAGGATGCATACGACAGGGCTGGAAAAAATTATTGCGCGTATTGACGGCGAGCTATCCGTGCAGCCTCATGGTAAAGCGCTGGTGCAATTACTTAAAGATTGTTACCTGAATAGCCCGGACATACAAACGGCCACTTTTAAATTGATTGATGCACTGTTTGCGCGCTTTGGGCTGGTGGTATTACTGCCGGATAATGCTGGCTTTAAAAAACTCCTGTTGCCCATTTTTGAAGATGATTTGCTGAACCAGACGTCTTCCGGCATTGCCACGGAAACCATTGCTGCTTTATCTGCGCATTATAAAGTACAAGCTAATCCCAGGGCGATAAATTTATTTTATTTAAAAGATGATATCCGGGAACGGATAGAAAAGGACGGAGATGAATGGCAGGTGGTAGGTAAGAATATCCGCTTTACAAAGCAGGCCCTGCAACAGGAACTGAATGACCACCCCGGGCGGTTTAGCCCGAATGTAATACTGCGTGGTATTTTCCAGGAAACGATATTGCCCAATATTTTATTTGTTGGCGGCGGGGGAGAGCTGGCTTATTGGCTGGAACTAAAAAACATATTTGAACATTACAAAGTACTTTACCCCATGCTGGTATTGCGCAATTCATTTCTGATTGTTGAAAAACGATGGGAGGAAAAAATCAAGCGCCTTGGTTTTTGCGTGTTTGATTTTTTTAAACCCGAGCAGGAATTGCTGACAAGGCTGGCCACCCATAATAAATCAGGTACCCTGCAACTGGAACATGAGCTGGAAGAAGTGAAGAAGTTTTACGGACAGCTAAAACTAAAAGCAGGGAATATAGACAGTACATTGGAACAGCATATAGAAGCATTAAGGGCAAAAGCAACCCGGCCATTGTATGAACTGGAGAAAAAAATGCTGCGGGCAGAAAAAAGAAAATACAAAGACCAGTTGCACCAGATACAGGCTGTAAAAGCAGTGTTGTTTCCGATGAACAGCCTGCAGGAACGCATAGAAAATTTTATGCCTTATTATGCAAAATGGGGTGATGGCTTTATTGATCTGCTGTATGCAAATTCACTTACACTGGAGCAGGAGTTTTTTGTGCTGAACGAGCAATGACATAATACGGTAAGCGACAAAACTTTCGTAACATACAGATTGCAGAATTGCTTCAGGGCTGACGCTCACTATTCAGGATACTATCCCCAGGATAACCCAACTTTAAATAAGTGGGTTTTATCTTTATCGTTATCTGCTACCAGCTGTAATTTTATACTGTGATCTTTGCTTGACTGCACACAAACAGATTCAATTTTAAAGCCCTCAAACTGTTTGTTGGCAGCAGGCAGATCAATTAAATGATTCATTTTTATTTTCCCTTTCTCACGGCCAATCTTGCGGTATAAATTTTCAATCACACCCAGGTAACTAGTGCCTATTTTTCCATCATCGATGGCATTGGGCGTGTCTTCGGTAGAAATGGTGAGGAATAAATCTTCGTGCTTGTCAGAATAGGTGAGCCCTGAAATACCGAGGTTAAGGCCCGCGGGCGGGTTCACATTTTCAAAATCCACCACAATGGTTTGTAAGCTGGCTTTTTCCTGGTCTTTCCAGAAATCCGATTTGGTAATGATAAGATGATTGTTAGGATGAGTGCTGTTGCCACGGTTAACCATCACCAGGTAATCATTAACTTCTGCAATGCCTTCTATATTTAAAACAGGTATACCAGTTGCTGTAATGCGGTTATAAAAAACAGTCAGGTCGATCCATTTTTTGGCATTGTTTTTCAGGTTCAGCAGCAGCGCCTTATTTCTTTTATCTGTAGCGCCTGAACCGATAATAAGCAGGTGGGGTTTTTTCTCCACCGATAAAACCGTCATGGCCTCCAGGTCCGATTTAACTGATTTCGGTATTTTTTTATCCTGTGTATCAAAAAGATTGATAAGGGTTGGCTTGTTCCATTTTTTACTCATCACCAGCAGATCGCGGCTGTCATCACCAACAATATAAATTTTGTCGTCATAAAATTCAATTCCTGAGCCGGAAGGATAATTATCAAGTTCTATAAAATCAAGCAATTCTAATTTCATACTGTATTTATAAAGAGCACGAATGTAGGAGAATAAATACAAAAATGTATATTAACATTCGCATCAAATCAGGGCGGCTCCCGATTGGGGAAAATCAGCGGACCGGCGGTTGTGCTGCCCAGCGCACGGAAAATTAGCTTGCCTGGTAATTGTAAATGAGAAGTTAACCGGCAAGCAAGGACGTTGTAAAGATGTCTCCGTAAGCAGGTTAAATGTAAATAATTCTTCTTTTTTTCATTTCCTGCTCCAGCTTCTTTTGCTGCAGATCTGCAGCTTTTTTGCTGTCCTGCATCCGTTGTTCGGCCTCTTTCATCAGCTGGTCCTGTTCAGCCATTTGTCTTTGTATAGCTTCGTTATAAGCCTCACTCTGGCGGTATAGCTGTATAGATTGACCCTGGTTGAGCGTCTGTTGCAGCTTATCCAGCTGTTCCTGGCTTAACTGGCCGCGCACTTCATTGCTTATTTTTTGCCAGTTCATGTTTTGCAGCTGCAGGGTGATTTCTTTTTTCAATTTTGCCATTTCCTGGCGGCTGTATTTCAACTGTTTTTCAATCTTCTGCCAGTTAATCTGCTCCAGCGCCTTTTGCGCCTTTATCAGCCCTTCTTTTGCCGTGCGCTCACTATAGGTCTCACCCTTTATTTTTGGCCTGGCGGTGTCCTGTATCAGCTGAAAAGAAAAACTATTGGCAGGTATATAAGGTTCGGCTACCGCTTCGGGTATTTCAGCTGGTATGGGGGTCGCGTCTTTTTGCTGTAAAGAGAAATCTATTGTTTCCTGCCGGGCAGCAGTTTGTATGTTATCAGTTGCTGATTCGTCCTCTGTACCATCTGCCAAGGCAAAAATTACTGGTTGGGTGACCGTGTCGTCATTGCCCGCCGGAGATGAACCGGGCGTGATAATGCCTATTTTTATTTTTTTGTCTTCGCCGGGCAACGCAGCAGGTTTACCAGGATTGATTATGCCGGTTTTGTCTTCATCATTGTATTGCAGGGCAGTAATATTGTTATCAGCAAGGGTAAGGCCGCCCCCTTCAAATTTGTCAACCGCCAGCTTTGCCGGGGTAATGCCCGCGATAAAGGCCAGTAAGAGCAATGCCAGCAGGGAAGCTGCAAACCGGTAGCGGCTGGTTTGTTTATTTTTTATACCCATGATGCGTTCGATACGGGTTAACAACTGTTGCTGGTTTTTACCGCCCGCGGCAATGCCATAGGTGATCGGCATTACCCTGCTTTTTTCAAGTGTAAGCAAAGCAGACGCATAATTATGGGGATGGTAGCGGAATTGTATCACCATATCATCGCAGCTGTATTCTCTTTCTTTCCGGATGCCCGCCGTCATTTGCTTTACAAACGGGTTAAAAAAGAAAAGAATTTCTACGGTAGTAACAAACAGGTTAATAAAATAATCATTTCGTTTAATGTGAACGAGCTCGTGTAATAGCACAGCTTCCAATTGCCCGGCACTTAAATTAATAAGGCAGGCTGCCGGCAACAGTATCACCGGTTTAAGAAAACCAATTACCTGTGGCGTATCAATATGTACAGAGAGTAACGCCTTTACTTCTCTTTGTATACCCAGTTGGGCCGCAATTGTCTTTACATAGGTGCGCCACACCGCATTCATTTTGCTGGTGCCATTTTTTTGCAGGTTGCCTGCATGCTGTACAAATGAGCAAAATTTTATAAAAAGAAAAATCACTGAAATAATATACAGCAGTGACCAGTAAGGCATCAGTACATCTATTGTATTATTTGTGGTTTGCCATAAACTGTAGTAGGGGCTGCTGGCCGAAAAAAGGATGGAATACGATTCGCCATGGGCGGTTTCATTGTTGGAATATTTCCAGCACAGACTGGCAACAAAGGAAACAGTGCCGGTAAAAAGCAGGCACAATGCAATGGTATGCCTGGCTGCTGCGGTAAGTTTTTGAAGCGATGCAGTGAGTGCACGGTAAATAAGCCAGCAAACAGCAAATTGCCATAGGCTGTTTACCAGGGCCCAACCCAATGCTTTCAGGAAAGGGGATGCTGCAAGAAAAGACATGTTGGTTATTTTTTCAGGTTATTGAGCAGTTGCTGAATCTCCTCAATTTCTTCTTCACTGGCTTTGTAGTTGCCCAGTGCCTGCATTACAAGCTGGCCGGGCGATCCTCCAAACAATCCGTCAATCATTCTGCCTACCAGGTGTTTCTGCGTTTTTTCTTTACTTACCACAGCGGTATAAAAATGTGCCCTTGCAGATTTGTCCCGTTTCACCAAACCTTTCTCATTCATTATCTGCATCAATTTAAGCGTGGTGGTATAACCCACTTCTTTGGTTTTGGCCAGTTCTTCATGTACATCCCGCACACTGGCTAATCCCTTGTCCCAGATTACCCGGAGAATTTCTAATTCACCTTCAGTAGGCTTTACATATTTAGCTGCCGGCATACTTATTACTTTGTACTAAAATACGATTATTTTCGTAATCGAAAAGGATATTTTTTCCACGGGTGGTAGATTCGAATCTTTTTAAGGTCGCCTTAACAGCGGAAATGTTGCATATGGAAATACCGGGCGCAGGGTTAGAAGTAGAAGATACAGCCTGTAATGTGATAATCGGGACACCGGTGATTGTGGACGGGCAAAAAATAAGCCCGATGTAGAAACAACGGGCTTATCGGTATTATGTACCTAATTAATGCAATGCGAATATATTATTTCTCCTCTATATTAATAGAAAAATTCAAATCTTTTTTTTCACCTAAATACTGACTATATTTTTGCAGTATTTCAGCCGGTTGCTTTTTCCCATTTATCAGTAAATCGCCATTTTTTAATTCTACCGAAAGATTTCCATTAACATCCATGTTATCTGCTTTCAGTGCATCAACCAGTTTTTTTAATTCATCTTTTGGGTCATTTCCATTCATAGAAATTTTAACTTCCTCATTACCGGCTTTATTATCTGCTGTAATTTTCATTTCTATCCTCTTTTCTTTTGTAAGAGCTGCGGTAACATCTGTATGATGCATTACAGCAAGTGTTGGAGCAATAACCAATGAAACGATGGACATCAGTTTAATTAAGATATTCATAGAAGGACCTGAAGTATCTTTAAAAGGATCACCCACGGTATCACCTGTTACAGATGCTTTGTGCGGGTCTGAACCTTTGTAATAAATCTGGCCGTTTATTTCTACTCCTTTTTCAAAAGACTTCTTGGCATTGTCCCACGCACCACCTGCATTGTTCTGGAACATACCCATTAGAACGCCGCTCACGGTTGCACCTGCCAGGAAACCGCCCAGTACTTCAGGCCCAAAAGCAAAACCAATGATTAGCGGGGAAAGAATAGTGATGGCACCGGGCAACATCATTTTTTTAATGGAAGCGTCCGTAGAGATTGCTACGCATTTATCGTATTCCGGTTTGCCGGTCCCTTCCATGATGCCCGGAATGGTACGGAACTGGCGGCGTACTTCTTCTACCATCGCCATGGCGGCTTCGCCTACTGCGCGTATGGCCAGTGATGAAAAAATAAATGGTATCATGGCGCCGATAAACAGACCGGCTAAGACGGGGGCTTTATAAATATCGATACCGCTGATACCGGAAATACCAACAAAAGCGGCAAAAAGCGCCAGTGCGGTAAGAGCGGCTGAAGCGATGGCGAAACCTTTACCGGTAGCAGCCGTTGTATTGCCTACGGCATCCAGGATATCTGTTTTCTCACGCACATCTTTGGGCAATTCACTCATCTCAGCAATACCGCCGGCATTGTCTGCAATAGGGCCAAATGCATCAATGGCTAACTGCATGGCAGTAGTTGCCATCATACCTGCGGCTGCAATAGCTACCCCATATAAACCAGCGCACCAGAATGACAAATAAATACCTGAAGCCAGTACGAGTATGGGGAGAAAAGTACTTTCCATACCCATGGCCAATCCACCAATGATATTGGTGGCATGACCGGTTGATGACTGACGTATAATACTCTTCACGGGGCGTTTGCCCATGGCAGTATAATATTCGGTAATCATGCTCATTAAGGTACCAACTGCAAGGCCAACAATGATGGCGCCGTAAACACCGCCTTTTGTAAATGCATGACCACGCAGGGTCATGGTATCGGGCAACAAGTAATTAACCAGGAAATAGCAGCCCACTGCCGTTAAAATAATAGAGCCCCAGTTACCCATATTCAAAGCTTTTTGTACTGCAGAAGTACTATTACCTGCGGATTCTGAAATGCGTACAAAGAAGGTTCCGATAATAGAAAAGACAATACCCAATGCTGCAATCAGCATCGGAAGCAGGATGGGCGACAGACCGCCAAAAGCATCGCCGTCGGCAGTGGTTTCCCGGCCCAGTACCATGGTAGCCAAAACCGTAGCTACATAGGAGCCAAATAAATCGGCACCCATTCCGGCCACATCGCCTACGTTATCACCCACATTGTCTGCAATAGTGGCGGGGTTACGGGGGTCATCTTCGGGAATACCAGCTTCTACTTTACCCACCAGGTCGGCGCCCACATCGGCAGCTTTGGTATAGATACCGCCACCCACACGGGCAAACAGCGCAATGGACTCAGCGCCCAGTGAAAAGCCCGTTAATACTTCAATGGCTTTTTCAAGGGCTAATTTATATTCTTCCGTACCGGCCGGAAAGCCGGATACAAAATTCATGTACAGGATAATGAACATGCTGCCAAGACCCAAAACCGCTAAACCGGCAACACCCAGGCCCATTACGCTGCCACCACCAAACGATACAGCCAGCGCCTTGCTCAGGCTGGTTCTTGCAGCATGTGCAGTACGCACATTTGCTTTGGTAGCAATACGCATACCTATAAATCCTGCCAGGGCGCTAAAAAAAGCGCCGAAAATAAATGCGATGGAGATGGTCCAGTGAGAATTGGCATTGGAATAGCCCATAAAGCCCAGTAATAAGGCAGCAATAACAACAAAATAAGACAGGATTTTGTACTCAGCTTTTAAAAATGCCATAGCACCTTCCGCTATGTATTTCGCAATCTCTTTCATGCGTTCGTTACCAGCATCCTGTTTAGATACCCAAGCACTTCTTACGGCGGTGAACAACAGGCCAATAATGCCCATTGCCGGAACTACATAAAACAATTTGTTCATAAGCGTTTTTGTTGTCTTTGTTTAATTTTCAGGGATGCAAAAATAGGGTAAAGGCCATTAAAATTGCTGTTTATGCATAAATTTCTAAAAGCCCGTAAATGAATTGTTGCTAATGAAAACCTGCCTGGTAATGCGGTTGTTGAAAGGCGCGGCCGGATAAGCGCAGCTATTTAAAACAAAAGGCCTTCTTCCTCTTCAGACTGACTACACTAATTAAAGCGTTTTAAACCAAAAAATCACCAACTATTTTTGCCATTATTACCGTTTTACACAAGCCAAAAAAAAGGACCCGTTAATGGATCCTTTTTAAATAATCATTCCTGTATTTTTTATTCTACCAGTAGCTTGATGTTTACCGGTTTGTCTGTTCCAATTACCCGCACAATATAGAATCCCTGTACCAGTGCAGCGGTGTTAATAGTACTGCTGTTTATGCCAGGATATAAATTCAGCTTTTGGGTGCTGATAACATTGCCGTAGCTGTTGATTACCTGTAAAGAAACCGCTGCCGCATAATTGCTGTTAATCTGAATTCTTGCCAACTGGCCGCGGGGTACCGGGTTGGGACTAACGGACATGGTTACCTCAAAACCGCTGGTAACTGCATTAGTTGTTACAGTTGGTGATACGGTTCCTGTCTGCGTCAGTGTTTGCGGCGCAGCAACCCTTGCGGCTATATTGCCAACCGGCTGCCTGCTGTTGCCGAGCAACCACTCGTACAAATTAGGGTTGCTGACGTAGGTGGCATAATTGCCATGTCCTGCATAGAAAGAACTGTCAACATTATGCACCACGTGCCCGGTATCATAGGCGTATATCCAGGTACCCACCAAGCCACCATAACCATAAAAGGTAAATCTTGCCTGCGGGTTGGTGGCTGGATACTTGGCAGCCTGGAAATTGCGAAGACTATAAGCTGTAT
>JBDSLR010000020.1:0-102218 GCA_039916305.1 Chitinophagaceae bacterium | reverse complement strand
CGCACCTATTTGCCATTGCAAGAGACATTACAGAAAGAAAGAAGCTTGAAGCCGCTGTTCTTGAAAGCGAGAAAAAAATACGCAGCTTTATTCTGCAGGCTCCTGTTGCCATGTGTCTTTACCGGGGGCCGCAATATATTATAGAAATCGTGAATGATGAACTCTTAGCTATTTGGGATAAATCATTCGATTCGGTAATTAACAAACCTGTGTTTGACGCTTTGCCAGAAGCAAAAGACCAGGGTTTTGAGGACTTGCTTCACAAGGTTTATACTACCGGTGAAAAGTATGCCGCTTTCGGCATTCCCATTACGCTCCCCCGCAATGGTAAGGCGGAAACTATTTATGTAAATCTTGTTTACCAGGCCTACCACGAAACCGATGGCTCCATTTCCGGTATAGTAGAGGTAGTAAGCGATGTAACAGAACAAGTGGTGGCAACTCAACAAACTGAAGCAAGCGAACAACGGTTTGGCGCAGCAGTAGAAGCGGTACAGGGAATTTTATGGACCAATAATGCCAATGGAGAAATGGAAGGTGAGCAAAAGGGTTGGGCAGCACTTACAGGACAAAGCTATGAAGAGTACCAGGGCTATGGATGGGCAACAGCCGTACATCCTGATGATGCACAACCTACCATTGAAGCCTGGAATGAAGCAGTTAAAGAATTAAAAACCTTTGTATTTGAACACCGTCTAAAAACGAAGAGCGGTGAATGGGAACTGTTTTCTATAAAAGCCATTCCATTGTTAAACAAAGATGGTTCTCTAAGAGAATGGATTGGCGTGCATACTAATATTACCGAACAGAAAGACGCAGAGGAAAAAATTAAATCAAGCGAAAGCCAATTTCGCACTTTTGCAGACAGCATTCAAAACCTTGCATGGATTGCCGATGCGGAAGGATGGACTTATTGGTATAACCAGCGGTGGTATGATTACACCGGTACCACGCTGGAAGAAATGAAAGGTTGGGGTTGGGAAAAAGTGCATCACCCCGACCACATTAAAAACGTGATTGAGTTTATAAAAGAAGCATGGAAAAAAGATGCAGCATTTGAGTTAACCTTTCCCCTCCGCAGAAATGATGGTGAATATCGTTGGTTCCTTACGCGTGGTTATCCTGTAAAAGATGCCAACGGAAATATTGAGCGATGGATAGGAACCAATACTGATATTCATGAACAAAAGATAATAAACGAAAAGAAAGATGAATTTATAAGCATTGCAAGCCATGAAATGAAAACTCCGCTTACAACAGCTAAAGGGTATGTAGAACTATTGTTGCTATCATTAAAGGAAGAAAATCAAACTGCCTTATACGCAACAAAAGCAAATCAGGCCATCGACCGACTGAACCTTCTGATTACAGAATTATTAGATGCCAGTAAAATACAAAATGGCCAACTGAATTATACTATAACCAAGTTTGACTTTAATAAATTGATGGATGAAACCATTGAAAATATTCAATACAGTGCAAAAAAACACAGTATAGAAAAAGTTGGCAACTGTTTAAAACAAGTAAGCGGCGATAGAGACAGGCTGCAACAGGTGTTGATTAATTTATTAAACAATGCTATAAAATATTCTCCAAATGCCAATAAGGTGGTGGTTAAAATAGAAGAACAGGATGGTAGCATGCAAGTTTCGGTTCAGGATTTTGGTGTTGGCATGTCAAGACAGCATATAGATAAAATTTTTGATAAGTATTACAGGGTGCAGGAACATGCAATACACTTTCAGGGATTGGGTATTGGGTTGTACATATCAAACAATATTGTAGAAAGGCACGAGGGTAAAATGTGGGCAGAAAGTGAACCCGGAAAAGGGAGTACCGTTTATTTCAACTTGCCATTATAAATCATTGAACGGAAGTTTTCATAATGAAAATAAATATTCTTATTTACAATTTGAAAAGACAACAGTGGCTGCGTTTCTTAAAGAGCGCTTTTTTTGTAAATTACAAAACTTAAGTTTCTTAACTGGTTCCCTGAACAGGCGGACGGCATACTCAAAATCAAAACTTCAAATAGGAAACGGCCAATTTAAGTATTACTCATTTGATATTAAAGGGTTGTAGTCAAAAAAAAAGGTGACAAAAAAACCGAAGGGGAAAAACTTAGGCAACTTAGCAAAGGCGTAGTTTAAGGTTGCATATACCGGTGATGTGGAAAAACAGTTAGTTATTGGGCCGATAATGCAACTTCGATATCCGCAAATCAATCATCTTTGAATGGTAAACCAGCCATCCTACAAATGGTTATAAGAAGGGTTTAAAATTCCCGGCTTTCGGATAAGTTGGCAACCCCCAAATGTTGAAGTATCAGACAGTAGAGACATGGCATATCTTATTAACTATTTCCAGGTGGCATTTAAAGATTCTATTGGAAATATTATAACACCGAATAACAGAGCCATATGCAAGGAAGACGCAAAATGTCGGTAACTGGAAAAACGTTCTAGACATCTCAACTCCTGAAACACCTTAAACACAATAAACAACCCCTGATATTTCATTTGCAAAATAAGGGCTGAACAAAATAAGACTTAAGCGGAAGCAATGCCGGTAATCGGATAAGCGAAAGCGACACTGCATTATATGAACGGGCAACTTATCAGATGATGCAAGATTACTGGCCTGCCACAGGAGACGAGCCGGCAGCAAGCAAGCACGACACTGAACGTTCAAAAATGGTATGGGGAAAGTTCACAAAGTTGTTTTATCAAAAACAATGAAAGACGCGGGTTTAACTAACACGAAAATTATTAGTGACAACCTTCTTGAACGACTAAATGAAATAAAACAACAGGCACGGACACATTTTTTACTTTGCGGAACTCCGAAGCAATCCATTCGCCTATTGAACTGAACCTGATTGACGGCTACTGGCTATTTGTTAATCCAGTTATTCCTGGAAGCGGCATTCCACTGTTTACAAAGATCAAAGACAAAATCAACCTAAAATTATTAACAACCCGGCAATTTACTTGCGGTGTAACTGAGCTGAATTATACAGTGGAAAAATAATAGCAACAAGCCCTCACAGCATTTTAAGAACAATAACAGAAAGTTTTAATAAGCCAATACTGGTAACGAAGTGAAAGTATGTATTTCTTTAATATGATAAAACATGAAGTTTAAAAACAATTGGAATGCTAATAAACCAGACCAGCTAACTACTATATTATTGACCATCTACCTGGCTGCGTTATTGTGGATTGTAGTATTCAAATTAGGGGTACGTTTTTCTTATATGGCAAGCCGAAGCGTAAACATGATTCCATTTAGTAAGCCTTCAATAATAAATGGCTCAATTTCCTATAGTGAAATGATTTTTAATGCAGTGATCTTTGTACCGCTCGGCATATATGCAGGAGCCTTATTCAGACAATGGACTTTTGGAAAAAGCATTTTCGTATTTTTCTTTATAAGTTTACTGTGTGAAGCACTCCAATTTACTTTAAGGGTTGGAGCTTCTGATATTACGGATATCATTACTAACACTTCAGGCGGAACACTTGGGCTAATGCTTTATAAAGTAATAGAAAAAATACTCCATAATAATAAGGCGCAAAAATTTATTAATATAATTGCCTCAATAGGTACTATTATTACGATTTTATTGCTGTTACTATTAAAATTAAACATGCTTCCAATAAGATATCAATAAAAATAAATGTGCGCTTCCACTACCGCCGGCAAGCGGTGAATGTTACTCGTGATACCACTGACACTTAAAGGCTTTACAAAATAATAAATAAGTTTCAACTATTCCAGAAAACTACAGTACAGTAAGTCCTGGATTATTTCTCCAGCTTTTCGAAAAGCTAATCGAATTTTTAAAACCGCATTTGCTGCGGAATAAATACCAACAGTAAAATAAAGATTGTGACAAGGATAAATACAATCAGCGGCATTTACAATATACTTTCCAATGAGCATTTATGCCTGGGTAAACAGGCAATGACTTTCCTGCTTTCAAAAAAACCCGAAAGATCTGCGTAACTTCATGAAACTCCCTGAAATGATAATAAAATTCAAACAATGGATTTTAAGAGTTACCGCAATAACGTTATTTATAGCAGGACTTTTGTTGATTATTATTTTAAAACCAATGTTGACGTACGCCAACAAAACGACCCAGCATAATTATACCATTTTCCATAACCAGCCGATCGGTAAATTATTGCAAATACGACTTTCCCAGGCAGAACAACTTGTAACAGCAAGTGAGTTCCACAACCCGGATTTGAAACTTGACATTTGCCTGAATGACGGTTCTAACTACCCGCCGCTTATTGAAATCATTGCCGGGAAAGCGTTTGCAAGAGGATTTTACAATAAAGTTGTTTTATTTGGCAAAGCCGATTTTGAAAACAATTTTGTGGAGTTGAACGGCTATAGATGGAATTTAACCCAATTATTAGTCCACGAAATGATCCATTGTTTTCAATTTGACAAACTCGGGATCCGGCAGTCTAACCCTATTGCCAAAATTGACAATTGGAAATGGGAAGGTTATCCTGAATATGTGGCACGCCAGAACGGGGATCAAAAAGACCTTGCCCAAAATATTGACCGGCTATTGCTCACTGAAAAAACAGATAATCATGGCTGGATACAATTTTCGGACAGTACCGGAACAGTGATAAGCTATTACAAAAGCTGGTTGCTTGTGAAATATTGTATAGACGTTAAAAAAATGACTTATACTCAAATTCTTACTGACAAGACACGCGAGCAAATGCTTCAACACCAAATGGAACGCTGGTACCAGCAACAAAAATAAAGCGATCCTACAACGTTTGGTTCGGCGCAAAGTTGGCCCGATGCCGCAACAATGGCACGGGCAGTCCACATATAGAAGCCATTTTCAAGTTACCAGAAAGCATAGAAAAGACTTTTGAAAAAGTGTGTTTTGTGTTAATCTACTATAGCCTGACCCCTATCTGATTAATATTGCCTACTCCTGATATTTACCGCCGCTATTGAAAGAAACTTTGCCGCTTACAAAAGCGAACCGCAATACTTGCAAAATTTTGCATCTCCATCATGACTCTCTCTTCCACAAGCAGGACACACTTCACTTCCGGGCTTTTTGTTGCGTACTGTCATGGCCATATCTGTTGTAATGATGCCAGTAGGAACCGCAATTATTCCGTAACCCATAAACATAATAATGGAAGCTATAAATTTACCCAACGGTGTCACCGGCGATATATCGCCATAGCCAACAGTAGTAATGGTGACGATAGCCCAATAAACACTGTCAGGGATACTATTAAAGCCGTTCTCGCCATTTTCAACCAGATACATGACAGATCCAAGAATAATGACCAGTGTGAAAACAACAAGCATAAAAATGCTGATTTTTTTCATACTTGTAGAAATTGACATTTTCAAGAACGCCATCTCAGAAAGAAAATGAGTAAGTTTAAAGATTCGGAATATTCTCAGAAGCCGCAGGGCACGCAAAACTAAAAGCGATTGAGCCCCGGAAAATATTATGCTGAGGTATAATGGAATGAGTGCAAGAAGATCAATGATCCCCAGGAACGAGAACACATAGCGCACAGGCTTATTGATAGCCAATAAGCGCAGTATATATTCGAGGGTAAAAACTATTGTAAAAATCCATTCGATTGTATAAAAAAGAGCGCCGTAGGTTTTGTGATAAGAGTCTATGCTGTCAAGCATGACTACCATGATGGAAGCCAATATAAAAATCAGCAGCGCTATATCAAAAGTTTTACCAGCAATTGTATTTGATTCATAAATTGTTTCATGAAGCATAACCCGCCAGGATTTGTATTTTTTTTCTGACATACAGCAAGATTAATTATATCCGGTCCAACGAAAAACCAGCCTTCAGCAAATCAATAATTAAGTAACAAAGCGCTTCTGGCCAGTGGAAGCATACTGTAAAATACGAAAGTTTTATGCCATAACTGAGCACAAAAAGGCGCTTTAAAAAAGCTGGATGGAACCGGCATTCAATAGCTTCCTCCAGCATCGGAACACGCAGCGCCTTTTTGATACTGGGTACTGCGGCGAGTTCCAAGCAGGAAAGAAAACAATAAAGCCAAAGTTTCAAACGGAGCTCCCAATATCTTTTGAAAGCAATTACATACAACTGAAAGACAGCCTGTACATAAAGATATTTATATCCAGGGACCTTGAATATGGACCAATTCCACATGTGTTAGTGGGATTTGCTAACAAAACGAGGTGAGCACTTGCATCCAAAAGGGTGGCAGCCAGTATAAAGGTTATCGGCTTTAACGGAAATATGAGCCCCTCCGGATCATATGCACATGGTGTTGGCATTGAAGGAACAAAAGACTATATTATGTATTATTACAGGTATAGGCTGGAATAAACTGACAGCAAATAATTAGTTTTGAAAAAGGTTTTTACAAATCAACTTCGATAGCTGGCTGAACAAAATGGCATTTTCCCGGCAGTAAGTTTTAGCGTCAGAGATAAATGTAAAAGTAATCCTCATAAAACATCAATGGCAACAAAATGAAAAAAAGAATACTCATTACGCTCACATTTGTAGCAACATTTGCATTGGGTTTCGCTTTTAAGTCGCTCACTACTACACTTAGTGCTAAACCCCAGTTAAAAAAAGCAACCGGCATTGGAGGCATTTTTTTCAAATGCAAAGATCCGAAAAAAGTGAGAGAATGGTATAAGGATCACCTGGGCCTAAATACCAACCAATATGGAGCAGTTTTTGAATGGAGGCAGGGTGCGGACTCAGCGAAAAAGGGATTCACGCAATGGAGCCCATTTTCTGAAAAAACGAAATACTTTGAACCGTCGCTGAAAGATTTTATGATTAATTACCGGGTGAAACATTTGGAGGAGCTCATAGACCAGCTTAGACGGGATAGTGTTACAATAGTTGACAAAATTGAAACGGTTGAGTATGGAAAATTTGTGCATATTATGGATGTAGAAGGTAATAAAATTGAATTATGGGAATCAAATGATGTTGAATTTGAAAAGCTGGGAGAAAAAATTGGCGCCAAGACTACAAAATAATGACCAGCCGGATTGAATATCAAAATGCTTTGCGGTTAAAGATTGCCTGCAAGCTAACCAGGTGACCATTTTAACGCCGTGGTAATCCTAATTTTAAAATTCATTGGGCAACCAGGTTCAGTACACCGAACATGGAATAATTTAACCCAAAAGAATTGCGCCTTAGCGTCAGGATATAGAAACAGCATGAACAAAAAAATTAAACTAATATGTCAATAACAAAAGAAACAGAACTCACGGGCATGAAAAAGGCAAGTGAAGCCGTTGCCTGCACATTGAAGAAAATGAGCGCCTATGCCCAACCAGGTATGACAACAAAACAATTAGACAACTATGGGGCAAAAATACTATCGGATTTTGGAGCAAAATCAGCACCCTTCACTACCTATGGTTTTCCTGGCTGGACCTGTATAAGCGTTAACAATGAATTTTGCCACGGCATTCCGTCCAACAACAGCATATTGAAAGAGGGCGACCTGATAAATATTGATGTTTCAGCCGAACTTGATGGCTTTTGGTCGGACAATGGCAACTCATTTGTACTGGGCGCCGATATTCATCAACATCAAAAACTCATTGACGCTTCAAAGCAGATACTGCAGAAGGCTATTTATAATATAAAGGGTGGCGTTCGTATATCAGACATCGGGCATTTGATTGAAACTGAAGCAAAGAAACGTGGTTATAAAGTAATCAAAAACCTGACGGGGCACGGCATAGGCAAAAGTCTTCATGAAGAACCGTCCGAAATTGCAAATTATAAAGATCGGTTTAACCTGACAAGGTTTAAGAAAAATACGGTTGTTGCTATTGAAACATTTATTTCAACAACATCCACCTACGCCGAGACCTCGCATGATGGTTGGACAATGGTAGGAAATAAAGGTGGCTTTATGGCGCAGCACGAACATACCATTGTAGTTACTGATAGCATGCCAATTATACTGACTGAAATGAATGAAATATGGAATTGAATCACCACCGAAAAAAAATTAACTGTTAACACAAGCTTCTGCTGCCACGCAGGATGAAGGCTGGAGAAAACGGCCATTCAATTTTTCTAAAGTAATGGTTGCCCGATAGCACTTTTAAGCCTTTTACATTTTAGTGCAAAATTCAACTATTACGCGGGTCCGGTTGTCTGCCAGCCTGAATCAGAAAAAAACTGCCAAAACTAAAACAGCAGCAACCTTAACCTCCATCGTATATTAACCAAGCACATTCAAAAAATAAAAATTGTATGGACATCAAAAAAATTGAAGTACAACTATTAATTAGAAAATCGCCAAAAACAGTCTTCAATGCTTTTATTGACCCAAAAATCACTACCCAGTTTTGGTTTACAAAATCGAGTGGAAAACTCGAAAAAAATAAACCCGTGACCTGGGAATGGGAAATGTATGGCGTTAAAGCCGAGGTAACGCCTTTAGAAATTTTACCGGCCAAAAAAATTACAATCCGGTGGGGTAATCCTAAAAGTAAGGTCGACTTTTTGTTTGAACCTTTTAAAAATAATCAGGCGCTGGTAAAAATTATTTGCTACGATTTTGAACACCGGAAAAAAGACCTGTTTGCCACAATGCTTGATTATGTGGGTGGTTTCACTACTGTTTTAGATGGCTTAAAAGCGTACCTGGAACACAATATAAAATTAAACCTCACCATGGATAAATTTCCTGACAAACTGAAATAACCTGTTTGTTCTTTACGATTATCTGTCTTCGGAATGCTACCAGCCTGTCGCGTTTAACCACTGATATTGTCGCATTTACACTGCAACTTGCTGATCCTTATCACGAAATTTGTATTGCAAACGAAAGTAATTTTCAGCACTTTAAAATCATATAAAGCAGCAACGATATGAGAAAAATAACTATCCTGTCAATGATTACATTGGATGGCGTTATGCAGGCGCCAGGCGGACCAAAAGAAGATACAGAAGGCGGTTTTAAATATGGTGGTTGGGTAGCCCCTTATTCTGATGAAGTTTATGACAAGGTGGTGCACCAGGAGTTAAAACCTGCAGACTATCTTTTAGGCAGAAAAACATTTCAGATTTGGGCTGACTACTGGCCTGAACATGGAGACTTTTGGCCCGGGATCAATGAAGGGGTAAAATACGTGTTCTCTAAAAAGATGAAGAAGTCTGATCCACTGGTGACCGGTTGGAATAACTCAGTATTAATTAAAAGCCTGGGGGATATCAGGAAGCTTAAAAGTTCCAAAGGTGCTGATATCCAGGTTTGGGGTAGCAGTAAACTCGCCCAGTTGCTGCTTAAGCATGAGCTGGCAGACGAACTCAGGCTCAAAATTCACCCCTTAATTTTGGGAAAGGGGAAAAAGCTTTTTGACAATAATATTGTTCCGGCAGCATTTACATTAGTGGAAAATGTTATTACTCCAGGTGGTGTTATTATTGCCAGCTACAAGCGGGCCGGAAAGGTTAAGACAGGTAACCTTGCCTCATGAGCAGAAAGAGCAGGCGGGTGAATGCTCCATCAGTATAACGCGCCCGTCGCGTCCGAAAGCGATAATCAATTTCATCCCCCGCATCTACCCTGCTGCAAAGAAACGGGCTTTTGTAAAGCGGCGTTGATACGATTACCGCATCCGTTAGCAAATCGTAGCCAGTAATCCTATCAAAACCCTTGAAACCAGCAGCACGCCTGAATCAATAACTACAGGACAAACCGTTTGGGGAATCAATTAAAAATTATTCCGAAAAAAATTTGCACGGCGAATTTATTTTACTTTACTTTGTATTTCAAAGTACTTTTGAAATACAATTTCATAACGCGTATATTGATTTAATAACTGGCCGCCCAACTGTCATATATTATGAAAAAAGAAATTAGTCAAACCCTGCAAACCCACCGAAAACTTTCCTTCCTGCTGCTACTGTTAGGGTTCATTCTGTTGATATATATGATTACCATCGAAGATGAACCTGGCGCTTTGCCACTCTTTTTAATACTTACAGGCACTGTATGGTTAATTATTAACCGCTACCAGATTAAAAAACAAATTCAAAAAAAATAATACACTATTCTTTCAAAAATTATAAACCGTAGAAAATGAAAAATAAAAGATTAATCATGATAATGTCAGTAGTTGGAATACTTTTGCTTATACCATTGGTGGCAATGCAGTTCTCTAATGAAGTCGATTGGAAATTTAACGACTTCGTAATAATGGGCATTCTCTTAACTGGCACAGGACTGGTATGTGAATTTGTACTAAGAAAAGTACAAAGTGTACGAATCAGAATTTTGATCTGTGGAACCGTTTTATTTGCATTCCTTCTCATATGGGCAGAACTAGCAGTGGGCATATTTGGGACACCCTTTGCAGGTTCGTAAGGGTAACAAAACTAATCGCAAACGCAGCGCTGCAATAGGGGATTGAAAGCCTAAGCTGATAAATTTTGTGCCTCCATCCCCCAATTACTGGGTCAGCATTATAACAGTTAACCCAAGCGACTTCAAAACATTCACCAACACATATGTACAATGAATGCAGACAGCACCAGGGATTCACCAATAACACCTCCACAAGAAGGGTATGCCCGGACTTTCTATCATGGCACCAGGGCCAATCTGAAACAGGGCGACCTGATAGAACCCGGCTTTAATTCAAATTATGGTGTAAGGAAAAAAGCATCTTTTATCTATCTGACCGCTACCATGGAGGCGGCTACCTGGGGCGCGGAACTTGCTTTGGGCGATGGACCAGGAAGAATTTATATAGTTGAGCCAACAGGCAGCATTGAAGATGATCCCAATCTGACAGACAAAAAATTTCCTGGAAATCCAACAAAATCCTACCGTTCCCGAAGCCCGCTTCGCGTTATTGCTGAAGTAAAAGACTGGCAGGGGCACTCAGCGGAACAGCTCAGGGTTATGAAGGAACACCTTGAACGGCTTAAGGAACTAGGTATTGAAGCAATCGATGATTGAACAGCAGGTAGTTCCTTAATTCAAAAGAGAATGAGTATACCAATGAAAAAACAACAGCAGATATTAGTAAATTAGCGTAAGATTATTTTACGGCGGCCACGAAATAAATACACAGGGTAAACAACGGGTGCGAAAGGTAATGGACTACCTGTATCATATTTTAAAAACATTATCATGCTACAAGCAGCTGACTTCACCGACTATAGCAAAAGCTTCCCTAAAGATATCCAGATCAAAATGGAGGCATTACGCGCCGTCATTAAAAAAGCAGCTCCCAAAGCAGCGGAAGTTATCAGTTATGGCATGCCCGCATTTAAATTGAATGGGATGTTGGTTTATTTTGCCGCTTATGAAAAGCATATTGGCTTCTACCCTACCCCCTCTGCTATTGAGTCATTCAAAAAAGAAATATCCATTTACAAAAGTGCTAAAGGTTCTGTTCAGTTTCCACATGATAAACCGCTTCCCCTGAAACTGGTTGCCCGGATGGTCAAATTCCGGCTTGCAGAAAACATGCTGAAAGAAAAAAAGAAGCAGTAATAAAGCCTCTGCCTTATGCTTTGCAGGCACTGGCTGCTTGTAATGGCAAATATGCTAAAATACCCTGGCATATGTATGCAATATTTTGAACTTGTATGTCCAATTGCGGCCGGCTCAATTGATATAATGTCGTAATCATACATTTACAAACATTTAAAACTTAGGGGTATGGACGAGTTCATTTTAATTTTCAGGCATGAGGATGGCAGCAAAATAGCTTCGCCCGAACAATTACAAAGCTGGATGAAGCAAACCATGGACTGGATAGGCGGTATTGCAGCCCAGAATAAATTTAGCGGCGGCAATGGCCTGCCCTTTGAAGACAGCCGGGTAGTAGGACATAATAATCTGGTCACCAACGGGCCATTCGGTGAAATTAAAGAAACCATCGGCGGATACATTATTGTGAAAGCGGAAACCCTTGAGGAAGCCGTTGAATTTGCAAAAGGGAGCCCGGTGCTGCAGGGGGAAGGCAATACGGTAGAAGTAAGAAAAATTGCCAAACGTGATGGCGTTCATTAAATTAATTAAAGCCTCCTTCATTCGTATGGGAGGCTTTTTTTTATGAAAGAACAGGAACTGATACCACATCTGTTCAGAACGGAATACAGCAAAATTGTTGCCGTAATTTGCAACCGTTTTGGATTTGACCAGATAGCCCTGGCAGAGGATATTGCCAGTGATACTTTTCTCACGGCCGTACAAACATGGCCTTACAAAGGCCTTCCACAAAACCCGGCAGCATGGCTATACCAGGTTGCAAAAAACAAAGCCAAAAATCATTTACAGCGTAATAGTATTTTCAATAGCAGGGTTACTCCCCAATTAAATAATGATGGAGCAGTTTTGGCAGTAACAGATATTGACCTGTCGGCCCAGAATATACAAGACAGCCAGTTACAGATGATGTTTGCCATCTGCCATCCTTCCATTCCGGCAGAAGCACAAATTGGGCTGGCACTGCGCATTCTTTGCGGCTTTGGTATTGAAGAAATAGCCACTGCATTCCTGACCAATAAAGAAACCATTAATAAACGCCTGTTCAGGGCTAGGGAAAAACTGCGGCTCCAAAATGTACAGCTGGCATTTCCGCCTGCTGCTGAGATCAATAAGCGCCTCGAAACGGTTCTTACCACGCTGTACCTGCTTTTTAGTGAAGGTTATTATTCCGAAAGCCACGACAGCGTACTGCGTGAAGATCTTTGCCTGGAGGCGATGCGCCTGACTTACCTCCTGCTTGAAAATAAATACAGCAACCAACCAAAGGTAAACGCATTACTTTCGCTGATGTGCTTCCACGCTTCCCGTTTTAAAGCCCGGGCAGACAGCCAGGGGGAACTTATTTTATACGAAGACCAGGATGAAAAACTTTGGAATGCTGCCCTCATTACAAAAGCTGCGATGTATCTCCGGGAGGCATCACAGGGAAACCATATTTCTACCTATCATCTGGAAGCTTCCATTGCGTACTGGCATACAATTAAAGCTGATACACCAGAAAAATGGTCAGCTATTTTACAGTTGTACAACCAGCTTTTACAACTGACTTACTCACCCATGGCAGCTTTAAACAGAACCTATGCCCTTTCTAAAGTGCATGGGAAGCCGGAAGCAATTATGGCTGCAGAAAAATTAGGTTTAACAAACAATCGCTTTTATTATGTATTGCTGGGCGAACTTTACAGCGGGATCGATAAAATAAAGGCAACAGACAATTTTAAAAAAGCGCTTGCAATTACTAAAACGATAGCGGAAAAACAGGCCATTCAAAAAAAAATAGATAAATTATAACCTGCAACAAAACGAGCGGAACCTTTGGCCTGGCTTATCAATCCCCGGATATGCTTTTAACCTTGCCGGCACTACCGCCTGTAAAAAATATTGAGCAGCAGATGAACTGGTCAGCATAGAATCCTTATTTTAGGATAAATAAGCTACCATGAAAAAAATCTGCTGCCTCCTGCCCTTCTGCTGTATGCTGACGCTGATGCAGGCCCAGCCTAAACCTACCCGGCTGATTATACGCGGAGATGATATGGGTTATACGCATTCAGGCAACCTGGCACTTATTAAATGTTACAAAGAAGGCATCGAGACGTCCATTGAAGTAATTGTTGCTTCGCCGTGGTTTCCTGAAGCGGTGCAACTTTTACAACAAAATACGGGGGTGGACGCCGGCATCCACCTTGCACTGACCAGTGAATGGGAAAACATCAAATGGCGGCCGCTGTCTGATTGTCCCAGTTTAAAAGACAGCAGTGGCTATTTCTTTCCAATGGTTTTTCCCAATAAAAATTATCCCGGCAAATCCATTAAAGAAAACCAGTGGAACATAGCAGACATTGAAAAAGAGTTCAGGGCACAAATTGAAATGGGGCTAAAAAAAATTCCGCGCATTAGCCATCTCTCCGCTCATATGGGCTGCACGTATTTATCCGATGAAGTAAGGGCACTTACAAAAAGGCTGGCCAAAGAGTACCATATTCCGGTTGAACCCGAAGCAGATCACGACGGAATGGTAAGCTACGACGGGCCGCACAAAACGGCTGCTGAGAAAATTCAAAGCTTTCTTAACATGCTGGCAAAACTGGAACCGGGTAAGACCTATATCTTTCTGGATCATCCGGGGCTGGACAATGAGGAGCTGCGTGCGGTTTACCATATTGGTTATGAAGGCGTGGCTGAAGACAGGCAGGGCGTGACAGATTTATTTACCAGTGAACAGGTAAAAGCAGTTATCAAACAAAAAGGCATACAGTTGATAAGTTACCGGGATTTGGTAAAGTAAAAAAATTACAACGCCAGCTGCAAAATATTTATTTTAATGAATAACAAGGTTTAAAATGAGTAAACAGCCGCCATCAAAAACGATAAAAAAAATAATCAAACCAGTCATTGGCGTGGCGGCCACAAAAAAAGCAGGCCTTAGCCCAACTACCAATGCCAGGAAATTTGTTGAAAAAATAATGCAGTTGCAATCGCCCCGGGAAGCAGAAAAAATTCAGCGCTATTTTAAAACGGGCGAAGGCCAGTATGGAGCAGGCGATACTTTTATTGGCGTAAAAATGGGACAGCTATTTGGATTGGCAAAGGAATTTGCAGACATGCCTATAGCAGAAATTGAAAAGTTGCTGGAGAGCCCTGTTCACGAAATAAGGGCCGGCGCAGTAAGTATTATGGACAAGGCATCCCGCAATAAAAAAACAACTGAAAACAGGAGAAAAGAATTTTTTGATTTGTATATGCGCCGCCACGACCGCATTAACAACTGGGATCTGGTTGACCTTGGCTGTTTACACATGACTGGCAGCTGGCTTTATAAAAAACCAACCACTATTTTATACAAACTGGCCCGCTCAAAAAATATATGGGAACGACGGACAGCCATCGTGAGCACCTGTTATTTTATACGGCAGGGCGATACAACAGAAGCGTTTAAAATAGCAGAAATGCTGATGGGCGATAAAGAGGACCTGGTACACAAGGCCACCGGTTGGATGCTGCGTTTCGCCGGCGACAAGGAACCTGCGAAACTATTGCAACTGCTGGACAAATATGCCGCCACCATGCCCCGTACCTTGCTGCGCTACAGCATTGAAAAACTGGATAAAAAGAACAAGGATCATTACATGGGCTTAAAAAATTCCATAAGCTGTAAAGAATAAACCTGGCGTAATTGGAGACGCAATTCACCCGTTAAATGTCGCACTGGCACCTTCTTACAATACAGCAGTAATGCTAAGTTTGTGTTTGAAATATATACATAAAAAAATACGTTCCATTTCAGTAAAGCTTGCTAACTACAATAATAAAAATTAAAAAAAAATATCATGAGCGCAGTAAAAATTACGCCTTTTTTATGGTTTAATAACAACCTGGAAGAAGCCATGCAGTTTTATGCTGCTATTTTTAAAAATGCAAAATTTGAAGTGTTGTCGCGCTGGGGAGAAGGCGGAATGGCGCCTGCAGGAACAGCCATGTCAGGAAGCTTTGAACTGGAAGGACAGCATTTTATGGCATTAAACGGTGGCCCTATGTTCCAGTTTACGGAAGCTATTTCCTTTTTTGTAAATTGTGAAACGCAGGAAGAAGTAGATATGTATTGGGAAAAGCTTTCTGATGGCGGGGCAAAATCAAGGTGCGGGTGGCTCAAAGATAAATTTGGTTTATCATGGCAGATCATTCCTTCCGCGCTCGGAAAACTAATGCACAGTAAAGATGCTGCTGTGTCAAAAAGAGTAACGCAGGCCATGATGAAAATGGATAAGATTATCATTGCGGATTTGGAGAAGGCAGCTGCGGAGTCATAACAAATGCCGGTCATTCCTAATACATGATTTTACTTAGCACTTGCCAAAAAAAAGCCAACAATTGCCTTTTTTTGTGTCATTTTAACCGCTAAGAAGGCTCATTTATAAACAGTTGTATAAAATATTGGTTATTATGCTTACCTTATGCCGGTTATTTTGTTACTAACCTAATAAACCGGGCATGCCATTTATTGATAGTGTTTTAGAACCCCCTTCGTACGGCTGGAAAGATGAATTTGGTAATCTGTCAAAACCTAGTCCCGCACGGCTGTTCAGGGAATTTTTCTCAAGACTTAATGTTTTCAAAGACAAGAAGAATTGGTTGTCATTTACCAGCTGGATGATGGTAGTTGCACTGGGTGTTTTCCTGTCTTTTTTCATATTCAAATATTTCAGCCTGAAGCTGTTGCTGGTGGCATTTGTGTATAGTATGGTTATTATGGGTTCTCATGGTACGGTATGGTACCACCGCTATTGCACACACAGAGCTTTTAAATTCCGCAATAATTTCTGGCGTTTTATAACGCAGAATATTACTTTAAAAATTATTCCGGAGGAAATTTATGTGATTTCACATCATGTGCATCATGCTAAATCCGATGAACCGGGCGATCCCTATAATGCAACCGGTGGATTTTTATATTGCTTTTTGGCCGATGTTAACCACCAGCCAATAGCCCGCAACATGGATGAACAAAGTTATAACCGCTGCGTTACTTTAATGAAACACACCGGCCAGGTATCCAACACCTATGCTCAATACCAGCAATGGGGTGCATTGGCAAATCCCCTGCGCACCATAGCTGGGGTGCTGTTAAACTGGGGCTTCTGGTTTTTTGTTTTTTATATGATTGGCGGCCCCGGACTTGCATGCGCTTTGTTTGGTGCAGCAGGCGTATGGGCAGTAGGTGTACGTACATTTAATTATGAAGGTCATGGTAAAGGAAAAGATAAAAGACAGGATGGTACGGATTATAACCGCAAGGATATGTCTGTTAACCAGCTTTGGCCCGGCTTTGTAGCGGGCGAATGGCATAATAACCATCACCTGTATCCCAAAAGTGCCCGTTCGGGTTTTTTACGCCACCAGGTTGATTTTGCGTGGTATTATATAAAATTCTTAAGCGTGATTGGCGCCGTTTCAACTTACACAGACAATAAAAAGCAGTTCATGCAAAAATACTATACGCCTGCCGCCAAACAAAAGGTGGCTGCCCCACAGGTGGAAACTGCCAAATAATATTCCCTTTTAAATCTTATATAATAAATAAAGCCGGTATTACTGCCGGCTTTATTTATTACAGCTTGCATAATTTATCCATCCAGCTGCAACTGCAGTCATTATATTTTTCCGGGTAAAATTATAGCCCGGCCAAGTTTTTGTAACTTGACAAGCAATGAAAATTCTCTGGAAATATTTAAAGCCGCAGCAATGGTTGATTGCCCTTTCCTTACTGCTGGCAGGCATTGCACAGCTACTAAGCCTGGTAGACCCGTTGATATTCGGTAAAATTATTGATGAATATGCCACCACCCCCGGTAACCGGCCAGAAAATGAACTGGTAAAAGGCGTTCTATGGTGGCTGGGCATTGCAATAGTAGTGGCACTGCTGGCCAGGGTGGCCAAATCTTTCCAGGATTATTACACCCGGCTTGCTGTTCAGAAATTTGGCATGCAGCTATTTAATGAAGGGCTTAAGCAAACACTCCGCTTATCTTTCCAGGAGTTTGAAGAACAACGCAGCGGCGAAACCTTATCAGTCTTGCAAAAAGTAAGATCCGATACCCAGTCTTTTATCAATTCCTTTATTAATATTCTCTTTTCATCAGTAGTTGGCATTGGGTTTTTAATCTGGTATTCCATTACAAAAAACTGGATGCTGATACCCGTATTTGTGGTAGGGATACTGGTGCTGGGATCGCTAACTGGCTTGCTGAGTAAAAAAATAAAAACCACGCAGCGTTCCATCAACCGCGAAACCAATAAGATGTCGGGCGTTATTACGGAATCATTGCGCAATATAGAATTGGTAAAAAGCCTGGGCCTTACTTTCCCGGAAATCAGGCGGCTGCGTGAACAGACCTTTAAAATATTTGAGCTGGAAATGGTGAAAGTAAAGAAAGTCCGGGCCCTTAGTTTTATGCAGGGCACTACACTGAGTTTATTAAAACAATCCATTCTATTTATTCTCCTCTGGCTCATTTTCAGAAAAGTGTTAACCACGGGCGAGCTCATTACCATGCAGTTTATTTCTACTTCTATCTTTGGGCCATTGCAGGACCTGGGCAATATTATTCTCAGTTACCGCGAAGTAGAAGCCTCGATTGCTAATTTCGATCAGCTGATGCATAAGCCCATTGAACAGCGTCCTGAAAATCCGGCCGACATTGGTGCGCTGCAAAATATTCGTTTCGATAAGGTAGTTTTTCACCACAAAACAGCCGGGTACAATGCCATGGATGGTATTTCTTTCAGGGTGCAGACCGGGGAAACGATTGCGTTTGTTGGTCCTTCCGGCTCGGGCAAATCAACCCTTGTGAAACTACTGGTGGGCCTGTATAAGCCCGTTGAGGGCGAGATTTACTTTAATGAAGAAGCGGCTTCCCGTATCCGTTACAATGAACTCCGCAGGCAGATTGGCTTTGTAACACAGGATACCCAGTTGTATGCGGGCACCATCAAAGAAAATCTTTTGTTTGTGAAACCCGATGCCACCGATGCAGAGGTACTGGATGCACTGCACAAAGCATCCTGCGATTATTTAATAAGCCGTTCTTCAAAAGGAATCAATTCTATTTTAGGTGAAGGCGGTATGAAATTATCCGGCGGCGAAAAGCAACGGCTTTCCATAGCCCGCGCCCTGCTGCGGCATCCGCGTTTACTGATCTTTGATGAAGCCACGTCTGCTCTTGATTCACTGACCGAAGAAGATATTACCAATACCATCCGCAGTATTTCGGCCAGCAGGGAACAGATTACCATATTGATTGCGCACCGGTTATCTACCATCATGCATGCAGATGTTATCTATGTACTGGAAAAAGGAAAGATCACTGAAACCGGTTCGCATGATGCCCTTCTTCTGCAAAAAGGGTTGTATTATGCCATGTGGCGCCAGCAGGTGGGCGAAAGAAGGGAAATGACCCATTAGTTTTTTCCTTGATGCAGCGTACCATTGCAGTACAGAACTGAATGATAGAAACCCTATTTTCACCAGGCAAACCATCTCCAGACGCTGTAAATCGCCCCCTTGCTACAGGTAGGTAAAGGGCATCGCATAAAAATATACACATGACCATTCCGTTTCAAACCATTGATTGGACCAGCATTGAAAAAACTGAACATCCGGGTAACACCGGAACCGCTTACTGGCAAACCGTACAATTTGGCGGGCTTCGAATCCGGATGGTTGAATATTCTGCCAATTATATGGCAGATCACTGGTGCCGCAAAGGACATATTGTACAATGCCTGGAAGGAACATTTATCAGCGAATTACAAAATGGTGAGCGTTATTTCCTCACTAAAGGAATGAGCTATATTGTTACAGATGATGCCAGTTCACACCGGTCTGTAACCGAAAATGGTGTAAAATTGCTCATTATTGATGGTGATTTTTTGCAGCTTCAGCCATAGCGTAATGCTGGATCAGCCTGCCGGCTTTTTCATTTCCGCTACATAAATCAATAATCAATTTCATGAACCGCAAAAATTTCATCCATACAACCGGGCTTTCTTTAGCGGCTATCCTTAGCAATGACTATATGACGGCCAATATGCCGGATGTTGCTTTAATTAATTTTCCGGATGAGGTAACCGCTATCCTGGATAATCAACTGGTAAAACTGACAGGCAGGGCGGGCCAAACCTGGACATATCACACTCTGCAGGTTGATATAAAACATAAGGCAGGAAGCATTCTTGTGGATATACATTGCCCAACAGCCAGTCTTAGTAACGTTAACCTGTACTGGAAAAAAACGGGACACGCTGCCGCCCGCATCATGAATGATCATTGGGAGCGCACTTATGGTGATGTTTCATGGCATCCACCCAAAGCAACAGAAATACTGCCCTGGTATTTTATGGAGCACAACGGCCAAACCGCCAATGGCTTTGGCGTAAAAACCGGTGCTGCCTGTTTTTGCTCCTGGCAATTAAGTGCAGACAGGCTGGGCCTGTCGATGGACACGCGTTCCGGGGGCATGGGTGTTGAGCTGGGCGCCAGAAAATTAAGCGCCGCTGAGATTGTCACCATAAAAGGCATGCCCAATGAATCTCCTTTTGCCACTACACGCAGATTTACAAAAATGATGTGCAACAAGCCCCGCATGCCAAAAGAACCGGTGTATGGCATTAATGACTGGTATTTTACGTATGGTAACACATCGGAAAAGCTGATAAGGGAGCATACTGAAATGATGGTGCCCATGGCAGACGGACTGGAGAACCGGCCATTTTCGGTTATTGATGCAGGTTGGTTTACCGGGCCACCTTCTGCGCCCAATGATTGTTGCTGGGGCGACCGGATGGATACGCCCAATACCAGGTTTGGAGACATGAGCAGCACGGCAGCAAAAATAAAAAAAGCTGGCATGCGCCCTGGCATCTGGACGCGCCCGCTTTGCGGCAGCTATAAAGACCCGGTTTCACTAATGTTGCCCTTGATAAAAGGACGGCAGGAGAAAAGACCGGTACTCGATCCGTCTATCCCCGAAAACCTGGACCGGATAAAAAATTATTTCAAAGGCTACAATGATTGGGGCTATGAAATGGTAAAATTTGATTTTACCACGGATGATATGATGGGCAAATGGGGTTTTGAAATGCTGCAGTCCGGTGCTATGACCAGTCCGGAATGGCATATGCACAACAAATCCATCACCAATGCAGAAATTATAACTGCGCTTTACAAAACCATCCGCGAGGCCGCAGGTGACACCTGCATCATCGGCTGCAATACCATCAGCCATTTATCTGCCGGTCTTTTTGAACTGAACCGCATTGGTGATGATACGTCAGGCAATGAATGGGACCGTACGCGTAAAATGGGGGTAAACACATTAGCGTTCAGGGGCGTGCAGCACGGACATTTCTATGCGGCCGATGCAGACTGCGTAGGCCTCACTGCAAAAGTACCCTGGGATAAAAATAAACAATGGATGGAGCTGCTGGCAAAAAGTGGCACTCCTCTTTTCATTTCTGCCCAACCGGCAGCAACCGGCGCAGCCCAGAAACAGGCTATAAAAGAATCGTTTAAACTGGCTGCCCAACATTTACCTGTTGCCGAACCGCTTGACTGGATGCAAAATGCATTTCCGGAAAAATGGAAACTGAATGGTGAAATAGTAAATTTCAACTGGGGTTAAAAAACGAATGCGTTCAACAAAATGTATGAACCGTATACCCGCATACGTATTACTGCAGAAAAATTAATTTTGGCACTGCAAGTAACCTAAAATTTATTGCATCGTAAGAAAGAAGATAGTCACTTAACAACTATCTTCATTTTTTGAACCAAAACACGCGGTGTGCGTATTGTAACCATACTACATGCTGCAATAAAGAAACACCATGAATCCCGTGAAATTTACTGCTCAACAGATTCCAACAGAAGACAAAGGCCTTACTGCTATATTGCCTGTTTCTATTTTAATAGCATTGCTATTAACTGCACCGGCCGCCCGTTCCCAACAGGATGATCTTTTTAAGAAAGATGCCTACCGGCAAACCATGTGTGAAAGATGGGAGCTGGATTCCGGCAGCCGCAGAAAAACTTTTATCATTACTCCGTATAAACCAATTTATATAACGGCAGGGCGCTGGTCAGGTAGCCCCAATACTCAACCAAAAAGTGGTAACCCGGCTTACTCTTTGCCTTTTCCGGTTGCTTACAACAATTATGAAGCTAAATTTCAACTGAGCCTTAAGATTAAAGTGTTGCAAGCTATGTTTTGGGGGCATGGCGACCTTTGGATTGGGTACACACAAAAAGCGCACTGGCAGATTTATAACGAAAAGTTGTCGCGCCCTTCCGCGAACTGAACTACGAGCCTGAAATAATCCTGAATTTTGCTAGCAATTTTTCTTTTCTTGGCTTTAAAACGCGGATGGCCGGTGTTGCACTTAATCACCAGTCAAATGGCCGCATCATTCCCCTGTCAAGAAGCTGGAACCGCATTGTCTTTCATGCCGGGCTGGAAAGAAAAAACTGGCAAATTTATGTAAAGCCCTGGATAAGGCTTCCTGATGATGAGGACGAGAATCCGGATATCACCGAATATGTAGGCAACGGGGAACTGGTGCTGATACGCAGTTTGGGCAAGCACCAGGTATCCGTGATAGGTGCCCATTCTCTTCGGTTTACGAATACCCTGGGCCGGGGCAGTATCCAGGCTAACTGGGTTTTCCCGGTATTGGGCAATTTTAAGGGAATGCTGCAAGTGTCTGAAGGATATGGCGAGACCCTGGTTGATTATAACCACCGGCAAACCACGATAGGGTTAAGTGTTTCTTTGGTAGAATGGTAAAACCGTTTCCCCAAGCATATTGCGTTACGATTGCTACCGCATCGCGTGCTGCTATTTCAATGAAAAACTGTTAAACCTTTTAACTGCCAAGAATTGCCGCCTTTGGCATATGAAAAAAATAATGATTTTTATGACCAGGTTAATTTCATCAGCGAAAATATTAATGCCTGGATTTGTATTAACGTTGTTGTCCGCCCAGTCTCAGAACACTTCCTTTGCTGATGCCAAATGGAGGAAAGAAGCCATCCTTTACCAGCTATACCCACGCAGTTTTAAAGACAGCAATGGCAATGGCATGGGGATCTTCAGGGCTTTATCTCCAAACGGGATTACTTTGGCTCATTGGCAGATTTTGATGCATTACTAACAGGGTTGCACAAACGCAATATAAAACTGGTGATGGACCTGGTAGTGAAGTTGCGCAAAGTGAATACAGTGCTGGTGTAGAGAAAATATACTTTGCTGGATGAAAAAAATCCTTCAGTACATGCATATACGTGAAGGTGCAGGCAAAAAAATACTTGTGATGGTTAATTTCAGCACAAAAAATGCATCGGCTAAAACGGGTATTAATGTAAGTAAAGCGACCGTTTTATTGGGTAATTATGCAACCCCCTCCAGGGATGATATTGAAACCTTATGAGGCGGTGGTGTATGATTTACTGCCCTGAGCAGTGCAGACTACTTCTTCGGTTGCGCTACAGGCAACAAGTTCATTTTCAGCGGGCATGCACAATTATACGCTTGCCGCGCTCTTGCAGAATGCGCTTTTTTCCAGCCGGATTCTTCCCCGGACCGGGCTTTTTTTATGAAAAGCCTTCCAGCCCAAAAAATAAAATCTTTTTATCAACAAAAGCCGGAAATCCGCTGCCAATAACGCTCCCGTTAGTTTTTAACAACTGGTGCATAAATCCTTCACATTAATTTAATATTGATTAGTAATGTTGTACTGTGATTAAGGTATCCGCAGTACATTCTTTATTGCGGAATTAAAAGGGAATCCGGCGTAAATCCGGAACTATCCCCGTAGCTGTAAATCCCTGCCGCGTTATTGCGGTGATGCATTCTGAACATCCGGGCCACTGTGCGCCACGGCGCGCGGGAAGGCTTCAGAAAGCGGGAAAGTCAGAAGACCTGCCATATCACTATCAAATAAAGTTATAGTGCTTTCGGGTGAAAGGCGTACACTGAATACATCACAGGAAATAACTTCCTGCTGTGATCAGCACCCCGTCTCTTCTCCGGCAAAACCGATTATACAAAACTGGTGAGTCATGCAGAATGAAAATGAAATTCTTTTAAAAGAAAACAAAGACCGCTTTGTTATTCTTCCTATCAAGCATCCCCGTGTTTGGGAGCAATATAAAAAGCACGAAGCCAGTTTCTGGACCGCTGAAGAAATTGACCTTAGCAGTGATCTGAAAGACTGGGCAGCTTTAAACGATGGTGAGCGTCATTTTATTTCGCATGTGCTTGCTTTTTTTGCAGCCAGTGATGGTATCGTAAATGAAAACCTGGCGGTTAATTTTATGAGTGAAGTGCAATTGCCCGAGGCAAGGTGCTTTTATGGGTTTCAGATCATGATGGAAAATATTCACTCAGAAACCTATGCATTACTGATTGATACTTATATAAAAGATCCGGCAGAGAAACATCGCCTGTTTCATGCCATAGATACAGTGCCTGCTGTGAAGAAAAAAGCAGAATGGGCACTGCGCTGGATAAACAATGGCAACTTTGCCGAAAGACTGGTAGCCTTTGCCGCCGTAGAAGGCATTTTTTTCAGTGGCAGCTTCTGCTCCATATTCTGGCTTAAAAAAAGAGGATTAATGCCCGGGCTTACTTTCAGCAATGAACTGATCAGCCGCGATGAAGGCCTGCACTGTGAATTTGCCTGCCTGCTCTACAGCATGCTGAATACAAAACTATCTGAAGAACAAGTGACCGGCATTATCCGTGACGCGGTTGAAATAGAGAAAGAATTTATTACTGAAGCCTTGCCCGTTGGCCTCATTGGTATGAATGCCAAACTGATGCAGCAATACATTGAATTTGTAGCAGACCGCTGGCTGGCAGAACTGGGCTGCCCCAAAATTTATAATGCCAGCAACCCTTTTGATTTTATGGAAATGATTTCGCTGGAAGGCAAAACCAATTTCTTTGAAAAGAGGGTGGGCGATTACCAGAAATCAGGTGTATTGGCGGGTTCAGAAACACAGGCCTTTTCAGTGGATGAAGATTTTTAAACGTGAGTAGTGAGTCGTCAATCGTGAGAAGCAAAGCCCGGCAAAGCTTTCTGCAGCAGGACGCACGATTAATGACCCGCGGCTCACGACGCTAACCATTACCATTAAATTCAACAATATATGTTCGTAATTAAAAGAAACGGCAAACGCGAGAGCGTTAAATTCGATAAGATCACTGCCCGCATAGAGAAACTCTGCTATGGCCTGGAAAGACGTTTTGTTAATTCCATTGATGTAGCCAAGAAAGTAATTGAAGGCCTTTATGATGGCGTAACCACTACTGAACTGGATAACCTGGCTGCGGAAACAGCAGCTTCGTTAACGGTGAAGCACCCCGACTATGCGCTGCTGGCCAGCCGTATTGCAGTAAGTAACCTGCACAAGAATACCATCAAGAGTTTTTCTCACACCATGAAGTTATTGTTCGAATGCACCGACAGCAAAACCGGCAAATACCTGCCATTGCTGGCCGATGATGTTTGGAGTATTATAGAGGAGCATGCCGAATTGCTTGATTCTACTATTATCTACGACCGGGACTATGGTTTTGATTACTTTGGTTTTAAAACGCTGGAGAAATCTTACCTGCTTAAATTAAACGGCAAAGTGGTTGAACGCCCGCAGCACATGTACATGCGCGTTGCTATCGGTATTCACAAAGAGGATATTGAAAGCGCCATCAAAACCTATCATTTAATGAGCGAGCGCTGGTTTACACATGCCACGCCCACTTTATTCAATGCAGGTACGCCCAAGCCGCAGATGAGCAGCTGCTTCCTGCTTACCATGAAGGAAGACAGTATTGATGGCATCTATGATACATTGAAACAAACTGCCAAGATATCGCAGAGTGCGGGCGGTATCGGCCTGGCCATTCACGGCATCCGTGCTACCGGCAGTTATATTGGTGGAACCAATGGCACCAGCAATGGCATCATACCCATGCTCAAAGTTTTTAATGATACGGCCCGTTATGTAGACCAGGGTGGTGGAAAGCGCAAAGGGGCTTTTGCAGTGTACCTGGAACCATGGCATGCAGATGTATTTGAGTTTTTGGATTTGCGCAAAAATCATGGCAAAGAAGAAATGCGCGCAAGGGATTTGTTTTATGCCTTGTGGATCCCGGACCTGTTTATGAAACGTGTAGAAGCAGGTGCAGAATGGAGTTTATTTTGCCCCAATGAAGCGCCGGGCCTGCATACCTGCTGGGGTGCAGAATTTGAAGCGCTGTATACAAAATACGAAGCGGCTGGTAAGGCAAGAAAAACAATTAAGGCACAGGATCTGTGGTTTGCCATACTGGATGCACAAATAGAAACGGGTACACCTTACCTGTTGTACAAGGATGCTGCCAATGGAAAAAGTAACCAGCAGAACCTTGGCACCATTCAAAGTTCTAACCTGTGCACAGAGATAATGGAGTATACTTCACCGGAAGAAGTAGCAGTATGTAACCTCGCTTCGCTGGCATTGCCCAGGTTTGTAATTGGCGATAAATTTGATCACCAGAAATTATATGATGTTACGTACCAGGCTACCATTAACCTTAATAAAATAATTGATAATAATTACTACCCTGTTGAGGAAGCACGTACTTCAAATGTAAAACACCGTCCTATTGGATTGGGCGTGCAGGGTTTGGCAGATGTCTTTATTCTGCTGCGACTGCCTTTTGAAAGCGACAAGGCAAAAGAACTCAACAAAGAAATATTTGAGACCATTTACTTTGCTGCCATGACGGCCAGTAAAGACCTGGCACAGCAACAGGGCCCTTATGAAACCTATGCAGGCTCACCGGTTTCCAAAGCTATTTTTCAATTTGACATGTGGAATACAGAGCCTACCTTACGCTGGGATTGGTACACATTAAAAGCTGAAGTATTAAAGCATGGCGTAAGAAACTCTTTGCTGGTAGCACCCATGCCAACGGCTTCAACTTCGCAAATACTGGGCAACAATGAGTGTTTTGAACCATATACCTCTAACATTTATGTAAGGCGTGTACTAAGTGGCGAATTTGTGGTGGTAAACAAGCACCTCTTAAAAGACCTGGTAGCGCTGAACCTTTGGAATGATGACATGAAGAGCAATATCATCCAGCACAATGGCTCTGTGCAGCAAATAGAGGGCATTCCTGACCATATCAAGGAGATATACAAAACAGTATGGGAAATTAAACAAAGGGCTATTATAGATATGGCAGCAGACAGGGGCGCATACATATGCCAGTCGCAGTCGCTGAACCTGTTTATAGATTCGCCTAACCCTTCTAAACTTACTTCTATGCATTTTTACGCCTGGAAGAAAGGGCTTAAAACCGGCATGTATTACCTGCGTACCAAAGCCGCTTCACAGGCGGTTCAGTTTACAGTAGAAAAGCAGGGGGGTAAAGCAAAAGAGCCTTTGAATGATGCAAGTGATGTAAGCGTAGCTGTAGTTGAGGCAACCGATGAAAGCCTGCTGAATGGCGGAAGCTGCAGCATGGAAGAAGGCTGTGTAACCTGTAGTGCATAAACAGTATTATTAAATTACTCAATACAAAAATCAGCAGCTGGCCTGCTGATTTTTTTTTCTCCTGGCCATTCCCCGCCCCCCTGGATAAGTGTTCCTCCGTATATTTCTTACTGATTGCAGGCAAGCAGCCACCTGATCTTATTGAAGACCTGGCAATACAAATTGAAACGTTGTAATGGTCAGCCCTTCATTGTTATACCAGCCAGTTGCAGGTATGTTTTCCGCAAGCCTGTAACCTGTATTGAATTTTTGCGGAGGGGCTCTCATCCTGACAAAGCTGGAGCAGGGACCGGGGCTGAGGGAGGACGATTCGTTTTTGTAAAATAAAGCTATTATTTTAGTGTGCATTACCCTTTATTAAAAAGCTTGCCATGACAAATAAAACAGATCTGGTTAAAAAATTGTTTCAGTTACTGCAATGGTTTACAACCAGCGAAAATGAATACAAGGCTATTCTGCATCATGCCATAGAGCAAATAGAATACCCCAACCTGATAATACGCTCTACCCGGCAGCGAACATTTAAAAACTATATAGAAGGTGCAGAAGCAGGGAAAAAAATGCTGGCCTACCAGCACTTTGAGCCTACCCGATTTATTGAAACCGAAGACACTGTAATAGCAGAATATACATGGACAGGCGAACTGAAAATAACAACGGCCGGTCTGCAAAAAGGCCAGGTATTAAAAGCACATATCTGCACCATCTTTGAATTCAAAGATGATAAAATTTTCCGGCAGCGCAATTACGATTGTTACGAACCTATCATGGTTAGCTCCAGGAAGTAACCGCATAAAAAAACCTGCCATAACCGGCAGGTTTTTTATGCATATTTAATATGGTTTATACCGACTTTTTTAATTTAATGATACCTACGCCATTCATTAACGTCATAATGATAAAAGTAGGATCCATCTCGTACCATTTTTTTGCGAAACTGGGACTGGTTGGATATTTATGGTGATTGTTCTGAAACAGTTCGCCCAGCAGGAAGATACCCCATGGCTCAGAATTTTTTGAATGATCGCCATTGTTGAAATTTGAATAGCCATATTTATGACCGCACCAGTTTACAACAGCACCCTGGATAGGGCCCATTAAAAAATGGATGGGTAGTAAAAGGTACCACCAGGCACTTGGGGCGAAATAAACATAGAACGCCGTGTAAGCAACACCAAATATTACACGTGTAATGAGGCTGTCACCTATTTTATCAAGCTTTGCCCAAACCGGCAGGTATTGTGCCGTAAACTGGGGATCTGGCATTTCTTTACCGGTAAGAAAAGACTGGTAAATATCTTTTGTATGGATCATCATATGCCATACATCTTTGAAAAAATGGGGCGAATGGGGATCTTTTTCAGTATCGCTGTATACATGGTGCATACGGTGCAATATGGCATAAGCCCGCGGATTTAAAAAAGAAGATCCTTGCGTAAACCAGGTTAAAAAATAAAATAACCGCTCTCTCTTTTTTCCGGTTGTGTACATCTGGTGAGACGCATACCGGTGCAGAAAAAAAGTGTGAAAGAAGAGAGATAAAAACCAATGCGAAAAGAAAAAAATAAGGATAGCGGTCATTGACTTAACTGTTTTTGTATTAGACCGCAAAGGTAATACAAGAATAATTAGAAATAAAATACGGTGTATCCTGTTAAGGCTGTCCTACCCTAAAAGTGTGTAAGATTTAACACAGTTGCCCTAAAATGCCTAAAAAAGCAGTTTGCAATAATATAACGAACGCTCATTACTATAATTTATGCAGCTTTTTGCCGGTCTTTTTTTAATTTACACCGCTGCCACTGCCCAGAATTTTATTGATAAAAACAACCACTTATGACCCACCGCATGCTATTGTTGGCATTGATCAGCGTTATTGGATTTACCACATTTGCCCAGCAAAAAAGCAGCAAAAAAAGCATGGCGGTGATTGCATACTATGCGGGCCCTACCGCAAGAATTGACAGTTTCGAAGTGGAGAAATTAACGCACCTTATTTTCTGTTTCTGTCACCTGAAAGAAAATAAGCTATCCGTTGGCAGTGCACGTGACAGTGCAACCATTCAAAAAATGGTCGCACTCAAAAGCAGGAACCCGCAGCTAAAAATAATCTTATCGCTGGGCGGATGGGGTGGCTGTGCCAGCTGCTCGCCTGTTTTTGCCAGCAAAAAAGGAAGGAAAGAATTTGCCCGTTCGGTGAGGGATCTGAATAATTATTTTGGCACAGACGGCATTGATCTGGATTGGGAGTATCCTGCCATTGAAGGGTTCCCGGGGCATGCCTACAGCCCGGAAGACAAGCCTGCTTTTACGCAACTGGTTACCCAACTCAGGAAGAAATTAGGCAAATCAAATGAAATAAGTTTTGCGGCCGGCGGCTTTACCAGTTTTATTGATTCTTCCGTTGACTGGAAAAAAGTAATGCAGAAAGTGGACCGTGTGAACCTGATGAGTTACGACCTGGTAAGTGGCTTCAGCACCGTTAGCGGTCATCATACGCCGTTATACTCTACGCCAAAACAAAAAGAATCTACCCACAATGGCGTACAGATGATGCTGGCAGCAGGCGTGCCGGCAGACAAGATTGTAATTGGCGCCGCCTTTTACGGAAGGTTCTTTGCCGTAACAGATACAGCCAACAATGGGCTCTACCTGCCCGGCAGATTTGACCATGGGTTTTCTTACAGACGGATAAACGATTCGCTGAGCGTGGCCAATGGGTTTGTGCAATATTGGGACAGCATTGCCCAGGCCCCTTATGCATTCAATACACAAAGAAAAATACTGGCAACCTATGACGACAGTATTTCTATACAACTGAAGACAAAATATGTGAAGAAAAACAACCTGAACGGCATTATGTTCTGGCAACTGGCTGATGATACCTTCAGCGGCGGCTTGTTACATGCCATTGATAAAATTAAACAGCACGACTAACCCCATAACTTGCCACCCCGTACTTTATCTGATTGACTTTTATGCAAACAAACACTGTTTACAAAAAACTGCTGGCCAAAATACGCATTGCCATCATCTTCTTTACGGTTGCACTGGTACTAAGTGGCGCAACCGCTTTTCCGCTGGAAACAGAACTGCACTGGCTGCTGGGTTTCCGCAACTACATGCCGGATGAACTGGCAGCTTTTATTAACCGCGTATACGAAGCATTGCGGGATACCAATGTTCATTACCCAATGCTGGCATACGGATACGATTGGCTGGCATTTGCCCATCTTGTGATCGCGCTGTTTTTTATTGGCCCTTTAAAAGACCCCATCAAAAACATCTGGGTAATAGAATGGGGCATGCTGGCATGTATCGCCGTTATACCGCTGGCTTTTATTGCAGGCCCCATACGTGGCATCCCGCTTTACTGGAGACTGATTGATTGTTCGTTTGGCGTGTTCGGCATTATTCCGTTGTATATTGTGCGGAGGTGGATAAAGCAACTGGAAGCAATGAAATAAAAATTGCTGATTTTGAGATTTTGAGATCTGGTGATTTCTTTTGAAGTCAGCATTTCAACAAATCACTACATACCGAAATGAAAAATGTTGTTCGTATGACGAACACCCGAAAGAAATAAATCAGACATCCAAAAATCAGACATCAGACATTTTTATGATAAGTTATAATCCCAAAGACTGGTTTGTTTTCCTGTTCCGGCTTCACAAGTCAGATACCATCCGTAAACTGATGCCCTTGCTGTTTGGCGTTGCAGCATATGCTGGCATCATTGCTTTTATAGAAGTGGAATGCTGGCACCTGCCGGAAACAAGTCACATTAAAAACCTTACCATCATTCACAGCCTGCTGGGTTTTGTAATTTCAATGCTGCTGGTCTTTCGTACCAATACCGCTTATGATCGTTGGTGGGAAGGAAGGAAGTTATGGGGTGCCCTGGTAAATAACAGCCGCAATTTCGCCATCAAATTATCGGCCATGCTGCCGCCCGATGATAAAAGCAACCGGATTTTTTTTCGTAAAATTATTCCCGCCTATGCGTATGCGCTTAAAAAACACCTCGGTCATGAAACCACGCGGATATCATTATTTGATAATGATGAACTGCTTGAACAGCTAATAAACAAAGACAAACATATACCCAACCAGGTAGCCAGGCTTATTGTTGCACGGATCCAGCATTTGTATCAGGACGGGAAAATCAATGGCGACCAATTGATTATACTTAATGCAGAACTGGTTTCTTTTACAGACATCTGCGGCGCCTGTGAACGCATCAAGAACACGCCTATTCCCTACTCTTACAGCGCTTTCATAAAGAAATTTATTTTCTTTTACGTAATGACACTTCCTTTCGGGTATGTCTTTTCACTTGGCTATTTAATTATACCCGTAGTGACCTTTGTTTTCTATGTACTGGCCAGTCTTGAGATAATTGCAGAAGAAGTGGAAGATCCGTTTGGAGGAGACGAAAACGATCTGCCGCTGGATAAAATTGCCGCCAATATTCACAAGCATGTGGATGAGATACTGGGCTGATGTGTTATGTAAATGAGCAACGTAGATGCAATATCCAGGCAACTACGAAACGAAAAAGTATTTTCTCAAACCACCCTTTTCAATACCGGCACCATCATCATAGCAGGCGCATCCCGATAATCAATCAGTTGCTGCACCCCTGGCGCAGTGAAACGATAGGTTTTGCCGGTAACCGCGCCAGTTACAGTTAACGCAGATCTGCCGGTGTAGCTAAAGCTGATGTCGGGCCACATTTTTTTTGCCGGGGCTTGTATTGGTTCCTGGCCAGCATTGAATACCTGGTTAACCATTTCCGTTCTTTTATTGCCGCAGTTACACATAGATTCTTTATTGTGGTGATTAGTATTTTTTTTATGCCTTAAGTATTTGTTCTTGTTTAATTCTTTCAACCAGGTTGTTGGCCGCGGTGCTATTATTTATTAGCTGGATCAATCTTCTTTATAATCCGGCGGCCCAGGTTTGTTATTAGTTTTTACGGCAGTAGCCTGTTCCAGCAGGCAGGCTGCACCCGATATGGATAACCAGTACAGTAATTTTTCTGCCCAGCCATAACCGGTGTATATGCCAAATGGTAATGCCACCCATACACTGGTACAGTAAAAACAATCCAGCAGTTTCCCAAAAAATCCGGTGCCTGCTTTTTTCCTGATCAAATAAATAATATCAAAGGGCCCGTCTTCTTTGGCAAAAAGATGCGTAATACGCCAGGCCGCTAAAACAATCAGCACAAAGAAAAATATATCTGCCGGCCGGTTTGAAAACTGATTAACAACATCCATGACTGACTTAGCTGGTTGCCTGAATTAATTAAATTTGCAGCATTTATAACTGAATGGTAAATACCGAATCAGTTTGCTGCAAGCTGATTGTTTTGGTAATGATCTTTCCTTCATGGTTTATCTGGATGGTATAGCTGCCCGGCAATTCCAGGTTGTCTAAATAAAACTGGCCCTGGTCGTCAGAGCTGCTGGCTATATCCTGCATCGGATGGGCGCTGCCGGTAACCATTACGATGGCATCTGCTACAGGGTTACCGCCCTGATCATGCACAATGCCTTTCACAGATTTTTTTACTGGCATAAACTTTTTTTTATCGGTTGGATAATGGCAATAAGAAAAACAAAATAAGGGGACGACGATTGCCATCCCCTTAAAAAACTTGTTTATAAGCCAAGGTTTTTCCATGCTATCATATTATTGTATACAGCAGTTACAATCCTGGTAGCAGAGTTACCACTTAAATGGCCATTGGTATGCACACCTACGCCATAACGTTGTCCGTTTACTAAAATCCATACAGGCGAACCGCTCTGGCCACCCATGGTATCAATATCATAAACAATTCTTCTTGCGCTTACCGACTTGGTTTTGCGGGACATAAACCATTGCTGGTTGCCACCCTTATCACCCGGATAACCACTCAGGTTTAAAATAGCATTGCGTAAAAAGGCATCATCTTTTACGGCAAGTCCAAACCAGCCGGTACGATCGCCCAGGCGGCAATTCGCTGGCAATACAATAGCAGCATAATCGTAATCGCTGTTTTTGCTACCGGTCCAGCCGTTAACGCTGCGGAAGGTAGAAGAAGAACAGGAACCGTAAGGCCGTGCGGCATCATTCATCGCTGGTATTACTTCAATACTGCGGGCCCATCCACCATGATCATGCATATATACCACATGGCCGGCAGTGATGACTGTTCTTGGGCTTACTAGCCAGCCAGTACCAATCCAGCGGGTACCGTCTGCAGCAGTAATTTTTAATGCGCAGATAGCACGCCAGGGAAAGCTGGTAGTAGGATTAATTCTTACGCGGTCATCTGTACCCGGAATAATTACTTCCTGCCTGTTCTGTGCCTCATTCAGCAAATCAGAATAAGATGCAAAGAATGCGTCCATTGGCATGGCGGTAAGTTCATCAGGCGATTCTACACCGAATTCCTCTGATTCTGTAACTGCACCTGCACTTTCCCTCAGTTGCGGGTTGGATGTTTCTTTATCTGCTTCGCCAGGAGAAAATTGTGCAACACCTTCTACGCTTTCCATTTCGGTAAGTGTGCCGGCATTTGTAATGGCAATACCTGATGATTCAGACTGAAGGTTTTCTTTCTGTGTACCATTTCCTGTTTTTTGGAATGGAGGGACTTTTGTTGACATACATAAATTTTTTAATAATGAAAAATCGGGTTAGGTAAAAATTAAAAGGTTGTAACGGTGGTCATATACCATCACAACCCTGGTTGTAGTAGTTAAGGTTCAAGTGCAAAAGCCGCTAAATCGCCTGCATCATTTCTTACCCGCGAAGCACCGTTGGTGGACATTGATATAACAGATAAGCTTTCTGCAAATGCAGCTTTTCCTGCGCCTGCTGCGTAACAGGACTCCAATAGTTGCGCTGGTGTAAAGTGTTTCTCATATATACCGCTACTGAGCGTGTAACCGGATGCGCTGTCAATAACCATCCCGCCGCCACCTGTACCAGCAACGCCGCCACAGGTTCCCCTGACAGCACCAAAATTGAACACGGCAAAATTGTTTGTATGCGTAGCCAGGAAAGAAAGCGCAAGATCAGCTTCTGTACCTTCTGGCTTATAATGTACAAATCCGCAGCAATCAGTAGACGTATCAAGGCTGTTTACTTTTACCGGAAAAATCTGGGCGTTGCAATGGCCGTTATCAATCCGCATCAGCATTTTATATCCTCCTGCAGCAGATCCCGTTGGATTTAACAGTAAATCAGTTGGTGCAACAACACTTGTTCCGGGGTCAGCCATATCGGGAACGCGGAAAGTTGTCTGGGGCAGATTGGTCAGCAGGTTGCCGGCTTTATCAAATAGTTCCAATACAAACTCATACAAACCATCTCCACCGCTTATCAGGCTGCTGCTGTCAATAGAAACGGTTTGCATGCTGCGGGTACGTTCAATCCATTGGGGCGATCTTTCCGGAACACTAAACGGTGCCTGGTTGGGAACCGCAGGCGGAATAATAAATAAGTCATTGCTGGGTCCTACCGTGAATGGCCCGAGCTTTACAGTATTATGGCCAAACTGATCAATACCGTTTGAATCAGTAAAAATGAAATCGTATTTTTTCATTTCTACGCCTTTCAAGGTTTCCACCGGGCTGCTGATGGTGTTCAGGAGTGCATCGGTTAAACGCTTATACCTCCACCGGTAATGATAAATATTTGTATTGGGTAAACCATCGCCAAAGCCCATATAGAAAGAGAGTGTTCCTCCAAAAGGCCGTTTATAATCACCCGCTGTGGTAATCAGGAAATCATCTCCGCCAGCTGCTGCATCCGTAAGGCCAAGACGCTGATAACTTACCGACTGCCCGGGAGGCGCCTGCATATAGGATAGCTGATTAATCCGGCGGACACTGGTGCCACCGTCATCGCCGTTTCCGCCAACGCCCCTGATCCATATCATTTCACCCGGCAGCGGACAATTGCAGCAGCAATCTCCGGGCACACGCGGATCAGTAATATGAATATTAATATTTGTACCGCATGCATAATCCCAGTAGGTATAACAAGGTGTCGGTGGTTTGTATACCGTAGTCCATACACCATCAATATTATATTCAACCCATAAATAGATATCAGGCTTATCACCAAAACACTGGTAAGAAATATTGGTATCAAACCGGCCGCTGGCATCAGTATACACTATTTTCCGTTCTGTGCAACGATAAAAATAATGCCACCACCATGGCCATAAACAAAACCATGGATGCAGCAATGTATAATTATTCAGAATGGTTTCACGCACCAGGTTAAGATTACCTGACGCCAGGTTTTGCCTGATATCGAGGCTTATTTCGGGCAGCTTACCTGCAGCCTTCATTTGCAGTTGCTCTGCAGAAACAGTTTTAAAAACAGCAGGCTGCTGTGGTACTGCCTGCTGGCCGGCTACTTGTAGAAAAGGTGCCGGATCCGGAATGGGTATGGGAACTTTGATCACCTCCCGCGGCCGCAAAATGATATCCGGAATTTTTGCAATGATGGTATCGGGGATGCGATAAATCCAGTAACGGATAGGATCTATTTCACAAATATGCACCCGGGCGCGGCACACAGCGCGGTCTGCCCAGCTACCGCCGGTATGAAACCATTTGGATACTTTACCGGTTACCCGGCAATTACAAAATGGCCAGAACTGTGCGATACTTGACGGAACAGGCAAGATGGAAAATACGCCCTGCCCATCCGTTGTTAAAACAGGTTCATACGGTTTGTAGCTTTCAAGCTCTTCTATACTGGTAACCTGTTCAATTTTTCTATCTGTAGCAGGAGCTATAAATACGCGCAGATCAGCAGGGTTTACATCCTGTGGTAAGCTGACATCACGTGTTTTATCTGCCAGGTTAAATTCCAGTATATTTTTACGTACAAGCTGGCGCTGCAGCAACAAGCCGTTGCAATAGAAAAGAAAACCTACCAATGCTATTTCTTCCCTTGGCGGATTATCAAAATTGACGGCCAGTGAAAGCTTACTGATTTTTTCCATAAGTATTTTGTTTGAACGAAGCCTGAACTTCTGTGTGATAAATAAAATAGATGATTCGTTTTACAAGTGGCCTTACTCCCCTTCGCCCACCGGCTCATTGCTGGTACTTAACAATGCATGCCCGGCATTAAAATAAATGCTCAACGGGTTTTCGTTTCTGAGGATGTCAAGAACGCTTTGAAACATACTGCTGGGCAGGTACATCAGGATAATACTTCCGGACATGGCATCGGGTTCAAATGCCATACCCGGATCATTAAACCGTACCCATGCCACTACCGTATTGCCATCCTTAAGCTGAATCTGGGTGCGGTTGGTTTGGTACCCATTTGGGCCGCCATACACTAAAATGCTGTAGCTGGTTACATTTGCCATTGATTAATTATTTTGTATTTAATGACGACTAAAAAATAAGCTTGTGCATACTTTACCCGGCATGCCTGTCCTTTCTAACGGGCGCAGGTATTTATCTGCCTGCATACACAGGCAACTACAGCAAACATGCTGATGCGTATAAGCGGATCAAAAGGATGATAAGCTGCTACCAGGTCTTGTACGGAACAGGGAAGAGGATTAACTAAACTATAGATTGCTTCAGGCAATAACCGGGGCTAAAAATGCTGCTATATAACCAAAGGAGACATCCAATCAGAAGAGCGTTGCTAAATATGGATGCAAGGTAGGACTGCAAATAAGCAAAGACAATACCCTAAAGTGGTAATTTTATGGCAAAACGGTTAAAGAAAAAATACCTGCATGTACGCGACGCCAAAGAGGCGGCAGAAAAACATGGCTAACAGGGAAAACACAGAGAAAGAATCATCGCAAAGGGTTAACAGGGTTAACGGAGAGAGAAACATTGCATAGAGCCAATATTGTTAAAGGATAGATGCAATAGCAGGAAGTTGCGCCGCCAACACATCAGCGATCACACATCATACATCAGGCACCATATCATACATCCTGCTCCTTCAGCTCTTCCACAGGTTTATCGAAATAATAAATTACTGCGCCAATAAGCAGGATGCCGATGCCAATAAAGCTTTCCACCGGCCGGTCAGCAATAGTAAAAATAAGTACCCAGGTATTAAATAAAAGGAAAATTACCTGCAGTAGCGGTTTAAGCGGACTTTTAAACGAACCGGGTTTTTTTCCGCGTATAAAAAGGCTGGTAGACACCGTTAAAGAAGCCATTAGCTGCAACACAAAACCTGCATACAATAATATTCTTTCAAAAGAACCGGTTAGCGCCAGCAGGATACTGATGAAAACATGAAGCCAGACAGCTGCTACCGGTATACCGTGTAAGTTTTTTCGCGCAAGCGGTTTCCAAAGTTTATACTCTTTGGCCATGGCCCAGGTTACTCTTGGCCCTACCCATAAATAAGAACTAACGGTGGCCACTAACTGTATTGCAATAAAAACACTTACCCATTTACCTCCTGTGCTGCCCAGCAGGTTGTTGAAAGCTATAAATGTTACTTCCTCTTTACCCGTCATAGCCGGCACTGTTGCATGCTTCAGCAAAACAAACTGGAAAAGAAGATAAGTGGCTGCTACAAAGACTGCACTGCCAATGAGCGCCCTGGGCAGGTTCTTTGCAGGGTTGTCAATCTCATCTACTACATACGCGGCGGCATTCCACCCGGTGTAAGCAAAACCAACATATATCATGGATACTGCAAACCCGGGTGTAATAATTTCCTGCCCCCAGCTGCTGCTGTAGTTGAATGCATTCGCGGTACTTCCCGGAATAACCAGGCCCAGGCAAACCAGCGTAAGGATAAAAACAACTTTTACAAGCGTAGAAATATTCTGCACGCGGCTGCTGTGCTTAATGGTAAAACTGTGCACCAAGCCAATGAGCACTATAACGGCAATGGCCAGCCATACATTATTTTGTAAGCCAAAAGGCGCCAGGTATTTTGTAAAAGCCATGGCGGCAAGGGCCACGGGTGCAGAGAAGCCTACGGTGAGCCCCGCCCAGGCGGAAAGGTAGCCCAGCAGCGGGTGAAAAACCCGCGAGAGATAAATATAATCGCCGCCGGATTCTTTGAAATGTGTACCCAGTTCTGCATAGGCAAATGCACCAAACAATGCAAGTATGCCCCCAACCAGCCACAGCAATAAAATTGTCCAGGTGTTTTGTACTGCAGACAACTGGAATCCAAGGCTGGTAAATACCCCGGTGCCAATCATGTTGGCCACCACAAGTGAGCAGGCGGTATAGACAGAAATTTTCTTTTTCAAATAATATATGGATGCATGCATGCAACCAACTTAAAAATAAGTGTATGTTTTTAATTGCAAACAAATTTGTTTGGATGGCTTGCGGAACTGAATTTGTACCTTGTAAAAAATATTTTCCTTTATGTTTCAAAAGGTATTTGGCAAAAAGCCAACCGGAGAAAGACTTCAGAAAATACAGCAATCACCCAATTATAAAAACGGCGCTTTTCAAAATACCAGTCTTACACCGGTAATGGCAGAAGACAGCTCGTTCTGGAAAACACTACAATCATATTTAAACAAGCCCCGGAATACCAAACCGCCCGTGGCGTTGCCGTTTGTAAAAACAGATTTGGGTAAGCTTACCAATGATGCGCCGGTTATTGTATGGTTCGGACATTCTTCTTACCTGTTGCGCATTAACGGACTGACTATTCTGGTTGATCCCGTATTCAGCAATCATGCGTCGCCGGTTTCATTTATGGTAAAAGCGTATGCCGGTGCCGGTACCTACAGCGTGCAGGATATGCCGGAGATAGATGTACTCATCCAGACACATGATCACTACGACCACCTTGATTATGTTGCTGTAACTGCCCTGCGGCCGAAAGTAAAAAAAGTGCTGACTGCCCTGGGCGCCGGCGCCCATTTTGAATACTGGGGTTATGACTCCCGCATTATAACGGAACTCGACTGGTGGCAGACCACTACCATTGCCCCCGGCATACAACTAACGGCAGCCCCTGCCCGCCATTTTTCCGGAAGGGGAATTATGCGTGGTAAAACTTTGTGGGCCAGTTTTGTTTTAAAAACGCCGGCTCATACTGTTTATATAGGTGGTGATTCCGGTTATGACAGCCATTTTAAAGAAATTGGCCGGCAATACGGCCCTTTTGACCTGGCAATACTGGAATGCGGACAATACAACATCAACTGGCCGCATATACACATGATGCCCGAAGACACTGCGCAAGCGGCAATAGACCTGGGCGCCAAAAGACTGCTGCCCGTACATTGGGCAAAATTTACACTTGCATTGCACCCGTGGAATGACCCCATTATACGCCTCGTAAAAAAAGCGGCTGCACTGGGGTTGCCCATTACAACGCCTATGATTGGTGAGCCCGTGATAATAGACACATCTTATCCCGAAACACATTGGTGGGAAATATAAAAGATTGAATACAAATTATAAACGGGATCGGGCATATAAAAAACAGGAATAAACATCATTGATTTTGCCGCATCAGATAAAAGACCCGTGCAATTCATTCAATCAATGTTAAACGTATTTCATCAGCTGAGCATGAACGGCTGTGATTTATTCATACGCCGGAAGCGCTTCCAGCTCTTTTATATTGATCCCGTCCCGGTGGTAGCCGTAGCAATAATGGCCATTGGTAATGATGAGATAGGGCACCGGGACTGCAATATTATAATTCAACACCTGGTTCAGTACTTTCTTATTAATCTGTACTTCTTTTGATTTACATTCTACCATTAACCAGGGTTTCGCCGCGCCATTATATACAAGAATGTCAAACCGTTTCTTTACATCCCCCAACTGAATTTTTTTTTCAAGCGCAATATAAGAAGCCGGGTATTTGCAGATCTGTACCATATACTGCACAAAGTTCTGCCTGACCCATTCCTCGGGGCTCAGGCTTACCCATTGGCGCCGGGTATCGTCCCAAATTTCTTCTTTTTTTAATTCCGCCTCCCGAATTTTGTACTGGTGCGGGGGATAGTTAATGAATATCATAATTGCTGTAATCTTTCTGCAAGGGCAATTTAGTATCTTAGCTGATTGCAAACTACAAAAGAGAAAATTTTAATACTTATATCCCGCTTTGTGAACAGGATCCGCTCTGTAAATAATACCCGTATAAATCATTACGTATTTGGCGCGCAGCCCACTAAAATAACAAATACATGAAATCAAAAGAAGAAATAGTACAAAACTGGCTTCCCCGTTACACCGGGCAAAAACTGGAAGAATTTGGAAAGTATATCTTGCTCACTAATTTCAGCAATTATGTAACCCTGTTTGCTGAATGGCACAGTGTAGAGGTTGTAGGGAGAGACAGACCCATGCAGTGCGCTACCGCAGGCGATATCAGCATTATAAATTTTGGCATGGGTAGCCCCACAGCTGCTACCGTGATGGATTTACTAACGGCCATCAGTCCAAAGGCCGTACTTTTCCTGGGTAAATGCGGTGGGTTAAAAAAGCGCAATAAAATAGGCGACCTGATATTGCCCATTGCCGCTATCCGCGGAGAAGGTACGTCAAACGACTATTTCCCGCCCGAGGTACCTGCCCTGCCCGCTTTTGCCCTGCAAAAAGCTATTTCTACCACCATCCGCGACTACCAGTGCGATTACTGGACCGGAACCGTATACACCACCAACCGCCGGGTATGGGAGCATGATGAAGTCTTTAAAGAATACCTGCAGAAAGTAAGGGCTTATGCCATTGATATGGAAACCGCCACTATTTTCTCAGTAGGTTTTTACAATAAAATACCCACCGGTGCATTGTTGCTGGTGAGCGATTCGCCCATGGTGCCCGAAGGTGTTAAGACCGAAGAAAGCGATAAAAAAGTAACCGGTAGTTTTGTAGAGAACCATATTAAAATAGGGATTGACTCTTTGAAGCAACTGATCAATGATGGTATGACGGTAAGGCACCTGCGCTTTTAAGCGGGCCGGAGATCTTAGCCCGGTTGCCACGCTGCTACTCGTACAATACCAGACCGGATAGTGAACCAGGAACAACGAACCAAGATCTGAAACCATGCTGCTGCAAATAAAAAACTTACGGGTTGCTTTTGAAACGGAGCAGGGGAGGCACAATGCCCTGCATGATATTTCATTGGAAGCAGACCGCGGAGAGATTGTAGCGATAGTGGGTGAATCGGGCTCAGGAAAATCGGTTACCGCATTATCAATATTACAATTGCTGCCTGCCAAAACAGTTCGCTATACAAATGGAAGCATTCTCTTCAATGAAACCGGAGAACAGCCGGTTGATTTAATACAGGCACCGCAAAATACCCTGCGCAGCATCCGTGGCAATAAAATCGCCATGATATTCCAGGAGCCGATGAGCTCCCTCAACCCTGTTTTTACCTGCGGCCACCAGGTAATGGAAGCCATCTTATTGCATACAAAAATAACAAGGCCGGCCGCCAGGCAACAAACCATCGCCTTGTTTGAGAAGGTGCAGTTGCCCAACCCGGAAAAACTTTTTGATCGTTATCCGCACCAGTTGAGTGGCGGGCAGAAACAACGCGTAATGATTGCGATGGCCATGAGCGGCAACCCCGCCCTGCTGATTTGCGATGAACCTACTACCGCACTGGATGTAACTGTACAAAAAACCATTCTGCAATTAATTAAGCAGCTGCAGCTGTCTGAGCAGATGGGCGTCATTTTTATAACGCATGACCTGGGCGTGGTGGCAGAAATTGCTGATAAAGTGGTGGTCATGTACAAAGGCAATATTGTTGAAACAGGAGCCGTAAAACAAGTGATGCAAAACCCGCAGCATCCGTATACCAGGGGACTGCTGGCCTGCAGGCCCATCCTGCACACAAAAGGTGAACGCCTGCCGGTGGTGAGTGATTTTTGGGATCCGGGGAGAGACAGCCGGGAGTCCGGAGTCGTAAGTAGCCAGTCGTCAGTGCTGAGTAGTGGGTTAATAGCCGCCCGTGTGCAAGAGGGGATATTTGGCAATAGTGATACGCCTGCTTCTATACCGCGGGAGAAGTTGATTGAAGTGGAGCAGCTGCGGGTTTGGTATCCCGGCAAAAAAAATTTCCTGGGCAAGGCAATGGATTATACCAAAGCAGTAGATGATGTTAGTTTTGATGTATACAACGGTGAAACACTGGGCCTGGTGGGCGAATCTGGTTGCGGTAAAACAACCCTCGGCAGAACACTGCTAAGACTGGTGGAACCAACCAGTGGAAAAATAATGTTTAAAGGAAATGATTTATTGCAATACACAACAGCAGACCTGCGAAGGTTAAGAAAAGACATACAAATTATTTTCCAGGATCCGTATTCTGCGCTCAATCCGTCCATTACCATCGGCAATGCTATCCAGGAAGTATTGCAGGTGCACAAGCTGCAGCCAACGGCGCGCCAGAGAAAAGAAAAGGTGATGGAGTTACTGGATAAAGTGAGCCTTCAGCCGGAACATTTTAACCGTTACCCCCACGAGTTCAGCGGCGGCCAGCGCCAGCGCATTGTTATTGCAAGGGCACTTGCACTTAACCCCTCTTTTATAATTTGCGACGAAAGTGTAAGCGCCCTGGATGTAAGTGTTCAGGCCCAGGTACTGAATTTATTAAACGATCTGAAAAAAGAATTCAGGTTTACTATCATCTTTATCTCCCATGACCTGTCTGTGGTGCATTATATCAGCGACCGGATTATGGTGATGCAGAAAGGCCGGATCATTGAAACAGGTACTGCGCAACAGGTGTATCAACATCCCCAACAAACCTATACGCAGGGGCTGATTGCCGCTATACCGAAAGCCTGGAGAAATGTCTGATTTTCTGATGTTTGATGTCTTTTGCCCGGACGGCTAAGGCAGCCATCAGAAAATCAGACAACGGACATCTGCTTTGTTCTCTTAGCCCAAATCCCCTATTTTTGCCCACAATCTAATATATACACCATGGCTGTTTTAGTGAATAAAAGTTCTAAAATAATTGTTCAGGGTTTTACGGGTACAGAAGGCAGTTTTCATGCCACGCAAATGATAGAATACGGTACCAATGTGGTGGGCGGTGTTACGCCGGGCAAAGGGGGCAGTACGCACCTGGATAAGCCTGTTTTTAACACGGTGGCCGACGCGGTAAAAGCAACCGGCGCCAATGTGAGTATTATTTTCGTGCCCCCGGCTTTTGCGGCAGATGCCATCATGGAAGCTACGGATGCCGGCATTGCGCTGGTAGTATGTATCACAGAAGGTATCCCTGTGCAGGATATGGTGAAAGCAAAAAGTTATTTGCTGGGCAAAAACACCAGGCTGATAGGGCCTAATTGCCCCGGTGTTATTACCGCCGGCGAATGCAAAGTAGGTATCATGCCGGGCTTTGTTTTCATACCAGGCCGTATTGGAGTAGTTTCTAAAAGCGGTACGCTTACGTATGAGGCCGCCGACCAGGTAGCTAAAGCAGGACTGGGCATCTCTACCGCCATTGGTATTGGTGGCGACCCCATTATTGGAACGCCCACTAAAGATGCAGTGGAATTATTAATGAACGATCCCGAAACGGATGGTATTATAATGATAGGTGAGATTGGCGGCAGCATGGAAGCAGAAGCGGCCCAGTGGATAAAAGAAAATGGCACCAAACCCGTAGTTGGTTTTATTGCTGGTCAAACAGCACCTCCGGGCAGAAGGATGGGCCATGCGGGTGCAATTGTTGGCGGTGCTGACGATACAGCTGCTGCAAAAATGAAAATCATGACGGAGTGCGGTATATATGTGGTACAAAGCCCTGCTGATATCGGCAAGAAAATGGCCGAAGTGATCAACAAAAAATAAGATTAAATTTTATAAAAAAGGCCCCAATAAACATTGGGGCTTTTTTTTATCTACGGGGCCTATACGGTAAATAGTGTCTCGTGAACCGAAAATAGCCCCGCAAAAATTTGCAGGGCTATTGAACAAACAAATCTTTCTCCTGAACCTTATCTGCCATTACTAATAAAATGCATCAATTGTTCTTTGCCATAGCTGGATGAAAATGCATTACATACCACACTATAATTATTCCTGTCCGTTGTTTTGCTGTACGCGTATTTCGCAAATTCCAGCCTGCTGTTATCAAAAGAGAAAAAACGAGCCAGTTCTTTTACCTGTTCAGCGCTCAGGTAGTTTTCGTCTGCCAAACGTTTTGCATACAACAAGCGGGCATCATCAAAATTTTCACGCTCCATTACACGCTGCGCAGCAAAGAAGTCCTGGTTGCTGATGATACGGTTGTAACCACTATTACTACTATAATCATTACTACGCTTGTCACGATCATTATTGTTATAATCACGGTCATTGGTACTGTTGTTATCGTTACCATTATATCCGCGGTCATCGTTTCTCCTGTCGTCTTTACCCCATCCCCTATTATCAGAACCGCCACGTCCGCCCGGGCCGGTACGTACGGGCATTGGCCTTTCAATAATCTGGGCTTTACCAAAACGGTTCAGTTGAATGGTAGTAGCAAACAACGGCTTAATATTTACGGAAGCGGTGTATACCAGGCGGTATTCATCTGCCCGCTTGCGGCCAAACATACCAGAACGTTTTTCGGAAAGCTGGTAAACTTTTACAGCATGAAAACCGGGTTGCAGGTTTTCAAAAACTGCACTGTTGGAAAATGATTGCTGATCAAAACGGCTACCATCAACCGTAACTTTTATATTGCTGTTTCCTTCGGCAGCTACTATTAAACGGTTAGGTGCATAACCGGCAAAAGAAGCCATTGATATAAGAATACCGAGACCAAGTGTAGAAATTTTTTTCATAATTGTAAATTTAAATTGTACTGATAATTTTTGCTTGTTGTCCAGTTGCTTTCTTACTGGTATATATAATAGAAGCCTCCAATTAAAGAAAGTAACATGCAGAAGATCTAAGAATTTGTTAATGCAATTAACTGATAATCAATGTTGCAAAAAAACGCATGCATACGAAAGTTATATGCGTTTATCTGCTGTTTCATCCGGCCTGCTTGATTATTGTTAAATACTTTAACAGGGTTTATGATAAGGTGCTTATGCAAAAGCATCCGCTACTGCATCCCATACGCAAACTGATTATCTTTATCGCTGCTGTTGTACCTGCCTTACCAGCGTTTAAGCAACAGCGGCAACTTATAACACTATTAAAACCTGAAGCACATGGCATTTGTTAGAACCACGGCATTTATACTTATCAGTTGTATACTATTTACTCATTTCTTATCTGCACAAAAAACAATGACCAGTTACGATATATTATGGAAGAAAGTTGATTCGCTGTATAGCAAAAAAGGCCTCACGCAATCTGCCCTTACGGAAGTGAATAAAATTTATACACTTGCTAAAAAAGAAAACCAGGATGCGCAACTGGTTAAAGCTTTGCTCTACCAGGTTAACCTGCAACAGACAACCGAAGAGCAGTCAGGTAACAAAAGTATTGATAAATGGCAGCAGGAGATTACCAGTGCAGCAGAGCCATCCAAATCCATCCTCCAATCTATCCTCGCAGAACATTACCATAACTATTACCAGCAACACCGCTGGCAATTGTACGATCGTACACAAACGATGAATTTCAAAAAAGAAGATATGGCTACCTGGAGCGCCATTGACTTTGTTGAGAAAATAACGGCGTTGTACCTGGTATCAGTCAAAAACGAAAAAATTCTACAGCAGACAAAGCTGGAACCTTTTGACGCTATTATCACAAAAGGAAACGTGCGTTACCTGCGCCCTACTCTTTATGATTTGCTGGCCCACCGTGCCCTGGATTATTTTAAAAATGAAGAAAGAGACATAACAAAACCGGCCTATGCTTTTGAAATTAAAGACAATGATTATTTTGCGCCTGCAGTCCCATTCAGCAAACTGGCTATCACAAGCCAGGACCCCGCCGCTGTGCACCACAAAGCGTTGCTGGTGTTTCAACAGCTGCTGGCCATGCATGCAAACGATCCAAAACCCGATGCCCTGATTGATGCAGACATAGCACGCCTGCAGTTTGTACAGCAGTTTGGTGTAATGGAAAATAAAGAAAAATTATATGAGCAGGCATTAACAGTTATTACAGATACCTACAAAACAGCGCCGGCTGCTGCACAGGCATTTTACCTGCTGGCACAACTGCATGCCAACAAGGCAGCGCAGTACGATCCGCTGAAAGACGATGAAAAAGATCCGGGTACTCCGCAGGGTGAATATATTATTGCCGCAAAAATATGCCGTCAGGTACTGGAGCAAAAAGAAGCGTCTGAAGGCAGGGTTAATTGTTATAATCTTTTACAGCAAATAGAAAGGAAAGAACTCAACCTGGCCACTGAAAAAGTAAACCTGCCCCAGCAACCGTTCAGAACGCTGGTAAGCTACCGCAACTTTACAAAACTATATTTTCGCCTGGCATTATTAAACGATGATCTGAAAAAGAAACTTGAGAACCGTTACGATAATAATTACTGGAATAATATAGTTGCACTGAAGCCCCTGCGAAGCTGGGATCAATCCTTACCAGCTACCAATGATTACCAGAAACACCATGCGGAAATTAAAGTGGATGCACTGCCGGTGGGCGAATATATTTTACTGGCCAGTACCAACCCTGATTTTTCTTTTGACAGGAATCCCCTGGCGGTACAATATTTTTATATTTCCGGCATCAGCTATATCAGTAATGCCAATGAATATTTTATGTTGGATCGCCAAACCGGCAAACCATTGGAAGGGGCTATCGTTCAAACCTGGTGGAACCAATACGACTATAATACCCGGGCAAATAAAAGGGTAAAAGGCGAGAAAGTAAATGCGGATAAAAACGGCTATGTGCGCCTCGCAAAAAACATAAGCAACCGGCAGGGTAATTTACAACTGGAAATAACCAACCGGGAAGACCGGCTTTTTATGAATGATGCCCAGTATATTTATTATAGGGAGGATGGCGCAGGCACAGACGCCGTCATTGCGGCACAATATGAAAAAGACAATGCCCGTATGTTTTTCTTTACAGACCGGAGCATTTACCGCCCTGGCCAGACCATTTACTTTAAAGGCATTGCGGTAACCAATAATTTCACCACCCGGAAAAGCAAAGTGTACAGCGATATCAAATCTATTTTTTTTCTTCGCAATGCAAATGGAGAAAACATCGATTCTATAGAACTTACAACAAATGAATATGGCTCCTGCACCGGTAAGTTCATTTTGCCACAGGGCATATTAAATGGCGAGTTTACGCTAATCAATGAGGTAATAGACGGCAATACTTCTTTTGCTGTAGAAGAGTACAAACGCCCTAAGTTTTTTGTTGACTATGATAAGGTGACAGCCACCTATAAAGTAAATGATTCAATTACCATTACCGGTTTTGCAAAAGCCTATGCCGGCAACAATATTGATGGCGCACAGGTAAAATACCGGGTGCAAAGGGTGGCAAGGTTTATCTATCCCTGGCTATACTGGAAACGCGGCTACCCACGCGCCAGCAATATGGAAATAACAAATGGTATTTTAACCACCGGCGCAGATGGCAAATTCAATATTACTTTCAAAGCCATCCCGGATCTTTCCATTAATAAAGACCTTGAGCCCATTTTTGATTATACAGTAACTGCAGACATCACTGATATTAACGGCGAAACCAGGAGTGGCCAAACCATTGTACCAGTTGCTTATAAAGCGTTGCAGCTAAGCATTGGTCTCAACGATGGCGAAAACATCATCGCTGACAGCCTGAAAACAATTTCTCTCAGCACAAAAAATATTGCGGGGGTTACGGCGCCTGCGTTGGTTACCGTCAGCATCAGCAGGCTGCAGGCACCTGACAGGTTAATCCGTAAAAGATACTGGCAGCAACCCGACCAGTTTATAATGAGTAAGGAGGAATTTATAAAAAACTTCCCGAACGACGAATACCAAAATGAAAACAATTACCAAAGCTGGCCAAAGGAAAAATCCCTCTTTACAAAAACAGATAGCAGCAACACCCCGTTTCTCATACCAATTACTATTCCGGAAGGCTGGTATGCTATTGAAGCTGTTACAAAAGACAAATATGGATCAACAGTAAAAGACATCAAATATATACAGCTATATAGTGAAAAAAGTAAAACATTAGGTGCAACGGCGTATACCTGGTCTTCGCAAAAAAACAATACTGTTGAGCCAGGCGCGCAATCAACTATTATCATCGGTTCATCAGCAACGGATATTTTCCTGGTACAGCAAATAGATAAACCTGATGCGCAAACAATCAACCCAAAAAATACGGGCGAACTGACTTCTACGCCTGCTTATAATTTCATCAACCTCAATGGAAAACAATCATTCAATTTTCCGGTTACAGATGCAGACCGCGGTGGTTTTGGCGTAACGCATTTCTTTGTGCGCAACAATCGTTTTTATATAGTAACTAACCAGGTAAATGTGCCCTGGACAAACAAAGAACTGCAAATCTCTTACACCAGTTTCCGCGATAAAACCTTACCCGGCAGTGAAGAAAAATGGAAGCTGAAAATAAGCGGCTATAAAAAGGAAAAACTGGCAGCCGAAATGCTGGCCAGTATGTATGATGCTTCCCTGGATCAGTTTAAACCGCATAGCTGGGCGATACCCGGCATCTGGCCAACCTATTATGGCAACAACAACTGGATGGGCAATTATTCATTTAACCAGGTACAATCGCAGGAGAAATACTGGACCCAGGATTACAAAAGCGTAGATAAAGCCTATGACTATTTGAATACAATGAGCAGGGGCGGTATTAATTTGAGGTATACAGCTGGAAACCTAAAGATAAGAGGGAGCGCGTCCCGTGGAGAAGCAAAAGACCTTGCAGTAGACGCTGCTCCCGGGGCAGCACCAATGGCAGAAATGTCAATGGCAGCACCGGCAAGAATGCTAAAAGCAGGCCGGGTAGATAACGAGGAAGATAAGCCAGAACAGGGATACCTGCAGGAGGTAAAAATAGGAACGGCAGTGCCCCCGGCAGCGGCAACGGGCCAAATTCAAATTCGTAAAAACTTCAATGAAACCGCTTTCTTTTTTCCGGATTTAAAAACAGATACTGCCGGCAATATTGAATTTGGTTTTACCATTCCGGAAGCGCTGACCAAATGGACCTTCCAGGCACTGGCACATACCAAGGAACTGGCGTTTGGTTATTCTGTCAACAATACCATTACCCAAAAACAACTGATGGTGCAGCCCAATGCGCCGCGGTTTTTAAGAGAGGGGGATAAAATGGAACTCAGTACCAAAGTAGTTAACCTGACCGATAGCGAACTAATGGGCACGGTACAGTTAGAATTATTCAACGCAGCCAGCAACCAGCCGGTAGATGGCTGGTTCCATAATATTTCTCCCACACAGTATTTTACAGCTGCAGCCGCACAAAGTACCGTTGTGAAATTCTCTATTGATGTGCCCTACCAGTATAACAGCGCATTGAGCTATCGGTTTGTTGCCAAAGCAGGTGCACACAGCGATGGCGAAGAAGCCGCCATGCCTGTACTCAGCAATAGTATGCTGGTAACGGAAAGCATGCCGCTGCCCATGCGTGGCAACGCTGCCAAAAATTTCCGTTTCGAGAAATTATTGCAAAGTGGCAATAGCGAAACATTGCAGCAGCATGCACTCACGGTAGAGTTTACTACCAACCCGGCATGGTACGCAGTACAGGCCCTGCCTTATTTAATGGAATACCCGTACGATTGCGCTGAGCAAACATTTAACCGGTATTATGCCAATGCCCTCGCCACAAAAATTGCCAATACATCACCACGTTTAAAAGAAATATTCGAAAAGTGGAAAACATCGGATACAGCGGCCCTGCTCTCTAATCTCCAGAAAAACCCGGAACTGAAAGCAGCGTTGCTGGAAGAGACACCCTGGGTAATGGAAGCAAAAAATGAAACGCAGCAAAAGAAAAATATTGCCCTGCTATTTGACATGTTGCGCATGAGCCGGGAGCTGTCCGCTTCATTTGAGAAGTTGAAACAATTGCAAAGCAGTAATGGCGGTTTTGTTTGGTTTGAAGGCGGGCCGGATGACCGGTACATGACGCAATATATTTTAACCGGTATTGGTCACCTGGCCAAGCTGGGTGCATTAAACGCTGCCCAGCAAAAAGAATGGGCCACTATTACAAAAACTGCTGTTGGCTATCTTGACCAGCGCATGAAAGAAGACTACGATAACCTGGTAAAAAGCAAAGCGGTGCTAAGCAACACCCAGCTCGGCTATTTGCAGGTACAATTCCTGTATATGCGGAGTTTCTTTAATACCTATACCATCCCCGGCGCATCATTTACCGCCATTAATTATTACCGTAAACAAAGCCAGCAGTTCTGGTTGCAGCAAAACAAGTACATGCAGGGGATGATTGCCCTGTCACTGTCACGCAGCGGCGACGGTAAAACAGCCGGTGATATTTTGAAATCCCTGAAACAAAACGCAGTTGTTAATGAAGAGATGGGCATGTACTGGAAAGAAAATACGGCGGGCTATTACTGGCACCAGGCACCGGTGGAAACCCAAAGCCTGCTGATAGAAGCATTTGGCGAAATCAGCAAAGACATCAAGACAGTGAATGACTTAAAAACCTGGTTGCTGAAGCAAAAACAAACCCGCAACTGGAAGACGACCAAAGCCACCGCAGAAGCCTGCTATGCGTTATTATTGCAAGGCAGCGACTGGTTAAACAATACACCAACCGTTGAAATAAAATTAGGCGATAAATCTATCTCCTCCGCTGCAACTACGTCCGAAGCAGGCACCGGTTATTTCAAACAAACCATTGACGGGCCATTTGTAAAACCGGCCATGGGAGAAATTACCGTTAAAATTGCCAGCCCGCAAAACCAGGGGAATAATCAACCTGCATGGGGCGCCATATACTGGCAATATTTTGAACAGTTGGATAAGATCACAGCTGCCGCAACGCCACTGAAGCTGGAAAAAAAATTATTCATAGAAAGAAATACAAACAAAGGGCCGGTACTGGAACCTATTGCTGAAAATGGCTACATTAAAGTGGGCGATAAAATTAAAGTGCGGATTGAGCTGCGGGTTGACAGGGACATGGAATATGTACACATGAAAGATATGCGTGCCAGTTGTATGGAACCGGTAAATGTATTAAGCGGGTACAAATGGCAGGGCGGACTGGGTTATTACGAAAGCACCAAAGATGCCAGTACCAATTTCTTTTTCAGCTGGCTGCCAAAAGGTGTTTACGTTTTTGAATACCCGCTTTTTGTAACCCATACAGGCAATTTCAGTAATGGCGTCACCAGTATACAATGTATGTATGCGCCGGAATTTACCAGTCATAGTGAAGGCCTAAGGGTTAATGCAGAAGAGAATAAATAGAAAAAAATTGCTGATTTTGGGATTGGGGATCTGCTGACGGGCTGTACCAAAAAAGATATCTGCATCTCAAAATCAGCCATTATGCCATTGCCAACACACCTATTTTTGCAGCATGCAGGTAGATTATATTATTGTTGGCCAGGGTATATGCGGCACTTTCCTGAGCCGGGAATTGCAAAAAGCCAATCAATCATTTATAGTGGTTGATGAAAGCAAACCTTTTACTGCTTCCAAAGCAGCATCTGGTATTATTAACCCCGTCACCGGCAGAAGAATTGTTAAAACATGGATGATAGATGAGCTGATGCCTTTTGCATGGGAAGCTTATCAGTCGGTGGGCAAATACCTCGGCATTAACTGCATCACCCAAAAACCCATTATTGATTGTTTTGCTACACCACAAATGCGGTTGGCATTTATAGAGCGTTATGAAAAAGACAAACAGTTTTTGTCTTTACCTGATGATGAAAAAGACTGGCTGCCACTGTTGCAATATGATTTTGGTTATGGAATTATTCAGCCTGCTTACCTGGTAGACATCCGGCTGTTGCTAACCAGTCAGCGAAAAAGCCTGCTCAGTAAAGGACAATTAAAAGAAGAACATTTTGATGCAGCACAGCTGATTAAGAAAGAAAACGGGGTGGAGTACAAAGGTATTCACGCAAGTAAAATAATCTTCTGCGATGGCATAGCAGGTTTCAGCAATCCATTTTTCCCCAATCTTCCATACGGACTTAACAAAGGAGAAATAATACTGGTAGAGATACCAGGTTTTCCGGCTACGCATATTATTAAAAAGGGGTACAGCCTGGTGCCCTGGCAGCAAAATACTTTCTGGCTGGGCTCTACTTATTTATGGGAGTTTGAAGACGAGCTGCCTACTAAAGGTTTTTACCAGTTTGCAGAAAACTGGCTGAAACAGACCATCAAACTGCCTTTCACCATTCTTGACCACTGGGCATCTGTGCGCCCTGCAACCCTGGAGCGTAAACCATTTGTAGGATTGCACCCCAACGATGCCACTATTGGCATCCTGAATGGCATGGGCACCAAAGGCTGTTCGCTGGCACCGTTTTTTGCAAAGCAACTGGTCAATCATTTATTACAGCATGAACCAATTATGGCAGATGCCAACGTGCATCGTTTTAAAAAAGTAATGAGCCGGTAGATAGATTGTTGTGATGGTATATTTTTTAGGAACTAACCCTGATTTTAATCTTGCAGCATACAGCATGGCTATACAAATAATCTATTCATAAAAAAAACGCGTCATTTCTTTATTTTTGTTTCATTCAGTAGTCATCTATAAATAAGTCAGTAACTTTTATGAGCAATAATGTTTACTCCATCCCGGCCAAATTCAGGAGAACCGAGAACATGCATATACTCTTATGGTTACTGAAAGATATCTGCTGGGCAATGGATTTAAGAATACCCGGTATAATTATGATTGTGCCCACATTAACGGTAGCCATTCTTATTACCTGGCAAACCCGCCATATGAAGAGTGAGTTTTTTCATAACCTGGCGGTAGATTTCTGGATTACTGCCAATTGTACGTGGATGATAGGCGAATTTTTTCAGCTGGATGAAAACGTATGGCACGGGTATGGGCTCCGGCAGGCGGCTATTATACCGTTTGTACTTGGGCTGGCTGTACTGGCTTATTATTATGTTGTGTTGTATAAAAAGGCAGATGTTGACTATAAATCCGGGGAGGCGTCGGGCGGCAAATAAATGCCGGCTTTCGTACTACGCAGTCCTGGCAGCTTTTCCGTTTACAATCAATTCATATGGATCCTGTTTCAGCACTTTAGTCATGGCCGTATATAGTTCAGGCAATTCATACTTGAATCGAAAAGGATTCTCAAAGAACATCTCTACACTAACTGCCCAAAATTCGTGGTAGTTTGTTGCGGCGTAATCGCCCAGGAAATTTTTCTTACCACGCTGCATCTCCTGGAAAATAGGACGGGCAACCTGGGAAAAATTCTTAAACTCACTTTTGAAATGTTTATCTTCTTCTGACTTCACTACAAAGTTTACATAAGCCAGTGCGTGTGCCATTTCATGCAGCCCCACATTACTGTTTTCATCGGCACGGTGAATACCTTTCAGAAAATTATCCCAGCTCAAATAAATACCGGTGCTGTCCACATGCCCCATAAAAGGAAGGGAATAATAGCCGTAGTGATAGTCGTGCTGCAAAACAAAAATATCGCGGAAAAAATTTAGTGAGAACCTGTCGAGGCCCAGTGTAAGCTGTGCAGAAACTGCACTGATGAGTACCGGCATTTCTTCTTTCTTCTCGATGCCTACATAGTGAAATTTTTTTGCCCTGTGTATCAGAAAAGTGCGGAACAATAAAAGGTGCTGTTCTTTTTCTGTTAAGCGTCTGAAATAGGCAAGGTGGGCAGCAACTATATTGCGGTAGTAGTCTTCAACTTTACAAAATTTCTTATAATGGAGGCGCTGCATAAAACGTGCGCCGGGCTCCTGCAATAAACTGTAAAGGCTCACCGTTAAAAAAACCATTGCACAGATAATCACTACTTCCATGAGTTTCAATTTTGTGGTTACGAAACAGGCATGCTGTTGTGGTTAAACACAGAGGGTATGGATGTGAAATCAGGACGGTTTTTCCAGGCTTGGAAATAAATATTAGCGGGAGGTATTGTTCAGAGGAGAGTGGAAATACTGTATATGACAAACAAAATATAAACTTTTTTTGAAAAGTAAAAGCTAATTGGCAGCTGTTTTTAAAATATTTATCACCGGTACTGCGTAAAGAAAAGATAAGTTGCGTGTTAACAAAACCCAATAAATCATTTTAACATCAAAGGGCTTTGACATACAAGGCATTACATACATTTTATCTGCCCTGCTTACCCGTACACCTGCCTGCCGGATTTCGAGGCTCTAAGTTTTGTGACAGCTATACAAAACCTGGTGCATCGTATAAATACGAATGCCATTCGGGCATTCAACTTTACCAATCATGAAAGTTTCCTTTCCATTCTTCCGCAATCAATCATTGGATTAATGTACACCGCTATATCTTTACATGTACAATTTTAACTAACCATAACATGTAGCCCATAACCGTTTTATTTCAGCCGCCCGGCAAATTACCCTAGTCAGCTACGTCTTATTGTACAGCATTAGTTATTACTGCAAGGTATTTGCGAAGCGCATCGACAATGTGTACAATAACTATTATTTTCATGTTTTAAAAACCCCTCTTGTATGAATCTTTCTAATTTATTATCCACCTGGTGGTGGATCCTGGTATTGCTTTTATCGCTGCTGCTGTACAAATCCATACTCCGCGTTTTCTTTGGAATGGTCATTGTGCCTGAAAACAGGATTGGCCTGGTGATAAAGAAATTTGTTTTAGTAGGTGCTAACCGTGCCCTGCCCGATGGACGCATTATTGCTACCAAAGGCGAAGCCGGCTTCCAGGCTAAAACGCTGGCACCGGGTCTGTACTGGGGCATGTGGCCCTGGCAATACGGTGTAGACATGGTGGCGTTTATGGTAATCCCGGAAGGAAAAATTGGCTTGTTGCTGAGCAAGGACGGCGCCGAGATACCTACCGGCCGTATCCTGGCCCGTAAGGTTGACAGTGATAATTTCCAGGATGCGCAAAAATTTCTGGACAATGGCGGCCAACGCGGACGGCAAACCGCTTTTATGACCGCCGGTTCTTATCGTATCAATACCATGCTGTTTGATGTAAGCATTGTTGACCAGCTTATTATTCATGAAAACAAGGTGGGGGTTGTAACTACCCTCGATGGTGAACCGATAACGCAGGGACAGATTGCCGGCAAACAGATTGAAGGGCATAATAATTTCCAGGACATTGACACCTTTATGAAAAACGGTGGTAACCGCGGTTTGCAACCACAGGTAGTACTGGCGGGTTCTTACTATATCAATCCCTGGGGTGTGCAGATTGAAGAAATTCCCATGACCGATGTTTCTATTGGCCACGTAGGTGTTGTTATTTCTTATATTGGGGAAGATGGTAAAGATGTTACCGGTGAGTCGTTTAAACACGGCAATATTGTAACAAAAGGATTTCGTGGAGTGTGGATGGAGCCGCTGGGACCAGGCAAATATCCCATCAATACTTTTACCATGAAAATGGAGCTGGTGCCCACTACCAACCTGGTGCTTAACTGGGCCAATGCCAGAAGTGAATCACATAACCTGGATAAAAATCTTTCTACCATCACGGTGCGTTCAAAAGATGGTTTCCCCTTTAACCTGGACGTAGCGCAGATTATACACATACCCGCCAATGAAGCGCCAAAAGTAATTGCACGCTTCGGCAGCATGAATAACCTGGTGAGCCAGGTATTGGAACCGACCATTGGTAACTATTTCCGTAACTCAGCCCAGGACAGTGATGTGATCAGTTTTTTAAGCACCCGTAAAGAAAGGCAGATAGCGGCCAAGCAACATATTAAAGCAGTGCTGGATGATTATAACGTGAATGCGGTTGATACGCTTATTGGCGACATTGTACCACCAGAAGCGCTGATGAAAACCCTCACTGACCGTAAGATTGCACAGGAAGAAGAAAAGACTTACGAAACGCAGCGGATGGCACAGGAGAAAAGACAGGGTGTGGAAAAAGAAACCGCCATTGCTGATATGCAGAAAGAAATTGTGAAGGCCCAGCAAAGTGTTGAGATAGCACAACGCACCGCTGATGCCACGGTTAAGAAAAGCGAAGGTGATGCAAAGAGTATTATTTTACAGGTAGAAGCCGAAGCCAATGCTACGCGTACAAGGGCGGAAGCCGAAGCCACTGCTACCAAAGCCCGTGCCGGTGCGCAGGCTGAATCTACCAAACTGAACGCAGCTGCCGATGCAGAGAAGATTAGCAAAACAGGTTTGGCAGAAGCGGAAAAAATCATGGCTATAGGTAAATCAACAGCAGAGGCATATGAACTGCAGGTAAAGGCAATGGGCGGTGATAACTTTACACGCTATAAAGTGACCGAAGAAATTGGCAAGAGCCATATCAAAGTAATACCCGACGTGCTGATCACCGGCGGCAATGGAACAGATGGCGGCATCAGTGGGTTACTGGGTTTAAAACTGATGGATATGATAAATGAAAAAAAGGAAGATAAACCCCAATAACAAAAACCTGATTAAATCACAGCCACGGATAAACGCCGTGGCTTTTTTTGGCAGCCATCTCTTTTGTCAGTATGCGTGGAGAATAATCGTGTACGCAATCACGTCATTATATCACAGTGAGCAGTTTTTCTGCGGTCAGTGGATCCTGGTTTAGCAGCATGCACAGCGATGTATACAGATCGGGCATTTGAAGCTTCATGTGTAAAGGCTGTTCAAAAAAAGTTTCTACTGCAACTGCCCAGAACTCATTGTAATTGGAAGCAGCATATGGGTTCAGGAGGTTGGTTGCGCCGGTTTGCATGGCATTGAAAACAGGCCTTGCCACGGCTGAAAAATCATAAAAACGCTGTTTAAAAGCTTCGTCCTGTGCGCTGTTGGCGCCAGCCATAAAATTAACATAGGCCAATGCATGCGCCATTTCATGGATACCTACATTGTCTGCATCTGTGTAGTTTTCATATCCTTTCAAAAAATTATCCCAGGAAAGATAAATCCCTTCACTGCTTACATGGCCCTGGAATGGTTTTTCAAAACTTCCATAATTGTAATGCCCCCGCATAATATAGACGGTATCAAAAAAGTCTAGCAGGTATTTATCCAGCCCAAAACTAATCTGTACTGAAGCAGCACTAATCAGCAACGGCATTCGTTCGTCTGCAGCAAGGTTTACACAATTAAAATTTTTGGTGGCAATAAACCAGGCGGTCCTTTCCAGGAAACGCCGGCGCAGGTGGGCGGGCAAGGTTTGGTAATAGCCATTGTAAGCGGTCAGCCAATCGTCGTATTGCGCATAGTTATTTTCCAGGGCGGTTTCAGCCGCCCTGAACGCCTGCTTTTGATAATATTTTATTCTCAGCCAATGAAAAAGAAAAGGAATGCCTACCACCACCGCAAAGAAACTGATAAGGAAAACAGCGCCGGCAATATCATTGTTCCCTGCTTCATCCGGTAAAATAGCCGGGTGCAGCTGGTGAAGGGGCAAACTGTCCGGGCTGAGGCCAATAATTAACGTGTCTCCGGGCATTGAATCACTATTTCTACAGGTAACGAAAATATGGATTCCTTATTGGTTTCTGCTACCTTTGCGCCTCTAAAAAGATTGACTGGCTGATTGATTATTTTGGTTGAAATGTATTTGCTGCTGTAACTGCAATTCAATCGCGCCATGGCGCAACCATTCACCGGTCACTGAATTAACATTTCAACTAAACACAATGTACAGATCGCATACCTGCGGAGAACTGAGACTGGCTGATGTAAGCAAAGAAGTAACCTTATCGGGCTGGGTGCAAACCGTTCGCAAATTTGGCGCTATCACTTTTATAGATCTGCGCGACCGTTATGGCATCACACAATTGCTGTTAAACGAAAGCCTCAATACAACATTAGACGCCAACCCGCTTGGCCGCGAGTTTGTAATACAGGTAAAAGGAAAAGTAAATGAACGCAGCAGTAAAAACGCCAATATACCTACCGGCGATGTGGAGATAGCGGTAAGCGGATTTACCATTTTAAATAAATCTGTTACACCACCTTTTACCATACAGGATGATACAGATGGCGGTGATGACCTGCGGATGAAATACCGTTTCATGGATTTAAGAAGAAACGCTGTTAAAAAAAACCTGGAACTGCGCTATTCAGTTAACCGGTCTGCCCGGAACTACCTGCATGAAAACCAGTTCATGGATATTGAAACGCCTTTCCTGATAAAGTCAACCCCGGAAGGCGCCCGCGATTTTGTGGTACCCAGCCGGATGAACCCCGGCCAGTTCTATGCGTTACCACAAAGCCCGCAGACCTTTAAACAATTACTAATGGTAAGCGGGTACGACCGTTATTACCAGATAGTAAAATGTTTCCGTGATGAGGACCTGCGCGCAGATCGTCAACCGGAATTTACACAGATAGATTGTGAAATGAGTTTTGTAGAGCAGGAGGATATCCTGACGATGTTTGAAGGATTGGTACGCCGGATTTTCAAAGACGTAAAGAATATCGACTATACAGACAAGATAGAAAGAATGACCTGGGAAGATGCCATGTGGCAGTATGGCAACGACAAGCCGGATATCCGTTTTGGCATGGCCCTTTGCAATATAAAAAAGCCGGGCACTGTTTTTACAGACAAAGTTGCTAATGAAGCATTGGTGAGCGGCGTTGATTTTAAAGTGTTTGATGAAGCAGAAACGGTGCTGGCCATTGCCGCACCCGGCTGCAGCGAGTACACCCGTAAGCAAACCGATGAACTAACGGACTGGGTGAAACGCCCGCAGATTGGCATGAAAGGACTGGTTTATGTCAAGTGCAATGCAGACGGCAGTTTTAAAAGCAGCGTTGATAAATTTTACAACGAAGAAAAATTAATAGCCATTGCCGCCGCTGCCAATGCAAAACCAGGCGATCTAATTTTAATACTGGCTGGCGCCGAAGAAAGGACCCGCAAAGCCATCAGCGAACTGCGCCTGGAAATGGGTAAACGCCTCGGCTACCGCAAAGACAATGAGTATAAATTGCTGTGGGTGCTGGATTTTCCTTTGTTTGAATATGCAGAAGATGATAACCGCTGGGTAGCACGCCACCACCCGTTCACGTCGCCCAAACCTGATCATATTTCAGTGATGATCAACAATAACCCTGTAATTGAAAACGCAGCTGAATATTTAAATCATCCATATGCAAATATCAAAGCCAATGCGTATGATATGGTATTGAATGGAAATGAAATTGGCGGTGGTTCCATCCGTATTTTTCAGCGCGATCTGCAGGAGAAAATGTTTGCGGCGCTGGGCATGACACCGGAAGAATCATTGCATAAGTTTGGTTTTTTGCTGGGTGCTTTTGAATATGGTGCACCGCCACATGGCGGTATTGCTTTTGGCTTCGACAGGTTGTGTTCTATCCTTGGCGGCAGTGAATCTATCCGCGATTTTATCGCCTTTCCTAAAAACAACAGCGGCCGCGATGTAATGCTGGATGCACCGAGCAGCATTGATGAAAAACAGTTCCAGGAATTACAGATAAAGCTTGATTTGAAGGGATAAATTGACTTTTATTTGATTATATTTAGAAGCCTGTTAGTATTTCTGACAGGCTTTTTATTGCCGTCTATATTCAACCCCGTCAGGGTTGTAATTAAATTTGCCAGACCATACTACAGCAAGCCTTCGTGGTTTTGTACACACAATATGGCTATCTCCTAATTTTGAGAAAGCCGCTTTTATTTAACGCAATCAACTGGTATTACTAAGGGAGACTACTCAAAACCATACCTGAAAGATTGTTAAAAATACAATCCCAGTTCCTATAGCCGCTAAAGAAGCTTACCGATAGGCACCCCCTTGCACCAAGTGGAGAAGGGCCCGGGATGAGGTGTTTACCCTATAATCCCCGCCAGTTCCAGGCTCTTCTTTTTCAGTTTCCGTATTTCCACGTCTTCAATAATAGGTTCAGGTGTTACTATCAGTGATGTATTGTTTTCCTTCCACCAGGTGGTGGTTTTTAATTCATTAAAAGGCAATACTCCCACCAGGTATTTGCGATCCTTATCTGAATGCCATTCTTCTATCCATTCAAAACGCTCTTTTGGTATATACTTCAGATCATCAAAACTTACATACACTTTTATATAGAAATCATTGCTGAGTTCATGCGGCTTGTGATGGTATAATTTTTTATACTCGTACTTGTATTGATAACGGAGGGCAGATAAATCGCTCAGCACAGCAGAAGCGGTAGGAAAGCTACCGGCCCCTTTTCCATAAAAAAACTGTTTGTCGGAAAAAGAACTTTCTATCACCACACCGTTGTATTCATTTTTTACAAAAGCCAGCGGATCATCCTGCCGCACAAACTGGGGTAAAACAAAGCCGGCCACTTTTCCGTTTTGTAGTTTCTTGGCCTGCGCCACCAACTTTATATCAAACTTTTTTTCTGTGGCTACGGCTGCGTCGCTCAACTGTATATTCTGTATACCGTTAAAAACTATATTGGCAGGGTTCTCTATAATACCATAAGCATGTGCCAGCAGCAAAGACCATTTGTTGACTGCATCAAAACCTTCCACATCCAGTACCGGGTCACTTTCTGCAAAACCCAGTTGCTGTGCCAGTATTAATGCCTTTTGGAAATTCAATTTATCCTCAAACATTTTGGTGAGAATAAAATTTGTTGACCCATTTACAATTCCCTTAATAGAATGCAGCAGATCATTGTCATAATATTCTTCCAGGTTGCGTATTACCGGTATAGATGCACAGGCTGCGGCTTCATACAAAACCGAAAGACCTGTTTTACTTTGCAAGCCCAGCAGTTCAGGTAAGTGCTCTGCCAGCATTTTCTTACTGGCGCTTACCACTTCTTTACCATTTTTAAGCGCGGTAGAAACAATTTCATAGGCGGGCCCGCTTTCATTGATGACCTCAACAATTACGTTAATCTCCGGGTCATTTAATATTGTATCCCTGTCAGTAGTAAATAATTCGTCCGGCGCATCCCTCTTCTTGCCGGGATTTTTTATACAAACTTTTTTAATAGTGGCTTTCAGCGAAGGCGTTTGCTGCAAAACTTTATACAGGCCCTCACCTACTACACCAAAGCCAAATAATCCGATAGTTAACTGTTTATGTGCGTCCATATTTATATCAATTAGTAGGTATTTAAGTGTTGTTTCAATGCTTACTTGCCAGCAGCTATATGCTGGCAACAGGTTTTTTACCGTTGTTAGAATATGTTACCAAAAAATTATTTATACAATACTGTATCTGTTCAAACTCCAGTAAAAAGCCGTCATGCCCGTACGTGGAATGAATAGAAACATACGCTGCACCCGGAATATTTTTTGCCAGGTATTGCTGTTCTTCCAACGGAAAAAGGATGTCTGATTCAATCCCTATCACCAATGTTTTGGCTTTTATCTGCTGCAGGGCTTCAGCGGTGCTGCTTCGTTGGCGGCCCAGGTTATGGGCATCCATTGCTTTACTTAAAAAATAATAACTGAAAGCATTAAACCGTTTTGCAAGTTTTTCGCCCTGGTAACGCTGGTAAGATTCACTTCTGAAATTTGTCAGCCTTTCATTTTCCGCGTCGGCCTGCCCGGCTTCATAGGTTTCATAATTGCGGTAAGAAATCAGTGCAATGCTGCGGGCGGTTTTCATACCTTCTATACCGGCCAGTTCATTCTTGTCCGGCCAGCTGACATCCGTTTCAATGGCCTGGCGCTGAGATGCGTTGAAAGCAATTCCCCAGGCAGAGTGCCGCGCATTGGTAGCAATCGGAAAAATACAATCAAACAATTCCGGTTCTGTTATCGCCCATTCAAGTAATTGTTGCCCGCCCATAGAGCCCCCAATACCCATATGAATTTTCCTGATACCCAGTAAATCTTTCAGTGGCTGATAAGCCCGCACCATATCACGGGTTGTAAAAAAAGGAAAATCATGGTAGTACGGTGCATTGGTTTGCGGGTTAATATCCAGCGGGCCTGTACTGCCGTAGCAGCTGCCGGGCATATTTACACAAACAATAAAATGCAAAGCCGGGTCAAATAATTTTCCATGGCCCACCAGGCCTGCCCACCATTCTGCCGGGTCACTGTTGGCAGTCAGCGCATGAAAGATCCATACTGCATTATCTTTGTTCTTGTTCAGGCTGCCATACGTGGTATATGCCAGGTGATAACCGGGTAATACACTGCCCGATTCAAGGGTAAATGACTGATGGTATGTAAATATCTTGTACGGCAATATTTCCTCTTTATGTATTCACAGGCTAAACCATTAGCTGTAAGCCGTTGGCTCAAGCCTGTGAATTTAAAATATATGATGGTATTTAGCTCGCAGCTGAATGTTATGCGCCAACAGCTGTTTTCGCAAATACTTTTTCAAACGCCTGTTCAAAATCAGCTTTGATATCTTCTATGTGTTCAATACCTACGCTGATGCGGACCTGGTTGGGCTCCACGCCGGCTGCTTTTTGCTCTGCCTCGCCCAATTGCTCATGCGTAGTGGAAGCAGGGTGGATGGCCAGTGTTTTAGCATCGCCTACATTGGCAAGATGGCTCACCAGTTTCAGTGAATCAATAAACTTACTGGCATTCTCTTTACTGCCTTTTACACCAAAATTTAAAATGCCGCCAAAACCATTGGTCAGGTATTTCTTTGCCAGTTCATGGTAAGGACTACTTTTCAATCCTGGATACACGACAGACTCTACCTGCGGGTGCTTCTCCAGCCATTGTGCAAGTGCCAGTGCGTTTTCAGTGTGGCGTTCAAGCCGCAGGCTCAATGTTTCCAGGCCCTGCAATAAAAGAAAAGAATTAAAAGGGCTTTGAGAAGAGCCAAAATCGCGCAGGCCCTCTACCCTTGCGCGGATAATAAACGCAATATTGGGCAGGCCCAGCGGGTTGCCTTCGCCAAAGACTTCCCAGAATTTCATTCCATGATAACCTTCGCTAGGTTCAGTAAACTGCGGAAATTTGCCGTTGCCCCAATTGTAATTGCCACCGTCTACAATGACCCCGCCAATAGTGGTACCATGGCCGCCAATCCATTTAGTAGCAGATTCAACCACGATGTTTGCGCCATGTTCAAGCGGGCGGAACAAATAGCCACCGGCGCCAAATGTATTATCAACAATCAGTGGCAAATCATATTCTTTTGCCAGGTCTGCAAATTTTTTAAAATCAGGGATATTTAACCGCGGATTGCCAATGGTTTCCAGGTAAATAGCTTTTGTATTTTTATCGATGTGTTTTACAAAACTCTCTGCATTGTCGCCATCAGCAAAACGGGCCTCTATACCAAGCCTTTTAAACGCTACTTTAAACTGGTTATAAGTTCCCCCATATAAAAAAGTAGTGGTAACAAAGTTATCCCCCGCCTGCATAATATTATTTAATGCAAGAAACTGGGCAGCCTGTCCGCTACCCGTTGCCAATGCCGCCACACCGCCTTCCAAAGCTGCCATGCGTTGTTCAAAAACATCGCTGGTGGGGTTCATGATGCGGCTATAGATATTGCCAAAAGCTCTCAATCCAAAAAGATTGGCGGCATGTTCTGCATTGTCAAATGCGTAAGAGGTAGTTTGATAAATAGGTACTGCCCTTGATTTGGTGGTGGGGTCAATCTGCTGACCAGCGTGCAGTTGCAGTGTTTCGAAACGATGGCTCATAACGTCAATTTTAATTTTTTAAAAAATAAATTACTGAAAACCGGGCCTGAAAAACCGGGTGGATAGATTAACACAGGCGCCTGCAACAGCAGTTGCAGAGACAGGAGGTGAAACAAAGAAGTAAATCCGCAGTCATCATTAGATCGATATCCTACAAATCTAATAGACTTTGTACTGAACCACCAAAAATTGAGTTGTTAATTTTCTGCCAGCCTTTCAGCTTTTTACCGGGTACTTATCAGAAATGAAGAATTTGCTACTGCAGGATGCCTTATAAAAACAAAAAGCTCACCTGGTAAATCAGATGAGCTTTAAATATAGTCTATTTACAATAGGTACAAAGCTTGAATCTGACTTATCTTTCCACACAATTGTGTGGCTGGAATTAGCACCTTCTCAATTTACATTGTTGGTTGCCAAGGCTTCAACGGGCCAAATCCCTCTGCCTTTCTTGATAAGTGAATTAAAGAACTGGCGCAAAGGTAACAATACGGGATAAAATACCAAACTTTTTACGGCCTGTACCTGCAGGATGCTGAGATTGCCGGATTGCATGTAAAAACTACTTAAATCAGGGCTGTTTCCGCAACTAAAATGCATTGCTTTTGTTCTTACCTTAGTCAATCATAGCAATCAATTACAATTCTTTTTCAAGTATGGCAATTAAGCAGCAGGCTGTAGCAGAAACAGCAGTGGTACAGCAGGATTACATAGAAGTATTTGGCGCCCGGGAGCACAACCTCAAGAATATTGATATCAGGATTCCCAAAAACAAGCTGGTGGTTTTTACCGGCGTAAGTGGCAGTGGCAAATCATCCCTGGCTTTTGATACCATTTACAATGAGGGGCAGCGCCGTTATATGGAAAGTTTCAGTGCGTACGCACGCCAGTTTATGGGCGACATGGAAAGACCTGATGTGGATAAAATCACCGGCCTCTCCCCCGTTATTTCCATAGAGCAAAAAACCACCAATAAAAATCCGCGTTCCACGGTGGGCACCATCACAGAAATTTATGATTTTATGCGCCTTTTGTATGCAAGGGTAGGCGACGCCTATAGCTACAACACCGGCAAAAAAATGGTTAAGTTCAGCGAAGAAGAAATTGTAGAAAACATTGTCACCCGGTTTAAGAATAAAAAGATTACCCTGCTGGCACCCCTGGTGCGCGGCCGCAAGGGGCATTACCGTGAGTTGTTTGAAGACATCCGCAAAAAAGGCTATCTGAAAGCAAGGATTGATGGAGAAGTAAAAGACCTGGTGGCGAAGATGCAGGTAGACCGCTATAAAATACACGATATAGAAGTTGTGGTAGACCGGCTGGCGGTAACGCCCGATATGAAAGTAAGGTTAAGCCAAAGCATTCAGAAAACATTGCAGATTGGTAAAGACCTGATGTTCCTGCTAATCAATGACGACAATAAGGTAGTACAGTACAGCAAGCAACTGATGTGCGAGGATACGGGCCTGAGTTACGAAGAACCATCTCCCAATGCATTTTCTTTTAACTCGCCTTATGGCGCTTGCCCCGCCTGCAAAGGACTAGGTACCGTTTACCAGGTGGATATGGGCGCGGTGTTACCAGACCTTGGCAAAAGCATTAACGAAGGCGGTATAGCACCGTTGGGAGAAGAAAGAGAAGCCCATATTTTTAAGCAGGTTCAGCAGATAGCCCGCAAACATAAAATCAGCCTTGATAAGCCACTGAAAGACTTGCCGCAAAAAGCATTGAATGTTTTACTATATGGAAATGAAGAAGCCACCGGTAAAGACGCCGAATTTGATTTCGACACCACCGACGGCAGCATGTATGCCGGTGAATTTGAAGGCGTGGTAACCATGCTTCGACGCTGGTTTGCAGCCAACAGCAGTGAAGCCTTGCGCGATTGGGTAGAAAAATTTATGGAGTTAAAGAAATGCGATACCTGTGGCGGTACAAGACTGAAAAAAGAAAGCCTGTGGTTTAAGGTAGATGAAAAAAATATTGCCGCGTTGAGTGATATGAACCTTGATAAACTGATGGGTTGGCTGACCGGCATTGAAAAAAGATTAAGCAGCAAACAAAACGCCATTGCAAAAGATGTGCTGAAAGAAATACGTGAGCGATTGCAATTTCTTTTAGATGTAGGCCTCAGCTACCTCAGCATCAGCCGGCCTTCTAAAACACTCAGTGGCGGAGAGTCGCAGCGCATACGCCTGGCCACGCAAATTGGTTCGCAATTACAGGGTATTACCTATATTTTGGACGAGCCCTCCATCGGCCTGCACCAGCGTGATAATCACCGGCTGATCACTGCGCTGAAAAACCTGCGCGATATTGGCAACAGTGTGCTGGTGGTTGAGCACGATAAAGATATTATGCTGGCTGCTGATCATCTGATAGATATAGGCCCCAAAGCCGGTAAGCATGGCGGACAGATTGTAACCCAGGGCGAGCCGCACCATGTATTCAGCTACCAGTCTGAAACGGCCAAATTTCTCTCCGGCGAAAAATCAATTGTAGTGCCCGAATCAAGACGACCCGGCAATGGAAATTTTTTAGAGTTAAAAGGCGTAACCGGTAATAATCTTAAGAAGGTAAATGTAAAATTTCCATTGGGCAAACTGGTGCTGGTAACCGGTGTTAGCGGCAGTGGTAAATCTACTTTGATTAATGAAACCCTCTACCCCATTCTGTCGAAATATTGTTACGATTCCAAAACGGCGCCGATGGAATACAGTTCCATCAAAGGCCTGGAAAATATTGACAAAGTAATTGAAATTGATCAATCCCCCATTGGCAGAACACCCCGCAGCAACCCGGCCACCTACTGCGGTTTTTTTACAGATATCCGCACGCTGTTTGCATCCGTACCGGAAGCTAAAATACGCGGCTATACAGCAGGTCGTTTTTCTTTCAATGTAAAAAGCGGCCGCTGCGAAGTTTGCGAGGGTGGTGGTATGCGTGTAATTGAAATGAATTTTTTGCCCGATGTATATGTGCATTGCGAAAAATGTAATGGAAAAAGATACAACCGTGAAACACTGGAAATCCGGTACAAGGGAAAATCCATCAGCGATGTACTGGATATGACCGTGGACGAAGCTGTTGACTTTTTTACTAACGTGCCTTACATTTATAGAAAGATAAAAGTGCTGCAGGAAGTGGGCCTCGGGTACATCTCACTCGGTCAGTCTGCTGTAACACTTAGCGGAGGGGAAGCGCAACGCGTTAAATTATCTACCGAGCTGGGCAAGAGAGATACCGGAAAAACTTTTTATATTTTAGACGAGCCTACTACAGGCCTGCATTTCCAGGACGTGCAGCACTTGCTGGATGTTTTGAATAAACTGGTTGACAGGGGCAACAGCGTGCTGGTGATAGAGCACAACCTGGATGTAATAAAAATGGCGGATCATGTAATAGACCTGGGACCAGAAGGTGGCGATGGCGGCGGTAAAATATTGTTTGAAGGCACGCCGGAAGAAATGATAAAAAATAAGGAAAGTCATACGGCACGTTTTTTAAAAGCAGAATTGGTGTAAGGGCAGTACCAGTATTTACGGATCACTACCTTTAAAAATTGCATTTAAAAAAGAAAAGAACAATTGAGAAATGAATAAAAATCTAATTGGGTATGAAAAGAGTGCTGGTAGATATGGATGAAGTAATAGCGGATACCACGGGTGGTATGACTGAGTGGTATAAAAGGGCATATGGCGGCGACATCAATTATGCCAGCATGCTGGAGGGTAAATCATTGGTAAAAGGTTTTCCGGAAGAACACCAGGCTACTGTAAGGCAACAGTTGTTTGAGCAGGGCTTTTTCAGGCACCTGCCGGTAATAGAAAACAGCATTGAAGTACTGGAGCAGATGAACAAGCGGTATGAAGTGTACATTGTATCAGCCGCAACTGAATTCCCTAATTCGCTTACGGATAAATATTATTGGCTGATGGAGCATTATCCATTTTTTAACTGGAAGCAGCTGGTTTTGTGCGGGGAAAAAAGCATGATACAGGCAGATTTTATGATTGATGATCATACAAGGCACCTGCAATTGTTTACAGGTAAGCCTTACCTTTTTACAGCACCCCATAATTTAAAGGAAACTGGTTTTGAAAGGCTGAGCAGCTGGAAGGAAGTAGCTGCTGTTTTTCTTTAAAGACCAAATCAATTACGAAGCTTTATTAATGTTGCTTTTCCAATTGCCTGCTCTTTTATTATTTACTGTTCAATGGCTTAAAAAGAAACGGCCCGCAATTACTCATCGCGGGCCGTTAAGGATACTGGATTGAAGTCAGAAATTTAATTTTTTGCTTACCAATAAGCAGTGGCGGGAATTACTTGATAAAATCTTTTTTGTTTTGTAAGGGTACTAAGATACGATAGGGAACGGATTAGGTCTTTTGAACCGGATATCAGATTTTAAAAAATGTTCCCGCCGCTTATTGGCCATCTGTTTATTCGCAAAAAAAAGAACTTTTATTTTATAGTCAGTGTACCGTTTTCAATATGCTCATCATCGCTGAATACTTCAAAAGTGTAGCATCCTTTATTGAAATTGGTTAATATAGTCGTCTGTTTATTACGTATCTGTGTTTGTTTTACCAGGGCTCCTTCCACATCAAAAATAAAAAACTGGTATACTTTACCATCATCGCCGCTGGCATTGAAGAAAAGTACTTCATTGCTTGCACCGGGGTAAATTTTAATTTTATATTTTTTACTGGTAAGTAATTTATTAATTACGATGCTGTCTTTATACTGCTTTTCCCTGGTTGGATTTGCTTTTACCGGCGATTGAACCAGCATAAAGACTACCAGCATAAACAAGCTGTATATAAACGGCTGCGTAAAAAACCGTTTACCGGGTACAATTGTTTTCATAACTGCATGCGTTTACAGATTAAAAAAGAGTACGGATTGAAATTGAAACAATCAAACTTTTTTAAGTGCTCTCTCGATTATTATTACTTAAAAACGGATAACAGGGCAGCGTGTTGAATTATTAAAGCTGTCACCACCGCCAAGCCGTATGCCTAATTTAATTCCAAAGGTGTAATAGGCATCTTTGTTTTGCGAAGTACCTCTTTTATCCCCGGGCTGTCCGTATGCAGGTGCACCACCAGCGCCGTTATTACTTTTATCGGCCAAACGTTTTGCAACTGCTGCCTGTGTTGGAGACAAATGTGCATCATAAAATGCATTACCAACATAAGTAGTACTTACATCATCAACGTAGTCTGTAAATGTTTTGCGGTAGATAACTTCAACCCCCAGGCTAAGATTCTCATTAACCCAGTATTTAACACCAGCACCCAATGGAATATTTGGCTGCCATAAAGAATAATTTTTTCTGTCAGGATATTCTGCAGAACCCTGGCCTTCCAAATGAAGCGGTTGCAGGCTTACCCATTGACCAGTAGCCTTGTCAAGTCCTTGTGGATTAAAATGAAATACACCTAAACCCAGTACGCCATAAGGGCGCAGTTTATGATACAAATCGGAAGGGTCTTCTTCAAGAAATACGGTCGGAAAAACTTCACCAACCAGGATAGCCTCAAAAAATTTAGACTGAAAATTCAGGCCCCTGTTGTAACGCGCTTCTTCCAGTCCGCCTTTACCTTTAATAACTTTATCATCTCCCTGCAGTTTACCAATATTAAGCGCAAACCTTACACCTACCCAGCTTTTTGGATAATAGCTGAAATGAGCGCCTAAAGATAATTTTGTAAGCTGAATGTTGTTGTCTTTTAAAAAGGTGGTTCCTTTTCCGAGACGGCCACCCAAATCTCCCAGGAAGTTTGAAGGCCCGATGGTTATACCTGCTTCGCTGAAAGCACCGCCATCATTGTACTGAGCAGTTACCTGCGATGGAAAGAAAATGGAGAGTAGCATAATTACACACGTTCCCCATAGAAAGTGTAAAAACTTTTTCATGAATACCAGATTTAGTTTTCGAATAGTTATTTGGATTCGGGTACTAAAAAATATAAAATACCCCTTACCCACTTTAAACGGGGAAACTAAACTTGTGGTGTGTGTGCCGCAAAAAAAACATGAAATAAAGTAGTTATGCTTACAGCGGGGACAGTGTTTTTACGAAAGCAGCATCTGTATATGGTCTATTCCATCTTCTGGATAAATTCCCCCGGTGGGAACAAAGCCGAGGGAAGCATAAAACTGTTTCAAATAAAGCTGTGCACCTATTCTTATTACTGTGTTGCCAAATAATCTACGGCATTCCGCAACCGACTGCTCCATCAACTGCCTGCCAATGCCACTACCCCTTGCCGTTACAGCTGTTACTACCCGGCCAATACTGGGCTCTTCATACGCCACGCCCGGCGGAACTAACCTGGTGTATGCAACCAGCTGTCCCTGCCGCCAGCCCGTTAAATGATGCGAAGCCTGGTCTTTATTATCTGCATCCTGAAAAACACATTGCTGTTCCACCACAAATACTTCATTGCGTAACTGCAGGATAGCATACAGTTCAGCAGGCGTAAGTGCATCAAAAGGTTTGCAGGTCCAGGTATTCATTGTATATGTATTTGAACTGTTCTATATTAATTTAATCCCTGTAATACGGTACCATTAGTTTGACGGGATAGTCTACAGCACGGTTGTGTACTACGGCTGGCGACCATGCAGGCATAGCTGCAAAAATGCGGGCAATGTGCATGGTAAGCGCTTCATCCGGAGAATTGCTGACGACCAGTTTTTCAATGGCGCCTTTTTTAGTAACTGTAAAATTTACTTCTGCTTCGCCTTCGTTTTTAATGTCTTTGTTTTTCTCTTTATGCAGTTCATACACTATGTAATCTGTTGCAGAAAAAAAAGGATGTATCAGGAGTGGCAATTTTAATATACTGCAGGTGGCGCCAGAATACTTACCTTCTTCATTGTAACATTCCAGTTCCGTTACTTTTCCGTTTACATAGGTTTCTTTGCTGCTGGGGCTGCCATTTTCCCTGAACCAGCTGCATACGCCCGCGAGGGAATCATTTCTATAATTCAACAACGCTTCTTTATTGCCATTCTGGTACCAGGTTGTGCTCAAGCCCTGCAATACGCCTGCCGGTTCAAAATCTTCCAGCAGACCGCTGTTTTTATTATCCCCCGCCGTGTTAAGCACAGGCTGGCCATTTATTGAATCCGGGTGCGCATAGCTCACTTCACTTATCAACTGACCTTTATCATTCCAGGTTTTCCATACGCCTGCAAACTGGTTATGAATGATTGTGCCAGCATTTTTCAGCTGACCGTTACTGTACCAGGACTGCCATAACCCTTGCGGCAAATTATCTTTAAAAGCGCCACTTTGAGAAATTACTTTTTTTCGAAAATATAATATGAAAGGCCCATCTTTCATGGTGAGTGCTGCATCCTTGAAAGAAAGTTTGAGCAGCATGGTAGTGTCAGGATATACCGCAAATAATGTCCAATGATCATTATTCCGGATGGCCATGGCTGCATACACGGCATTTCTTTTATTGGTAAAGCGCAGATTCCCGTCGAGGTATTTACGTACACTATCTTTCTGTGCTATGCCGGTCACGGTAAACAACAATGAAATAATAACCAACTTTAATTTCATCATAGTTAAAATTACTTAATTACCCTGTATACCGGGTACCGCAACAGATCCGGTTCAAAATAAGGTGAATGCTGGTAGACAAAGTTTAGTTGCGCACCGGCATTCCTGGCAAAAGCCGTATCAGTTGCTTTACGCTGCTCCAGCTGTGTTTTAACATCAGGATTGTTTTTCAAAAAGTCTTCCGCCGTATCCTCAAACACATAACCGCTGTAACCTTCCTTCTGCCCCAGTGTGGCATCAAAAAAGTTCCAGGCAAAATAAGAATCATCGCCCTGCGGCTCCAGCACTTCTGTTAAAAAGCGGTTTGCCACCTGGTTCATGGGTATATAGTAATCGCCTTTCCTGAACTTTATCTGCCTGCTGTTACTGCTTACTTTTATTTCGGTATTAAGGTGATGGCCTTCGTATTGCCGCGGCATGGCTTTATAATCTTCTATCTTATACAACTCCACGTCTATAATGGTATCGCGCAGCAACCGCTGCATGCTTACATTGTTTGCTTTCAGCAGATCGGTTACTTTCCACCAGCCCTGCGGAATGATATAGGCCAGCGGTTTCTTTACTGTTGTTTTTACCTGGTAGGTATTATAAAAAGGAACCTTCTTTTCAAACGGCTTGCTTCTGTCGTAGTACAGCCTTGGCAGGCCAGAGACAACGCTCGGTTTTTTGCCTGCCTCAAAACCCCTGTAGGTAATTTCGGACTGCCGTGTTTTATCCAGGCTCCAGGACACAGGAAATTCTGTTTGTGTTTTCACCGCCTGTTTTGCCTGGCCCCTTAAAGTTTTGATTGTTTCGCTATTGGCAGCGGTAAAGCTGATAAAACATTCCATCAGTTCATAAGTAGCCTTTACCCGTTTGTCGTACGACTTCAGCATATGTGTTTCCGGCACAAATGCAAAAGTCTGCCACAGGGCTGCATAACCGCTGCTGTACCGTGGCCCGTCAAAATATTCAGACCAGCCGGTTTCGGGCGTATCGCCGAAGGCATTTATGTAGGGAACAAGATCATAACCCCTGTCCTTCATCAGGCTGTACAATCCGGGCTCAAATGTCTTGGTTAAAAAATCACCCAATGCGCCACCCAGTTTATTGTGCTGGGTAGTCAGCAGTGTCATAATATGCTGGTAGTCGGCCCCGTTACTTACATGGTTGTCTACAAAAATATCGGGATCGCACAAATGAAAAATAGCAGCAAATGACCGGGCCTCTTTTGAATCTGCTTTAATAAAGTCGCGGTTAAGATCAAAGTTTTGAGAATTGCCACGGAAACCTTTTTCCACCGGGCCATCCTGGTTGATGCGGTAATTTTTACTGCGGTTCAGGCAACCGCCAATATTATAAACAGGTATGATTGCCAGTACTACATTGCCTGGCAACTGTTTTTTATTGATAGCAATATCCCTGGCCAGCAACATACTGGCATCTATGCCATCAGGCTCACCGGGGTGGATGCCGTTATTGATAAGAAGTATGCGCTTATTTTTTTTGCGCAGGCTTTCCAGGTTAAAATCCCTGTCGTTGGAAACAATAATTAAATGCAGGGGATAGCCTGCATCGGTGGGGCCCATTTCCAGCATCTTTATTTTATCAGATTTTGCGTCCAGCATTTTCCACCAGCTGATGATATCATTGTACACCGGTGATTCTTTGCCACCGGATTTTTCAAACAGCGTAATCATTTGTTCCGCATTTTGCGCTGCTGTAAAAAAAGGTAAACTGATTATCAGCAGTAAAAAAAAATTTCTCATGTAATTGGCTTGTGGTGCATAAAAATAAAAAGCATCCCGCAATAACGGGATGCCTTTTAAATAATTTATTGAAAACTTACTACACCAATTACTTGGCCAGTGTGTTTACTTTCTTAGTCAGCTTTCTTTTCAGGTTAGCTGCTTTGTTTTTATGAATGATACCTTTCTTGGCCAGTTTATCAATCATAGAAGATACTTTCTGCAAGCCTTCACCCGCTTCTTTAGTCTCTTTGACTACTTTAAGGTCACGGATGGCATTACGGGTTGTTTTGCCATAATACTTATTTCTTTCTCTGCGTTTAGTTGCCTGACGCACGTCTTTCTTTGTAGCCTTATGATTAGCCATGTGTTCTAAAAATTTAGGACGGCAAAGGTAGGGGAATGAGATGAAAAATGAAACATTAAACACGTAAATTTTAGAAAAATACGTTGATCGGGATAAATAATGAACCTGCAGGCAGATGAAACAGCGGTTTTACCGTCCGCCAGGCAACCACGGGGCACCTGCATGCCAGGTCAAGCCCAAAATTATCTGAAAAAATAAACATATCCGCTTTGCAAGACCAATTAAGGTTCAGTATTTTATCCGATATTTGTGACCCATAAAAATCTCGCTTTTCATGAAGGATTTTTCTTACATAACCAGTGCTCATCCGCAGTTTATAGAAGGTTTATACCAGGATTACAGCAAAGACCCCAATAGTGTTGACCCTGAACTCAAAAAATTTTTTGAAGGCTTTGATTTTGCCATTGGCAGTGGTAAAAACGGCAGCAATGGAAGTGCTGTTGCGCCAACGGCTACCGCCAGCGGCTCCCCTGCACCTGCATCTGCCGACTGGATGTATGAAATACGGGCTTACCGTATGATACTTGGTTACCGTAATAAAGGGCACCTGCTGGCAAAAACCAACCCTATCCGCTCCCGCAAAGACCGGGGCGCCAATATTGAACTGGGCTTCTATGGTTTTACAGAAGCTGATCTGGACAAGGAATTTCACGCCGGCAACCTGCTGGGCCTGGGTACCACTACCCTCCGCAATATCTATAACCATTTGGAGAAATGCTATGCCTCACATGTAGGTATCGAGTTTAAATACATCAGTGATCAGAAGAAAGTAGACTGGCTTACCAATGAGATAGAAAAGAAATTCCTGGACCCGCTACCGCTCGAAAAGAAAAAGCGAATACTGGAAAAGCTGAACCAGGGTGTTATGTTTGAAAAATTTCTGCATACCAAGTATGTAGGGCAGAAACGATTTTCGCTGGAGGGCGGTGAAAGCACCATTGCAGGCCTTGATGCCATCATTAACACGGCTGCTGACCATGATGTACAGGAAGTAGTGATAGGCATGGCCCACCGCGGCAGGCTAAATATTCTTGCCAATATAATGGGCAAAACCTATGAGCAGATTTTCAGTGAGTTTGAAGGCACTGCAAAACTCGACCAGACTATGGGCAGCGGCGATGTAAAATACCACATGGGTTATGGCAGTGAACTTACAACGCCCAATGGGAAAACTATTCACCTTAAATTGATGCCTAACCCGTCTCACCTGGAAGCAGTAGACCCGGTAGTAGTGGGGTTTGCAAGGGCCAAGGCAGATGTGCTGTACAAAAGTGATTACGATAAAATTTTGCCGATATTAATTCATGGTGATGCCTCCGTTGCAGGCCAGGGTGTTGTGTACGAAGTATTGCAGATGTGCAACCTGGACGGTTATCTCACCGGTGGCACCATTCACTTTGTGATCAATAACCAGATTGGTTTTACCACCGATTTTGAAGACGCCCGCAGTTCTGATTACTGTACTTCGCTGGCTGCCGCCGTGCATGCCCCCGTATTACATGTAAATGGCGATGATGCAGAAGCGCTGGTAAAATGTGTGGAGATTGCCACCCGCTACCGGCAGGAGTTTAATGCCGATGTGTTTATTGATATGGTTTGCTATCGCCGGCATGGCCATAATGAAGGCGATGACCCCAAGTTTACACAACCGCATATGTACGCGCTGATTGACAAACACCCCAATCCGCGTGAAGTGTACACAACCTATTTACTGGAGAATGGTGAAGCGGACGCCCGTGATCTGGCAAAGGAAATGGAGAAGAAATTCTGGGGAGATTTGCAGGAGCGGCTGGATGAAGTAAAACAAAATCCACTGCCCTATAAATACCAGCCGCCGGAACTGGTATGGAAAAGCATGCGCAGGGCCACCTGGGAAGATTTCGAGCAATCGCCGGTAACTGCTATCAGTGAAAGCGATTTCAAGAAAACATTTGATGCGCTGATGAGCTGGCCTGCCGATTTTAAGCCATTAAAAAAAGTAGAGAAAATTATCCAGGATAAAATAAAACTATATAAAGACGAAGGAAAGGTTGACTGGGCCACTGGCGAGCTGATGGCTTATGGCAGTCTGCTGCTGGATGGTCATGATGTAAGAATGAGTGGCCAGGATGTGCAGCGCGGCACCTTTTCTCACCGGCATGCAGTATTGCAGGATGAAGTGACCAATAAGGAATACAATCGCCTCAGCAGGCTGCAGGGAGCCGAAGGCCTGTTCAGGATTTACAACTCTTTACTGAGTGAGTATGGCGTGCTGGGCTTTGAGTATGGCTATGCGATGGCAAATCCCAACGCACTGGTATTGTGGGAGGCGCAGTTTGGCGATTTTTGCAATGGCGCGCAGACAACAATTGACCAGTTTATTGCCGCCGGGGAACAAAAATGGAACCGTATGAATGGTGTAACCATGCTGCTTCCCCACGGTTATGAAGGACAGGGCCCGGAACACAGCAGTGCCAGGCTGGAACGTTTTTTACAATTGTGCGCAGAATTAAATATGGTGGTAACCAATATTACTACTTCAGCTAATTTCTTTCATCTGCTGCGGAGACAGGTAAAATGGTCCTTCCGCAAACCGCTGATTAACTTTGCGCCCAAGGCCAACCTGCGTCATACCGGTAGCTATTCACTGGCGGGTGAATTTACATTCCGCCGTTTCCAGGAAACAATGGATGATGCTTTTATCACAGATGCATCCCAGGTAAAAAAAGTATTGTTTTGCAGTGGTAAAATATATTTTGACTTGGCAGAGCGCCAGCAAAAAGAAAATCGCAGGGACACTGCCATCCTGCGTGTAGAGCAACTGTATCCTTTACCGGTAAAACAGCTGGAAGCATTGTACGCCAAATACAACCGCGCTACCTGGTTTTGGGTGCAGGAAGAACCGCTTAATATGGGTGCTGCTTCCTTTTTGCAAATGAACCTGAAGAGTATCAATTATGGCGTTATCAGCAGGCAGCCGAGTGCGTCTACTGCAACGGGTTATAATAAAGTGCACCACCAGGAGCAGTCAGAAATTATTGACACGGCTTTTTCAATATAAAGATATTGCGCAGGGTAGCAGCGTGTTTTTTGATTACCTGTATCCCGTATTCCGGGCCATAGAATAATATATTAACAATAAATACCGAATTTGCAGCAACCGAAGATCAAAAACAGTAAATCTGCGAACCTGCGGCAAACAAAATAAAAGATTATTATGATCGATATAAAAGTTCCAACAGTTGGTGAATCCATTAGTGAGGTAACCCTATTAAAATGGACCAAAAACGATGGTGATTATGTGGAGCGGGACGAAGTGATAGCAGAACTGGAAAGTGAAAAAGCAACTTTTGAAGTGAATGCTGAAAAAGCAGGTATATTAAAAACAGCTGCCAAGGAAGGTGATACATTGAAAATTGGTGATACCCTGGCATCTATTGATGAAACAGCTGCCAAGCCAGCCGGAAGTGCTGAGCCGGAAGTAAAAAGCCAGGCTGCCAGTGCTGCACCAATACAAAAAGCAGAAGAAAAGAAACCCGCAGCTGAAGAAGCAAAACCAGCTGCAACGCCGGATGCCGCCGTAAGGGCAACACCGGTTGCATCAGCCATTATTGCTGATAAAAAAGTAAATCCTTCTACCATCACTGCTTCTGGTGCGGGTGGTAAAATTTTGAAAGATGATGTGCTGGCCGCATTAAGCAATCCTGGCCGCAAGCCTGGCGCAGCGATGTTTAGCCGGAGTGAAAAGCCGGAAAAAATGAGCAACCTGCGCAAGACCATCAGTCGCCGCCTGGTAGAAGCAAAAAATACCACGGCCATGCTTACCACTTTTAACGAAGTGGATATGAAAGCCATCATGGATTTGCGTACAAAGTATAAAGAAGGATTCAATAAGAAACACGGCGTTAACCTGGGCTTTATGAGCTTTTTTACCAAAGCGGTTTGCTTTGCCCTGAAAGAATGGCCTTCCGTAAATGCTTATATCGATGGCGACTCAATTCTTTACCACGATTACTGCGATATTTCTATTGCGGTATCTGCACCACGGGGTTTGGTGGTACCGGTTATACGCAATGCTGAAAGTCTTAGCATGGCAGAGATTGAAAAGAAAGTAGTGGAGCTGGCTACCAAAGCAAAAGAAAGTAAACTGACCATTGAAGAGATGACGGGTGGCACTTTTACCATTACCAATGGAGGTGTGTTTGGATCTCTGATGAGCACACCCATTATTAATATTCCGCAAAGCGCTATACTGGGGATGCATAAAATACAGGAAAGGCCAATGGCAGTAAATGGCCAGGTAGTAATAAAGCCCATGATGTACCTGGCACTCAGTTATGATCACCGTATTATTGACGGGCGCGAATCCGTAAGCTTTCTTGTAAGGGTAAAAGAATTACTTGAAAATCCGGACCTGCTGCTGTTTGGTAAAGACCCTGTAAAAACATTGCTTGAATTATAAACATAGCTATGTTAAGCCTGAAGGATGCTGACGGCATATAGCCCTGACCATGTAAGAAAACAAGATTAGTTTGTACATTATACATTGCCTGTTATTTGACGCAAGCCGGCAGTAACAGGCAATCATTTTTTAACTATCCAGGGTGGCAAAAAACGTAGTTACTTTATATGAGCAGGGCGCATGGAGAAAATGGGTAATCCCTGTTATTGCCATCGTTACGATTATTACCTGTATACAACTGCTGCATGGCAAGAGTAATAATTTTACGATCTTCCGCTATTCATCATTACACCTGCTGGCACACCAGCCTCTGTACAGCAGTTATCCGGACGCGTACTACGATTTCTTTCTCTACTACCCTTCGTTTACTGTTTTGTTTATGCCTTTTGCGTTATTACCGGCACCGTTGGCCCTGTGGTTGTGGACCTGCCTGAGTACGCTTGTTTTTGTAAGGGCAATTATGCTGCTGCCTGGGATAACCGATGCGGCGAAAAAAACAATGCTTTTGCTGGCCTTACCGGAATTGATAAACAACCTCCAGTATGCCCAAACAAATATTTTTCTTGTTTCACTCATGCTGCTGACCTTTATCTATTTTGAGAAAGGCGCGCTGATATGGGCTGCCCTGTTTACGGCGATGGCATTTTGCATAAAAGGGTATGGCGGCATTGTAGGCTTGCTTTTTATATTGTACCCGGGCAAACTAAAATTTACCAGCTACGCATTTTTATGGGTGGTTTTAATTACCGCCCTGCCCTTGTTATTTGTATCGTTCAATGAAACAATAACGCTGTATACTGACTGGTTTCAGATGATTAGCAGCGATGGCATCAAAGAAAGCATTTCACTCATAGGTGTTTTTGGCCATACCCATAGCCATGAACTGTATATTACGCTGGCGGGCTTTCTTCTTCTTTTACTCAGTGTGGCACCGTCCGTGCGTTACGCCGCGGTACGGAATAATTTTCATTTCCGTGGGCTCTTATGCTGCTACCTTTTTGTATGGGTTGTGTTGTTTAACCGTGCGGCGGAATCACCTACCTACCAGCTGGCAATCACTGGCTTTGCTTATTGGTTTGCGCTGCTGGGGTATCACCGAAAAAATATTTATATCGCCGCTGTTCTTATGCTGCTGGTTTACGTGCTGCCGTCTGACCTGTTTCCTGCTATTTTTCATCAAGTTTTCAGAGACTACCACCTGAAAATATATCCTTTCACGCTTTTCTATCTCTATCTGCAGTATCAGCTCTTTTCTGATGCAAAAAAATTAATTGTTTCAAAACAAGTTTCCCAATAAATTTTAATACACCGTAGTCGTACTATTCATACTAAAGTATTGTTTTTCAATATTTTAGCGAAAAAATTGTTTCGTGTCTAAACAATGATTTTAATTCTATTATTAAAAAAACATTAAAATTCAATATTCGTATCTGTATCTTTAGAGTGCTAATATAAAACACCCCCCTAAATGAACCAATTGAGAACCGCAAGGCTCAATCTGAGCATTGTATTGCCTTGCTATAACCCTAAACCCGGCTGGCATTTAACCGTTGCCAACCATTACCAGGAAATTAAAAACAGCCTTCCCGCCGACACACAAGTAGAGATAATTGTGGTGAATGACGGATCCCCGAAGCCTGCAACAGCTGCCTCTAAAAGATTTCTCAGCAGGCGTTGTCCGCACTTCAAATTCATTTCCTATAATACCAATATGGGTAAGGGGTATGCGGTAAGAAGAGGCGTTGAAGCCGCCCAGGCCCCCCATGTGATATATACGGATATTGATTTTCCCTATACTGTTGCGGACATTTGCAGCGTTTATCATATCTTAAACCGGGGCGGAACTGAAGTGGTAATGGGCGTACGTGAAGCAGACTACAACCAAAAGCTTTCTTTGTTGCGCAGAATTGCCTCTAATGCCTGCAACTGGCTTAACAAAACCTTATTAAACCTGCCTTATAAAGATGTCCAGTCGGGTTTAAAAGGTATTAATTTAATTGGGCGCGAGCTATTGCTGCAAACGAATATCAACAGGTTTTTATTTGATACGGAGTTTATCTGGCTGGCCAGTTCTTACAGCAATATCCGTATAGAGGCATTGCCCGTAACACTAAGGGATGACATTTCTTTTACCAGTATGTCATCCGCCGTTTATATAAAAGAAACCAGCAATTTTTGCCGTTTGCTATTGAAAGATCAATTATTATTATTAAGACGTTTTGATGCAGAGTTCAAAACAGCCATACCGCGTACTGCTTAGCTTCGACCTGGAGGAGTTTGACATACCCAATGAATATGGTGCTGCCCTGCCCGTAGCGGAACAGTTAGCGGTAACCCAAACAGGGATGGCCAACCTGTTGCCGTTGTTAACCCGCTTACAAATACCGGTAACTTTTTTTACTACCGCGTTTTACGCCCAACAAAATAAAACTGTGGTAAAAGAATTGGCTGCCACACATGAAATTGCTTCTCATACTTTTTACCACAGCCGTTTCAGCGACACAGATATTGCAACTTCCCGCCAGGTACTGGCGGAAATTTCCGGACAATACATCTCCGGGTTCCGTATGCCAAGACTGGCACCTGTGAGTAAACAATTAATTGCAGATGCCGGCTATTTGTATGATGCATCGCTTAACCCTACCTGGCTACCCGGCAGGTACAATCATCTGGGTCAACCACGCACTTTGTTCCGCCAGGAGGATTTATGGATTATGCCTTCTTCCGTTACACCCCGGCTCCGCATTCCCCTGTTCTGGCTCGCTTTTAAAAACCTTCCACTCTCATTTATAAAACAATGCAGCCTGCAGGTGTTAAAAAAAGATGGCTACCTAAGCCTGTATTTTCATCCATGGGAATATGCAATACTCTCGTCTTATACAGCCATGCCATTTTATACCAGGAATATATCCGGTAACCAATTGCTTGATAAACTAAGCAATTACCTCGGATGGCTGCAGACGCTGGCTGATTTCTCTACCATAGAAAATTTTATACAAAATTATGAAGAGCAGATGAGTCCCTACCAGTTGACACATACGGGCGGGCAACTGAGATCAGACAACTGATTTGTTTTACCTTGCAGCCAATGAAGCATTTCTCTCACCTGAATACCGCTGTCGAAATTATTGGTTTGTATAAAGGCGCACAGCCATTTCATTTCTTCATCAAAGCGTTTTTCAAACGATACAAGAAATATGGATCCCGCGACAGAAAACAAATTACCCATCTTTGTTACTGCTATTTCCGGTTGGGAAACGCCTTAAAAAACAGGCCTTTGGAAGAAAGCATCCTGCAGGCATTGTTTCTTTGTTCTGACCAATCTAATGAATTGCTGTCGGCCATTAAGCCAGCATGGATTGAAAAAATCAATGCCACGCCGCAAGAAAAATGCACACTGCTGCACATCCCTGTTGAATCCTTACATATTTTTCCTTTTCCTGATCAACTGAGCGATGGCATCCAGGCAGCAGCATTTAATCTTTCACACCTGATACAGCCCGACCTGTTCTTACGCATCCGGCCCGGTTTCCAGCAGGCTGTTATTAACAAATTGCAACAGGCCGGCATAGCCTATAATTTGCCGCTTGCCAATTGTATCAGCTTGCCAAATACTACTAAAATTGATGAACTGCTGCAGGTAAATAAAGAAGTGGTCATCCAGGATTATAGCTCACAGCGTACTGGCAGCTTCATGCAAATAGCCGGCGAAAGTATTTCAACCCCTGTAACATGGGACTGCTGTGCTGCCAGCGGCGGCAAATCTATTTTGGCAAAGGATCTACTGGGTAATATTGATTTAACCGTTTCAGATATACGGCCATCTGTGCTGGCAAACCTTGCAAAAAGGTTCGGCGAAGCCGGCATTAAAAATTACACCATCATACCGGCAGATCTAACTAAGCCGGGTACACGAAATTTACCGCATGGCTTCCAGTTTATTATTGCAGATGCACCCTGCACCGGCGCTGGTACCTGGGGGAGATCACCGGAGCGCTTAACATTTTTTGACGAAAAAGAAATTGACAGTTATAACCAGCTACAAAAAAAAATTGTGACCGCTGTAATACCTGCTTTACAAAACGGGGGGTTTTTTCTCTATATTACCTGCTCGGTTTTTAAAAAAGAAAATGAGGGTATGGTAAGTTTCATACAGGAAAACAACGTAATGGAACTGGTTAAGATGGAACTGCTGAAAGGTTATTCCGATAAAGCAGACACTATGTTTGCAGCATTACTGAGGAAGAAATAATACAAAGTATATGAATTTGTTAGCGTATCAGACAGCTGAAAGCAGGTATTCAGCACCTGCCATTTATCAGGCACTGAACGTAAAAGAATTTAAGAGTTTATTATTGATCACTCATGGCCCACCTGCCGCGCACCTTGCCCAGGTCTGTATACCGAATGCCATTATTGCTTTACTACCTGCATAGAAGCTTTATTTTTTCCGTCCGTGTATTGTATGGTATAGACACCCCTGCTAACTTTTTGTAACCGGTCAAAACCCAGCGTGTATATAGTACCCTCTTGCACTTCTGTTGTTTTTATTTCCAGCGCTTTGCCATTCATATCTGTGAGGCGAATACTGCCATGACCGGTTAGCGGAGCTTTCACCAAAACCGTGAGGTTGTCATTGAATGGAACCGGGTAAGCTTTCAGCCATGTATCGCCCAGTATTTTCTGGTATCTCCTGATGGTGCTTTGCTGCTGCAGATCCAGGTATGCTATCCGCATATTGGGTATGCCATAACCATAGCGGTTATCGGGACTGGTATATTTGCTGGCGCTTTTCTGCAGTGCGTTAATAACTTCCATATTGGTAAATTCCGGAAAAGCCTGCCATAAACATGCTACCAGCCCGCACATATTTGGGTTAGAGAAAGAAGTTCCATTGAGGAAAGCGGGTTCGCCAGTTGTTAAATTGGCCACCACGGCTGACTGCCCCACAGATACTACATTTGGTTTTAGTTTACCGGCGCCGTTTGGTCCCCAGCTGCTAAAGCCCGCAATGGAGCCATTTACATCTGTGGCGCCTACCGTTAATATACTATCTGCATCAGCGGGACAGATAACAAATTTTGCATCAGTTGTACTGGTTCCGGAATTGCCAGCGCTGTTGGTAACCAGTATGCCTTTTTTTACCGCCATACTTGCGCCTATACTAACAATGGAAGTTTTACCATCACGCTGTGCATAGCTGTGGTCAAAAGAATGATCATCAAAATCGCTGTAGCCCAGGGATGAAGTAATAATATCTACGCCCACACTGTCAGCAAATTCTGCAGCGGCCACCCAGTTTTCTTCTTCAACAGGGTATTCTGAAGCCACATCTTCCGTACGCAGCAACCAGAATTTTGCCTTGGGTGCAGTCCCTACTATCTTACCGGGCCGGTTTGCTGCAATAACAGACAGGCACCATGCACCATGGCCATCGTCTTCATTTACACTTTGCTCATTGGCTACATAATCCCACACGCCCAATATTTGGTTCTGCAGTCGTATACTATCAAAAGCAGGATTGCTTTTATAATTGAAAAAACCACCATCCAGCACGGCAATGGTAACGCCTTCGCCATGGAAACCAAGATTGTGCAGGTATTCGCCTTCATGAATATGTACCTGGCCCGCATTTCCCCCGTAATTATATACATCCAGTATACCCGCAATACCAAAAGGAGCCGCAATATCATTTACACGCAACGGTACGGGCTGTTGGTTGTATTCATTTATTTTACCTGGTACAACAGCAAGCGGCTGTATTATTCTTACCGCAACAGCGTTGGTGCTTTTTACAAAAGAAAAGCTGTTTATCTTAGCCATTGCAGTTGCTGGGTCTGTGGTTTTAATACATACCTGGTTCAGCCATCTGGATACATTCAGTATGGTTACATTGGGGACTGCTTTAATACTGTCAAGGTAAGCAGCACGAATGGGCAAATCAGTGGAATCAATGGCAATTTTATACCGGGTTCTGCGCGCAAGTGCTTTGGCAGATAAATAAGCAGCAGGATTGCTGAAACTGAAACTGGTACCGTTTTTATCTTTTAAGCGTATGATATAGCGGCTGTACTGTGCCCGCGCAGAGAAGGAAAACGCCAGGGCGCACAACACAAGTGCCAGGTAATATTTTTTCATGCAGTGGCTGTTTGCTTGTAAATACGGAAAAAGCGCTAATTGTGATTGATGATAGAAAGTTTTACTCCATAGCCGTTATAATAATAGGTACCCGGAATGGTATCACATACAACTCGCACCCCTGCATCCAATTGCGCCCTGGCAATTGAATCGCAGTTTTTATTGTTAACATCGGAGACGCCGTCACTATCGCACTTAATTTTGGTAGTATCGCATTTGTTGTTGAGACAGCGGATCATTAAACAGTTGCGGGTAATATAGCTGGTCTGGTACTCCCAGGCGAATAAATCCTGGAAAATTCTGCCTACCCCTTTTGCATATACTTCATAAGATCTGCTATAGCTGCTGAGGCTGTTTACATAGAAAGGTTTGTTATTGGTGGAATCGTACTGGACTACGGTAATGGTGGTGTCAAAATTCATACTCCCTGCTTTAAAGGGCATACCCATATTCTGATACGAAAATACCCAGTCGAGGTAGCTGTCATCATCCGATGTAAAGTTAAAAGGAGAAGAAGCTATATATGAATTCCCTTTCCAGCTTACATTATCAACCAAAGGACTTACCAGTCTTGTCTGGCGCATATTGTTTTCTACGTATTCAAATGAATTGCTTGTCTGAATGGCCATAAACGTATTGCTGTTATTCCATTTTTGCGTGGGCACGTCCCATACATAGCGTACAATACGGTAAGCGGGGCGGTTGAGGTTATCTGTAATCAACGCCTCAATGCTGTCTTTAACAACGTAAGAAACCCTGGTAAAGCCTGTTCCAAAGGGAAGGGTGATAGTGGAATCAAGGCTATAGGTGATGTATTTTCCAACGGCAAGGTTGGTATAGTCGCTGATGCGGCCGGCAGTAACAAGATCATTCTTGCTGTTGCAGCAGGTAAAAAACAATCCGCAAAGCGCAATAAGTACGATAACAGGAAAATTGTTCTTCATAAAATACCAGTCGGTTTAAAGGTTGCACCGGCAAATCAGACAATTAAAACAGGTCTAACGATGCGTAAAAAAACCGGAAAGATCTTGCTTTCCGGTTTGCAAACGTATTAAAAACAAGATTATTGCATACCTAAGTGCTTATTCCTGAACATTTAGTATTCAAAGCAACCTGTCTCTTTATACCTCTATGTTTCGCATAATAACACCGCCGCCAATCACATCGTCTCCTTCATAAAATACAGCGCTCTGGCCTGGTGCCACGCCTTTGGCAGCTGAATAAAACTTTACCTGCACGCCCTGTGCACTATTGTACAGGTTAGATAAGGTGCCAGTGTCTTTGTACCGAATTTTGGTGATGGCTTCCATACCGTCTGTAATGCCATCGTATTTACCCCAATTTAATTTTGTTACCATCATTTCAGGCCTGTCCAGGTCAATTTCATCCCCTAAAACAACCGTGTTATTGTCAGGGTTAATGCCCGTAACGTAAACAGGTTTGCCAAAGGTAATATCCAGTCCCTTTCGCTGACCAACGGTATAAAAGGGGTAGCCCTTGTGCTGGCCCAGTATTTTACCGGTTTTATCAATAAAATTGCCTCCGGCTACCCTTTCTTCCAACCCGGCTACTTTCTTTTTCAGGAAGCCGCGGTAGTCGTTATCGGGCACAAAACAAATTTCATAACTCTCGCTCTTTTTCGCCAGCTCCGGATAGCCGTAATCAAGCGCCATCTGCCTGATTTCAGATTTCCGGTAAGGCGCCAGCGGCAATAATGTACGTTTCAACAGGTCTTGCTGCAAACCCCATAGAACATAGCTCTGATCTTTTAAATCATCCACCGCCTTACTTACAAAATACCGTCCGTTATGGTGCTGCTGAATTTTAGCATAGTGACCGGTAGCAATAAATTCGCAATCCAGCGCATCAGCCCTTTTTAACAAGGCCCGCCATTTAATATGCGTATTGCACATTACGCAGGGGTTGGGGGTACGACCGGCAATGTATTCATCTACAAAATTTTCAATAACAAAGTCGCCAAATTCATCGCGTATGTCCAATATAAAATGCGGAAAACCATGCTGTACGGCCGCCATGCGGGCATCGTTAAAACTGTCCAGGTTACAGCAGCCCGTTTCCTTTTTACTGCTGCCGCTGGTTGCATAATCCCAGGTTTTCATGGTTATGCCAATTACTTCATATCCTTCATCATTGAGCATCAGCGCGGTAATGGTACTGTCTATACCACCGCTCATTGCCACCAATACTTTTCCTTTCCGGCTCATACAAAAAATTTTAAGCGAACCGCAAATATACAAAAAAACCACAGCAGTATGCCGTTAGCGTATACTGGTATGGCTCCATTCACTACGCCATCTGTCCCTGGGAAAATGACGAATAAAAGGAAAAAATTAATTACTTATCCGCAACGCGGCGGTAACTGACATAATGAAACCAACACCAAGCAATGGCACATAGTGATTGTTTCGTTGTCGTACCAATCTTCCAGCCAATTTCAGGGCTTGTCGGCAATCTTTTCATATACTTTATTTGAACCGCCATCAAGAGGAAAGTAACCCGAAAGCATGGTCAGCCTGGTATTTGTAACTTCAATGAACGTTTTGGAAGCGGCCATATCATTGTCAAAAATAATTCTGGTAGTAAATTGTCCGGGAGGGAGCACTAATCCCACTGCCGCTTCTACAGAACCGTCCTTCACCAATCTGTAATCCCCGCTTTTGATTAAATTTCCATTGTTTGATTCCTGGTACCGGGATGCGGAAAACGTAAAAATATTTCCGCTTCCGGGAGCGTAATCAACAGACGGAATCATTCCATTTTGTGCTTGTCTTAGTTCCCAGACACCTGTGAGAAAATCAGCATTGACTGCATTTTTTTTACAACCACCAGATATTACAATAACCAGGGCAAGGCAAACGGTTGAAAATAAATATTTCATAGTACACTTTTAAATCTTGACAATAAGCACACAAAAACCGTTGCATGAATCACAGCTGATACAATACAAGATCGCAGGAACGCTTTACTGGGATAAAGATTGGAGAAAGAGAAAGTATGTGCTGGTATCAATCGGCTTTTTGCTCCCCCTGTAGTTCACCGGTTCCCCACAGATGCCTGGTAAGGTAAAAAACCAGCACGCCGGCAAGCGATAGCCCAAGGCCAAGCAGTGCAAATTTACCGGTAGAATAAAACACAAACAGCCATATCCAGATGGATAAAATTACCGGCAGCGGGTACAACCACATTTTAAAATAACCTTGCCGGGGAGCCGGCTTTTTACGCAGTAGTACCAGTCCTACCGACTGTGCTATAAACTGTACCAGTATGCGCATGGCCAGGATGGCGCTGATAACATCGGCCAGTTTAAACAGCAAACTGAAAATAAAACCGATACCGCCTAAAAAAAGCAGCGACACATACGGGAAATCTTTTGTGGGATGCAGTTTTGCAAATGCCGGAAAAAAATGCCCGTCGGCCGCCGCCGCATAGGGCACGCGGCTATAGCCCAACACTACTGCAAACAAGGAAGCAAATGCAATCCATAAAACCAGAACCGTAGCAATAATAGCTGCCTGGGTGCCATACAGTTTTTCCATAAAAGTGCTTACAATGAATTTACTTTTCATGGCCTCCTGCCATGGCAAAACGCTTACAATGCTGACGTTCATTAAAAGGTACAGTGCAGCAATACAAAAAATAGAAATGAAAATACTGCGCGGAATATTTTGGTCCGGGTTACGGATTTCACCGCCCAGGTGACATACATTGTAATAGCCCAGGTAACTGTATATGGTTTTAACAGAAGCCTGGCCCAGCAGCAGTGCAAAAGACATACTGAACATAGAGTCATCAGTGGCGCCGGGTAAAAAAGAATAATCAACCTGTTTATGCGTGAACCCGCTGATGATGATCCAAACGATGGTGATGATAACACCTACCCATAAAAACACCGCCATTTTGCCAATGGTTTTAATATTTCTGTACAGTAAAAAAGTAATCAGTATAACGATAGTCCCGGAGACCATTTTGCTTTCTATTTTGGAAAGCGGCACCAGGTAGCTGAAATACTGTGCAAACCCTATTGCCCCGGAGGCCACTACCAGCGGAGCCTGCAGGCAGGTTTGCCAAACAAAAAGGAAAGACATCAGTCTTCCCCATTTTGGCCCGTATGCTTCTTTTAAAAAATTATAACTGCCACCAGCCAGCGGAAATTTGGTACCCAGTTCGCTCCATACCATGCCGTCTGCAAACGCTATTACGGCACCAAATATCCAGGCCCATAAAAAAAGCTGGCTGCCCATCATGCTAATGACCAGCGGCATTACCACAAAAGGCCCGATGCCTACCATATCAATCATGTTGATACTGGTTGCCTGCAATAAACTGATTTCTCTTTTTAAGACCGGTGCTGCTGAAGACATGTGCGATGGTTGGTAACCATTGCAAAATAATCAATGTAGCGGCAAATGCGGCGGTAATTTAAACGCAACGGTGGATTTTGAGACCTTATTGCACACAGCAACGGGCGTCATTGCTGCATACTGCTGCTATATTTTAATTACTGGCCAATTGATATTATGAGTTGTTGGAAAGTCCGAAGGCCCGCCCTTATACAGTAATAAAACACGTATAAAATCATCAATTAACTGTAAAATCCGGGCGTCGCTAATTTGCACAAAAGAAACTAAATAAATTATTACAAACTCTTTATTTCAAGCGCGCCGTATTTGGCATTATCACCATATTTTGCTATGCCCTGCGCATTATCCATAGATACCAATTTATAACTAGCTTTGGCAACTTTAAACAACCTGGTATCTTTTACTTTTTTACCATTATATATCACCAGCGGCATCTCAGCAACACCATGTTCAAAGCTCAACGCTCCCTCCGCCACCATAATTTTTCCTTTTGTTGAAACATTGCCACCTGTAACTATTAAATGTGGCTTTTTAATGTAAATAATATTCGCCGTCATTTTTCCTTCTGCAGTTCCTCCACCTATACTGCGCTCATCAACCGGCTTAGCAAGAACTACAGATTTTACGGCACTTTTTGTTTTTATTTCAATTACGCCGTTTATGCCATCACTTTTATATTTTTCTATCGCGGCAGTGCCTTTTAATACATTAATAGACTTGATCTGCGTACCATCTATTTTTTCAAGATCTGTTTTTGAAGCTTTGACGCCATCAATAAAGTAGACTTTATTATCAGGCATTTTTTCAGCATACCCGATGCCATTTTCACCCACAGCTTTCCAATACTCAAATCTTGTTTTTAAGGTCTTGCTATCTGTCGTCCACACTATTGCACCTGTTTTACCGGAAAGTGAAGAAACTGGCTTTTTCTTTTTTATTTCAATGACTCCTTTTTTTCCTTTTTCTCCGTATTTTATCGTAGCCTGGTTGTCTTTCAGTACATGCACGCTTTCAATCTCATCGGGCTCTACAACATCATCTATTTTACTTCCTATGGGCAGTTCCTTACCATCCAGTACAATCAAAACATCTGTGGGTATGGGCTTGCTGCTGTTTTGTTTAGTAAGAATAATGACAACCCCATACCGGGCTTTTTCTCCGTACCTGCTGACAGCATCCGCATCCTTCAAAACGGTCAATTCTACAATACTATCGGGGTTAAGATTATCAACTTCAAAATCGTCAGGCATTTCCCTTCCATCAACTATAAACAAGGGGTCTTTTGCATGATTAATACCGCTTAACTGAATTGTAGCGTTCCTCAGTGGTTTTACCTGGCGGCTAATGTTCACATCGGGGCTAACCGGCGCTGCAGGCGCGATGGTAACAGTACGCGGTGCTGTGGGCGCAAGACCGGGTACCGGCAATGGTTGCGGTGCACCATATTTTTTTATGTACGCTGCCTTTTCTTTTGGATCATTCAGGTTATATTTTTCTTTTGCACCGCTTATTAAAGTGACAATAGCAGTATTACTATGTCCATTTGCTGTATTGCTGTTGTTGGTATGTATACTGATGTTTTTAACATTGGCTGGAAGCTTTGACGGGGATGGGGCTATTGGCACTTCTATAACTTCTTTTGCAGGCATGGGCGGTACAGGTGCTTCGGGAGCTACTGGCCCAATATGTATATTCCGCACTTCTACAACAACGGGCGGCGGAGGCGGTGGTATTGAACCATACAATGATTCGTTGTCTTTTTTAGTTTTATTCCATTCTGTGAGGCTAACAGCTTTTATAATTTTCTGGCTTTTGTCTTTCACCAGTACCACGCATTCGCCCTGGTTATCTGCTATGGTAATGATATAGCCCTTTTTGTTTATAGCAGCAGGCGGAATTGCAGGTATTGTATCAACAATTGTTCCGGAACGGGTTGGCTTTGTCTTCCAGTGTATCACCAGCACATTACTGTTAATGCCGTATGCTTTTATGGAGTTGTCTGTCGCGGATGCGCCAACGCTGTTCACCTCAAACCTGTTTACCAGTGCATTTGCTTCCTCCATATTCATTATTCTTCCATCCACCCAAACTTTAAATGAAGGTGAAGCAGTCACTTCTTCTTTATCAAACCATGCCCTGGCACCATTCCCGATTGCATAAGGTATACCGTCAATTACCCAGATTGGTTTTTTAGAATCTTTTATCAGTTCATCAATTTTATCTGATAGAACCAGGTTTTTTTGAAACGCGATAAATTTATCCTGTACAAACTCATAATCAGGATCAGGCACCAGCTTGTTGTTATCATTCACCGGCAGCTGGTAATGCGAATTCACCACAATGCTATTATAGGCAGGGTCATTTTGTTTGCGCATGCCCGCAAAAATAAGATCTGCATATTTTTTATCTGTTGTTGGAAAAAAACGTATGTTCCTGTTGTTCGCATTTTCATAACCGGCCAGTGCAAGGTTACAGCTTGCCGTAAATATTGAATCGCCGGTTACAGGAATTTTGATCCTGAAATACCCATTGGCATCGGTAGAGGCAGACAGGCCGGAATACCTTTCTGTAATGGCTACTCCATTCAAAGGCTGCCATGTTTTTGCATCATAGACAATACCGGAAAAGACAAATTCCTTTTGATTATGGTCTGTTATTTTATTCCTGAATGCCAGCAGCAACACTGCCATCAACGGCAACACAAAAAGAAATTTAGTCAGGTGAAGCCGGGTGCTTTTCATTTTATTCATCATGGCAATTCTTTTTTTAAGATTGGAAAAATTGAAATTACTGGCGATGCTGTATTGCGGTATTCCCACCACTTTTAACAGCAGGTACTGGTATTCTTTTTTATCAAGACCGTTTGCTACCACATTATTATCTGCGATGAACTCCAGGTTTTGCCGGATGCTGTTGCGGATAAGCCATGCAAAGGGGTTAAACCAATTGACCACGCAAAGCAGTTCACCCAGCAGCAAATCAATGGTATGCCTTTGTTTTACATGCACAAACTCATGCTGTATAATGCGCTGCAGTTCTTCTCCGGTATGCAACTGGCGGTTAAAATAAATGGCATTGCCAAATGAAAAAGGGCTTACAGGCGCATTTGTTTCATATAACTGTATAGCCGAACCGCTATTCAGCAGGATTGCCTGCTCCCTTATCCTTCGTAATGACAGGTACTGGGTAACCAGTTTTATCAGCACTACTGCAGCGCCGGCACAGAAAGCTATCAACACCCAGTCGGTAAACGTAAGCCTTTGCAGTAAAGACAGCTGTTCAACCTGCGGGTTTCCCTTTTCAATGGTATAATTGCCTATTGTGGGCATATTATTTATCAGCTGATGACTGCTGCGTACTACCCAGGGTGTTATATCTATAAATGGGATAGCAAAGGATAACAATGAATACCCCAGCAGGTAAAAACGGTTGCACTGGTAAAAAGTAAGCGGGCGCAGCACTGCCCTGTAAAAAATATACAGTACCGCCAGGCTGATGGAAAATTTAATTAAATATTGCAGCATACAATTTTTTTTATAATTTACTCCAGGACCCAATGAACGGTGAACAAATAAACTGGTATACGCTTCTGTGACGTAACAAGTAAACGGATTAAGAACTACAGACTATGAACTCTTCCTCTTCCCCTCTATCATATCAATCACTTCTTTCAGCTCTTTGGGACTAATTTTTTTCTGCTCTGCAAAAAAAGCTACCAGGTCTTTGTAAGAATTGTCAAAATGATTTTTTACCATATTGGTCAGCGATTGCTTCTTGTAGGCCTCTTCATCTACCACCGGTATATACAAATACATATTACCCATCAGCCTGCTGCTCAGATAGCCTTTCTTTTCCAGGTTTTTGATGGTAGAGGCCAGCGTAGTATAGGGCGGCAGCGGCGGTTCCATATTTTCTAAAAATGTCTTCACATTCGCTTCGCCGCATTTCCATACCGCCCGCATGGCCTGCTCTTCCTGTTGGGTTAATTTCTCCAGCATATCTACGAAATTTTCGTAAACCTACGGAGTTTTCGTAATACAACAAAAATTTATTTGTTAAAAACGATGAAGAAACTATGCGCTTACCCGTTTCAAAAGTATTTTTGATGCGTTACCGGTTCCACTCGTTCGTACCTTTTAACGCTAATTTTTTTGTATGCGCTTACTCACTGTTATACTGGCCTGTTTTTTTTGTTCTTTTGTATCCGCACAAAAAGACAGTATGGATGCGCCCTTTCGCAAACATCCATTTATACCGCCGTTTGATTTACTGAAAACAGACAGCAGTTCCCATATTACCAAAGAAAGCATCAATACAAAACATAAAACATTGCTCATGTTTTTTAGTCCAGAGTGTACGCATTGCCAGCACCAAACGGAAGACATGCTGGCCGCTATTGACTCTTTGAAAGATATCCAGATTGTAATGGCCACTTACCAGCCTTTTGAAGAGATGGTGGCTTTTAACCAGAAATATAGCATTGAAAAATACAGCAATATTAAACTTGGACGCGATACAAAATATTTTCTCCCGCCTTACTTCCGCATGAAAAGCCTGCCTTTTCTTGCCTTGTACGATAAAAAAGGCAATTACATAACCAGCTATGAGGGCAACCAAAAAGTTGCCAAACTGCTGAAAGATTTTGACAGCAAGAATTAACAACCGCGCTTTAGATAAAGCTTTGTAATGTTTACTCTTTTCCTGCGACTAATCTTGTAACCGGTTTTATTCACCCGGTTACAAAATCATGAACCAAGTCTCCCGCAGATCATTCTTACAAAAGCTTGGCATTGGCATTGGCGCCACCACAGCTGTTACTGCCCTCCCTTTATTTGCAGACCATGCCCTGACAGAAAATAAAAAGTATACGGGCAAAAAATTAAACGTAGCTCTTTGTGGCCTGGGCAATTACGCCAATATCCTGGCAGAAGGCTTAGCCGTTTCCCAGTATTGTCGATTAGCCGGTATCGTTACAGGCACGCCAGCTAAAGCAGCGCTTTGGATGAAAAAATACAACCTGCCCGCTGCCAATATTTATAATTACCAGGATTTTGACCACATCATCAATAATAAAGACATTGACCTGGTATATGTGGTGTTACCCAATTCAATGCACAAAGAGTTTACCATCCGGGCCGCCAGGGCGGGCAAGCATGTAATCACAGAAAAACCGATGGCGCTTTCTGCAGGCGATTGTGAAGAGATGATCAAAGCTTGTGTGGCCGCAAACGTGCAATTAGCTGTCGGCTACCGCCTGCACTATGAGCCGTACAATATGGAAATTAAAAGGCTGGGCCAGGAGAAAGTTTTTGGACCCGTGCGGTTAATGGAAACATCGCTGGGGTATAAGGTAGACAACAACAAAGAATGGCGGCTGCACAAAGCACTATCCGGCGGCGGCCCGCTAATGAACCTCGGTGTTTATTGTTTGCAGGCCAGCCGGTATATCATGGGCGAGGAACCTGTGGCGGTTACGGCACAATTCAATCCGGCTGTTAATAAAGAAATATTTGCTGAAGTAGAAGCCTCCATCACCTGGCAGCTTGATTTTCCTTCCGGCGCTATTTGCAATTCAACCAGCACCTATACTGCCAATATCGACCGGCTTTTTGCTGCAGCGGAGAATGGTTTTTTTGAACTGGCGCCAGCTATCAGCTACGGCCCTTTTAAAGGCAGGACCAGCAATGGTGAATTACATTTTCCTGCCAATAACCAGCAGGCTGCACAAATGGATGGTATTGGAAAACTATTGCTGGAAAACAAAACATTGCCAGCACATATCTCCGGCGAAGAAGGATTAAAAGACATGAAAATAATAGGTGCTATTTATGAAGCGGCCAGAACAGGAAGCAAGATTTCATTGGTTTAGCTTTAAAATAATAAAATTAACTTCACCAATTATCAGGAACTTATTATCCAAAATTCTCTCAAAGCCATAATAGATGAGAAGGGCTGGAAAAACATATCGGAAAAAGGTGGATCTGATGAAGCAAAGTTCATTTTGTTTTTAGCCAGCAGCAACCAGTTGCAAAGCGGGGTGGACGATGTAAAGCAGATTAAAAGTCATCCACTGGTACCCGCTTACATTCCCGTATATGGCTATGTCTGCAATGTAAAATCCGGTAAGCGGGTTGAAGTACCGGAGCAACAAAAGTGGGCAGGGCAAAATAACAAAGGCATTGCACCTGTGGCTGCTCAACAAATATTATAAGAAAGCCACTTCTTTAAGTAACTAATTATACAAGCCGGTTGTTTACAGTAGCAGCCAGCTGGCTGCTGATGCTATTTGCTTCTTCAATTATTTCGGCGGGATAGGCTGACAGCTCCAGTATTTTTATCGCGTTTTTCGTTTTGAGTTGCCCTCCCTTGAGTTTATGATCAAAATACAGCTGACCATCTTCAATTTTATCTTCAAAATGATAGAGGTCGTACGCGCTTTTCAGCATGTCTGACAATTCAATATCGTGTGTGGCTACAAAAACCAGGTTACTGTATTTGTTCAGGTAAGTAAGAATAGCTTTTGCAGATGCAATCCGCTCAATGGTATTGGTTCCTTTGAAGACCTCATCAAGTATAAACAAATTCTGCTGCTCCGGTTTTACTTCATTTACCAACGAAGCCATTACATTCACTTCCTCAAAATAATAACTCTTCCCTTCCAGCAAACTATCATCTATTCTTATAGAAGAAAACAACTTTACCACAGGCATATGGTAGCTTTCAGCAAAACAGGTATAAATGGTTTGAGCCAGTACTGCATTGACTGCAATGCTGCGCAGGAAACTGGTTTTGCCCGACATGTTTGACCCGGTAATTAAAATACTTTTGTGCCCCAATGTTATATCGTTGGCAACACAATTATCAATCAGGGGGTGATATATGTTGACTGCCTGCAGTTCTTTTATGCTGGCCGTAAAAACAGGTTGACAGGTAATTGTATCAGCCGCCCGCAAAGATGCCACAGCAATGGCAGCATCAATAGTACCTGCATATTTAAAAAGATCATGAATGGCGGCCTGTTTGTTTTTCAATTCTTTTACCAGGCTGAAAAAAACAATCAGCTCCACCAGGAAGAGTGCCTTTATCATATCAATTATATAATAGAGTATCAGTTCTGCGTCGCCGTTAAGATTGCTTTGCCGCAAGCCCAACATCCGCATGGTCCGCTGAAATTTTTTCAATTCCCCAATACTTTTTATGGCCTGCTCATTATTAAACGGCAGGTTATGTTTGCTGAGCGTCTTACAGGTATTTATAAGCCGGTTGAGCTGTGGCAGCGACGCACCGAAATAAAAGGTATTGTTCTTATTCCAGTAATGCAGCGCGAGGTTGATGGCAAGTGGTATCATTAGCCAGGCCAGCAGGACTGGGTAAAAGAAAGATAACAACAGCATTGCAACAGTTATTACGATATCAGCTATCGCCAGTTTAAACCAGCGTGGTTTTTCGGGCAGTTCGCCGGATAATAAAGAAGCAATGTAGTAAGCATTGTCACCATTCAGTTCTGAAAGCAATAGTTGGCTTTCTTCCCTTTCTTTCTGGCTCACTGTAAAGAAATTAACCTGCTCATGCAATTGCTCCAGATCTGCAATATTATTAGTTGGCTTGCTTAGTTTATCAAACAAATATTGCTGTCCTACCCTGCTGCTTGTGCGGTCTGCAAAGCTGAATACTTCATTAAAATCAATATCGTTTTTTGCCTGGGCTGACAGCGCATGAAAATACGCATCCCTGTTGTAAGTTGCATATTTTCCAATCTGATCAAAATTGTAATATTCAGCATTGGGCAGTCCCCATTTCTGGCGTATTGCTTCCAGTCTTTTGTTTTTTTTGCTGCGCGAATAGTTTTTAGATAACAATACAATAATTGTTATAACCATTGCAATCAGCGGCAGATACTTCATGCTGCAATGATAATTAAATTATAGAACAGGAACAGCGCTGGCCAGCACCGAGCGGCCATGTATTGAATTCAGCTATAACTGTGATTATATCCGGCTAATTGATTTCTTAATCTAATGCAGGTTTTATTGGCTTCCAAATGCATCCGAAAATTTCACCGGAGAATGAAGATCAACAAAGATTAACCGCACATGGGTGTGACACCTGTCCGAATGGATATGCGTCCGGGCGGGCAACGATCCTGCGCAAAGGTCTTCCGCCGCTATCCAAAAAATCTTTTATCCATCCATCAAATTTGCCCCTGCCCGCCTACCTTTGCCCGGCAAATAATTTCTTACCAAATAAAATATCTTACATGAAAGTAACGGTTGTAGGCGCCGGCGCCGTTGGCGCTACCTGTGCCGATAATATCGCCCGCAAAGAACTGGCCGAAGAACTGGTGCTGCTAGACATCAAGGAAGGGATCGCCGAAGGCAAGGCCCAGGATATGATGCAGACAGCCGCCCTCCTTGGTTTTGATACCCGTATTGTGGGCAGTACCAACGATTACAGCAAAACCGCCGGCAGTGATGTGGTAGTGATTACTTCAGGCCTGCCCCGCAAACCCGGTATGACGCGTGAAGAGCTCATTGGAACCAACGCCGGTATTGTAAAAAGCGTTACTGAAAACATCCTCAAATATTCGCCTGATACCATTATTATTGTTATCAGCAACCCAATGGATACAATGACTTACCTGACGCTGACTACTTCAGGTATGCCAAAGAATAAAATTATTGGTATGGGCGGCACTTTGGACAGCGCCCGTTTTAAATACCAGCTTAGCCAGCACCTTGGCTGTAGTCCGGGTGATTTAAACGCAGTAGTAGTAGGCGGTCATGGCGATACCACCATGATTCCGTTAATACGCCTGGCTACCTGGAACAGTGCGCCTGTTACGCAATTTCTGAGCGAAGAAAAACAAAAACAGGTTGTGGCTGATACCATGGTGGGTGGCGCTACATTAACTAAACTTATCGGCACTTCGGCATGGTATGCACCCGGTGCTGCCGGCGCCGCACTGGTAGAAAGCATTGTGCGGGACGAAAAGAAACTTTTTACCTGCTGCGTGGCACTGGATGGCGAATATGGCCAGAAAGACATTTGCCTGGGTGTACCAGTAACAATTGGCAGAAACGGCTGGGAAAAAATACTTGATTTTGGTTTGAACGAAGCTGAACAGGCTGAATTCAACAAAAGTGCGGCTGCAGTACGGAGCATGAATGATGTACTGAAAACATTATAAGCTGGCTGGTAATCCCAGACCTGCACCTCGGTGCAATAGCCAATACAAAATCCCGGTCTGCGCTTTGGCAAGGCCGGGATTTTTGTCTTCAGCCCTGGCAACCAGTCGCAGGGTGTTGGAAATCAAAAATATAATACCTGCCAGGCAGCCTTCCTGGTATTTTTACCGTCATATTGCGGCAGCATAGATAAAATAAAAACGCATTTATGCTTCCTAATACAAAATTCAATTTCTATTTTTGTTCTTAGCATAACGCTAACTCCAAGATTATCACAGTATTCCATGAAATTCTTTCCAACCTGTTGATGAGCCCCCTGTAGCTTTATTATTTTTTAAACCACATTATGGGAAAGATTTTTACAATTTCTGCCTTGTTTTTATTGGGCTTCCTGCAGTCAGATGCACAATTTTTTGATGAGAAGCACAATCCTGCGACAGATGTTAACCTGAGCCCGCAACATAATAGTGTTATCCACCCTGACCATAACAGCAGCATTAATCCCAAATTAAACTGGAATATCAATCCTTATAAAAACGGTCTCATCAACCCGGAAAAAATTACCAGCCTCAATCCCCGTAAAAACAAGGATATCAACCCCCTGGAAAACCAGGAGATGAATCCCATGTATTCCATCAATATGTCGCCCAAGTTTGAAAGCTGGCATGGCTTATACATATTTGACAATAACAATGCGTTGGTTGGCTATATCTCAAAATACAGCCAGGATATTATGATACAGTTTGACAAAGAATCCAACTGGAACTTTTTCTATATCAGAACGGCCAAAGGCACTTATAACCAGTTTAATCTTTCAGCAGAATGGACTGGCAATTTTCTTTGCTTTGATTCTATGAGCGGGTTTAACCTGTTTGATAAACTGGGCGTCTGGACGGGGATGCATATTAAATAGTGGGCGGCGAATGGTGAGTAGCAAGTGGGACTGGAGTTGGCCCCTGACTGCAAGCACCAGTGCGACAATTTCTCTCTCATTAGTTGCCAGTTCCCAGCTACCACGGCGTTCCTTACAACCTGGCCACTGTTTTTTGCAGTACTTCTTCCACGGCGATCATTTCCATACATTTGAAATGACCCCTGGGACATTTGTGGTACCCAATCTTTGAGCAGGGCCGGCAGGAGAGATTATTTACTTCTATGATATCATAAGGCAGGGCCTGCTGGCGCGATAAGTAATTGACGCCATAATAGGGATACATACCAAACGCGGGTACTGTATTACCCCAGATAGAGATAACAGGCCGTTTAAACGCTGCGGCAATATGCATCAGCCCGGTATCATTGGTAACTACCAGCTTGGCCCTTCTTACCAGGTCGGCCGATTCATTCAGGTTAAACTTCCCGCAGGCATTGTATATTTTAAATGGATCGATGGCAGCTAATGTAGCCCCGGTAGCGGCGTCCTCTTTTCCACCTAAAATAATCACCGGGTGCCGGATAGATGCACAAAAAGCTTCCAGTTTATGCAATGGGTATTTTTTTGTATGATGGGCCGCCCCCACAACAAGGCCTATATAACCGGCCTGGTGTGAAGTAGGAATATCCGTTTCGGGCACCCTGTCGGCCTCCCCAATAAAATAATCAAGTCCGGCGCCATCATTCTTAACCGCAAAACTTTCCAGCGTTTGCAGGTAACGGTCAACGATATGAACAGCCGGCATTTTATTAATCTTCAGCGCCGTTAGCAGCCATTTTTCCAGGTTAAGCTTATTGAATGAAAAAGTCTGCTTTTGCAGTGCCCTTTTTACTTTGGCGGTGCGGAGATTGTTATGCAGATCTATAATGTAATCAAAATCTTCCTGCTGCAAAGCGCTTATCACCCTATCAAGGTTGTCTTCCATGTAATGAACCTTGTCTATATACGGATTGGCCTCAACAACTTTTGCAAATGATTTTTTAGTAAGGTAATGCAGCTCCGCAGTTACGGCCTGCTTTTTAAGACAGCGTACAACAGGTGTGGTTAGTACAATATCGCCAATAGAAGAAAAACGGATGATGAGAAATTTCATATAAGCGTTACACGAATTGTTTTACACGAATAAAGGATGCATAAAAGACTGTGAACTGCAGCCGCCGGACCAAAGACTATTTACTCCTCTGTATAATTGAGATCCTTGTGATAGGTTTCTTCTGTAAAATAAAAAGCAATCATGGTAACAGTCATAACAATAACACCCGTTACAATCCCGCTTTTGATAATAGCCCAGCCCCAGTTTTTTTGAAAAAGATCAAGAAACATCATATTAACCAGTGGTAGTGCACCCCTTACCATATTAGGAATGGTAGTGGCAGCAGTGGCCCTCAGGTTGGTTCCAAACTGTTCTGCCCCCATGGTAACAAATATGGCCCAGAAACCAGTACTAAAACCCAGCATGGCACAAAACGTATACATGCTGGAGTCTGAATTATTAAAACTGCTGAAGAAAAATACAAGAAAGACTATAGTGAGCGTATAAAAAAGCAATAGTCCCTTTTTGCGGCTTTTGAAATACTGGCAAACGAATCCCACTACAATATCGCCGATTGCTATTGCCGCATAAGCAAACATAATAGAACGTCCGGAATCAATGGTCTGACTGCCAAACATGGCTTTACCAAAACGGTCACTTTGATTCACAAGAATACCAATCACATACCAGGTAGGCAAACCAATTAAAATAGCCAGGGCATATTTTTTAAACCTTTTTGCATTGGTAAAGAACATCAGGAAATTGCCTTTCACAATATCTTTTTGCCCTTTTACCTGGTTAAACATACCGGACTCAGCTACCTTAATTCTTAAAAAAAGCAATACGATGCCCAGCAAGCCACCTATTTTGTAACAAAGCCGCCAGTCATCTGTTGCCTGGTAAGTAAAATAAGCGGCTACGGCTCCAAACAAACCAATACCGGCCACCACAGAAGTACCAATGCCCCTCTTCTTTTGTGGTAACAACTCACTTACCAGTGTAATGCCTGCACCCAGTTCACCAGCAAGCCCCAGGCCCGCTACAAACCGACAAAGCGCGTATTGATTAACGGTATGAACATAACCGGTAGCAAAATTAGCCACCGAATACAAAATAATAGACCCGAATAAAACAGAAAGCCTTCCTTTTTTATCGCCCAGTACTCCCCATACAATTCCTCCCAGTAAAAGGCCCACCATTTGCCAGTTAATCACTTTGGTACTATCTGCCAGCATGGTAGCATCAGTAGCTCCTACGCCAAGCAAGCTTGTTTTTTTTACAATGGTAAACAGCAGCAAATCATAGATATCTACAAAGTAACCCAATGCTGCTACTATAACGGCAAGACCAAAAACGGACTGTTGTTTTTTTTCCATGAAGGCTTATGCATTTTTAGAAGGCGGTTCGCTGCTGCCGGTCCGCTCACCAAAAAATAACTTATAAATAACCGGCAGGGTGGTTATTAAAACAATACCTATAACAATAGCTTCCAGGTGTTTGGTAAGATCAAAATTAAATTTGTTGAGGAAAAGCTTTTGCAGGTAATGGCCGGCAAACAGCATACTGAAAACCCATGCCAGGCAACCAATAATATTATACTGCATGAATTTCTTTCTTTCCATCTGCACAATGCCTGCAACAATGGGTGCAAATGTTCTTATGATAGGTAAAAAACGGGCAAATACGATGGCCTGGCCACCATGCTTCTCATAAAAATCCTTTGCTTTCAATAAATGTTTGCGCTTAAATAAAACCGTATCCTTCCTGGTAAAAAGAAAAGGCCCGCTTTTTTTACCAAACCAGTAGCCGGCCATATTACCCAGGATGCCGCAGGCAGAAATGAGTACCCATAAAATCAGCAAATCAACCAGGTCACTGCCGGTACTGCCCGTAGGAAAAGTGCTGATAAGCTGTGTACTGTAGATACCCGCAACAAACAGCAAACTATCGCCCGGCAAAAAGAAACCGATCATCAACCCTGTTTCTGCAAAGACAATGAACAGCAACAGCCATAAGCCGCCGTTCTTAATATAAAAAAGTGGGTTGAGCAAATCTTTCCAGCCAAAATTCTTGTCAATAATAAAGAGCTCTTCCCGGTTGCTGCCGGAAAAAGACGCCGCCGCAAATCCTTCCTTGCTGATGTACACTGTATCGCCGGCAGCTACCGCAATGGTAAAAGCACCAGCAGAATCTGTTACCGCAGCAGCGCCTGAAGGAACGGCTTTTACTTCAGCCCCTGCAATGGAATTCTCATACTGATCAATAACCTGCGCGTGCAAAGGTGATTGGGCCATTCCCCTGTTTGAAATAAAACATACCATCAGCAATACCGTATAACCAAGCCAATAATTTTTCACCTGTATCATCTTCAATTTTTATTTATGATTTTATTTCCAGTTTTACATTCATCAGCTGTACCGTCTCAGTCATCATACTATCGCTTCAACACTTACCTCATCGCCCAATTCCCCTTCCCATTTACTCACCACGCTGGTGGCCAGTGCATTGCCCAGCACATTGGTGCCGGTGCGGAACATATCACAAAAATGATCGATCGGCAATATCAATGCCACCCCCTCAGGCGG
>JBDSLR010000019.1:0-228749 GCA_039916305.1 Chitinophagaceae bacterium | reverse complement strand
AGCGTTACTACCAGGTGCAGCACGCCATGCGTGGCCGGATGCTGTGGCCCGATATTAATAATTAAATCACCGTCTGTAGTTGTACCAAGTTCTTCAACCATACCCTAACCGCTAAAAGAAGCTATCTGTGTTTATTAAATGAGTATACGTTCGCTATAATTTCTATAACCCTGCCTTTGTGTTGCTATCCAACATCGTTGCATAGCACGCTTGTACTGCCAATCCATGCCGGGGTTACAATTTTATCATGTTCACGGGGTCTTCAAAATCTTTACGCATCGGGTTCTTTCCTTCCCAGCCATCAGGTAAAATGAGCAGCCGGAGATCCGGATGGTTCAGAAACTGCACACCAAACATTTCATACACTTCCCGTTCATTAAATTCAGCAGTGCGCCAGATATCTGAAACGGTTTCGATTTGCGGATCTGCACGATCCAGTTTTATTTTTACAACAAGATTATGTAAGTACCTGGTAGCGCGAAGATGGTAGACCATCCCCAGCTGTGTTTTCCAGTCTACACAGGTAACACAAAATAAAAAATCAAACATTAGTTCCGGCGTATTCCGCAGCTGCCGGGCAAATATTTTCCATTGTGCCGGTTCAACAGCTACATTGATCCATTCTCCACCTTCTTCAAAAACAGCTGACGGTAACAGCTCCGTAATCTTTATTTTAATTTCTTCATTGTTCATAGTTCACATTCTATGGAAGCAGCGACCGGCTTATAGCCCGGGCGTTTCAGCCTTGATCTGTTCACGGGTTAAACCCATTTTTATTTTATGCTGCAATGACATGAGCGCATGCAGCAGCGCTTCCGGCCGGGGCGGGCAGCCGGCAATGTACACATCAACCGGTATCACATGATCCGCACCTTTTACTACAGAATACGTATTGTAAAAAAAAGGGCCTCCGCTGATAGCGCAGGCTCCCATGGCAATCACATATTTGGGATCGGCCATCTGGTCGTACAGCCGCTTTAATACAGGTGCCATTTTGTTTACAATGGTGCCTGCTATAATAATTACATCTGCCTGCCTCGGTGTGGCCCGGGCCACTTCAAACCCGAAACGCGAAAAATCATATTTGGAAGAAGCCACTGCCATCATTTCTATACCGCAGCAACTGGTAGCAAAAGTGAGCGGCCACAAAGAATTAGAGCGGGCCCAGTTAACAATATCATCCAGCTTGCTGAGTACAATACCGCCACCCGGCGTTTCATGTACCTGTCCGGGAAAAGTTTCCGCTATCGGTTTTTGTTCTGGCAAGATGAATTTTTTAAAATTTGCTGCTAAGTTGTATTATCCTGTCAACGCCTGCTGTTAATCACTCACGCCTCAGCATTCACGCTTACATCCATTTCAACGCGCCCTTTTTATGGGCATATAAAAAACCCATAAAAAGAATCCCGAAAAATATAATAATTTCTACGAGTGCAGGCATGCCCACTTTCTTTACCACAACTGCCCAGGGATACATAAAAATTAATTCCACATCGAATATGAGAAAAATAAGTGCGAAAAGATAATAGCCGACTGTAAACTGGTTCCAGGGAGAGCCTTTTGAAGGAATACCGGACTCATAAGTTTGTCCTTTTTGCAAGTTGCGGGTGCCCTTTACAAATATTTTTGCCACTGCCATTCCACCGGCAGAAAAAGCAATCGCAGCAAGGATGAGAACAATTAAAGAAGATGCACCCATTGGCAAGATTTTAGTGCAGCACTAATATAGCAAGTATAATTTAAAAAGACTTCATTTTTTTCATTTACGTGTGTACAGGCAAGTTACCGGAAGCCGGATTCATACAAACTAAAATACTTATTTTAGCAGCATGTTTACGGTGAGTGAATTATACGTTTATCCCATCAAATCGTTGGGCGGAATAGCGGTAGACAGCGCTACATTGACCAGCAGGGGCCTGCAGTATGATCGCCGGCTGATGCTGGTGGATGAGCATAATTGTTTTCTTACACAACGCGAACACCCGGTAATGGCTTTGCTGCAACCGGTCATAACAAAAGATGGTTTATATGTGCACCATAAAAATGATGCAGGTACCCAATTGTTTATACCCGAACAGCCGGTCAGCACTGAAACAGTAATGGTGACTGTGTGGGATGATACCTGCGCAGGACAACTGTACAATAATGGTATTAATAAATGGTTTAGCCAGGCACTCGGGATGCAATGCAAGCTGGTGTATATGCCGGATAGCAGCAACCGGGAAGTGGATAGAATGTATGCCCGGCACAATGAAATCACTTCTTTCGCCGATGGCTACCCTACACTTATCATTGGCCAGTCTTCACTTGATGATCTCAATACACGCCTTGCAGTGCCCGTTCCCATGAACCGCTTCCGGCCCAATATTGTTTTTACCGGGGGTGAGCCTTTTGTGGAAGATCAGCTGGCTGCTTTTACTATAAATGGTATTGATTTCACTGGTGTAAAACCCTGTGCCCGTTGCGTAATGACCACCATCGACCAGGCAGCTGCCGTAAAATCAAAAGAACCGTTAAAAACCCTGGCAACCTACCGGCAGAAAGGAAGTAAAATTTTATTTGGGCAGAATTTACTGCACAGCGGTGAAGGGGTAATTAGTGTTGGAGATACTATTACGGTAACCGGGTGGCAACCTGCTGCTATCTGATATTGGTTACACAATACATAACAGGATGCGTGGATGAGCAATCACTCATTGTTCAGTGAACGGTATTTTTTTGGCGACATGCCTATAATAGTACGAAAGCGTTTCGAAAAATAGTAAGGATCATCAAAGCCCATGCTGAAAGCAATATCCTTTACCGCCCTGTCAGTAAAATTGAGTTGCTGGCAGGCTTTCTGCATTTTCATTTGCACAAAATAATCAATGGGCGCATAACCCGTTTTTTGCCTGAAGAGATTGGAGAAGCGTGAAACAGAATAGTTATACTGGCGGCTCAATTCATTCAGCGATATATTTTCATTTATCTTCTGTTGCATAAATAAAATCGCGCTGTCCACACAATCCATTTTTTCATTACCTGTATCAGCATAGTGGCGTGCATTGTAAATAAAAAGCGCCAGGAAATGTGAAAGGCACATATTGGCAAATAAAAGATTATCGATGCTGTACCCGAGTTCCAGTGTTTTATACATCTTTGAAAAAAGCGGCAACACATCCCCGTTATTCTTTACGTAAAACGGTTTAAAATGCTGCTGTACGGCCTGCACCTCATTCAGCTCAGGCAATGAATCGCCCCCAAAATGCACCCAGTAAATACTCCAGGGATGTTCCTGGCTGCTGCCATACGAATGCTCTACGTTTTGCGGTAATATAAAAAATTCGTTCGTGGCTACATCGTACCGCTGTTTGCCTACCTGGTACCAGCCTTCACCATCAATACAATAAAAAAGAAAATTTTCGGGCAGGCCCTTTTTCCGGTAAGTATAATGATCTTTTGCCTTTGGATAATAGCCCATGCTGCAAACATGCAAATGCTTTAAGAGCGGGTTGCTGAGCACCCTGGATTTCAAAATAGTTTTCGGAATTTCAATTCGCTGGCGGCCCGCACCATACCAGATATTCTTATGCGATCCCTTTTTATCTTCTTCTTTCATATGGCAAGCTATGGAATGGTAAATTACTGAAAAGCTTTTAAAGAAGGATAGTTTTTAACCCCTGTGATGAAACTACGAAACCACAGGCGCAAGGTGTTTGCATAGCGGAAGCCCTGTTAGTACCGCTGCCCCCTATAAGATGCAGCGCAGGAACTAACAAATATGGCCGAATCCACTGACCGCCCGGAGGCGCTGGTTCAAAAATTCAACCGGAAAAACTAATTTAGCAGCGCCAATAAAATTAAATATGCAAAGCAAAACATTTTTACTGCACAGCGCAGCCCGTATAGTGTTAGTCTCCATACTGTTTTCACCGTTCCTTGTAAACGCCGCCATTATATTGCCGGCTTTTTTTGGAGACAATATGGTATTACAGCAGCAAACAGCTGCCGCTATCTGGGGTGGAGCCCGGCCCGGCAGTAATGTTCAAATTACCACTTCGTGGAATAAAAAGAAATACAGCGTGCAGGCAGATGCTGCCGGAAAATGGAAAACTACTGTTAACACGCCCGTAGCTGGTGGCCCTTTTGAGATAAGCATCAGCGATGGCGTTACCCTTGTACTTCATAACGTGCTGATTGGCGAAGTCTGGTTGTGCAGTGGCCAATCCAATATGGAGATGCCGCTCAAAGGGTTTAAGGATCAGCCCGTCAGCCATTCAAACGATGTTGTCTTCAATGCGGGCAACAATAATATTCGCCTTTATATTGTGCCCAGATCTGTAAAATTACAACCGCAGGATACCAGCAAGCAGTCTGCCTGGAAAATAGCAGCACCAGAGACTGTAGCCAATTTTAGCGCCACTGCCTATTATTTTGGCAGATTATTGCAGGAGCGTTTACAGGTACCAGTTGCCTTAATCAATATCAGCTATGGGGGTTCCTCAGCAGAGGCATGGATGAGCCAGTCAGCCCTGCAGCCTTTCAGTGAAATCAAATTACCTGCAGCAGCTGATTCCGCTAAAGCAAACAACCATACGCCCGGCACATTGTATAACGGGATGCTGCACCCGTTTATCGGCTTTACCATTAAAGGCTGTATCTGGTACCAGGGTGAAAGCAATTACGACCGGCCGGATCAATATACCAGTCTTTTTCCGGCCATGATAAAAGGATGGCGCGATGAATTTAACCAGGGCGATTTCCCTTTTTATTATGTACAGATTGCACCCTATAATTATGCGCAGCTACCCCCATACAACAGCGGTGGTAAATACAATTCTGCTTATTTGCGCGATGCCCAGCGCAAGGCGCTTGCAAAAATAAACAACAGCGGGATGGTTGTACTGCTTGATGCGGGTGAGGAAAATAGTATCCATCCCGCCAATAAAGAAATAGTGGGCAGGCGCCTCGCCTACCTTTCACTGGCTAAAACCTATGCACAGAAGGGATTTGCCGGTAGCAGCCCGGGATTTGACTCCCTCAAAATCAACGGCAATATTGCCACGATCCAGTTTACAGATGCGCCGAATGGATTAACTTCTTTTGGTAAACCATTGGCAAATTTTGAAATTGCGGGTGCGGATAAAATTTTCCGGCCAGCCAAAGCCGTTATAGCCAGGGGCGGCGTAATTGTTTCATCGCCCGATGTAAAAGAGCCCGTGGCGGTGCGGTATGCTTTTAAGGATTTTGTAGTGGGTGATCTTTTCAGTACAGAAGGTTTGCCGGTATCTTCCTTCCGGACAGATGATTGGTGAGGCCGGGATGCAGAAAAGTATCTTGGTGCAGACTTCACCGGAATGTTTTGCCTGTATCCGGGTGTTTGCACAAGGCTTGCCTGCGGCACGCTGTCTCAACGCAATTTTTTACTGCCCACAAATTGTTCCGATGAATAAAAGAATTTGAACAACAATTAATTCCCCCTTTCCGTTTGCCCATTCCTACCAGGTAATTTGTACAGCTCCCAACAAGCCAGCTTTCAACAAGGGTTTATCTTTTAACCGAAAGGGCGCTGTGGTAAACGTGGTCCTTTTGTTTTCGGGCAGCAGGTTATCCCCTATCAGACGATTGGCCCAGGTATTAGCCACTTCTATTTCAACGGTATTCTTGCCGGGCTTTACCGCCCCAGCAATATTAACACGATATGGCGCTGTCCATATAGTACCACAGTCTTTGCCATTTATTTTTACAGTGGCGATGTTGGCAACGCCCGCTGCCGACAACCATATCTCCGGATTACGGCTGGTATCATTCCATTCGAAGGTCCTGGTATACACGGCCGTGCCGCTGTAGTATTTAATACGGTTATCTGCAGCATCGCTCCAGCTGGTCAGTGAATCAAAATCAACAGGCGCAGCAGGGCCGCCAAATGCGGTATCAAACTTTACGTTCCACCCGTTGTTTAATGATCGCGTATGTTCAACCAGCTTTTCCCTGAATGAATGCTGCAACAGGGGCGTACTATTATTAAAAACAACAAAGACAGCCTCTTTGGGTTCCAGTGGCAGGTTAATGATGGTACGACCATTTTCTATGCGCCAATTGCCTGCTTTTTTTATTTCGCCGGTTACAGCATTCCACAACTCCGGTTCTTTACCGGCAATGCGGAAAGAAATGGTTGCGTTTTGCAGACTGTCTTTTTGGTTGGCGATAAAATAAATATCTGCGGTTGCGGAACGCCGGTGCGTCCACGCAATAGTATTGGTTTGATGCATGATCTCAACATCTCTCTCAAGTTTCAATGCTGCAAATGAAGCCGCCATGTATGGTATATCAACCAGTATGCCTTTACCGCTTTGTTTATCAGCAGCCATCTGTTGCATCACACTGTCCAGGGCTGCATCCGTTTCCTGCATACCGATTGAATGACTGTACGCCGTACTCATTAATACAGTGGCACCCCCCCTGATCAATTGCTGAATTTTTTTAGCCACCGCTACAGACATGTAGCCGGCATTTGGTTGCATAGGATGTTTGTAGGGTATTATGAGCAGGGCGTAACTGGCGCCGCCCGGTAACACTATCCTTCCATTTTTTACCGTGGCCAAATGCAGCAGGGCATCCGGATTAAATGAATCGTATGCATAACCGCTCAAAGGATCTACCCAGTCTTCCGGGTCTGCCATGTTTGAGGAATGCGTAACGCCATCTGGCTTTTGGCGGAGCGGCGTACCTTCATTTTTCAACCTTTCTATTTCCCGCGCAGTTTTTTCTTTTCCAATTATACCCGGTAAAGTATTAACCAGCCTGTCTGGGAGCAATGATCGCGAGGGTAATTCTTCTCCTGTAAATACGGCGATGTCTACCACCGGCTTTCCAGCCTGTAGTAGTGCCTGGCATCGCTGCAAATAACCAATCCATGCTTTGCCTTGTTTCCACCAGGTCTGATCCCGCTGAAAGAAAACGCCCACGCCATCCAGCGTCATCCCTGGTTTGCGATTCATCCACGGGTTATGCGTAAAAACATGCAACACCATTTTATTAATCCCCAGGGCAAAATTACGGTCGCCGGTTGTTTTTAAGTTGCCTGGGTGTTCGCCCCAGTTCATCCTTACAGAAGTAAATGCCTCTGCCTGGATTAGCGGTTTTCCATATACGTGAGCACCGCTGATAGCATCCAGCATGTCATTGGGCTTATCGTGGGTAGGACTGTTCAGCCAAAATTCCCCCATGGGTATGTCAGTATTTTTATAATGCAGCATACCATCGCTGAGCATAGTAGGCGCAACAGATTCTGCACTAAAGCGGCAACCTTTTTCATGCGCCAGCGTTTTAAGCGTAGCATAAAATTTAACATTCACCAGTTCTGCAATAGTGGCACGCACATCATGCAAAAATTTTTCGGAAAACGCCGCATTTTCTATGGGTGTGCCGGTCATAGCCAGCAGGTAAGGCGTCAAATCATACCCGCGGCGTTTTTTAAATTCATCCGCAAAGACAAGGCTCCAGTTCTGGCTGCCACATTCCCAGCTATCGACATGAAATATTTTGAGCACCTGCCTGGCAAGGCCCTTACCTGTTTTTTCAAACGCTTTACCAAACCAGTTTTCAAACTGCCATTTTACTGCCAGCGGATCAAACTTATCACATTCCAGTCCTTTGCCCGCACCTGCCGTAGCATTGGTATGCCCGGTAGAAGTATGACCTATTCTTACAATCACCCAATTGCCGGCAGGTGCAAGCCAGTTAAGTTTGCCGGTACTGTCCATTTTGCCGGTCAGGTTGATAATACTTTTTAATGGCACGGCGTCCCTGCCAGTTACCTGCAAGTCCGTAGTGGCGGCAGCAATTCTCCAGACACTGCCATTTTTTGCTTCATACTGGTTAATGACGGGTTCATCGCTTAACCAGATATTATTTATTTTGAGCGAAGGCTTCCACTTGGCCGCATCCAGGTCTTCCGCTCCCGGCTCAGACCCTTCCTTATTATATACAAACCGAAAATACTTTGCGGTAACTGCGGGGATGGCGCTGGTATAATCCTCATCGGTATCCTGCCATCCATGCCGCGGCGGATCAAGCCGCGCAATGGCATCGAAATGAACGCCATCATTACCAGCTTGTATGATAAGTCTTTGCGCCTGGTAATTATTGCCGCCTGCATGAATGCGGATGGAGCGGCAGGTGAAGAGGTTGGGGTATTTGTATTGAATCCAGCAGCTGGTATCGCTTTTAAAACTTTGGTTGCCTTCTGTATCAAAACACAGAAAACTGGCTTTTGCGCCGCTGCTGGTACTAACATTGGGTACCTGCACCGTATCGCTATACGCCTGCATGCTGTTGGCCGGGTAAGCAAATACGGCGATGTCTTTATAATAGCTTTCCAGAGTTGCTGGCTGTCCAAGCTGATGCGCAGTTCCGGTTCCACCTTTGATGTAGTCTTTTGTCCATACCAGTTTCTGCATAGACTTTTCCGGCGTAATCCATGGGCCGCCCGCCAGCGCAAAACCGTCGCTCACGTGCATGGCTAGCTGCAGATCCAAACGCTTTGCTTCCTGCATGGCAAAACTGACCATGGACCACCATTCAGGTGTTAACTGCCTTACCACTGGCTGAAAAGGGATAGCAGCTGATGTATCCTTAATGGGCATAAGGTAGGCACCTGCAATACCTGCTTCCTGCATGGCTTCAAGATCTGCAGTAATACCGGCTTTGGACACCGCGCCCTGCATCCAGTACCAGAAAACCCAGGGCTTTGCAGCCGCAGGCGGATGTTTAAAAATAGTCTCCAGTTTTACCGTAGGATTATTTTGCCCGCGCATAGGGATGGCGGGCAATAGGCAAGCTGAAAAAAGGATACAACAAAAAATAAAAAACCTATGCATATGGCTTCACCGCTATTAATTTCCTGCAAACTGCAAGCTGCTTATTCCTTTGTCAACCGAAGTAGCTACTGCAATGCCCCGCTGATCTTTTTTATTAACTGCACAGTAAAAATGATATACTACGCCTTTGTATTTTACAACAAAGCTTTTGTGCGCATATTTATCATCGTAAGGGGTTGAAGATTTTATCAGGTCATCCCCTTTCCAGTCAGTCCAGTTTATTAAATCATAGCTGCAGGCAAAACGGTTAAATGCGTCCTTCCGGCCTTCCCAGAAAGCCCCAAAATAAAACATTACCCACAGATTATTCATTTTTTGTATCACCGCATCCCCGGTAATACCAATTTTATGGTGCATAACCGGATCAGCACCCAGCCTTTTCCAGGTAACCATATCATTGGAAACTGCCATGCCAATCCGCTCAAACCAGCGCCATTTGGGCGTGTTGTGGCTACTATCTCCATTCGCATTGTAATACATTACAAACGGATAGCCGGTGGTCTGTTGCCTGTCCCAGATAACAGAACTCTTGTATAATTTTTTGTTTTCCCACCATCGGATATCTGCGTCGCTGGCAGTAAGAACCGGCTTACTGGTACGATCCCATTCATGCGGTACCGACGGGTCTGTTGCGGTGCTGGCCATACCAACGGCTAATGGCCCCTGTTCGTAGCCCTGGTCACCGCCACCGATATAAGACATCCAGTATTTATTTTTATAGGGCTGCCATGCATAGCTTCCGCCCCAGGTATAATCCTGCAGTGCCGTATAGCCTGCTTTCTGGTTACTGTCCCACTGGGTACTATCGGAAAACGACATCATTCGTCCGAGTGTTTTCCATTGCAGCAGGTTGCTGCTTTTTGCCAACCAGGTTTCATAGCCGCGGCCATTAAAAATAATATAGGTCATAAACCAACTATTGCCTTTCCTGAATACGGAAGGGCAGTCGATTTTCTGGGAATCATTTACCGGCACCAGCACCAACCCATATTTAAACGGGGTTTTAATGGCCTCGTACGTTTGCTGCATAACGGCATCGGGTACCTGCTGTGCATGACTTATAAACACATATATCATTAAAATACCGGTGATTATTACGCTCCTCTTTTGCATGCAATATTTTATTTCTTAAACGCTTTAAACAACGACCCCGCAACGTATATGAATTTGATTTATTTAAAAACGCAAAGTAGAATGAAAAAACTCTTCATGCCAGTATTTTGCCCGCACTAACGAATTACGGGCATCCAAACCGTCATATCTGTTTTACCACGATTGGCCCACGCATAATAAGGTATTAGCTTTATGGCAACTGGCTTCACAGCGGTGTTCATTGGCCGGTATAACGTATTATTCCAACTACTGCGCTCCAGCAGTTTTGCCTGGCCGGTAAGTGACACCAGGTTAGTCTCATCAATTTTCATGGGCGTGGGTAGCAGCTTTACAGACGCGGGTATGAGCACATCAAAAATATTTTGTAACGGCAGATCTGCAGATTCAAGACAGTATACCATTGGTCCACGCTTTACCGTTACCTGGTTCCTGGTTTCTTCTACCAGTGGGTTTGATTCAATTAAAACAGCCGGCATATCCAGTAGTAATTCAATTTTATCGCCTGCTTTCCATATTTGTGTAAAACTGGCATAACCATTTACTGCCGGCTTTACTAGTACCGCATGGCCATTAATTTTTACTTTGGAATTTTTGCACCAGCCCGGTATACGTAAGTGCATAGCGAATGCTTTTGCAGGCGCGAATTTAAAAGTAAAACTGACCTGGCCGCTCCAGGGATAGCTGGTTTCCTGGTCAAGCTGAATAACTGATCCATCGCTCAGCTTTGTTGATAATTTATTTCCTCCATACAGGTTTACATATAAACCATCTTCTGCAATGCTGTACATATAATTATTGATTTCGGCGATGGTACGCACCACATTGGGCGGACAACAATTAGACAATTGAATATATGGCTGCCGGCCGCCCTCCCACCTCAAATGATAGGGGTAGTTGGCAGAAGCCGCTAAGGGATTGGTATAAAAGAATTTTGTGCCTTGCAGGTTAATGCCACTCAATACACTGTTGTACAAAGCAAGTTCCACAATGTCTGCATACTTTGCGTTGCCGGTTACCTGCAGCATGCGCCAGTTCCACAATACATTGCCAATGTTGGCGCAGGTTTCATTGTGTGCACTAAAATTGGGTAGTTGAAAGTCGCGGCCATATGCCTGGTGAATCTTTTGTACGGTGTCTGGTTTATAGGAAATGCCATCTACCGAAACACCATCATACAGAGCCCCACAGCCACCGGTTACATACATTTTATGGTTGATAACATTGTCCCACATTTTATCAAGCGTACCCAGCAGGCTGGTATCGCCTGTTTCTGCATAGATATCTGCCACACCGGCAAATAAATAGTTAGCTCTTACCGCATGACCCACCACACGTTCCATTGCACGGAATGGTGCACGGTCACTGTTGTCATCGGTGCCTTCTACAGTTCCTCTTATCTCAATCAATTTTTTTACAAGATCCAGGTATTTTTGCTCGCCTGTGCTGCGGTACATCTCCGTTATGCCCATATAATGTGATGGGCAGATAGCATTGCGGGCCTGCTCAGGTGTTGCCCTGTTATAAAACTCAATCAAAAAATCAGTCGCCTTTATTGCAATGCTGAGCAGCGATGTTTTACCGGTAGCGCGGAAATGCACACAGGCCGCCGTCATGAGGTGTCCAAAATTATAAGCTTCAAAACTCAGTTTATCATCAAACATTTTTTCCTGCCCGCTTTTCTGCTGCTCAATGATTGATTTGGTGTAAATGTATCCGTCTTCTTTCTGCGCCTTACCAATTACGGCAATAGCCATATCCATTTGTGCATCCAGCTTTGGGTCTTTTGTAAGGGCATACATGGCAGCAACCGCTTCCAGTGTTTTATAAAAATCGCCATCGTGAAAAGAAGGACCCCTGAATTTACCGGTGTCGAGCCCGGCGGCTATTACAAAATTTTGAAAAGCGTAGCACCGCTCCTCACTGGTATAGGTATCCCACAAATGCGGCAGCATGGAATCGCGGCAAACAGCAAAACGTTCGGCCCAGAATCCCTTGGTCCATTGTACGTCACTGAGGCCAACTCCCCGGAGCTTTGCATAGTGGCTGTTACTGGTATTTACAAGACCGTTTTCCTGGGCTGATGAAAATTTCACCAGCAACATTAAAACGAATAATAAATAAGTTTTACGCATAATCTTTATTTAACAAGGCTTAACCGCACCAGGAACATTTAGTGCCGGCTGCGACGTTTTTTAATTGTATAATTCGTCTGCCCATAACGCCCCCGCAATGGGATTTGAAAGGCTCAACACGTTTCATCACATCGCGCTATAGCCAATCACATATTCAATACCCGGCTGAATGTTTACTTCGTACTTATTTTCACCCATGGCCTTAACTTCAATACCTTTTCCGGTTGGCTTTACTTTACTTTTAATTTTTAATAACCCCAGCCCCGCAGGTGCTTTTATTTTTATTTGGCTGGTGCTGACATACATTTCTATCTCTGCAGCTGCTGTGGGCACTTTACCCTGCATCCATTGAAGGCCGCCAAGATTGGGTTCTACTGTATAACTGCTATAACCAGCAGCAGTAGGTTTTACACCCAGGTAATATTTACCCAGCAGGTAAATGGGACTGGCACCCCATGCATGGCATAAACTTTTGCCAAATGGCCTTCCATACATGCTATAATGTTCTGCCCCTTTTTTGGAAGGATCGTATTCTTCCCAGAAAGAAGTGGCGCCCAGCTGCAGCATCCCACCCCAGTAATCCCTCATTTGTTTCAATACATACGATTGCTCACCCATGGCGCACAATGCCTCCAGTTCATAAAAGCGCATATAGGGCGTGGTTATTTTTTGAATGCTGTCGTTCAGCAAAACTGATTTCTTTACCGCCAGTTTTTGCGCATCGGAGAAATAATCAAAAAAGATGGAAAACATATTGGCATAGCGCGTTACATTATCTGTCTGCCTGCCATCAATACGACTGTGAACCAGTGCCTGCTTATTTTCATTCCAGTAAAGTCCAAAGAGTCTCTTTCTGAGATCAGCAGCTAATTGATTGTATTTTGAGAACCCACTGTTGTCATTTGCAATGCCGGCGCAGAGCGCCATTGTTTCCAGGCTGCGGCAAAACAATAATTGCTCAAAACTTAATTCTCCTTTTTTGCTTAATCCTTCCGCCCAATCGATAAATAACCAGTCGCCAGGCATACCTTCCATCAAGCCCTCTTTATTACGACGGCCGAGACAGTATTCCATCAGGCTTTGCATACGCGGGTAATTCTGCTGCAGAAATTTTTTATCCCCACTGTATAAATAATAATCATAGATGCTCATAAACCAGTAAAAAGTGTAATCCATGATGGTATTAACATGCGAGGTAACCGGGTCTTTTCCCCGCAATGCATAAATGGTTCGTTTTACCGTTTCATTGTCGTTCATCAGGTAATAGTTCATCAGGTAACTCTGGTAAGCGTCACCGCTCCACACCCAGCGATCACGCTTTATACCATCAATAAAAAATTCACGCGTACTCAGGTGGAGGGTATATTTTGCCGTTTCATAAATTTTATTAATGGTTTCATCTGAACAGCGGAAGTTTCCTTTATCTGGCAAGTCAGCGTATTCATACAACATGGAAACAGAATCTACGCTCAGCGAACCATCGTATTGCAGGTTGATAAACCTGAATGCTTTTGACAAGGGAAGTATCGTATCTGTTTTATCATTGTTATGCAGGTTTAAGCGATCAAGTGTTTCACATTGTTCAACTGACAAAGCTTCTTCTTTTGATTCACCATAGTACACTGATAATTTACCAGCGCCTTTTACGCCATGCAATTGCAGAAAGCCAAACGTTTCCTTGCCAAAATCTGCCAGCAGGGCGTTGCCTGTTCTGGTAACAGATGCTGCAGCCATTTTAGTTACCGGCAATGCAAACGCAGAGGGCAAGTGGCTGGCCGAATTAAATTTCCAGCTGCCGGCATTGAGCCAGGTTGTGGCAGAAACATCGGAAGTCTTGCCTGACTCATCTATCCATTCTTTGTTTTCAAATGTAACCAGCCAGGAAGTGTCCGACACTACATTTTTTCCCTGTATAAAAATAGCAGGTACATGTGCCTGGTTGTAAACTTTAATGGCCAGGTAATGCTTACCAGCAGGTACTGTTATTTTTGAAGGACTTGCTTCAAACGACTTGCCATCCAGCTTTACATTGTACGTGCCTTCCGCAGCAATGAGTACTTCTTCGGTTTGTTGCAAATCAAAACTCTTTGCAAACTCTACCAGCACGTAGTGGTTATCCATTTTCCAGAACACGGGCAAAAAAGTGCCGCGCTCGGTGCGTCGGTTCTGCATCTGGTTGGAAAGGGAGATTTCAAAATCACCGGGATACCATATCCAGGTGGGCTGCTGGGCAGTAAGGGACAGGCAGGAAAACAGGGTAATACAAATTACTGCCGCCAAACGTTTATTGTTCATGCTGAAAAATTTAAAATCCGTTAAAGAAAACGTATAAGCCAAGAATAGTTATACCCAGTAATGCAAATAATATTTTTACTTTTTTCGCTGTAACGGGCATATCGGCTGTTGCCATCACCTGTTCATTTGTTACAGGCAACTTATCCGTTAGCGAAATGATAACTGCCGACACAAATAGTATAGCAAAAATATAAAACGATAAAAGCAAATAGTGCGGCCAGAAATGATATTTATCGGGCGTCAATATCCACAAATACAAAACCCCGGTACCGAGGCTAAAAGCCGAGCCATACGAAAGAATGCTGTTGACTGCTTTTTTGGTGGTGCGTTTCCAGAATACAGACAACAAAAATACTACCGAGAGCGAGGGGGCAATAAAACCCAGCACAGACTGAAAGATATCAAAAAGGTTGAGGCCTTTGATATTGTCTATGGCCAATGCCACCAACACAGCAAATACGCAACCAGCCGCTACCGTTATCCGGCCCACTTTAATAATCTGCTGATTAGTAGCGCCTGGATTGATTTTCTTAACATATAAATCTGTGGTGAAAACGGTACTTAACGCGTTTAAGGAAGAACCAATGGTTCCTACGAGTACAGCAATTAATACCACGATGACAAGGCCATTCATACCCGGCGGAAAAAGGTTGGTTACCATGGTCATGTAAGCCTCATTGGGATCTTTCAAACCCGGGAATAAAATAAAACACAAGATACCCGGCAATATAAAAAGTGGCAGTGCCAGTACTTTCAGCCAGCCAATAAAATTTACGCCCAGCTGACCCTGGCGCAGGCTTTTTGCACCCAGTACTGACTGCACCATGGCCTGGTCTGTACAGAAAAATGCCACGGCTGCCACCGGGTAGCCAAGTAACATGGCGGTCCATGGATATTTTGTATCACTTGCAGGATGAATCAAATTCCAATAACCGGCTGGCACTTTATGAAACATGGCATTGATACCACCCACTTGCTGAAGCCCCAGGTATGTCAGGGTAAGTGATACGATGATTAATAAAATCATCTGGAAGACATTCACCCGCGCAATGGCTTTTAATCCGCCCGCAAAAGTAAAAATACCAGCAAATAGCACCAGCACTATGACCGATTGCCACATGGGGATACCTAAAATCTGTCTAACCAGGAAACCACCTGCAAACAAGCCCAGCGATAGCCAGGAAATGAGTATTTTAATGAGTGCATACCATGCTAATATATTTTGTGTACTATCGCCATAGCGCTTACCCATAAACTCCGGCATAGTAGTTACTTTCGAAGCGATATACCGGGGCGCAAATACCATGGCCAACAATAATAAAAACACAAAAGCATACCATTCAAAGTTAGCTGCCACAATTCCCGTACTGTAGCCAATACTGGCAAACGCCAGCAAAGAAGAAGGTCCTACATTGGTGCCCCACATATTGAAACCGATATTATACCAGTTTAATGAATTACCCGCCAGGAAAAGATTGCCTTCCTTTTTCTTTTTACCGAAACTGGCCACAAACCCGATGATAAAAAGCAGGAGCAGGTAAATGGCAACAATAATAAAATCAATCGGCTGAAGCTTATCGTAAATTTTATTCATGAGTTATTGCTGAGTGGTAAGCAATGCGTGGGACAAACCATGCGCGGTTAAAATATCCTTTACTTTAACAGGCATACCAGTTTGTAAACTTCTGTCCATGGCCTGCAACAATGCCACGGTACCAATACCCTCTTTTAAATCAGGATAGGCCGTAAAACCCTGCTCAATAGAATCTGCAAAATAGTCCAGGTAATTCTGGTATTCACCCGCATGATGGCTCTGGCCTTCAAACCTGAAATAATGTTTCAGTTTTGCATCACCCCAGGTAATCATTTTTTCTTCACCGGTTTTTGTGGTAACAGCATAACGCAATTCATGATAATCTGCCTGGCTGGCACCTTCTGTCCCGCGCAGGATGCAGCTCATACCACTATCCCGGGTGCTGGGTTGTACCGGCCCCGTATAAGCGCCATTAACGCTGGCTATGCGGCCACAGGCAGATTTGAAAATAAAGTGCATGGTATCTTCATTTTTTAAACCGGCTTTTTTGCCGTTTGCACTGATCATACCATAACCCATTACTTCTTCTATATCGGGGAGGTACCAGCGTATAAAATCTACCGGGTGGCTTAACCCGCCATAGAGCCATTTAAATGATTTTTCCAGCGCCCATTTTTTTTCCAGGAACCAGCGGTGATCTGCGTTGTAATGACTTTCTATTGTTATCAGATCCCCTATTATACCTTCTTCAAAATCTGCCCGCTGTTTTTTATACGGTTCAAAAAAGCGGGAACTCTGACCTACAAATATTTTCTTACCGGTCTGTTCCTGCAGGTCAATAAGTTCTTTTGCCACGGCCAAATCGTCTATAAATGGTTTGGTGCACACCACATGTTTATTGTGCAGCAGGGCTTGCTTAATATGTGCCGCATGCAAATGATCGGGTGTGTATATGGCAATAATATCGATGTTTTTATCATCCAGCATATCCTGGTACTCAGTGGTGTATTCATGCATATTAAACTCATCGGCGCGCTTGCGGCACAATTCTGCATTGCGGTCGCAGATGGTTTTCAATACAAGCCTCGTACTGCGCATGGCGGCTGAAATGGTGCTGCGGCCTTCCCCTAATCCCAAAATACCTATTGATAGCATGGCGTCTTATTTGTGATGTATCAGTCAATTTTTCTTAAAAATACCCAGGTTTCATTTTTAGCGGCGCCTTCAATACCCTGCTGGTATTGCTTCATGCGCTGGTTCCACTGCACCATACGTGGATTGTTTTCAACTGTTTTAGGATTTAGTTTATCCAGGCTTTCCCCCTTCGGAATACTGATAACCAGCATCAGTTGCCGGCCGTTTTTAAATACCAGTAATTGCTGAAAACCAGCATAACAAAAACCTGCTGCCACCTCCGGCCATTTTTGAAACTGGGTGGCATGTGCTGCTATGTATTCCGTTTGCAGTGCTGGATTAGCTACCAGGTTTGCTGTAAGAATAATATGATCCCATTCGCTGGCTATCGTTTTATTCTCACAATTTTTACGGTTAAATTCATATAGCATATTATAGTAAGCTTTCACCTGTACGCCCGGAAAATTATTTTGTAAGCGGCCCTGCATCACGCCAATGTCCTGCACTTTCCCAAAAAATGTATAATGATTCTTCCATTGGTAAACAGCTGAGGTATCCATGTTGTTTTGCAGAAGTATCCGTTTTAGTTTTGCAATATCCAGCGTCTCATTTTCTTTTACCAGCAACTCAATAATTTCGTTGTGTTCTTCTGCTATAGGCGCCGAATGCAATCCGGATGTTTTTTCTTTGGCCAGGTATTGGTAAGGCTGCTGTAAGCCTGCCTGCTGTTGTATGCTTGTGCCTGCCTGTGGACCGTTGTTGATCCACTCATTGCCCGGGCCATTTGCATTCTGCAAATATTTTTGTGAAGGCGTCCAATTATTTTTTACCGATATGCCGGAAGAACCTTCATCCGTATACAAATAAAACCAGTGAGAAGGCAAATGCGCGTAAGGGGCTTTGTAAATACTGTCAATATAATTTTCGCTGATAACGGAACCCGGTTGGGCACTTAAAGTATAAATACCGGCACAATCATAATTGTGTTTACCGTAATGATGAATTTTATTGGCACTGATACGGTTGTTTTTCATTGGATTTGCTGCGGCATTCCATCCCCAGCCCATACTGATGCCGGTGTAAGAAACCTGCTCAATTTCATTATGTTCAATAATCGTATTTTTTGTATAGCCAGCGCCAATACCCACACAACTCCAATCTTCATTGGTTGCATCTGTAACCAGGTTGTTGCTGATAAGCATACCATCACATACCTCGCGTTCATCTTTTGGATGATATGTTAAGTGGATCTCCTGTGCCTCATCTGCATAAACGCCAGCCAGCATTGCCGTGCCACCAATGTCTTTAAATACATTCCCTTTTACAAAATTATTTTGTACACCTTTATCATAATCTAATCCGGTTGAAGCCAGATGTTCAAAACGGCAATTTTCAAAACCGGTTTGTGTTGCATACGAAATCTCTACAGCAGCTGCCGGTCTGCCTACCCAGGCCTGGTTGTCAAGCGTTGGTTTTTCTCTGGTGCCAGCCGGTACCAGTTTATAAGCATCCAGCATATACATACCTGCCTGGTGCGGCACATGCCCGTATTTGGATGGGCGTAACCAGCCCGTATGCTGAAAAGAAATTCCTTTGAAAAAAACATTTGATACCGGGTTGTCTGCGCTTCCTTCCATTTTCACAATTGTTTCAAGAGAAGGTGCGGTCACCATGGAAGTCTTAAGATCTTCGCCTGGCATGGGCCAGTAATAAATGGTATGATTGGCCACATCAAGCCACCACTCACCCGGTTCATCTAAAAACTGGATAGCGTTCGTTAAATAAAAAGCTGAGTTGCCCGTCTCTTTTGACATCCAGGGAGCGGGCCAGGGATGTTCTTTTTGAATGCGGCTTTCCGGCTGTTGAAAATATAAGACAGCACTATCTCCCTGCACCGCTATTTTTTTGATACGCAGCATAGCAATCGCCCACCACTGATGAATAAACATTTCGGCACCCTTTACCTGTTGCAGCGGTATTGCTTTTGCCAACGGTATTACGCAAGTGCCTTCTTTTTTATTCCAGGAAAGTATGCGATCCATACTATCTCCGTTACAGCTTTTGGCGCGGATAGCCTTGTGGTCATTTACCCACAATTGCCGGAACACTGTTAATTCACCACCGGTGAGCGGCACATCGGCTACCCATATTTTTTGCTGCGCGATGGCGGGCAGACCGGGCATATTTTTTACCGCTTTGCGCCAGTTACTAATTTGAACGCCCCCGCTTAACACAGGTTGTTCATTGGGCGCAGCTTCTATGCAGGTAGGACTTGCTGCCGTGCCTGCATCTTCTGGCCGTATAAACAATGGTTCACGCAAACGGTAAATACCCGCGCTGACAATGATATGAATACCATTTGCAATGGAAGGGTCATGTAAACGCCGTAGCTCCCGGGCTTTTTGCATTGCTGCCGCCACGGACGCCATGGGCTGTTCTTTTGTACCGGGATGGGTGTCTGCACCGTTGGTAGTAACATAAATATCGGCAGCTTTGCCGGTGAGCACCGGCAGGAGCATACAACTGATCAGGAAAAAGGCAAGCAACCGTTTCATTCATTTCAGTTAACCCGAAAAGTAATTCTTTGCGGGTGAATTAGATGATTAAATGTACCGATGCTGCCGGCCCTGAAAAAGGTTAGTATTTACTGATTTGATGGAATATATTACTACCTGTGCACGGGCAGCAACGGGTTGTTTACCAGGAAATCGCTTTTTGAAAACTGGCTAACAGTTTACTGAAATATCTTTTTCAGGTAAGCGGTATTAGCACCGTAGTTTCCTTTTACGTCCCTGGGTTTGCTGGCATCGCGACTGCGCTCTATTACCAGCCAGCCACGCCATTTCATTTTATCGAGCGTTTGCTTTACCTGCCGCATGTTTATCTGCGGATCATTTTGCAACCATACACTGTCTTTATTGGTAGCATGTATCATGGCAATGCGATTTTTGCCCAGTATCTTTAATTCACTGATCAGATCACGTCCTTCTTTTAACGCGCTGGAAAAATTGAAATAAATTTTAATGGCAGGTGAGTTCACCTGTTTCAATAATTTCACTTCTTCTGCTGCACTCAATGCTGTTTCAATAGCGATTACTACACCGGCAAGTTCCGCCATTTTACCGGCTACCTGTAACCGCGCCACTACCGAATCACGTATAGCAGGATCCTTTTTCAAATCGCACTGCACACCCAATGGAAGAAAAGCTGTTTTTACCCGCATTAACTGCATGGATGTAATGCAGTCTTCAATCGATTTAATATATGCTGTACGGCCGCAAAAGGACTGGGCATAATAACCCGTCATAGCCAGACAAAAAATTTCTATATTTAATTGTTTTGCCTTACTTATAAACTGCTGGCGGATGGTGTCATTCAGCAACTGGTTATCAAAGGTTGGCCTGGTACCAAGTCCCCCCATATCCACTTCTACCCCATCTGCACCAAGTTCTTTGGTAAGTGTAAGCGCACCCAGTTTTTGCCTTTTGAGCAGCATGAGATCAATAAGACCAATTTTATAACGCTGGGTTTTTTGCGAAAAAATAGTTGGCGAAAAGACCGTCAACAGCAACCCCAGTACCAGGGCCTTTTTGATTGAACGCAACACAGTGTTATTGACCTGCAAAGGCCAAATTGCATATTTGCTTGTGTATCGATATTTGCGTGGTACTGATTTATTCACGTCCGATAGCTTTATAAAAAACCTTTTCCAGGTAATCAAAACCCTTCACTGCATTGGCGGGTAAGCGCTCACCGGTATTGCCAAATACATACATCAGTTCATCTTTTTCTATGGTTATACCCGATTCGTCTATTTTGCCGGCCGCGTCCTGTATGGCTTTAATATTCAGGCCCAGTTGCTTTGCCATAAATGCATATACTGCGGTTCTTTTATTAATACCAAAATCATGTTTTTCTGCCGGCAAATGCACATTTTCTACATTCTCTTTCTTTCCATACCAGCTATACATTTTCTGCAGGTATAAAAAATCGTGTTCGGGCATGCGGTCTGTCCAGTCGCCCCCATCGCTCACTACAAGTTGTGGGCGGGGCGCTGCCATAGCGGCTATTTCAACATTATCAGTACGGCTTCCACAATCATGAACCGGCATACCGCTTTCGCAGGGGCAACCGCCATAGAAATAGGATGACAGCGATACCACTGGCGCTGATACTTTAATACGGTCATCCAATGCAGCTAGTAACACGGTATGGCTGCCTGCACCGGATCCACCGGTAATGGCTACACGGCTTGTATCTGCTTCTTTTAATGAGAGCAGGTAATCAAGTATACGAATGCTGCCCAGCGCCTGTAAAGTCATCGACAAACTCCTGCGGTGATCTTCCAGTTTAAACTGCAGTAAAGATTCGCCCCAGGCAAAAAGATCATAACTAAACGTCATGGCACCCATTTTCGCCAATGCAGCACTGCGGTACTGGCAATCGGGCCGGTAACGCTGTTTCTCCCAATGACCATCAGGGTTTAGTATCACTGGTATTTTACCTTTGTATTTAGCGGGTTTGTACAAAGACCCGTTTACCCATACGCCGGGCAATATCTCTATAGCTATGTTTTCAATGGTATAGCCATTGTATTTTCTTAGGGGTGTAATTATGGGCTTGCTACCGGGCGACAATGGCAGCTTATCTAACTGCAATGCCTGCCACAAACAGGGTTTCAATTGCTGTTTGCGCAGTTCCCACTCCTGCACATTCTTGTACTGCGCAGCTATCCGGTCCAGTTCGGCCCAGCCCTCTTCTACTGACCAACGGTAATATTCATAGTAACTGAGCTTGTATACTTTTTCTTTTTCTTTCTTCACTTTCATGTCCAACGGCGTAAGTACATTCTCCAGCGTTTTTTCCACATCATTGCGGTAGCGCCATGATGCGTAGTTTACCATTTTATTAGCCAGCATGGAATCAGCATACTTTATTTTAACGCCGTACCGCGACTCGATATCAATCAGTACTTCTTTCAATGGCTTTTGATAAGCGCCATCAGTATTGTATTGCGCGTGCAAGAAATGAACGCTGAAAACGACCGAGAGAAAAAAGATTGCCTTCATAATAAAAAAATCATTTGCAAACCTCCGCAACGGCGATGGTTAAATAGCAGGATCCAGGGGCACAGGCGGCAACATCAGCGACTCAATATCTACCGGTGTTATCTCCAATTGATGGCACCACTGTTCAAAACTTGTATGCACTTCATCGAGCGTTTGCTTTTGCTGCGGCGTAAGTTCCAGTGCCGTAGCCCGGCTGATGGTACGAACCGGCAAACCACGTTTGCGCAGAAAATACTTGGCGCTCATGGGGTATGCAATATGTATCAGCGGATCTACGCGGCTTATTTCGGACTGCAGCCATTTTACTTCATCCTGCTTATCCGCGTTATTCGCATTGTTTACCATCCACACCAATATCTCCGGGTAAAAATTGCCCGATATAGACGACATACCTTTTGCACCCATTTGTACACTGTACATGGCATTGGGTGAGTGCGCATCGTAAAATTCCAGGCCGTTACCAGATGCTTTTAAAATATCCAGTTTGGCTTTCACCTTCTCCAAATCAATGGATGTGTCTTTGTGGTATACCAGCCGGTTGGCAGATAATAGTGTTTTAAACACTTCCGGACCAATAACTCGTTTATAAGGCGCCGGGCATTCATACATACCCAACGGAATATTACCGGTCAGCTTAAACATCCGGTCAAAATTCTTTAACAGGATATCATCGCTGTCTTCAATATTGGCGTAGTGGCCGGTAATCAGTATCACTGCATCAATACCCGTATCATATATTTTTTTACTGAACTCCGCCTTGTCTTCTACAGTCAGTCCGAATGAACCGGTGGCAACCACCGGTACGCGGCCCTTTACGTATTTTACCACGTGTTTTGTGAGTTCAATTCTTTCATCTTCACTGATGCTGTACATTTCACTGCTAAGGCAATTGGCAAAAAAACCTTTCACACCGGCAGCCAGGTAAAAATCAATGAGGTGACTCACCACATCCAGGTCAACCTTGGCCTTCAGGTTGAACGGTGTTATCATTACCGGCACAAATTTTTTATCCATTGCATTCATATAATAGAATTTTAAAAATGTCTGATTTGCTCCTGCCAACAAATACTTACCACCTCCTATGCAACTACATTCACCAACTCCCCAATACCTTCAATTACTATTTTGATTATGTCACCGCTTTGCAGGGTAAAATCATGATTTGGCACCACGCATGTGCCCGTCATCAGGTAAGCACCAGTATTGAAAGAATATTCCCTGTATAAAAATTCTACCAGCTCTGCATGTTTCCGTTTCATCATATCAATGGTTACGCTCCCTTCAAAAACCACTGCAGCCAATCTTTCAATTTGTATAGCAATCTGTGTTGTAGGTGCGATCGGTTCTTCTGTTACCAGTATACATGGCCCAATGGCTGCACTGCCATCATACATTTTTGCCTGTGGCAGGTAGAGCGGGTTTTCACCTTCAATACTCCGGCTGCTCATGTCATTGCCAATGGAATAACCAATAATTTTACCTGAAGACCCAATCACCAGTACCAGTTCCGGTTCGGGCACATCCCAGCTGCTGTCTTTCCTGATTCTTACTTTTCCATTGGGGCCTACTACCCGGGCAGCTGTTGATTTAAAAAATATCTCCGGCCGTTGTGCATCATATACTTTATCATAAAAAGTAGCGCCGCCACTTTCCTGGCTTTCTTCCATGCGCGCCACTTTACTGCGCAGGTAGGTAACGCCGGCAGCCCATACTTCCTGCGTGCCAATGGGCGCTACCAGCTCTTTTTCCTGCAACCATTCTGCATCGCCCACCGGTGGCAGCTGGTATATTTCTTTCTGTACCTGTGCCCACAAATCATCACGATCGATAAATACATCCCAGTCTGTTTCACCTGAAACAAAATAGTCTCCTTTGAATTCTATAATAATCTCCGATTTCGTTTTGTAAATTTTCATACCTTTTTTTTAAGCAATATAATTCAAACCTACCCATTCCACTTCATTCAACAATCCTGATCTGTTCGCTTTTTCGTTTTGTATACGTTAGCAGGAGGCCGGCCAGGAAAATACCGAGTGTACCCACTACAATCACCATGTTTTTATGCAGCGGGCTCCGCATAAATGCAAACCTGGCAGGCAGCAGACCAGATAATGTCATCCACACTATTATTACAATACCGATCAGCACGGCTGTAAGTGCCTCCTGGTTTTGGGTACGGCGGCTTACAAGGCCAAGCAAGAACAGGCCCAGCATGCCGCCGGCAAAAATGCCGGATAGCTCCCACCATATATCCAGCACACTTTTGCTGCCAATCATGGCCAGCCCCGTACATAAGCCTGCTATACCAAAAACAATGGTTGAACTATAGAGTGTGCGCAAATATTTTTTATCTGCCAGCTGCGGCCTGAAATATTTTTTAACAATGTCAACAGTAAAAACTGTTGCCGATGCATTCATGCCGGAACTAATGGTACTCATAGCCGCTGAAAGGATAGCAGAAACGATAAGGCCCAGTAACCCCGTCGGAATTTTCGTAACCATAAATTGGGGCAATACCTTATCACCGTAATCAGCAGGTTGCAGATTTGCCGCAGCAGATGCGATTTGACGTGCAGAAGCCGCGCTACTTAACTTTTCTGCAGCTGCTTTTAATTTAACTGGCTCAATCATTTCCGGGTGTACCTGGTAATAAGCAAACAAGGCTGTGCCGATGATAAAAAACAATAACGATGCAGTACATAAATAGCAACGCATAGCCAAACTGATTTGGCGGCCTGCTTTTCAGAGCTGGCCGTGTGATAGCGTTGTATATAATTCTGATCCATCCCAAAATTATTCAGGTTGATAAAAAATCCATAACACAATACCATCCAGAAAGTAGATTCCGTGAAATTAAATGATGCACTGCCAAGGCTGAATTTATTATTGGCTTTGGCTATATCAATCACTGTACCCATCCCACCCGGAATTTCTTTGATCACCAGCCACAGGATTAATATGGCCCCCAATGTTTTAATAATACCCTGCACCACTTCGGTCCATATCACTGCTTCCATACCGCCCAGTACTGTGTAAATAATAATGCAAATACCCATTACCAGCATGATAGCCGCCATGGAAAAACCTGTTAGTGCCTGCAGGCTGAGCGCCATACCAAAAAATACGGAACCCATGCGGGCAAACTGGGTAAGCAAAAAACAAACCACCGCATACGTTCTTGCCCAGGGGCCAAAGCGCTTTTCGAGGTTGGTATATGCTGACACTTCACCGGTTCGCCTGTAAAAAGGAACAAAATACTTCGCCGCTACCCAGGCTGCCAATGGCATAGAAAGACTAAATACAAATGCATTCCAGTTACTGCCAAATGATTTTCCGGGTACCCCTAAAAAAGTATTGCTGCTTAAAAAAGTAGCATAGATAGAAAGCCCGATGGCCCAGCCGGGAATTTTTCCGGATGCAATGGTAAACTGTTCAGCATTTTTATTTTTACGGGAAAAATAAATGCCAATCAATACCATGGCAAGCAGGTAAGTAATAATAATGGCAATATCTAAAACTGGCAGGTTATTCATCAATCGTTTGTTCCAAAATATTATTATTCAGCTACGGATTACTATTGCTCATTTGCTATTTGCAGAAATACGATAACTGTTCGGAAGAAAATTATTACCATAGAACATTTGCAGTTAAGTCCAGCCAAACGTCCCGCCCGATTTTTAAAACAAGGGTGGTGAAACAACAACAGCGATATTTTGTAGCCCAATACCGGACCGTCATTTTTATCTTTACAGAAAAATTCTGCGACTCACGTTCGGATAATCTTTAATCAATAGATGGAGTGGCCACCTTCGTAACAAAGCCCGGCCATTTTTCATTGATAATCTTCTTCAATTTCAGCTTTGAAGGATCAATCTTTACGTATTTGATCCGTTCCCTTCGCCAGGTATAAACTATATGTACCATGCCATCTTTTGATTGTATAACAGATGGATAAGAATATTGACTAATGGGCGAATCTTCCAGTATTACTGCGGCATACCATTGTTTGCCGTCTTTTGAAACAGCCACATTTAAAGGCGTTCTGGCACCTTTTCCATTGGGGAGTGCAGAATCAGGTTTCACATGATTGTAGACGAGCAATTGCCGGCCGTCCTGTAACGTTACCGCATCAGTACCCGAATTATTATTGGGCAGCGCCGACGCCTGCATAGGCGCCCAGGTTTTACCGCCATCACTGCTCCACGCTTCATTGATGGTCCTGTTTTTACTACGGCACATTACCTGCATGCGCCCATCTGCATATTGCAATATACTGGGCTGAATAGCAGACACTATTTTCCCATCGTTCAGGTCTTCCGACTTGCTCCAGGTTTTCCCCTCATCTTTTGTATACTCAAAATGAACTTTCCAGCCATTTTTTTCTGTGCTGGACGGGCAAACCAACACGCCGTTGATCAATACCGGTTTGTTTTTTATTGGGCCCAGCATTCCTTCGGGCAATGCTTCCCGGGCGCTCCATGATTTTCCATTGTCTTTTGAACGCATCATCCAGCCCGTCCATCCCGCCACATTGGGACCAATTTTATAAAACAATAACAGATCGCCCCCAGGCACCTGGTATAAAACCGGGTTATAACAAGGATAACGTAGCGTGTCATTCATAACCCCATCTGCTGCTTTTGCCGGCGCCGACCATTTGCCATTGACCAGGTGACTTGTCCAGATACATACATCCTTATTTCCTTCTTTGGTACCACCAAACCACGCGGCTATTAGTCCTGCCGGGGTTTCTGCAATGGTACTGGCATGGCTTTGTGGAAAAGACGCCTGTTCAAAAATAAACTCGTCCACCAATATCCCTTTCTTCCATTTTTCCTGGGCTACCACCCTGGTATAACCGAAAAGCCCAATCATTAACATACACCCCGATAATAATTTATATTTCATCATTAAAGATTTTGATGTTTATTTTTCTCTGCTTGCTTTTCCGCTTTTATTTTATCAACGTATGTTTTAAACAACTGGCGCCAGTTACGGCCATTGTTATTCAGGTATTGCTCGCATTTTGTTTTGTAGATTTCAAAAATAGCGGAAACCTCTTTTATTCCTTTGTAGTCAATGGCCTGCTCTCTTGCCTGCTGCAGGTTTCTCAATATTTCTGCTTCCTCTTTTGCTGTAAGATCCGGTACAATGGCCTGGTAACCCTTCAACGTAAAAGCAAGTTTACCAATGGTATATTTATCAAGCACCATAGCAACCTGCGCTGTATCAAGCTGGGTCTTTAGTGCCATCATCAGGTCATCATGTATGGAGCCAGGCTTGGTAGAACAAACAATGATCTGCCGGTCCATATCCGATAACTTATTGCCTGTTGCAGGATTGATACCCGCTGGTGTTAATGTAAACGGATGACTATTGTGCCAGTCGCGCACAGCGGTAAGATGTGTAAGTATAGCAGTCTTTATTTTCTCTGCCTTGCCGGCATCATTTAACTTTAATACAACGGTCCAGTCAGACGCTTTTTTCTCCAGCTCCAGCTCAGATTTTTTATCAGCTGCCGGTGTTGTAACCTGTTGTGCGGCTAAAGGTCTTGCCACCAGCAGACCTCCAGCAAGCATACCTGCAAAAATTATATGCATGAATGATTTGTTCATGATTGTTTATTTGATTATGGACACAAACTGATAGCTTCCGCTACCTGCTTTTATAATAGCTTCACCCTTCTCCCATTTTATTAGTTGAACACCCGCTGCTTTTAATATATCCTGTCCGGATTCTTTTACATTACTGGCATCCATAGATGGCATAGTAATAAGTGCCGAGGCATTGGCTGGTATGTCAATATTCCAGGTCAGCGTATCGCCCTGTTTTATCCAATGGCTGTTAATTTTTCCATAGGGGCTTTGGTAGCTGGCAGCTGCTTCGCGCGGGCCCGCCGCAAACGAAGGTTTCATTATTACCTGTTTAAAGGCCAGCTGGCTATCATCGCTTTTTATGCCTCCCAGGTTTTCAAAAATCCAAATCAACAAATCCCCCAGCAGCATAATGTGATTTTGCGAATTCATTTGCGGGTTGGCGGTATTGCCATTCCATAATTCCCAGATAGTTGTAGCGCCCTGGCCAATCATATAGCCCCAGCTGGGATAAGTTGTGTTACTGGCCAGGGCAAATGCAGCATCAGCACGATTATTTTCTGTTAATCCCCGCATCAGCCACTGGGTACCAATAACGCCGGTGCTGATATGCATTCCGTTTTCCTGTATTTTTTTGTATATATTATCAAATACCAAGGATCGGCGGTCTTCTTCCACCATACCAAAATACAATGGCAAGAGATTAGCGGTTACCGTATTATTATCGTACCGGTTAAGTGCCGGGTTAAAGAATTTTTTATTAAATGCTTTACGGATATTAACAGCCAACTGGTTAAATGCAACTGTATCATTTGTCTGTTTACCAATGACGGCAAAACGTTTCATTATCTGCAGCAGCCGGTAGTAATAAGCGGTGGCCAGCAAATCGCCTTTGGTGTTGCGCAGGCTATCTTTTGAGCGGATCAATTCCAGGCTTTCCGGAGGCACGCACCAGTCGCCATATTTATCTTTGGTTACAATAAAATCTTTCATGTACCGGCCCTTCATGTAAGCCATCCATTTTTTCATGGATGCATAGTGCTTAACAACGCTTTGTTCATCTCCAAACTGGCGTTGCAGCATATCCGCCACCAGTATATAGGTTCCCGGCCAGGTAATATTATCGCTGTAATAATTCCAGAAAGCGGGCGCCACATCTGGTATAGACCCTTCTGCTGTCTGGGCTTGCTCAATATCATTCAGCCATTTGGCGTAGAGCGCGGCATTATTAAATAAGAAACTTTCGCCGTATGATCCTGTGGCCCTGTCACCGAGCCATGGCTGCCGCTCATTGCGTTGCGGACAGTCTACCGGCATGCCTTTGTAATTGGAAGCAATGCCCCACCAGGCGTTGTTAACTATTCTATTAATAATGCTGTCTGAGCATTGAAAAGAACCGGTACTTGCTATATCATCATAAATAAAAGCGCCTTCAAAGTCATTCAATGAAGGCTCACCCGGGTAACCAACTATTTCTACGTAGCGAAATCCATGGTAAACAAAAGAGGGCTGCCAGCTTTCCGAAATCCCACCTTTTAGTGTATAGCTATCCGTTACCCGCGCATCGCGCAGGTTGGCCGTATATAAACTACTGTCACGCTGCAAGCTCTCTGCAAAACGCAGGACTACTTTATCTGCTTTAGTGCCTTTCACTTTCATTTTAATCCAACCTGAAAAGTTCTGCCCCATATCCAGGATGTACCGGCCATTATTCATTTTTGTAATGGCTACCGGCGGAATAGCCTTCATTACCTTCATTGGCTGGTTAAGCTGGGCTACTAGTTTACCCAACGGAGCTGCTACCAGTTGTGGCTTCAACCATTGTGCGTCATTATAGCCGGCATCGGTCCAACCGTTAAATTCTTTTGTAGCATCATATTCCTCACCATCGTATTCATTATTGGTTCTGATGGGGCCATCCACATTCAGTTTCCAGTTTTCATCACTCACAATCGTTTTCTTAACGCCATTTACATATTCAATCTCCAGCTGTAAGCGCATTTTTGGATAACCAAATGTGTTGATCTTTTTAGGCTTATAAGCCTGGCGCATAGTAAAAAAACGGCCATTACCCAAAACAGTGCAAATAGTATTGCTGCCCGGTTTTATATTTTCCGTTACATCGTAAGTATTGTACATTACTGACTTCCGGTAATCTGTAGGCGCTGGCGACAAGACCCGATCGCCCACTTTTCTTCCATTAAGGTATAGTTCATACATGCCAAGCCCGCACAAATAAACAGTGGCTCTTTTAACGGTGTGTGGCAATTCAAATTCTTTCCTGAAGTAGCGGGCAGACAACCTCGACCATTGGGTGATGCTGTCCCAGGCAGCGGCTTTGTCGTAGCCAATCCATTTAGCGCTCCAATCGGTTGAACGTAACAGCCCCATGCTCCAATAAGCCGGGTTACTCCAAGCTGATTCATTTTTGCCAGCAAAGACTTTTATTTTCCAGAAATATTTTAATTGACTCGTCAATACTTTGCCCCTGTACAAAATATGAATGGATGCATCTGTACTTATTTTGCCTGAATTCCATACATCGCCTTCATTCTTTTCAAGTTTTTCTTTAGTAGATGCCACCAGTATATGATAGGCGGTCTGCTGTACATTTCTTTGTGGCGATTGCAATTGCCAGCTTAGCCGCGGTGAAATAATGTCTATACCCAACGGATTTATCAATCCTTCACAGGTAAGCATGTGCACATTTACCTGTGCGTGTAACGAATAACAGGCAGCAGTTGTTAAAATGATAAAATATAGAACAATTCGCTTCATGTAACCTTTATTTATTTAGCTCGGCAGCAATAAAAAACATTCAGTAGACATACATATCGTGCCCCGTCCGCCGCAGGCTGAATTTTATTTACCAAACCTGAAATACAAAACCATTTTCAACGCCCTTGCCGGGTCTTTATCATAATCATAAAAAATATTCTTAGCGCCCATTGGGCCGGTGGTTTCATTACGTTGTGTTTTTGTGCCAATAGATGAAATGCCTTGCATAAAAGAAATATCACCCCCGGGGAAAACAGGTTCATAATTATGCCATTGATCTGTCTTCCATGCAGGCGTAAACAGGCGCAGGAACAAATCTTCATTTTCTGTAAAAACCGTAAAAGGCTGGTCAGTAGTAATAAACGTACACCAGTAAATATTGGAATGATATCCTCTAAATTCAGGATAGCGCCAGGCTTCACCGGTTTCCGTGTTATTGTATTGTTTATCCCACACAGCAAATTGATTACCCTTCATGCGATTTTTCCAAACACGGTAAGGGCCATTGCCCATATATTGCACGGCTTTCATCGCCGCTTCCGGAAAAGAAAAATTTACGCCCACAAGGTCCGTGAAATACGCTTCGGGAAAATAATGTATTTCCATTTTTAAAAGGCCGCTTCGGTATACAATCCATTGCAATGTATTAAATGCACTCTTTTTATCAAACGCAGAAGAAATGATAATTGAATCTCTGTCCTGCTTTAAGCTAAAGCCAGCAAAATTATTAGCGCCCTCCTGTACAACAGGTCCATTATTAAATGGAATAACGCTGTTGCCATTTTTTACTTCTTTCAGTAACCCGTTTGCTTTACTAAACTGGTAATGTATGCCGGCTGCAGTAACCGTATACGCTGTATCTGATTCCGTAAAATCCATGGCAGCTGATCCTTGCCTGCTGATCAACTTATTTACAACAACCGCAGGTATTGCAATGGGAAAGCTCCATGTAAAAATTTCATGCCCATATGGATCGGTAGCCGTTACATATAAAACATCGTATGCTGCCCAATCAATTGGTAATACTATTTTTATACTCCCATTTTCCAATGGCTTAATATCGGGTGATGCGATCTTACCGGACTTCTCCATTTTAGTATCCATTTTTTTCAACTTCCAGGCGAAACGGCATTGGTTGATATTGGTATAATGATAACGGTTTTCAATCAGCAGCCTGCCATCAAAAGCATCAGTAATTTCTTTCTTTTCTATGTAGACAGGGCTCCATATTTCTTTAATTGCATAATAGCTGGCTTCTTTTTCATGAAAGGGGCCCACAATGCCATCTGCGCCATGATTACCATCTGTATCAATTGAGTCATGCTTGTCTTTCCTAACAACGCCTTCATCTGCAAAATCCCAGAGAAAGCCACCTGCGCTCAATGGATTTTTCCACATGGCCTCCCAGTAATCCTCCAGCCCGGCGCCCTGACCGCCATCATACAAGCCGTGTAAAAATTCTGTCGGCATCAGTATCTCATGTCCATGCTCATAATTACCAATACCATAACCATACTCCCGGTAATGCTGTGTTTCAAACCCACCAAACAATTTCCAGGGATGCACTACGGGCCGCTGCTGTATGTCCAGTTCAGTAAATAAATGATCCAGCTCCAGATTATGGCCACCTTCATTACCGTTACTCCAGAATACAATGGAAGGATGGTTCACATCGTGCAGCATCATTTCATTTAACAACTTAGTGCCGGTTTGTGTATCATAATTGCCATGCCAGCCTGCCAGTTCATCCATTACAAAAAGGCCCAGCGAATCGCAGGCGTCCAGGAAATGATCATCCGGCGGGTAATGGCTCATACGCACGGCATTCATGTTCATGTCCTTCATCAGGCTTACGTCTTCAATACTGATTATCCTGCTGGTGCTGCGCCCGCTGGTTGGCCAGAAAGAATGGCGGTTCACTCCTTTCATTTTTACTTTTACACCGTTTACATAAATGCCGTCTCTTTGCCTTACCTCCACGGTTCTGAAACCAAATGGTTTTGTAACCGTATGCAATGCTTTCCCCTTTCTGTAAATAGTAAAGACCGCTTTATACAGGTTCGGAAATTCAGGACTCCATATTTTTACAGCAGCAAATTTATTTGAAAGCAACAGCTTATCCTGCATGCTGCTTCCATGAACAGTTATGGCTTTACCTATTTTAAGGCCCCGCTGATTGTATAGCTGCACATCAATATTTTCCACCTTACCTTTTGTATGTACAACTGCATTAAAAATTCCATCTGCTTTTGGATCAATAGCAATGCTTTCAATATAAGTTACAGGCAATGCCTCCAGGTATACCGGCCTGAATATGCCGCCAAATAACCAGAAATCTGCCCTCCGTTCCGCGGCATTTACAGAAGCATTGGCAGAATGTTTCGATACAGCTACTTCGAGTAAATTGACCGCGCCAAATTTTAGCAGGGAAGTAATATCATACTTAAATGCATAAAAAGCGCCCTGGTGTACCTCACCTGCAGATACGCCATTAATCTTTACATCGGTATCTGTCATTGATCCTTCAAAAACAATCTTGATAACTTTATCCCTCCATGCCGCAGGCACGTTAAAAGAATATTTATACAGTCCTTTTTCTTTTCCGCGGGTACTATCTTTAGAAAATCCATAATCATATTTACCAAAACCCTGCAACTCCCAGCAGGAGGGTACAGCAATATTTGTCCATTTACCGCTGTTCATACCAGCTGTGCAAAAGAAATCCCAGTTAACGGTATTATCATTGCCTGTTCCTGACAAATACATTTTTTCCGTTTGCTGTGCGTGTATAAAACTGTATGCAAGCAGCAACAATCCAGCAACTATTATATGCGGAAATTTTTGATTCATAGTTGCCCGGTTAGCTTTTCCAGTTTATCAGCCCCAGCCGTCTTTCTTCCATTTACCCACACAGATAACCCTTTTCCCTTTTTATATTTTCCACCGGTCTTATCCCAAACAATCGTAATAATTTTCCCATGGTATAACACATTGTCCAGACAGAACCAATCCCATTTGCCGGCGGGCAAGAGTGGGTTTACTTCAATTGTATTATCTGCCCTCGGGCGTAAACCTACCAGGCCGGTTATAATAAGATCATTGAATGTGGAATGGTTATAGTAACGGCTCCGCTCTTCGCCTTTCAACCAGTAGCCTGTTTTTTCATCAAGGTATTCGCCAATATAGGGACGCCCGCGGTTGTATTGCGATTCCACAAAAGTTTGCAGCAAATCAAAATAAATACTGTCTGTTACGTACGCCTGTTTATAATTATTCAGCAGGTTAGCCATGGCCGTTAACGTTTGAGAAGTGGCAAATGGCCAAACAGCTCCATCCCACTCGCATTTACAGCATCCGTGCGTACGGAATTCCGGGTGACTCCTGTCTGCAGTAGTAATGCCAAAAGGAGCACAGAAAGTCTTGGTATCCGTAAGACTTTTCCAGGCAATGTTATAATTGCTGTCGGGCATGTTAAAATACCAGGGAATAAAACCTATTTCTTCTTTTACATTTGCCAGCGTATCGCCTTTTTCTTTTAACACTTCAAAAAAATCCTGCTTGCTATTCCAGAGCTTTGACGACGTCAGTTTTTTGATACTATCGGCTTTCAAACGATATTGCTCCGCCGCTGGCGAATGATTATTTCCATCAATATAGCCGGCCATTGCTGCCATGGCGTTTGCATTGCCGTACATATACCCGTTAATAGAGGGCCTTGGGTTTTTCTCTTTTCTTCCGCCGCTAATCGTTTCTTCCATAGCATCCCTTACATCGTATTGCCAGAACAATCCATCCGTTAGTTTTTTCTCCTGCTCCCACCCGGCATAGTCAACTGCCAGGTCAGGAAATATTTTTTTAATAAAACCGTCATCTTTGTTAACCAGGTACCTGTTATATACCGCATCCATATTCCAGCTGCTGTAAAAGCGAATTTTCTTCAAAGGTTTTCCATCATTTCCACGGTACCATATATTCAGGTTATCGTCCATGTAGCTTTTTACATGCAGCCATCTTGATTCATAGATATGATGCCCGAGTGCACTGGCAATCAGGTTATACTTATCTGCATAAGAACGCGGCACCAGGAATTCTGTGAATACGTAACCCTGTTCCGTTTTTTTGATGTGTTTCCTTAGTGTCCACCAGCGGTAGTAAAACATTTCTTCAAAATTCTGCTGGGGGCATTCAAATAAAGGAATATTCTGCTGCATCCAGGGCCAGGCGCTGTCGTTTGTTATTGCCTGTTTAATATTTTCGTCTTCCATTGTGTTGAAATAATCAACATAATGTTTAAACTTTTCTGCCTTTAGCACAAACCCTTTTTTGGTAGCCTGGGAGAAAGCAAGACTAGCATTTAAAAAAATCAATAAAAATAAAATAACCGCTTTCTTCATAATCTCGATCTTGTTAATCCGGTTCAATATTTCAACACTGTGTTGCGTTTAGCAATTAATGCGCAGCTCTTGTTTTTAAATACTCAATACTATATACTGCTTCCCTATCTTTTGCACCTGCATTGGGTAAATCATAATTCTGATCCGTTGGCGTATCGGCATCCGGAAACCTGCGTGTACTGCCTGTACGAAATACAATGCGCGACACCGTTTCCACCGGCGCAAAACACAGGTTATTACTGGCATTTCCACCATTGATGCTACAGGTATAAAACCTTGTCTTTGTATTAAGCTCCATTTTTACTTTTAGTGTTTGACCAGCTGTGTATTTTGCCATTGATTTATTACGGTAGCCGGCTTTTGTATACAATGTTCCGCTTGAATCAAGGCTTAGGCGGATACAGGGCGTTCCCTTTGCATCTACCAATTCTATTTCAAGCAAGCCATAATTATTTTGTTGTGCCGTTACTGAAAACTCAATTGCCAGCTTCCCGGTTTCCGGAAACATTCGCTCAGCTTTGGCATAATCAAACGGATCACTGTCCTTCAGCACAAGTGATTTAACCGCGTTTTTTTTGTCGATCCCGGCTTTACACCAGAGCGGACTGAAAATATTCCAGCTTTTCAATTCCTCTCCATCATTCATGGCTGCAAATAGTTCATTTACATCCGCCGTCTCTTTGTCTTTTACCGGCACAGGAATTTCACTTACCCATATATCTTCTTTGTTCATGCTGTACGTAACCCACATATTGCCAGCAGGCGGTGTTCCATCCATTTCCTGAATACCACGTACATACTGTGGCCCATAACTTTTATAGGCACCGCCATACCGCAGGGAACTTATCTCCCCGTTAACGAGCAGCAGGTTTTTGTAGTTCAACCCATCATCACTAACGCTCAGTGCCAGCGGCCACCGGAATTCAGACGGGTTGTATATGGTTGCATACCTGCCATCACTGGTTCGCTGTCCCCATATCTTGGCATTGGCATTGACAAAACCGGGCGCCCGCAGCGGATTATACAACCAGGTTTTTCCCTGATCAGTACTAATGCTGGTGAGCGCATATTTCCACAAGCCAACCACTTTTCCATTGGGCAAATGATAATAACTAAATGCCTTAAAATCTTTATGCATCGGAATCAGCGGATCATTCCTGTCTGATTCTTCAACCATCTGCTGCATTAACAAGGGTGTGGCCAGTATCTCCTTACAGGCAGCTATAAAACCCTTGTCTTCTGATGAAGTATAGAATGGGTAAGTGGTATTGTTTTTATTAAATGCGTGGTTATAGCGGAGAAAATAAATATCACCCAGTGATGCATCTTTTTTTATTTCACGGATTACCCTGCCAACGCCATTGCCATCATTCGGATCGTCTTTTTCGCCGAGGGTAATACCGTAATACGCAAGCGCAAAAAAACGTTTGCTTTTAGCTGTATAAAAACCAATGCGCTGGTGCATGGTAGCAAATGCGTTCTTTGCGCTGTCCTTCCTGCCTTCCTTTACGGTGCCGTCCGGAATTTTATATGGCGGAAAAATAACCACCGGATCATTCCATTGATAACCATCTGCAGATGTCTGTAGCAATGTTTGCCCTGGCGGCACATGCTCCCCTACCGGATCGCTTAAATATTCCAGGTAAAACAGGTTATTCCAATACGCCAGCATGGGTGCATGATTATACGTCCAGCTATTGGCTGCATTGGCCCTGTTGGCACGCATGGTTTGTATATTGTGTACACCCAGGGCCGGGCTTAACTGACCATGGTGGTAATCAACACTAGCCAGGGTATTGCCGGTATACCTAACAGTATCCTGCGCCCGGCTTACCATATTCACAGCCAGTGTAAAAACCATTACTGTTATAATTTTTTTAAACGCCATTGCTTCTGTAATAAAATATAAACTGTTTTTAATCAGGAAATGGACCAGCCTGTTCCTTACTTACTTACCTAATAAATCTTTGATAAACTTTTTCCTTACTGTAACAATGGTCCCGTGTTTATGACCCTTCGGAACCGATACTTTACTGGTCACATTTGTAAAGTCTGCAAAATCTTTGGTGCCGGAAGCCTCATATATTTTCTTTTGGTATGAATCATAATAAATCAGCCATTCATCTTTTACTTTTAACACCGAGGGACCTTCTGTATAATTATCGGTAAACGCCCGGGACACATTTTTGTAAGGGCCTAATGCTGTAGTGGCAAATGCCACTTTGATGTCCCGTTCAGGCCGGGTATTGTCTTTTAGTACCAATACGTAGTCGGCTGACTTTCTTTTTACAATCATTGCATCAATTACACTAAAACCCGCGTCAAAAAATAAAGCAGTGGGCGTAAATGTTCTAAAATCCTTTGTTGTTGTTACGTACAGCCTGTGGTTATTGCTATCTTCTTCCAGTCCTTCCTCAAAGCGGCCTGGTATACATGAGGCCCATACTAGGAGGAACTGCCTTTGTTCGTCATCGTAAAATAATTCAGGTGCCCATACATTTACGGTGGTGGGTTCATGCTGCATCACCGGTATCAATTGTTGCTCACTCCAGTTAATAAGATCTTTTGATGAGGCGTAGCCAAATCCTTTATCGCCCCGCCAACTACTGGTCCAAACCAGGTGAAATATCCCATCGGGCCCCTGCACCATAGACGGATCACGCATTACGCGCTGATTACCCACGGCCGGTTGCAAGAAAGTTTTATTAAAATCAGTCCACTGATAACCATCATAGCTATACAGCATGCGCAGACCTTCACTGGCCGGTTCATGAAAAGAGGTGAACAGGTATGCCTTCTGAGAGCAGGAAGCCGTTGACAAAATAAAAATTACAATTGCAATCCAGTTCCTCATCATTACTGTTGAAATACTTTATGCTTTACAAAAAACATGTTTACTTCCCTATTCTTGTTCAACCACCTGCTATTCAATCAGCAGCACCCAATCATTTCCTTCCGCCTCTTCACCGGGCGGATCAAAAGCAAGAACACCTGCCGCTTTAAAATCATCTATTGCTGTAGTTGTTCCGTTCTTTGGATTAAACCAGCCCGCTTTCTTCGCCTTAAAATGTAATGCAGACAAATCAAGACTAAAATTTCTGCCGGTGTACACATATACCATGACATATTTTTGTCCCTTTGAAGCCAGCAAATAATGATACCTGTCTCTTGTGTTGTCAACAATAATTTCCTGTGCAGGAACCCTGTCAAAATAACTTACAGCCAGCATTAGCTGCTTTAAATATTTCATCTCACCTGCGCCCGGTGCATCAATAGTATTATTCCAGTTATTACTAACGCCAAAATTGGCAGTCCTATCACCCCTCGTATTAAATTGCATCACCGCATTTTCACCATATGTAAAACCGGCGCCGCCTGCCAATACACTCCAATACGCATATCGCCGCAAATCAGCGGCTGTCCATCTTTCGGCAAGGCTGTCGTGCAAGCCATGCGGAATATTTTCATAAGATGGCTCGCCGTCCATACTGGGCTTTACGGGCAACAATTTATAATCGGCCTGTACAAATTTCCAATTGTCTTCGCCATAATGATGCTGCTCATTACTGCTGGTATCCTGTGCATAATCTTTATGGCCGCTTTGAAACATATTAAAATCAAGCCATGCTTCTTTGTGAAACCATTCGCTGGAACTTGTCCTCCCCCTTGGGTGAAAAGTTTGCAGATGGCGCGGATCATATTTCTTGATAGTAGTGCCAATTGCTTTCCAAACCTGCAGTCCGTCACTGCCTTTAATATCGCCGCCATTGAGCCAGACAATATTATTTTCATTTTTGAAGCGCCTGGCTAAAAACGCAGCGTATAAAGTGGCTTGCTGCGCAGTAATTTTGCCTTCTTTTACATTGCCACCCCATACCGGCACCAGCGCCATATATATCCCGCGTTTCGCTGCTTCATGTAAAATAAAATCGACATGCTTCCAATACCCATTTGCCAGATCAGGTTGTGCGATATTGCCATTTACCAATGCGGAGTCTCCATATACATCAGTTGCTTTTAGCGTATGGAGCAGCATTATCTGTACTACATTAAAACCCTGCTGCTGCCTTTTATCCAGGTAATGCAACGCTTCTTCCCTGCTGCATTTGGTGAATAACAGCCAGCCCGTATCACCCAACCAAAAAAAAGGCTTGCCGTCTGCAGTTTGAAAATATCTTTTGTTGTCCGATATTTTCAACAAAGGCATGGCCATTTGCATATGACCAACCATACAAAAAAACAAACATGCTATTAACAAGATAAACTTCATTTTTACTAAACCCTGCTTTTAGAATTATACACTTCCTTTTTCCCATACGCTGCCTTCCTGGAAAAAGCAATTGCAATCTTTTCATCGCCGTACCAATTATTTCATCAACCAAACAATACCGGTATTGGCTGGCATATCAATGGCTACTTTTTTTCCACCCTGTATAACTACATTATTATCTGTGACTGAACCATCCTTTACATTTATGAACCGCAGTTTCAAATTTCCATTGATGCCTGTAAGATCAAGTTGCAGTGAAGGCTCATTGACCGCATAAGCAATTACACCATTGCTTCCTGCCAGTGTATATTTACCTGTTTCACTTACAGCCTTCATACCAGCCGCTGCCGTTAAGAACTTTTTGTCAAGCCCCGCCGGCAACGCAGGCAATGAACCACCTGCCATAAAAACTGCCCAGGCAAATTCAGGATAACTATCACCTGAATACACAACCGCTTTTGAAGGATACTTAGCACGATATTCAATTACTGCCCGGTATACCTGTTCAAAAGACGTTTTCTTAGGTTTTAATAACCTTGCATGCTGGCGGGGTGCAAGGCTTTGGCCGCCTTTTGGCTGGTATGCGTTGCCATCTGCCTGGTAATGCCAGTAACGGATATCTATTAAATCAACAATGGCCGCATATGTGGGATTGCTTAACACAGCATCCTGCACATCTTTTGTTACGCTTAACCCAATAATTTGTTTTTTACCCGTTTCCTTCTCCCAATCTTTAATCACATCCAGCCAGAATTGTACAAAATGCCGGGGGCCCGTAAACTCTTCACCAATCAACTGGATTACGCCATTGTTGGCTGCAAAATTATTAAGGCATTGCCGGATGTATTTCTTATGCAGTTCCCTTCGCACAGGGTTACTGATATCATAGAATTGTTCAGCCATGAAAATGCGTTTATCGCCGGCAAAAGGGGGTGGCTCCGGAAAGCCGGTATTGTTTATATTATTGGCGGTGCGCCAGGGAAAATCTACATAATGGGCGCCGGCCTCAATAATATTGTGCTGAAAATAGTTTTGGTGTACCAGTAGCAAACCTTTCTGATCGGCGAGGTCTGCAAACTGCTTCAGCCGGCCCCAGTAAAACAAATTGTATTTAGTTAGATCATATTTACTCAGGCCATCCCAGGCAGTTTCTTTGCCGCTTCGTGCAAAAGGCAATTCATAAAAAGGCGGCCATACTTCACCATCCATTCTGCGGATGCGTTCATGATCATCCCGTCGTCTGTCATACCACAGGCCATAATTTTGCTCCATGCCTATGATATGTTTATCCTTCATGCCATCTGTCAGTTCATTCAAATCATCGGTTAATCCCTTGCCGGCCCGGCCGGGCACAAAACGCGTAATAGCAGGTGCGGCGTTCTGCAAGTCCCTGCCCTGTACACCACCTGTCCACCACGGCACGCTTAGGCGCTTACCGGTTATCACTTCATCACCTCTGAGCAGCCAGCCATTTTTAATCTGCATCGCAGGAGCTGATGCCGGCAGTACATTTTTTTTATTCCCAAACTGATCTATTGTTTTTACACCAGCTGCACTCATTGAAACCGGGAATCGTTGTGATGCCGCTTCGATCCATCCGGTTAACTGCATTCTTGGTTGTACCGATTGCTTTACCAGTCCGGCGGCGGCTTCAACAGTCGGACTGCTGGAAGCATCTCCCGGTATATATAATAGTTGAGCTTGTTTATCAACGTTTTTATTCAACCGCTCTGCCAATTGCCCATAGTATAAACTTCTTGGATTAATGGTATTGTTGGATTCTCCCCAGTAACCATCTCCCGCAAACTGACTCCAGGAACCAAAAGACCAGTTCTGGGCAGTGGGTGGCTGATAACAATCAATTCTTGCTGCAGAACAATTCCAGTACACGCTGTTGGCAGCCGACCAGCCCGCACCGTTAGCATCCTGGCCACGATTGCCAAAACGCAGCGCATTGCCATCTGCATTAACTACATCAAACAAAATACCCGACGACCAACTGTCAATAGCTCCACTAAAACTATAAGGCAGGTGTGACTCGCATTGCACAAACGCGTTGGGACCCGGCACACAATATCCTGTAGCAAAATCATGATAGCCAAATTCTGCATAGCAACGCTGCACCAGTGTTTGCTGCCCGTTTGTTAAAAATGTATAACGTCTTTGTCCGCCAATTTCAGCAACCGGGTGTAATGATATACAGTCTTCTATCGTAATGCGCTTAGAAGTCTCCAGCACGCTTACCGCAGACCCGGCAAAGTTTTCAAAAACAATCCTGCGTACCCAGGCATCTTCTGCATTCTCTATATTGATAGCATTCCAGCGGTGATCTTCATCTTTGCGATTATTTTTATCATACAGTGAAACGCAACGCAGGTTTTCTACACCTGAATGAGAAATTCTGCCAGCCCATTGATAAGCAGCTACTGTACCGCCTCCATACAATGTGTCAAGTGCTGTGGTAATGGGTGCATCTATATAAACAATATTATCCGCCACTTTAGTGATCATTCTGTCAAAAAATAAATCATGGTCGCCGGGCTTCCAGCCGAGTGCAGAAATGCCACCACCAAAAATACCTGTACCAAGTGCCGCAATCCATTTTGCGGTAGAAGGCCGGTGAATAATAATTTTATCTCCCGCTTTAAAGGAGCCTGCATTGTCAATTGAAAACTGCATAGCGTTTACAGGCACACAGGCATCGGTAATTTTTGTTTCCGTACCGATCACTTTATCATATTTGCCTGCAATTTTTATCAATGCCAGCCTGCCCGTACCGGCTCCTGTTAGTATCGTTCCTTTCTCATTAGAACCGCTTCCTCTAAGCACCACACCCGATGCGGTGATACGCAGCTGGCCGGATATAGTATAATTGCCTTTTTGCAATAACACTGCACCCCGCAAACCATTTGCATCCAACGGAAGATCTGCAACATAATCCAGTGCAGCCTGTATACGGGCCGTGGCATCTCCGGCTGTAACAGGCACCACTATTTTTATAGTAAGTTCAGGAATTTCTTTTTCGGAAGCCAGGTAGCCGCAGTAAGAAAAATCCGGGATACGGTTACCCATCGAATCAGGCGTATAGGCAAGTTGTTTTTGCGCGTTGATGTATAAAGGGGCAGCAGGCTTTGCGTTTTTTTGCGCTTGCAAAGCCTGCTGCCCTATAAAGAAAACAGATAAGAAAATTATATAGTCGCTATATGATGCAATGCGGTTCACTGCCAGTCCTGTTTTTTGTTTCGTAAATGTAAGACAATGCATCCCAGCTTCATTGCTTCAATCTTATAACAGTGCCGGCATATACAGCAGCCATGGCGTGCTCCTTATTTTTTTACCGCTGCAGCAGTAGCGGGCCTTACAGTATTCAGCGGTACGATGCTGTTTAGATAAATTTCTATATTGGTGTAGCCGCTTTTATTTTTTGCATATGCTGCTGCATCCGCAGCATTGTTTGAGTTAAGTCCGTTCTTTTTTTCCCACTCATCGGGTATGCCATCACTATCACTGTCTTTATAGGGCGTTCCCTTATAATCCGGGTAACCCCCTACCTGTGCAGGGTCTGTAATAATTCCCTGCTTGTAAGAATCAATGGGTAAGCGGCGGTGCTTGAACTGGCTTTCCGGTAGTTTCACATTATCACTGTATACTATTTTACCGGTTCTTACCTGCTCTACAATACGTGTATCAACCGGATCCCTTACAGGCAATATGGCACCAGCATTGGCAAGTACATAAGTTTTTGCCTCGGTAGCCGGTAAAAGAGTTACCAGCGGCATGGGAAGCGGTGTTTTCCATTTAATCTCGGAAGTGTATTCGCCGGTGTTGGCCATTTCCTCTATCTGTACACCACCATTCCAGTTGTCTTTTGTTATTTCCGGATGGCCTTCCATAATATTACCATTAACGTAGGCACGGCCATATACTTTCTCTTTCAATTTACTTCTGCCGCTTTCGGGTTTTAAAATGCGGTGGCCTACATTATTTTTGGGAGTGGAAGGGCCCGGTTGAAAATAATTATTGATGATATTAAACTGGGCACGGTAATCACCCCCGTCAATAGAGCGGTGCACCCAGTTAAACACCACATTGTTGACAAAATTAAAAATGCCATTCCAGCCAACAGAAGGATTGCGGCCTGCATTGTTGGCCCACAAATTTCTTACGAACGCGCAATTTTCTCCGCCCAGCGTACTGCCAAAAGCATGGTTCCAGGTATCAAGCGCTTCTGCAAAAATGGAATTCTGGATAGTAATATTTACTGTAGGAAATTTATCTTCTGTCTTACCCGTACTGTCGTTGTACATATGGCGGTACATACTCATGTTTTCATCAAGCCCCCAACTGGCGCTTACATGATCAATCATAATATTACCAATCGGGTTGCCACCAATGGCATCATCCCTTCTGCCTACCCAGGTTTCTCCGCGGCGGAAACGCATAAAACGAATAATTACATCATGCGTATTTATCCAAACCGTTTCACCGGCAATACAAACGCCATCACCGGGTGCTGTCTGGCCTTCAATAGTAATGTAAGGTGCCCGTATCATCAGCGGAGATTTAATCCTGATAATGCCGGCCACATTAAAAACAACAATTCTTGCACCGCCCTGTTCGCACGCATACCGTAAACTGCCGGGACCATCATCATTTAAATTGGTTACCACTATTACTTTACCACCCCTGCCGCCAAAACTAAATTTGCCACCACCTTCTGCACCCGGAAAAGCGGGTATGGGTGACTGTGGTAATTCATCTACCCTTGATGCCCAGGGTATATAAGGCCTGCCTTCTGCACCTTCTTTCTGTATAATTGGATAGGCAATGGCCCACGCAGAATCAGAATGACGGACAGCTGCTTTCATCAGCGAATCAGCAGCTTTCTGAACATCTGAGGGAATATCCGGATACTGGGCATTTGATTTTACCACGACTGAAAGCAAAATACCAATTATAACCAGCTTATTGAAATGTATACTCATTGTGAAATTTTGTTTGAACTTTATCAGACGTTTATTTCGAAAATCCCGCCCTTATTTTATTTTTTATAAGAGATTCGATCAATTATTGGTGTTTGAAAAGCAGTCGTTGAGGTTTAATTTTTAATCGTCTTATAATTACGTCCCGCAAGCATCTATTTACAGTTGGCCTGCTATAAATAATTGCAGGTAAAGATGGATATTATAGCCAGATAACTATCATGCAATATGCGCGCAGCACCGACATCTGATAAATTTAACCGATAGCAATTATTACAGCGCTTTTTCAATACATATTAATAAGCCCCATGCACACGATACCTGTATTGTATGTATGAGGTCTTGTTAATTCCTGTGTGTCTATTGAGATGAATTAAAATTACCCGGCACACCGCTGTAATCCAGCCATCCAACATTTTGCTGCAACCAGGGATTAAAAGATAATATAGTGGCTGTTAAGCCGGAAAGGTAATAGTTAGGCCTGTACAAAATATTCACCGCCGCACTACCATCACGATCCATTGCCTGGTCCAAAGGCGTCATCACCAATTTGGCTTTGTATAAAGTTTTTAGCTTGGTTATTTGCGTAGTAAAATCAGCTGCATCCGGATCAACCAAAATAGCCCTGTCCGCAGCTGTTAAAGGATCACTGCCGGTAAAGCTGGCAGATTGCCAGTAATAACCGGTTCTGTTTGTTCCGTTTATTGGTGTAAGACCAAGCTTAGCTACTGTATTCGCAGTTGTATTGGTTGAGGACACGCCATCATACAGCAACCATCTTTGCACATCCCAATAACGTTTGCCCTCATAAGCCAGTTCTACCCGGCGTTCGTATAAAACCGCTTCAATGGCTGCATACTTGCTGGCCAGCGTACCAATGCCGTAGCTGTTTGCGCTGGGTATTCCAACACGTGCCCGTATTTTGCCCAGGTAAACAGTAGCATTTGCTATATCTCCTTTTGCTGCATAACATTCTGCAATATTCAACAACAGCTCTGCATAACGGTATTCAAAAATATCTGTTCCTGAAAAAGCCAACGCCAAAGTATCTGCTGCCGGGTTTGAAAACTTACGAACTACTGCAGGGCTAACGGTCTGGTTCCCGCTGTTGGCTCCGTAGTATACGGGCGTTCCAGTAGCACTAGGCCTCCACCTGTAAAAAAAAGTAGTTCGGTTAGCATTGTCTTTTTTACCCCATTTTGACCCCGAAAATGCAAAAGTGCGGTAGAAACGGGGGTCTCTTTTCTCAAAAAAGAAAGTGTCTACATAGCCATTGGCTTTGGTTGGGCGTCTGCCATCGTCTAATGGAAACAGGTCCAACATTCCTTTCGGCACTGAAACGCCTCCGCCGCCATTGTAATCCTTGGGCCTTACAGTATTTTCCCAGCTATTGTTGTAACCAACAGAACTTGTGATGGTATTAGAAAGCAATAGAGTGAAAATAGCTTCTTTATTAAAAGCATTGTCAGTAGCATAGGTCATTTGTTCCCATTCCTTTGCCGTACTGCCGTATAGTCCGTAGCCATTTGAGGTTAAAAACGTTTCAGCTTTTAAACCGGCGTCCAAAGCGGCCTGCCATTTTGCACTTCCGGGATTATCCCAATCCGTATTGAACAACGGGCTTGCAGCGGTGAGCAACACCCTGCTCTTCATAGCCATGGCAGCAGCACTGGTAAACCTTCCATAGTCTGTAGCACCAGTTGCCCATCTTGCCGGCAGCAATGCAGCAGCTGAATCAAAATCTTTACTAATCTGCGCGAAACACTCTGTGGCAGTAGACCTGGGCACCCTGAGACTTGTATCGGTACTGCTGGCCTGTTGTACATGCAGTACAATAGGTACACCGCCGTAGGTACGTACCAGGTAAAAATATTGCAAAGCCCTGAAATAGTATGCTTGTCCTTTTGCAGTATTTTTAAATGTTTGAGATAAATTGGTGCCGCCTATTGCATCTACGTTATCAAGTAAAAAATTGGCAAAACGAATGCGGGTATATGGTGTATTTGTTATTCCCGTTGTAAGCGTTCCTCCATAGTAAGCATCCGCTTCAGACGCAAGTTGAATAGTTTTATTTGGATTTATATAGTTTGCTACTGTTCCATTTGCGCCAATCTCCTCTGTAAGCCTGGTTTTAGAATCATCATAGGAACCCAATGAAGTTTCTGTCTGTGTCGGGCTTCTATAGCTGGCAAAAAGGTAGTTATAAATCCTGTCTATATAGGCGCCGGTTAGTACTTCATTCGTAAACACTGTTTCCTCATCGTATTTATCATAGCTTTTCATTTGTTCCAGGTAGCTTTTTTTGCAACCAGTTGCCACCGTTACTACAGCCGCTGTGATGGCTACAAGATAGAATGCTTTCTTTTTCATATACAATCAATTGTTAAACGATAATTTAAGTTAGAATCCAATATTAACACCCAACGACCAGGTACGCAGCGTTGGATAGTTTACATTAGGTGCATCATACATGTTGCGGTAATGATCAGGATACGGATTGTACAAATCCCATAAGTTATAGCCCGACAGAATAAGTTTAGCGTTGGAGATATGTGCTTTTGTAAGTAAACTCTTTGGTAGCGTATAGCCAACACTCAATGAGCGAATCACACACCTGAAATTGGGCATTGTCCAGAAATCAGAATTTTTATAGGCGTTGTCATAAAAAGCGATGTTTGGATATTTTCCGTTAGGATTGTCTGTTGAATCATACATATCAACCAGGTAAGATACCTGTGACCAACCTGCATTGGTACTGGCGGTTCCCTGTTTTACCCTGTCCAGGCTATTCCATCCGCCCCAGCTTGCAGCAATCTGTGCCATCACGCTGATGGATTTCCAGCTTATCCCCAGGTTGGTGGTAATTCCATACGTACGACTGCTTTTAGCAAGCAGCACATAATCCTGCTCATCTGAAATGCGACCATTCTTACCTGCAATTGTTCTTGAAGCAGCATTCAAATCACCGGCCTGATCCTCATAAGCCATCATGCCTTTTCTCATACCTGTACGGGTGGAAATATTAGCACTGCCGGCGTTGTACAGTGGCGTAGTTCCTGCCTTGGTTGCCAAATCAGAGAGATAGCCCCAGTAGGCATCCAGGTCAGCGTCCGTTCTGAGAATTCCGTCGTTGCCGGAAGTTTGCTTCCAGGTACTATAACCATACTGACCACTGATAAGCGAATAGCCTTCACGTTGTTTACCTGCAAAGGTGGATTCATAATTGAAAGGCTGATCCAGGTATTTTTTTACCTTATTGTCAGACCAGCCAAAGTTCATTCCAATTGAATAAGTCAAATTCTTACCGATATTATCTTTCCAGGTGGCAGCAATTTCAGCACCCCAAAAGTTAACGGCGCCATAGTTCTGCTCAGCATATGCACCGCCTGCTGATATCGGAACATTGGTGGCCCCTGTCATTGAAGTAAGCATATCAGTAGATGAATTATAATATGCATCTACATTAACTGATAAGCGATTTTTTAATACTGCAACATCTACCCCAACATTTCTTTGTATGGTTCTATCCCATTTGATATCCGGATTAGGAGATGCTTCCGGTGTAATACCATAAGTGTAATTACCGCCGTTGCTTCCAAAAGCCATTCCTTTGTCAGCAAGAATATTATACAATTGCAACCATTTCCATGCTTTTACATTGTCATTGCCTGTTTTACCCAAAGACCCACGGACTTTTAAATAATTTACCCATTTGGATTTAAAGAATGGTTCATCGGAAATAATCCAGCCCAGTGACATACTTGGAAAAAAGCCCCAGTAATTGACCGGCGCAAACTTACTGGATGCATCGCTGCGGAACAGCAGCGAAACCAGGTACCTGTTTTTAAAACTATAATTTACACGACCCAAATAAGACATTGTTCCGCCTTCTGATCTGTACGCTATGGTGTTGGAACTATTCAAAGTTCCAAGGGTGGAGACTGAAGTACCATTGTAAATACCCGGAACCGGGTTGTCCCAAATCTGGTACCGGTCTTCCGAAGTAACTTTTGAACGTTCACCGGAAAATACTGCAGAGATGTTATGGTCTCCAATGGTCTTTTCATAATTCGCAAAGAAATTGATTTGCTCCAATGCTCCTGTCGTATTATCATAAGAAACCCTGGAGTTTGATCTATTGGTAAAAGAACTCCATGTGGTGGCAGGACTATACAAATGATTATTTGCAGTTGCTAAATTGGTGCCCTGGTAAAATACAATTGGCATTTGCACCTGCTCTGTATTGCCGGAATTATTTGTTATTGCATAATTAGCCCTGAATGAAAGTCCCTTGATAAAAGGCAATTCGTATTGTAGTGAGAAGTTAGCTGTATAGCTGAAATTTTTGTTGGTGGTAAAGGAACCATTGTTCAGCAACGTGTAATAATTCCAGTTAGAGAGCGAGTTGTTACCAGTTGCAGAACCTGTTTTGTTAGGCCCCAGCACCGGGGACACATAACTTGTAACGCCATTAATTTTATACTGCCATGGAATATATTGTGGCATATGCAGCAATACACTGTAATCATTCTGCTCACCACCGCTTGCGTATCCATCCTGGAAATTGACTTTGGTAAACGACTTTTCCAGGTTTGTGCTGCTTCCGGAAATTACAGCCGACAACTTCAGGCTGTTCATCACCTTAACGTCTGTACCCGTTCTGAAGGTCCAGCGGTTAAAATCCTGTGAACCAAGATTGGCGCCCTGCGTATAATATGAGCCGCCCGCAAAATAGGTAGCCCGGTCGGATCCACCACTCACATTAATTGAATGCTGCGTCGCATTTGCCGTTCTCCAATCATTGCCCAGCCAGTCATAATTCAGGGAATCCATTGATACCAATTCTGTGGCCGAGAAAAAGTTATTTGGATTACCAGTAACAGTATTGCCCAAACCACGCTGTAACCTGTTGGAGAATACACCGTATTCTCCTGCATTCATTACTTTGCTATGACTAATCGCATCATTGGTTTCAAATTTTCCGGAATAGGTTATTCTTGGAGTGCCGGACTTACCCCTTTTTGTTTTAACCACAATTGCACCCTGTGAAGCCCTGGAACCATAAATAGCCGCACTTGCATCACGCAATACAGTAATGCTTTCCACTTCCGAGAGATCCAGCAAATTAAATTTGTCCAGTGTTGGCAGGTTGGTAGCAGGATCAATCTGTACCACATCGTCTATAACTATGAGCGGTATAGTTCCACCACCATCTTTGCCCCAGTTAAACTGCTGTCTTATGCTAACTGTGGCCATTGCACCCGGGCGGGTACTTCCGCCAGATACATTTACACCAGGCACCTGTCCTCTCAGCATCTCAGTTAAAGAGGCAACCGGAAGATCTTCCAGCTTTTTTGGATCGATTGAAACAATGGAGCCGGTAACATTTTTTGCCCTTTGCGTACCGTATCCAATTACTACTACGTCATCCAGTGCTTTGTTGTCTTTTTGCAGCGTAATATCAAGTATTGTTTTTGTACCGATGCTGTGCTCCTGGTACACAAAACCGATACTCGTAAATTTGATAACTGACTGATCAGAAGGAACACTGATGGAAAAAGAGCCATCGTCCTTACTGGCAGTACTGGTGGTGGATCCTTTAAGGCCAACCGTAACCCCCTGAACGGGTTTACCATCAGCATCCTGTACTTTACCGGTAATGGTCTTTTGTTGCGCCATTGCAGTAAGACTGCACAGCATAAACAGGAATAGTAGTTTGGAGAGTCGCAGGCAATTCATACAGCTTAGTTTTATATTGTAATGTGTAAAGCAATGTTAGTATCCGTACCAATGGAGAACCTTAATTAACCGGTTCCTTTTTCTTCTCTCTTTCCTTTATTCTTTTTTGCCACTCCCCGCCCTCTTTTTTCACATCATATCCGGCAGCTGACAGGTAATTATTAATGCGTCCTTTGTACTTTCCAAATACGGCATGTTTTTTATCAGAAGATTCAGCATCCATTGCCAGTTCCCGCGCTTCCTTCAGCCAACCATAAATTTTTTCTTTTTCCGTTGCTTTCAAAGTGGGTATCATGTCCTGGTAAGCCGCGTACGTAATAGGGAGAATTTTGTACGTCATGCCGTCTTTTACTTTTTCTACCTGGTCTTCTGTAAGGTGGTTATTTAAATGAGCAATAAACTGGTTGTGTAGCTGCATCAACGCCGCTGATTTTTTTTCTTCCTGTTCTTTTAAAGCCGCGGCCTGCTTGTCTTTGTCTGCTGCTTCATTTTTTATAGCTGCAATGGCCTGCGTATTTTGTTCCTGTGCATTACCAAGCGCATAATACTGGTCAGCAACAGCAGTTACTACTTTATTATATTTTACTGAATCAGTGATGGAAAGTGTATTTACAATCTTTAAAGCCCTTTCTGTAATCACTTTTTTATAGCTTTCATTTTGTGCTGCATTATCTGCTGTCTGGGCTATTACTTGCTGTGCAATTAAAACCGATAGGCTAAAAAAAAGAAGTTTGAAAAAAGAACAGGTGTATACGGAGAATGCAGGGGCAGTATTGGCAGGTAACAAAACCCTGCCTGGGCGTACGTTCATATAAACAGGCAAAAACCTTTTCATCGCAATTCGTTTTTTTCGTTAGCAATGAATGATGTCAACCCGGTCAATCCTTCATTCATTGATGCTAAAGGTACAGGGGTGCATATCCGTTAACAATGTAAGGTTTTGCTAAATTGATGGAAGATTTTACTATTTTGACGTGGCGGGGTTTCCGGGAACGATTGCGTAATTTTTTACTCTCTCCCGCCTGATTTTAAGGTAAGCCGGGCGGCGGGCAAACCCGTTGCAGATGCCTTTAATGTAATATTTCCCTGTTTTGAGGTAGACTGCACAATGGCCAGCGCCATACCTTTCCAGCATTTTCTTGTTTTGGTTTGAAAGGAACTGGTATCGGCCTGGTAGCCATTATCCGTGGCAGCAATTATACCAGTGCCTGCTATGCTGAATGACACCAGGTTATCTGCATCCGGAACCAGATTACCTTTGTTATCTACTACCTCCACCGTAACAAAGCAAAGATCTTTTCCATCCGCTTTGATGCTTGCGCGGTCGGCGCTTAAGCGGATGCCGGCAGGTATACCAGCCGTATGTATTTCTTTTACCAATACAGTTTTTCCTTTTTGCCGTGACACCGCTTTTAATGCCCCTGGTTGAAAAGGTACGCGCCACATGACGTGCAAATCATCATTTTCTTTTCTTTTTACACCCAATGATGTGCCATTTAAAAAAAGCTCCACCTCATCTGCATTGTTATAATAGGCCCACACATCTACCAGTTTGCCTGGCGTCCAGTTCCAATGCGGAAAAATATGCAGTACTGGTTTGCTGGTCCATTCACTCTGGTACATATAATAAACATCTTTGGGAAAACCAGCCAAATCTATAATGCCGTAATAAGAACTTCGCGCAGGCCATGGGTAAGGTATCGGTTCACCTATAAAATCAAAACCGCTCCACACAAAAAGCCCCGATAAAAAATCATGCTTTTTAATAATCTTCCAGGTAGTTTCATGGGTGCTACCCCAGTACGCTGAGACCTGGTCATAGGCAGAAACCGTAAAATCGGCATTGCCATGTTCTACTATTTTTTGGGGCGATTTGGCCGGCCAGAAATAGCTGCTGTCAGATGGCATATCATAATGCCCGCGGGTAGCAAAAGCACTCATATTTTCTGCACCAATGAAAATTTTCCCGGGATAATGGGTATGAAAATCTTTATACACTTCCTGGTGATAGTTGAGTCCAACCACATCCAGTGCGCCGGATTGATACAGGAAATTTTTTGCGGGATCCCATTCACTCAATGCTGCCGTAACCGGCCGGGTAGGATCTGCCTGTTTCACAATATCTACCAGTTCGCGTGCAAGGCGGATGCCGCTGCTATCAAACTGCTCCCTTATTTCGTTGCCAATGCTCCACATAAATACGGAAGGATGATTGCGGTCGCGTAGCACCATGTCACGTATATCCTGCTGGTGCCATTCATCAAAATCGGCGTAGTAATCAAATTTATTTTTCTTTTTCCGCCACATGTCAAAAGCTTCAACCATTACAAGAAAGCCCATTTTATCACAGAGATCAAGCAACTCGGGTGCTGGTGGATTATGCGCCGTGCGGATGGCATTGCAACCCATTGCTTTTAAAATTTGCAATTGCCTTTCCATTGCGCGCACATTAACAGCAGCACCCAGTGCACCCAGATCATGGTGATTGCAAACACCCAGGATTTTTAATGGTTTATCATTGAGGAAGAAACCCTTGTCTGCATCAAAACGAATGGAGCGGATACCAAAAGAAGAAGTGTAGGAATCAACCAATTTTCCGCTCTTAATAATTTTTGTGACGGCCTTGTACAAATAGGGTCTTTCTATTGACCAGATATTGGGCGATTGTATGTTCAGCTCGTCTGTATAGTTAGATCCTGCCTTTGCAATTGTTCGTTCAATGCGTGTACGTGATGATGCTACGGATACTCCTGTTGCATCATATATTTCAGTAAATAGGATGACTCCTGTATCAGACGGATTGCTGTTTGTTATGGCTGTTATAACCGCCACGGTAGCTTTATCCTTACTTAGAAACAATGTTGTAATAAATACACCCCAATCAGCTACCGCAATTTTATTGGTCAATACAAGCCGCGTATTACGATAAATACCAGCACCGGTATACCATCTTGAATTGGGTTGCTGGCTATTGTCTGCTTTAACAGTAATGATATTTTTTGCCGGCGCAGGTTTCAGGTATTGGGTCAGATCATAACGGAAAGAACTATAACCATAGGGCCGTTTACCCAGCCAGTGCCCATTGATCCAGACTTCGCTATTTCTGTAAATACCATCAAACTCAACCGTTATATTTTTATGACTGGGATTTGCGGGCAGTATAAATGTTTTGCGGTACCAGCCCATACCGCCAGGCAGGGCACCCCCCTGCGTTGTAGCGGGGTTATTTGCGCTGAATGCGCCTTCTATGCTCCAGTCGTGCGGCAAGTTTAGGATCCGCCATGCTGCGTCATTGTAACCAGGGTTGATGGCTGCACTGTCATCACCTAAAAAGAAACGCCAGCCGCTATTAAAATCAATGATTTGCCGGGGCTGTTGTGCAGATAAATGCTGAACTGCAAATAATAAAAAAAGATATAAAATAATACTATGCCTCATTGATGCAATATTAATGTCAACCCCGGGTTTATTGAATTTTTTTAGCGTTAAATAGCATTCCCCGCTGTAAAAGGCTGCGAAGCCGGCCCACCCAGGCATCCGGGCAGGCAAGTAAAGATGACCGTACTACTGCCGCCTGGTCTATAAAAACCTATTTCATTTTAACGCTGTAAGAATAATTACCAGAACCTGTTTTGATTGCCTTCGTACTGCCCGGCAAATATATTGCGGCAGTTGTATTGGCTGGTATACTTACCCGCAGTTGAAATACGCCGCCCTCTTTTTTCCAATCAGTTTTTATATATCCGTATGGAGAACGGTATTCCGCTTTGGCGGTTGTAACATCACCCACCGGTTGTGGACGGATAATAATTTCTTTGTAGCCAACCGACCCAGCCGACTGTTTAATGCCGCATAAACCCGCATAAAACCATTCCATTAAATGCCCCAGCATAAAATGATTATTGGATACAGATGGGTAAGCCTGCCACGATTCGGTTAAGGCAGTTGCCCCATGCGCCAGCTGGTAACCATAGCCCGGCACATCATTGCGGCTGTTCATATCAAAAATTACATCAGACCGGCCAGCTTCCTCCAGCGTCCGCAATACATAACGGTAACCAATATCCCCGGCAGTAAGTGCATTGTTGCGTTCGCGGATATCTTTAACCAAGTTACCCACCACCGCTTTATTATTTTTCTGATCAACCAAACCCATAAAAAGCGCCATAGCATTGGCAGCCTGGCTGCCTGTAGCATACTGTTTGGTAGTATCGTTAAAGAATTTTTCATTGAATGATTTCTTAATTGCCCCAGAAAGTTGATCATATACTTGCGCATCTGCTGTTTTACCCAGCAATGTGGCCACCTGTTTCATTATTGTTACATCATAATAATAAGTGGCCGTTCCGGTAACACCCATCGGCGTTAGTTGCGATACGCCGGGACGTTTGGGCCCAATATCATACCAGTCGCCCAGGCCCTGTGAAAGAATATGATTGACCGCTTTTTTTTGCAGGTAGCCAATATACCGGTGCATCATCTCATATGCTTCCGTCAGTGTTTGTTTATCACCATACCACTGGTAATTGTACCAGGGCAGGATAATGGCAGCGCTGCCCCATTCCGGTGAATCCCTGAACGGATCTTCAAACTCCACGTACTCGGGTGCAATTTCCGGTATTAATCCCTCTGCGGTTTGCGCATTCATCATGTCTTTTATCACTTTGCGGTTAAGGGCAGCGATGTGAAAATTATATTGGACTGAACTGCCCACCAGCTGAGTTTCTTCCAGCCAGCCCAGCTTCTCCCGGTGCGGGCAATCTGTAAACACACTTACCGTATTACTTTTAATGGCCCAGTTAATGAGCTCATAGGTTTGATTAAACAGCTTATTGGAAGAAACAAAATTACCGGCTGCCGGCGCTGCATTCCGGATATGCAGTCCTTCTATCTTTTCTATCACGGGTTGTTGATTGCTGTTGGTTTCGCCTCCCGGCACCCCACCCTGCACCTGCAGGTAACGGAAACCATAATACGTAAACTGGGGCTGCCAGCTTTCTTTACCGTTGCCTTTTAAAATATAATTATAATAAGAAGGCCCACCTGATCCTTTCTGATTGGCCGATCCGTCTTCATTGATAAGTTCAGCCGGGATAATTTTAACCGTATCGCCTTTTCTTCCACTTACTGTAATAGCGGGTATGCCTGAAAAATTCTGCCCGAGATCATATACCCACACGCCGGGCTGCAACAAGGTTTTCTTTACAGGTGCAAAATGCTCCATCACTTTCAGGGGTTCAGCTGTCTGTGCGTCCAGCACGGGCGGACCGCCGGTAACAACTACCTGCTTCCACCTGCTGTCGTCAAAGCCGGGCATGTTCCAGTCAGTTTGTTCCAGACCGGCATCATAATCTTCACCCGCATAAATACTGGAGAAGATGATCGGCGAAGGGGCCGTCTTCCAGGAATCATCACTGAGCAAATCACCGCTGCTGCCATCTGTATATTCAAGCAAAACCCGGCAAATCATGCTGGGATAACCGTATGCACCGGTCAGCTTACGGTAACGCTCACCCGGAATATAATAAAACCCGTTGCCCAGCATTACCCCAATGGCATTATTACCCTGCTGCAACTGGCTGGTAATATCAAAACTTACATACAAAGCATGTTTGCTGTACTGGGTCCAGCCCGGATCCAGGAAATGATCGCCGGTCTTTTTTCCGTTTATGCTCATTTCAAAATGCCCCAACCCACTGATAAAAGCCGTTGCTTTTTTTAGCGGCCTGGCAATTGAAAAACTTTTTCTTATCAACGGCAATACATCTTTGCGGGTGCCCCATTCTTTTTTGCCCTTGCCGTGTGCAAAAGGTACAATTTTGTTTGAATCCGGTAGCTGATCGTAGGCAATCCATTCAGCCCCTTTCCAGTCGGCCGCACTTAATAAACCCATCTGCCAGGAGGCAATGCTGCTCCAGTTACTGGCATTGCCTTTATTATCCCATACCATTACCTTCCAGAAATATTTCTTCGCTGAAAGCAGCGCTGTTCCATTGTACTGCACCTGTATGGAAGCGCCGGACATGTTTTTTTTTGAATCCCAGATATTACCTGTGTTTTTTTGCAGCAGCATTGAATCATCTGCTACAACAATGCGCCAGGCCGTTTGCAAAACATTTTGTTGCGGCGATTGCAGCTCCCAGCTAAACCTGGGTTTGGCAGCGTCCACCCCCATTGGATTCTCCCTGTACTCAGCGCGGAGATGGGTAACCGCTTTTTGCGCATTCGTATTACCTGCAAAAAATAATAACAGGCAAAAGCAAATCACGCGGTTCTTTATTATCAATGCACTGACTGGCTTCATGATAGCTTTCTTTATTTTTTTGTACAGCTGCAAGACCCGTCTTCTCCCTCCTTTGCAAAATTTTTCGCTGTTGTGAGGCGGTCTATTTAAGCGCTCCATTAAATGAATAGGTCTCGCCTTTAATTGTATTAATGCTGGCTGTTTCATTGTTATACCGCAACGACAATGGCCTGCCTGCATTAGACAGCACCTTCAACTGCTGTAATTTTCCATTGCTCCACTTCATATCCAGCACAAATCCACCCCTTGCACAGATACCCTTTACTTCCCCGTTGGGTAAAGCAGCTGGTAATGCAGGTAACAAGTCAATGTATTTTGTATGACTTTGAACCAGCATTTCTCCCATGCCTGCCGCGCCGCCAAAATTACCGTCTATCTGGAACGGCGGATGCGCATCAAATAAATTAGGGTAACTACCGGCACCTGTATTGGCCGGGCTCAACAGCAGCTGGATCAGCTTATAGGTGTGATCCCCATCTTTAAACCTTGCCCAGAAATTTATCTTCCAGCCAAGACTCCAGCCTGTAGCCGCATCACCACGGTAAATCAACGATTGCCGCGCCGCTTTCATCAGATCGGGTGTTTCGTCCCAGTTAATTTCATTGCCCGGATATTCGCCCCACAAATGAGACACATGCCGGTGCTTATTGCTGGTATCATCCACATCCTGCATCCACTCCTGCAATTGTCCGTACCGGCCTATTTTATTGGGTGCTATCTGTTTGTATTTTTCATGCAGGGTTGCGCGCAACGCCTGGTCAACGCCCAGCAATTCACTGGCCGCTATGGTATTCTTAAATAAATCACGGATGATCTGGTGATCCATGGTTGGGCCGGCTACCAGGCCACCCTGCTCGGGGGAATTGGATGGTGTGCTTATCAGGTAACCTGTTACGGGATCTTTAATTAAAAAAGAAGTAAAGAATAACGCCGCCTGCTTCATGATGGGATAGGCCCTCGTCTGCAAAAATATTTTATCCTGGGTATACGCGTAATGCTCCCACAAATGATGACAAAGCCAGGCACCCCCGCTCACCCAAATACCATGGTTGGCCGCATTGATGGCTGCTGTACCCCGCCATTGATCAGTATTGTGGTGCAATACCCAGCCCGGTGCCTTATAATAGTCCCTTGCTGTTTGCCTGCCTGTTACAGCCAGTTCGTCAATCATGCCAAACAATGGTTCATGCAGGGCAGAAAGATTCAGTAATTCAGCAGGCCAGTAATTCATTTCCGCATTTATATTGGTGGTGTACTTACTGCCCCAGGGCGGTGACAATAAATCATTCCAGATACCCTGCAGGTTAGGGGGTTTTGTTCCCGGCCTTGATGAAGAGATCAACAAATATCTCCCATACTGCATGTACAAAGACACAAAGGATGGATCACCCATAGTGGCAAACTTTTCTGTTCTTTCATTAGTGGGTAATTTTTCATTTTCATTGCGGCCCAGGTCAATGGAGAACCTCTTAAAATACTGCTGGTATTCTTTTACATGTGCGGCTTTAATTTTGCTATACGGCAACCCCGCAATACTTCTCAATGCATTGATGCAAGGTGTAGCCGGATCCGCAGAGACGTCTGCATAGGTTTTAAAATTGGTGCCTGCTGCCAGGTACAAAACCACTTCATCCGCCTTTTCTACAATAATTCTATTGTCCTGCACCCGTACTTTTCCATTCACCGCGTTTACCTGCAGGTAGCTTACCCCTTTCATAACGCCATCCCGCACTTTTATGGAAAGTGAAATGCTGTTGTCATTCAATTTAATCACGGAAGCGTACTTATGCGGGCTGCCCAGGCTTGTTTCAAAACTGATGCTGGCCAGTTTGCTGGCAGACAGGTGTACGGCTATGACCTGGTTGGGCTGGCTTACAAAATATTCACGCCGGTAGTCAATATCGTTTAATGTGTAACTGGTAGCAGCAACCGCATTGGCAATATCCAGTTCCCTTTTATAATTGCGGGCGGCAGCAGTGTTACCAAAATTTAACCACAGGTCGCCAAAAGGCTGGTAATCGGCCTGGTAGTGGCCAATGGCCGGGGGCTCATCGCTCTGTATAAAATATTTCCAGCTGCCCTGCAGGTTTATTTTATTTTCTTCATTGCTCCCTTCCGGATAGATACCAATATGCCGGCTCGTATCCTTGTACCCGGCAATACCGCCCTTGTTATCAAAATTTAATACCAGTATTGAAATGGTATTTGTGCCTGCATGCAGCAATTCTTTTGGCAATGTATATTTTCTTGGCTCCAGGCTTTCCATGCTGCCCACCAGTTTTCCATTTACATAGGTAAAATCCTGGTCACGGACACGATTCAGATCAAGCACCATATTTTTGCCCGTTTGAGCGGTATCCAGTTCAAAAGATTTTCGCAGCCATACTGCGCCATCCAGTCCTTCAAAACCCACCGTTTCCCAGCCTTCATAAGCGGGTACCTGCATGGTCTTCCACTGCTTATCGTCAAAACTTTCAAGCGCAGGGTCAGCTTTCATTCCACTCACCGATTTCATTTTATTCACCCATTCACTCCGTTTTCCTTCGTCACTTTTCAATCCCAGGAATTCTTTTTCTGCCAGTGCATCTGCTTCTTTTTGCTTGCCGGCAAAGAGCAATTGCCGTATGCTGTCCAGATACCGGGAAGCGCCCTTGCGGTTATAATTACGCGGACCGCCTGTCCATAAAGTTTCTTCATTGAACTGCAGGTGATCCTGTGCTGTTCCGCCAAAAATCATGGCTCCCAGCCGGCCATTGCCAATGGGTAATGCTTCGGTCCATTTCTCAGCAGGCTTATTGTACCATAATTTTAATGATTGAGCATAAACGCTGTTCACCAAAAAAAATCCTGTTATAAAAAGTAATTGTTTTATCTGTTGCATTCCGGTTTTATTTGGTTATTTGCTTTAACCAGTGAATCGTGCGCGGGAAAACTAAGAAATTTTAGTGACTAAAAATAATTACAGGGTCTTTCCCCATTGTATCAGCGCATTTACTTCTTCCGGCACGGTGCCAATTCTTTTTTTGCTGCGCTGCTTACCCAGTCTTACTATTACCATATGCTGTTCGGGCATTACAATAATATACTGCCCTAAAATACCGCGGGCATAAAACACCCCGGGCTCATAAGGCACCAGCCACCACTGAAAGCCATAATAATTACAGCGGCCACCCATATCATCTGCTATCATGCATGGTTCAACAGATTGCTTATAAAAAGCAGGTGTAACAATTACTTGTGCCTTCCAGCGGCCGCTGTCCAGCATCAGCTGCCCTATTCTTGCAAAATCCCTGGCATTTGAATTAAAACAGCAATAGGCTTTTTCATTGCCGCCTGCTTTGTCTGTACTCCATAGTGCAGGGTGCTCAGCACCCATGGGCTGCCACAATTTCTCTGATGCATAATTGCTGAGTGATTTGCCAGTCGCCTTCTCAATGATAAGCCCCAGCAATTGTTGTATCACCAGATTTATAAGAATGGTAGGTACCGGGCTGCCTGGTAATTTTCACCCCTGTTGCAATTTTGTATACATCATCGCTGTAATAGAGTGCGGCAGTTACAGAAAAAGGATTGGCATAAGACTCATCCCAGTTACTGCCACTGCTCATGGTGAGCAGGTCCACAATGCGTACTTTCGCTTTTTTTGCTGCGGCAAATTCCGGCAGGTAATTGCCCACGGGGTCTTCAATTGATTTTATAACACCTTCCTTTATGGCTGCGCCGATTAATAAACTGGTAATGCTTTTAGCCATTGAAAAAGAACCGGAGCGCGAAGTATCACTATATCCATCCCAGTACTGTTCAAACAGTAAAGAATCATTTTTTATAACAGCAAGGCCAATTGACTGGATTTGCTCCAGCAGCGTTTTCAACGTATCCGGTAATACCGGCTTATTAAAACTGCTGGCCATAGCCCATGGTTGTGGCGCACCGGTAGCAACCGCATTATTAGTGAAAATTTTATAATCATCAATGTCTGCAAAATTATAGGCCACTTCTTTAAAAAGCCATGTTTTACCAGACACAAAAGCGTACCCGGAGAATAAAACGATTATCAGCAACAGCACATATAAAAAACGGCGCAGCAATTTCTTCATGTTACGGTGGATGTTTTTTGAAATTAGTCAATTATGTGTAATGTCAGCCCGGACGAACCGTTTAGACGGCGCTGATTTGGTATGCATGATTGCTTTGCTGCGGGCCGGCATAATAAATAGCTGGAAGAACCGGCTTTACAGTATATAGTTGTTTACTTCACATCAGCCATTCAACCCGCCAGGCCGTCAACATTTTGTCTTCAAATCTGTTTTAATCAGGTAAACCAGCGTTTTTGGCTGTTTCACCGTTCTAAAGTAGCTTCGCTGGTCACGGTGAAAAAAGATATTAACCATTAAAATAGAAAATAGTATGGCATACGATGTTCTTGTTGTGGGTAGCGGGCCAGGCGGCTATGTGGCTGCTATCCGTGCAGCACAACTGGGTTTTAAGACAGCTATTATAGAGAAAGAAAGCCTGGGCGGCGTTTGTCTTAACTGGGGTTGTATACCCACCAAGGCTTTGCTGAAAAGCGCCAACGTAATGGATTATATTAACCATGCTAAAGATTACGGTATAGAAGCGAGTGGCAAGCAGGATTTTGCAGCTGTTATTAAACGCAGCCGTGGGGTGGCAGACAAGATGAGCAAGGGCGTTCAGTTTTTGATGAAAAAGAATAAGATTGATGTGGTGATGGGTTTTGGCAAATTGAAAGCCAAAGGCCAGGTAGAGGTAACCAAGGCAGATGGCAGCAAAGAAGTTGTTGAAGCAAAACATATTATTCTTGCCACCGGTGCCCGCAGCCGTGAATTGCCAAACCTGAAACAGGATGGTAAAAAAGTAATTGGTTACCGCGAAGCAATGACCTTGCCCACGCAGCCAAAATCTATGATAGTAGTGGGAAGCGGCGCCATAGGCATTGAGTTTGCCTATTTCTACAACAGCATGGGCACTAAAGTTACCGTGGTAGAATTTTTACCAAAAGTAGTACCGGTAGAAGATGACGATATTTCCAAGGAACTTGAAAAACAACTGAAAAAACAAGGCATTGAAATTATGACCAATGCTTCTGTAGAATCACTTGACACCAGCGGTGATGGCGTAAAAGCAAAAGTAAAAACGGCCAACGGTGAAGTTTCACTGGAAGCAGATATTGTACTGAGCGCAATTGGTATTGCTGCCAATATAGAGGGTATTGGACTTGAAGAAACGGGCGTTAAAACAGACAAGGGCAAAATTGTGGTGGATAAATTTTACCAGACCAGTTTGCCCGGTATCTATGCAATTGGCGATTGTGCACCCGGCCAGGCATTGGCACACGTGGCCAGCAAGGAGGGTATCATTTGTGTAGAAAGCATTGGCTACAACGAAAAGAAATATAACCACCAGCCGGAGCCGCTCGATTACGGCAATGTACCAGGCTGTACCTACTGCACACCTGAAGTTGCATCGGTTGGTTTCACAGAGAAAGCAGCTAAGGATGCCGGTTATGAAATAAAAGTGGGCAAATTTCCTTTGAGCGCCAGTGGTAAAGCCAGCGCAGCAGGCGCCACCGAAGGTTTTGTAAAAGTGATTTTTGATGCCAAATACGGCGAGTGGCTGGGCACACATATGATTGGCTATAACGTTACTGAAATTATCATTGAAACAGTGGTAGCACGTAAGCTGGAGACCACCCATCATGAGGTGCTGAACAGCATTCACCCGCACCCTACCATCAGCGAAAGTGTAAAAGATGCTATTGAAGTAGCATACGGTGAGGCGATTCATTTATAACTGTTTTATTAGTATATATTTTACAAAGGCTACAGGAAAACCTGTAGCCTTTTTTTAGTGCCTGCGGGAAACTAAAAAAATGTTTTGCGCGTTTGTATGTCCGGATCTATACTCCATACTATGAAAAAAAACGTCCTCAGCTGTTGCCTCGCACTTATTCTTGGAACCGCCTTATACGCACAGGAAAATGAAAAAGCGCCTGTGGCGTATAAAAAATCTTTAACTGCCAAATTTGCCCCTGCAGGTCTGGCGCTTGGCAAAATAACGGTGGGTGCTGAATTTAATTTCAAAAGAAAGCAATCCATCACTTTATTACTGGGCATACCGTATGATAAAAAAAATACGGTTACCTACGACGATAAATCCAGTGATATCACTTCCTCCGGCCGTTCTGCCATGCTGGGCTACCGCTATTACCTGGGTAAAAAAGGCCGGTCTGGTTTTTATGCCGAGCCCTACCTGAAGTATGTAAAATTTAAAGCGGATGGTTTACTCAATGCAGATTTGAACGGGTCTGCAGCCAGGTTCGACAGTCATTTTAATTATGAAGGCTATGGCGCAGGTGTACAAATAGGTTTCCAGTTTTATATTGCCCGGGTGGTGGCAGTCGATTTTTTCCTGCTGGGACCAGAAGCCAATTCTGCAAAATTTTCTTCGGCAGCCACGGATGTGTATGATAATATTCCATGGAGCCTGGCAGATGGACAAGAAGCAGAAAAAGACATTAAAGATAACCTTGAAAAAATACCCTTTCTGGGCGATAAAATTGATGTTACCGTAGATACCAATGCAAAAACAGTGTATACAAAGTTTACAGGTTTTCTACCAGGCTTTCGTGCCGGCTTATCATTGGGCATTCGCTTTTAGCGTTATCCTTATATTATTAAATTGATAAATACCTGTTTACAGCAGTTGGAAATTTGTGCGGCAACAGTGGTTTAATATTTTTGTGCGCAGCACCATGTATTTAATACTAAATTGCTGTGCTGTAAAAGAGCGCGGGAGGGATTAGTAACCTGCCTTGTACCCCTCTTTTTATTATCAACGCCTGTCTGTTTAAAATTACCTGCTATGCCTGATCTTTCGCTCTGGGAAAAAGAAACATTCTACGCGCATAAAGATGTTATCATAGTGGGTAGTGGCCTGGTAGGTTTGTGGAGCGCTTATTACATGAAGAAGGCATCCCCCCAAATAAAAATACTGGTGCTGGAGCGCGGCATTATACCTACCGGTGCAAGTACCCGCAATGCCGGTTTTGCCTGTATTGGCAGCCCTACAGAGTTATTGGCCAATGCGCGGCAGGTGGGTGAGCAAAGCATGCTTGAAATAGTGGCCATGCGTTATGAGGGCCTTAAAAGAATTCAGAAAGTTTTCAGTAAAAAAGAAATTGAGTATGAAAGATTTGGCGGCTATGAACTGATCACGGAAGCACAGTATCCCAGGCTGAAGCAATTGAAGAATGATCTCGGGTGGCTGAATATTACCTTGCGCAAAGCAATTAAAGAAGACAAAATTTTCCGGGTAGCTGACAAAAAAATAAAAGAATTTGGTTTTAAACAAACCAATCACCTGATAGAAAGCCGTGCCGAAGCGCAACTACATAGCGGCAAATTATTACAGGCGCTTTTACAAAAAGTACAGGGCATGGGTGTGCAGGTGCTTACGCAGACAGAAGTAAAAAGTTTTGAAAAAACGGGCGATAAAATAATGCTGCAGACCAGCCTGCCGGTAACATTGTCTGCTACGCAATTGCTTGTTTGCACCAACGGATTTGCCAGTCAGCTGCTTCCAAAAATTGATGTAGTGCCGGTGCGGGGTCAGGTATTGGTAACATCCCCCATAAAAAAACTACATTTTAAAGGCGCCTTTCATTTTGATGAAGGGTATTATTATTTCCGCAACCTGGGCAACCGGGTATTGCTGGGTGGTGCCCGCAACAAAGCACTGGAAATTGAAAACAGCAGTGAGCTGCTAACCACTGACATCATTCAGCAGGAGCTGGAACGCTTTTTAAAAGAAGTTATCTTACCCAAACAAAAATTTACCATTGAGCACCGCTGGAGTGGTATCATGGGAATGGGCAGCGGTAAATTTCCCATTATTAAAAGAGTAGAAAAAAATGTTTTTTGTGCCGTGCGCATGAGCGGAATGGGCGTGGCCTTATCACCGGTGGTGGGTGATATTGTGGCAAGGCAGATGCTGTATTAGGAAAGCTGTTAGCCGTTAGCTTCAGGCTGCAAGTGCCTGGCATTGCTGTCAATTATCCCGTTCATTTGTGGCTGAAAATGGAGCAGCTATAAAAAAATCAGGTAGCCTCCGCAATCCTGCATTTTGTAAATAAAGGAAATCAGACATCAAAAAATCAGACATCACGCATCTCACCTATTGCTTCACAAACTTTTTCATACCCCCTGCACTGCCACCTTCTACCTTAATAAAATACAAACCGGGTTGCAGCGCACTGATGTCTACCGTCTCGCGTAGCTTTGACATGCCAGCCATTGTTTTTACTGCTTGTCCAAGGTGATTATACACATTTATTTTCCTGGCAAGGATACTGCTGTTTGGCAACTGAACGGTAATAACGCTGGTAGCAGGATTGGGATACAACAGCAACTCAACCTCCACTACGTTTGCAGCTACCGGATCCATTGCACGCAGGCCGTTGCCCGCCAGTCCATTTGAAGCCAGCAGGCTATTGCGCGGACCGCCCGGCTCAAACAGCTGCCTCATTCTCTGGCGCTGACCCTTGCTAAACATCAGCATACAGGCATCATCACTAAAGTCCAGGTAATTCATGTACATATCGCCATGGGCAGAAGATCCACAGGTAAATTTCTCTCCGGTGCTGCAGCCCCGGTTAGGACCCTGCTGTGTAGGTGTATCGTCTACGTTATCATCGCCGCAACTGGCATCGCCCCATATATGACGAAGGTTAAGCCAGTGACCAGTTTCATGTACCGCTGTTCTTCCTTTGTTAAAAGGCCCGCTGACGTTCACCGTACCAAACACAGCCGTACTGATTACCACGCCATCTTTTGCGGCAGGACCGCCCGGCGCACTGGAATACCCGGAAATACCGCTTACAAGATTACATACCCATATGTTTAAATAATTATCTGCATTCCATGCATCATCACCACCGGAAAGATTGCTCTTTACTTTATCGTCAAAACTAAACACGGTCATACTGGTCTGTTTGCGAACAATGCCATTGGTAGCATGCCCCTGCGGATCTGTTTTTGCCAGCACAAACGAAATGCCGCAATCTGCCGCCAGTTCGCTGAAATAAGCCGGAATTTTATTGCGGTCTGCATTCAGGCCGCTGAAGTCTTGGTTGAGTACATCTATCTGCGACAACACCTGCGCGTCGGACACCTGCAGCACATTAGTGTTCCATAGTACGTGCACTACCACGGGTATAATGATTCTTTCCGGTACCGGCAGCGCGGCGGGTGAAGCAGCCGTATCAATAATGCCGCCCCCGGTAAACGGAAAACCGCGCTTGCGGTGAAAGGCCTCTATCTTATCATATTGAATATGCAATTGCGGGTACTGCCGTAACAGCTCCTCCTGGTAATCCTGCTGCCGGCAATCTTTTTGTGCCAGTACCATGGTATAGGAGAATGCAAAAAGCAAGCAAAGTAAACATCTAATCATATAAGTACTTTTTGTGGCCGCAGGTGAGGGCGCGGGGCTTTCAAAGGATGGATACTTCGGCGGTTTGGGATAGGATTGGATCTACTATACTTAATTATTTCAGACGCTGAAATCAATCATAAAGTGGCCTGTTCAGTTAAATTAAACGGATAAGCGGTTTTAGCGCAACATAGAGGAGATTGGACTGGCTGATAAATACGCCACTGCTTACGCACGGAACCTTCCGGTGGTATCTGATGAGTGTGTTGGGGTCTGGGGGGATGGCGGTCTCCGGTGATAAGCAATGTGAAATAAATACTTTTCCGCCAGATTTCAAAATGTGGCCTTCCAGCGCTGTGCGCAGGAGCCCTGGCGGGATAGCAATCAGGCGTTAATTACCGGAAATAAGCAAAAAAGCATTGCAAAAACATACAATTATATGCTTGCCGGCCGGCCGCAACCCATGGCGCTGTCCTTATTTTTAGGGATTTCTTGCCTTATCTCCCGTTTCCTGACTGTACATTTGCAAACCAATAGCTGATTAAATATGAAGCAATTACTGATCCCTTGTTTAAGCCTGTTTATGCTGGCCGCGTGCAACAGCAATACGCCCGGCAGCACCGTTACCACAACGCCTGAACCTGCCCCTGCTGTTATTGGCTTTACCGTGGTCAATACCTACCCCCATGATACCGGCTTTTATACAGAAGGGCTTGAATTTCATGAAGGTCAATTGTTTGAAAGCTCTGGTTCCGGTTCTGCCGAGCCGGAAGGTGTGAAACCACCCTACCCTTCGGCCTTTGGTATAGCTAATTTGAAAACTGGCAAAGTAGACAAGAAAGTGTCATTGGATAACACCGTGTATTTTGGAGAAGGGATTACCATATTCAACGGTAAGATTTACCAGCTTACCTGGCAAAACCATAAAGGATATATCTATGATGCCAAAACGTATAAGTTGCTGCAGGAATTTTCCTATCCCGGCCAGGGTTGGGCACTTACGCACGACAGTACCCACCTTATTATGAGTGATGGCAGCAGCAACCTGCAATTTATAGACCCCAGTAGCATAAAGGGCACATTAAAAGCGCAAAACATTGTGGGTGTTACGGACAACAACGGTCCTGTTGGTGATATCAATGAGCTGGAATACGTCAATGGATTTATTTATGCTAACCGTTACCAATACAATTATATCCTCAAAATTGATCCTTCCAACGGTAAAGTAGTAGGAAAGTTAAACCTGGATTCACTGACGGAAGAAGCCAAAAGAAAGAATCCGGGCGCTGATGTTTTAAATGGTATTGCTTACCACCCGGAAACCAAGAGCCTGTACGTGACCGGCAAACTATGGCCAACTATTTATGAGATAAAATTCAACTAAGAAATGTTGGAATATGCAGCGTTTGGAAATGGGTACAGGTTAAAATCTTTCTTAGTTATTTAAAGGGAGGAGTAGCGCTCGTTTTTGTCAAATGACTGCCCAGGACCTTACGCTACCGGCTATTTGCCAATTATATATATCACGGAGCTGCAGCGCTCTTTGTTAAACAGTGCAGCTATATTGGACAGCATCCCATGCCACACAGCTTTAACCAGGTTTCCCTTACCATTTTTATATTGCTCGCTCAGCATGGCAATATAAAAACTATCAAACCACATCGGTTTTATATCCAGCAGCTGCAGCCCGTGCTGTTGCAGCAAATTTTTGATGGAGGCCGGAGAAAAATGATACAGGTGCCGCGGCACATCGTAGGCGGCCCAGTATTGCCGGTATACGTCTGCGTCCTTAGAGGTATAGTTTGGTACGGCAATCAATGCCCTGCCGTTTTGTTTCAGCAATAATTTTATCTGCGCTATATATGAATGCAGTTCATGCACATGCTCCAGCACATGCCACATGGTAATGGCATCAAAACCTGCTGCGGGCAATGCAAAAAGCGCGGCAGTATCCTGCAAATGCAAGGCGTACAAATCTGCGGCCCGCTGCCGGGTACCTGCGTCAGGTTCAAGCCCGTTTACCGTCCAGCCTGCCTGCTGCATGGTAGCAGCAAAAGCACCGGTACCGGCGCCAATATCCAGTAAATTCCCTTTTTGAATACCGGTGGTTTGTTCAATCAAACGAAGTTTTCTTCTAAGGGTTGTTCTGCGTACAAAATGATATAATTTATTGATGATACCTTTTTCTGTATCTGTGTGTGAGATATAATTTTCCGATTGGTAAAAATCAGCTACCGAAGCTGCATCAGGGGCGCCCTGGGTAAACCTTATTGAGCAAACAGCACATTGCCATATCTCAAACTGCTGGTGCGACACAGTATAGTCTTCAGCACTCAACTGCTTACTGATGTTTACCGTACTGCAAACCGGGCATGTATTTCTTGTAATTGTCGACATTAAATTATCAGGTATTGCGTATTCAGTATTGCGTATTCAGTGTTGAGTAGTGATACAAAAACCAGGTCATAAAGTGAAAGCGTATTGAGGCAACTGACAATCCTTTAAGCATACTCACAGCTTTTACTATTTCACTACATTTATTTTCTGCTGGTTGCCTGTAACACCCCATTTCATGTGACTGCTGTACATATGAAAAAATAAAATACTCAGTCCGATGGCAGCCAGTATCAGTGCATATATCCACCAGGATTCCCTTTCCACGTGCACTTCATCATTCAGCAGTTCCGTCATTTCATAATTGGTCTTCTCCTTATCGCCTACCAATATAGAATGGGTGGCATCGGCACGTATAACCCGCTCCGCTTTTACAGCAGGGTAAAATGCATACGGCGCAGCATGAGGTTCAAAAACCACTTCGCCACCAAAATCTTTTTTGAATACCCCTACGCCATCCCATACGGCTTGTTCTTCTGTTCTTATTTTATAACGCAGATCAGCCGCAAACTCATTGTACCATTTTATCGCCTCAAAATCAGGTATGTTTTTCTTGTGTGCCAGGTAGGCAAAAAAATCCCGGTCGGGCGAATCAAAATATTTATCAAACCTGAATTTGAGTTGTACGGGCAACAGCTGTTTATTGGCAAAATCAGTCACAGCCGGAATGGTTTCTGCTACCAGTGAACCCAGTCCGGGTATACTGATGTTTTTATGTTGAAACAGATACCGGTTTAGAAGATCGTCCATAGTTTTTTAATTTTATTGCGGAGCGCAAGCAGGGTAAAAACAATATAGTTAACAGTATCGTTTTCACTTTTCGCTGCGCCTTCGTTCTACCCATCATCGGACAACAAAATACCGTAGTCCGTTAAGGATACAGGGCGGTCTGCTGCGGCAATTTCACCCCTGCAAAAGAAACTTATTTGAACTGGCTGACAAAATTTTAAACGGCCAGTAAAACTACCTGATTAGCGGCCAGGCTGTATAAGAAGCCCCGGCAAAGCCTAATTTAACATTTGCACATTCTTCACATTTGCACATTGGCTATATTTGTCGGCCATGGCCAAAGAAAGCGCAGATACACCCTTAATGCAGCAGCACAATGCTATTAAACAAAAATATCCTGATGCCATATTACTGTTCCGGGTAGGTGATTTTTACGAAACCTTTGGCGGTGATGCCATCACTGCTTCCCAGGTATTGGGCATCACCCTTACTAAAAGAAACAACGGATCCCCCTCCTCTTCGGAACTGGCCGGTTTTCCGCACCATGCGCTGGATACCTACCTGCATAAACTGGTAAAAGCCGGTTACCGGGTGGCCATCTGTGATCAGCTGGAAGATCCCAAACAAGCCAAAGGCATTGTAAAAAGAGGCGTTACAGAGTTGGTGACGCCTGGCGTAGCCACCAACGACAAATTGCTGGAACACAATACCAACAATTTTCTGGCCGCCATACATTTTACAGAGAACAACCAGGGTATCGCTTTCCTGGATATTTCCACGGGTGAATTTTTTGTAGCAGAAGGCAACCAGGAATACATTGACAAACTGCTGCAAACTTTTAAACCCGCAGAAGTTATTTTTCAGCGCAGTTACCAGAAACATTTTAAAGAAATACACGGCAATAAATTTTACACCTATACTTTAGAAAGCTGGATTTTTGACGAAGCTTATGCCAATGAAAGTTTGCTGAAACATTTTCAGACCCATTCATTAAAAGGGTTTGGCATTGAGGAGATGCATGCCGGCATTATTGCAGCCGGTGTGGTATTGCATTACCTGAAAGATACCGAACATCCCAATCTTCAGCACATCACTTCGCTGCAGCGCATAGACCGCGAAGATTATTTATGGATGGATCGCTTTACCATCCGCAACCTGGAACTGATTGGCAGCAGCATTGACAATGGCAATAATCTGCATAAGGTGCTGGACAATACGGTATCGCCAATGGGTGCCCGCCTGCTGAAGCGCTGGATTGTTTTACCACTGAAAGACATCCGGAAAATTAATGAGCGGCTTGATTTGGTGACCTGGTTTATTAAAGAGGTGGACATGCGGACCAAAATAACACAGCACATAAAGCAAAGCGGTGATGTGGAAAGACTGGTCAGCAAAATACCCCTTAAGAAAATCAACCCGCGTGAAGTGGTGCAGGTAGCACGCGGCCTGCAGCATGCGGAAGCCATTAAGCAACTGGCACAAACAGCGCCCAATGATTATTTAAAAAGACTGGCAGATGCCATCAATCCCTGTCACTATATTGTTGAAAAAATTACCAGGGAGGTAAATGAAAATCCACCTGCTACCGCTGCCAAGGGCGGCGTCATAAAAGAAGGCATTCACCCGGAGCTGGACACGCTTAGAAAAATAGCCAGCGGTGGTAAAGAGTATTTGGTGGAACTGCAGCTGAAAGAAGCGGAAGCTACCGGCATCTCATCATTGAAAATTGGTTTCAACAATGTATTTGGTTACTATTTAGAAGTCACCAATGTGCACAAACACAAAGTACCCGCAGCCTGGATGCGCAAGCAAACCCTTACCAGTGCGGAGCGATATATTACGCCGGAGTTAAAAGAATATGAAGAAAAAATAACAGGTGCCGAAGAAAAAATACTGGCCATAGAACTCGACCTCTATGAAAAACTATTACTGGAATTGCAGGATTACATTGCGCCCATGCAGGTAAACGGCAATGTGCTGGCGGTAATGGATTGCATTATTTGTTTTGCTGCCAACGCCCTGCATTACAATTATAAAAAGCCGGAGATACACGAAGGCATGGAGACGGATATCAAAAATGGCCGTCACCCGGTGATAGAAAGAAACCTGCCCGTAGGCGAGCCATATATTGCCAATGATATTTTTCTGGATCCTTCTGCACAGCAGATTATTATTCTTACGGGGCCTAACATGAGTGGTAAGAGCGCCCTGCTGCGCCAGGCAGCGCTTATTACCCTGATGGGTCATATGGGCAGCTTTGTACCGGCCGATAGCGCCCATATTGCTTTAACAGATAAAATATTTACCCGGGTAGGTGCCTCAGATAATCTAAGTGGCGGCGAATCTACTTTTATGGTAGAGATGAATGAGACGGCCAGCATCATCAATAATATTACCCCACGCAGTTTAATAATACTGGATGAAATTGGCCGTGGCACTTCAACCTATGATGGCATTTCCATTGCATGGAGCATAGCAGAACACCTGCACCAGAGCCCGCACCAGCCCAAAACGCTTTTTGCCACCCACTACCACGAGCTGAATGAACTTGAAAACAGGATGCCGCGGATAAAAAATTTCCATATTACCAATAAGGAAATCGGCAATAAAATTATTTTTCTGCGCAAACTGGCACCCGGCGGCAGCACCCACAGCTTTGGCATACATGTGGCCCGCATGGCCGGCATGCCCGCTTCTCTTATACAACGGGCCAATGAGATGCTGAAGCACCTGGAAGAAGCGCATGCTGATGGCAACAGCAGCCAGCAAATAAAAAACATGCCCGCACAGAAATTACAGCTGTCTATTTTTGACGCTCATTCAGAAACTTTTGATGAAATAAGAAAAATGCTGGAAAGCATTGACATCAACCGGCTGACCCCTGTTGAAGCCCTGTTTAAGCTGAATGAGATAAAAGGAATATTAAAATAGACGAACATTATTTATAGCAAGACCACAAACAGCATGAATACAATTCCAACATTATATGAGTGGGCAGGTGATATGCAAACATTTGAAATACTGTTTGCCAACTTTTATGACAAGGTATTAAAAGATGATTTGCTGGGTGATGTATTTAGGCATATGTCGCCGGATCATATTAAACACGTTGCCCATTTTGTGGCGGAAGTTTTTGGCGGCCCCAACTTATACAGTACGGAAGATGCCGGCAGTCATGCCCAAATGATTGGCCATCACATTGGCAAAATGCTCACTGAAGAAAAACGGCAGCGTTGGGTACAGTTGCTGATGCAGACTGCAGATGAAACCGGGCTGAAAAGCGATCCCGAATTCCGGTCTGCCTTTGCCGGTTATATAGAATGGGGAACGCGCATTGCTGTCATCAACTCGCAATTAACAGATAACCCGATGGGTAACGCGGAACCCATGCCTTCCTGGGGCTGGGGTGAAACGGGCGGCCCATACATACCGGGTCAATAGATACTATCAAATTTCAATAATATTACTGGTATAAGCCCGGCTTGGCTATATAAACCCTGCTGTTAAGATAATCAAGCACAATAAAATCAAACTGGCGGAAGAAATTAAGGCCCATCAGTTTTTCTTTTACTACATTATTGGAAGCAATGCCAGCTATAAAGGATCGCCCGCCAACCGAGATGGTATCACGCACTCTTAGATTGTGCACTTTTACGGAACTGCCGGGTGTAGAAAAGACTGCCACATCCTCCCGGTAGCCGCTGTTATTTTTTTTTATAGGCAAAAATTCGTCCGCTGGCATCATAATATCTTCGTTGCAGCCGAGGTCAAGCGATAACGTCTTTGTAATATCATTTCGGAAACCAACATCAATATCGATTGATTTTTCAGTAAAACGGGAAGGAAGTATGCTGGCTTCCCCAATGCCTTTTATTGAATCTATACTGGAAGCAAACGTCATCAGATTATTTCTGAAATCAACCTTTACTACTCCTTTAGAAAGTATATCAATCCCCAGAACGCCATCACCCATCTCACGATCAATGTAGTCCATTTCATAAAAAGGCACCTGGGTAAATGCCGCATTGCCCAGCGAAACAGTGTCACATATGTACACATTTCCTTTAATTGATCTGCCATCTGCTGTTTGTGTACGATAAGTAAACGCTGCTGATTTTGAAAAGCTATTGTCTGTATGCAGCACTGCTTTGGTAGACCAGGAAGGAGAATGATTATCGAGATACATAAAGCGTTTGACCTTGCCGGCACCCAGCCAAACTACTACCAGCATGCCCTTTTTTTCTATTTGAAAACGCAGTTCCGTATTAAAATGAAGCGGCACTGCAGTAATGCCGGGGGCTGGCGAAGTGCATGAAGTTATGCATGCTATAATGATACACCAGTAAACCAGCAAACACGGACCACTAAATCCTTTTTTGGCTAATGCAATCATGGCATTACTAAAATACCAAATATCCTATCAGCAAAAGACGCCACGGATCGTTTTAACATTTGCCGCATTAGCCCCTGTTTAATGTCGCTTTCAGCACCTGGTTTCTTACAGAACAAGAATATATTTACGCTACAAAAAAAATATACCATGGCATTACTCAACCCTTACTTAAATTTTGATAATAATTGCCGCGAGGCAATGAATTTTTACAAGGACTGCCTGGGCGGCGAACTGGTCTTACAAACCGTAGGTGAAATGCCGGCCATGGCTGCACAAATGCCTCCACAAATGAAAGACTGCATACTGCATTCTACCTTAACAAGCGGCAGCATGGTAATTATGGGTTCTGATTTAAACCGGGGTAAACGATTAGAAGGCAATACGGTTCATCTCTGTATCAATTGCAACACCGATGATGAAATCAATACTTTGTTTTCCAAACTATCGGCAGGTGGCACGCTTACTGAACCGCTGGCAGATATGCCCTGGGGTGGTAAATATGGAGCGCTTACCGATAAATACGGCAAACACTGGATGTTTAATTTTCAGAAAATGTAGCAAATAAAAGTTGCGTACCCGTTATTCCGGGTAGTCCAACTTTAAAAGCATGTTCGGATATGCGGGGTGGTCCGCCCCCAGGCAGTATTTAATATATGGCAGGGCAAAAAAAGAATGCCCTTTCCTATTCAGGCTTATTGCAGTAATGGTAGCCGAATTTATTTTTCCCTCTCTGAATGTTTTTAATTCATGCAAAAAATCAGTTTTGCGTGAGCCAGCTCCTTTTATTTTACTGCGTCACAAAACATCACTATTTTCCATAACAGTCATCACTATTGAAGCCGGCAAAAAGATATCCTGTACTGATATTGCGGACATTAGCCCGAATGCGACTGACCCGGCATTTTTATTACCATTTAGGCAACACTTGGTAATTATATAATACAAAACTATGGATGATATTACAGTAAGAATGGCTACCCTGCAGGACATGGAAATATTGCTTCGTTTTGAGCAGGGCGTTATTAAAGCTGAACGTCCGTTTGATATTACTATACAACCAGGGCCTATTCAATATTATAACCTCGAAGAAATGATCAATGCCCCGCATATTCATTTGGTACTGGCAGAACTGAATGGCCAGCCCGTAGGATCCGGCTATGCACGTATTGAGAAAGCCCGGCACTACCTGCTGCACCAGCAGCACGCATATCTCGGTTTTATGTATACTCACCCGCAACACCGCGGCAAAGGCATCAACAAAAAAATTATTGAGACCCTCAAAGCATGGGCAGCAGCGCAAAACATTACGGAACTATGCCTGGACGTATATGTAAACAACGAACCCGCCATAAAAGCGTATGAGAAAGCCGGTTTCAGCAGGCACCTGATTCAAATGCGCAAGGGTTTGTAAAACTGCGTGAAAATATAACCCCTCAGTGCTGATTAGTTTATTTCTCCCCTTCTTGATAATTCTCGCATAAATGTAAGCGCTTACCGTTATAGATGTTTACACCTATACATATGTAAATAAATCCAATTTACTTGTCTATGAAAACCTTATTAACGGTAACCCTTGCGGTTATAATAACCTCTTTTGCCCATGCGCAAAGCTGTACGCCCGGCGGCGACCAAACAAGTTTTGGAACAGCTAATACATGGATTGGCTATATCTACGATAACCAGGACTTTTCCAATTACGCCGGCTACATAAATGAAGGATCGGCGGTAAGTCCTGATTTTAATGAACCTTTTGGTGGCGATTATATAAACTATAGCACCAATGGCTGCCCTGTGTATACTGAAACGTTCAGCGCCAGGTATAAACTCACTAAAACTTTTGCAGCAGGTACTTACCAGTTTATGGTAGGGGCAGATGATGGTTACCGGCTTAGCCTTGATGGCGGCGCTACCTGGATAATCAACCGTTGGTTCGACCAGGGTTATGCCTTTACAGCATACGCTACCACACTCAGTGGTACTTACAATATGGTACTGGAGTATTATGAAAATGGCGGTGGCAACAGACTTTCGTTTTCAGTTGCCAATCTTTGCCTGGGACTGGAAGATCAATTGCAATATGGCAGCAACGACACATGGCGCGGTTATATTTACCAGGGTGTGAACTTTGACCACTATACCGGCATGGTAACGGAGGGCTCAACAGGCAATCCAAACTTCAATCAAAACTTTGGTGGCAGTAATACCATGTATAATACCAGTTCCTGTTCGGTACCTACAGAACAATTCAGTGCCAGGTACAGGCTGCAGAAAACATTTGTGGCTGGCAATTATACTTTTACTGCCGGCGGAGATGATGGCTACCGCCTGAGTATTGATGGCGGCGCCACCTGGGTAATTAACCATTGGAATGACCAGGGATATAATACCAGCACCTGCAATACTATCCTCACCGGGGGCAGCTATAACCTGGTACTGGAATATTATGAAAATGCAGGTGGCAACCAGTTAAGCTTTAATGTGGCAGGTGCATTATTACCGGTGCAACTGATACAATTCAATGGCAAAGCAGCCGGTAAAAATATTGGCCTTCACTGGAAGGTTACCAATGAAGTGAATACCGATTATTACCTGGCAGAAAGAAGTATAAACGGAATCGATTTTGAAGTACTGGGCCGCATTTATGCCGTCAATCCGGTTGTTGCTACCGCCGCAGATAAAACTTATGGGTATACCGATCAATCCCCCGCCAATGGCATTAATTATTATCGCCTGCGAATGGTAGATAATGATGGCAAATTCAGTTACTCGCCTGTAATAAAAATTATACCCAACGAGAAAAAAGCGGTGTCCATATATCCTTCTGTTGTTAACCGCACACCTGTCTATTTACAAACTTCCTCCGCCCTTGCAAACGGACTGGTCGACATCTTTGACATGACGGGCAAAAAAATGCAACAAATAAAATTACGATCATTGTCAGCAGGGCAAACCATTACGTTGTCCTTGTCAACCATGCATGCAGGCAATTACATAGCAGTATGTACCGAGGGCAATGAAGTAAGAGCAAAACAAATCATCATTGTCCGGCAGTAATTAAATATTTTCACCTTCCCTGTTTTTAATGCAAGAGCCCCTTCATCAGGGGCTCTTTGTAGTAGAAACTGTAAACTATTTTTTCGGATTTATCAGGTCAAGATATTCTTTACCCAGTCTTTCTATATCTTTCTTTTTGGCAGCGGCCTTCTTTGTCTCAGAAAAAAGGCTTACTATTAAACCAACAACCGGCGTAAGAAAAATTGAAGTGAGCAAACTTTTGGCAAAGCCTATTTTCCGGAAGGCCCCCAGGAACAGTGCGACCATTAAAGACAGTGCCAGCCATATGATAATTATTATCATCTTATCTCATTTTACCTGTGCTGTTAAATAAGCAAGGAACTCGTCCGCTTCCCAACTGCCATTGTATTTTTCTCCATTAACAAAAAAAGAAGGCGTGCCGTTTACACCGCTCCTTACGCCGCTTTCAAAATCTGCTTCTACTTTTCGGGAGAGTGCCGGCGTTTCAAAATCTGTTACAAACTGTTCTTTGTTTAACTGGAGGTGGTCAGCATACTTAACAAGCGATGCATCATCCAGGTGGTTCTGGTGTTCAAAAATATAATCGTGCATTTCCCAAAACTTATTTTGCAGGCCTGCCGCTTCGGCGGCCACGGCTGCATTAAATGCATTGGGATGAATCTGGGAAAGCGGGAAATTGCGGAAAATAAATTTCAGCTCATCGCCCATTTTTTCCTGGATTGCTTTTATAATGGGGTAAGCACGGCGGCAATGCGGGCATTGGTAGTCGCCATATTCTACCAGTTCAACAACAGCATTTTCTTTTCCCTGCTGATGATCTGTTTCACTTACCGCGGGTTTTAATTTTGCCATACAATTATTTTTTATCCATTTCGTCCAACGCATCCAATATGCCGTCTGCACCCGGGTTTATGCCTACGGGCGATAAATAGTTCCAGCGGATGATACCTTCTTCATCAATGACGTACAAAGCCCTTTTGCTTTCACCTTCTTCCTCATCATATACATCATACAGCTTGGACACGCCACCTTTTGGTTCAAAATCTGCCAGCAAGGGAAAATGCAGTTTACGGTCCTGGCTGAATGCAAAATGGCACCATTTACTGTCTACCGAAATACCCAGCACTTCTGCATTTTGTTTCCGAAAAATTTTGAGCATTTCATTGTACAACGCCATCTGGTCACTGCATACGGGACTCCAGTCGGCCGGGTAAAATGCCAGGATTACTTTTTTCCCTTTCAGCTGACTGAGTTGTATTTTCTGGTCGGGCGTGGTAGCCAGTGAAAATTCCGGTGCTTTTGTTCCAATTGCTAACATAGTTGTTGGTTATTTATCGTGCTTTGTTCAAATTTACGTAGTTTTTTTTACCTCTTAATAATGGGGGCTTTCATGCACTGCATTCAAGCGCTAATTTCGTCTTATGAAAAAAGCTGCCTCTATTTACAAGAGACAGCTTCATTATTATTAATTTCTATCCGGAGATTATCTCATTCTTCCTGTAAAAATAAAATCAGGATGCTGCACACTGGTAAATTTAGCCAGTACGCCTTCTGTGGCATCCGTAAAATAATCCACTGTAAAATTATCCACGTCCATGCGCTGCGCCAGCAGGGGCGCCATATTACCTATGATCAGCCCGGCATTGCCAGAAGTGGCGCCGGCGGTAAATTTAAATACGCCCGCAGGTGTTTTTGAATATGCGTAAGGAAAGGTTGCAATAAACCTGGTGGCGCCCTGGAAAATATCCACGTTCATGGTCATGGCAGTTGCTGTAAATACATGATCCATTTGACCCATGGTTAACTTGTAAGCGCCAGCAAGCATGGCTGCGGCGGCATTGGCTCTTCTTGCTTTAAAATCATCTGACCAACCCGGAAAAGTAATTGCCTGCGGCAATAAAACACCGGTAATACTGGTGCCGATAAACAAATACAAAGGCAGAATGGGCGCAGGAGCAATCTGGAAATTAACCGGTGTACCGGAGCCTGTACCTGTTCCGCTCAGTTTTGTATTATCCCACAATATTTTTGTAATGGTAGAATTATTGTACGTGAATGGCAACCGGAGCAATAAACCATCCAGTGCAAAAGAAAAGCCGGTAGTAAAAGAAAATACATTGCCATCTTTCAGCCACTGAAACGTAATGGTTTTTGCTGTTGCATTGATAGTGGCCTGTATTTTAATTCCATCACCAAAATCAACAAACAAATACTTATTTGTTTGCGTATAGCCATTTACTGCTACCCGCAGTTTTTTCAGGTTGCCTGCAGTATAAGACGCAGCTTCTGCGCTGCTGGCTTTGGTAAATATAATATCAGATCCATTAAACCTGCCTTTTAGCGCAAGACTGGTAATAGTATCCGGTTGTTTACCCAGCAATGCCTGGTTAATTGCTGTTGGCAGGTAATATTCTATATCAGATACGAGGCCTTTACCCGCTGTTCCACCGCTAACAGATGGTGTAGGATCCATGAGTATGTGCAAATAATTATACGTATCAAATATAATGGAAGGCTGCTGCAAACCTTTTACACGGTAACTGCTTTCGCGGTATACCGATGCCGTGCTATCATTAAAATCAGACATCATGGTTACCCGGTTCTGGTTGGTAAACTTCATATAAAATGAATAGGAACCTGCCGTACCGGGGTTTACAATGGCCTTCCATCCATCTGTACTGTTTACCAGCTTATCCTGGAAAGCGGTCAGCACCGCTGATAAACGTTCATCTGCTGATTGATCAAACAACGTATCATTATCCTTTTTACAGGCGCCCAGTAAGAGGACGCTGCTGCATATGGCTATTAAATATTTTCTCATAAATGGTAACTTTTAATTGATTGGTTTACTTCACCAGGCCCAGTATATAATTGGTTTCGTTGCCAACTACTTTTAAGATACCCGTCTGTGTGACCAGGTTGGTATTAGGCCTGCCGCCATTGTAGTCAAGCGCCAGTACAGACTGTGTAAAGAAGTCGGTCAGGGGTTTCACGCCATCTTTAATAACATTGGCATTGCTTTCCAGGGTACCCCGCGCCGGTTGAATTATAACGGGCCCGAACGTCATACTGCCATTGGCAGCACTAGTAACTTTAAACCTGAAATTGCCATTAAAAACACTGGCGCCATTGGATGATAAAAAGCGTACCCGCAGCAATACCGTATCAGCAAAAGGTTTGGTAATGATTAAGCTGTCCAGCACATAATTGGAAGGTTTTGACTTCAGGGTATCAGCGGTTCTGTCGTACAGTGTTGCAAAAGCGGTAGATGTTTGCTGGTTACGATAAATATTCATGCTGCTGTATTGCTTGCCATCGCCAAAAACAGTGTACAGCGGTACAAAAGCGGTAGGCGCTGTAGCTTCCCGTGCGTCTGAAACGCGTTGCTGCAATGCATACAAATCAATATTCCAGACTTCTTTATAATAGGCTACTACCAGTGCTTCTTTCTGACGCAGTTTAGCAGTGGCGCTGGGCAAACCCTGTGCAGTTGATTGCGCATCCGCTGCATTTACAATGGCATCAAAACCTGCTTTACCCTCAGCCAGCATAGTGGCTACCATTTCTGCCCAATCCTCGCCGTAGGCTGACCTGGCATACTGTGAAATAAAACCCCTTGCATAAGCATTGGGCAGTGTCTGGTTGGTCCAGTCTGCCGTGTAATCAATATTGGTGATGAGGTTGAAAGCAACGGGCCAGGTCACTTTCTGGTTAAGAATGTGCGCAAATTCATGCTGCATTGTTCTTACCACTTGTTTTACGTTGGCACTGTTGGATGCATTGAAATTATTAACTGTATACAGTATTATTTTCTTGCCGCCTTCTGCCTCGCCCAGTGTAATGGTACCATTTGAATTATAACTGGGACTGCCAACAAGTACAATCTGTTTGGGAACATGTGTTTTTAAGAATGTATTGCCCCCTTCGGTGAGAAATGGCGTCATAAACACGTCCTTCAGCACACGTAATATAGGGATCACCTGTTCTTCCTTAGGTGGCGTTAGTGTGCGATCCAGCGCAGTTTCAAATTCATCGAAACGGTATTTCACTTCCATATTGTAGGGCGTGGTCAGCGTATCCAGTATCCATTTGTCAATCTGCGTTGCCGTTACCTTATCGCCGCCCAGTCCCAGGGGATCACCCGGATCAAGGGTTTCTGTCTTGGTGCATCCCTGGAATAATAAGAAACCAGGAATAAACAACAGCAGTATTAATTTGAGTATCAGTTTCATAAATAAATGCGTTTCTTGTTTACAATAGTTTAACGGGGGTTCAGTTCCAGGCCTGATAAAGTAACCGACTGTGGAAGCTGTAACAACCGGTTTTTATCATCCGGTGTGTTGATAAGCGTTATGGTCTGCGCCGGTGTGCCGCCATCAGAAAAAGAATGGGTTACCGTAAGCCTGTTCCTGCATACATCAAACCAGCGGAGGCCTTCAAACAAAAACTCGGGCCTTTTCATATCCAGGATAGTATTTATCATCGCCTGCTTATCATCGGCCGTATTATAAAATGCTTTTGATTTTGCCAGTGTGATGCCCTGGGTGGCCGCATTGTAATTGGTAAACCGCTGGCTGCAGAAAGTATTTACATCGGCAATGGCTTCGCTGAATTTACCCAGCTGCGCATATGCTTCGGCCCTGTTAAACAACACCTCTTCCGTAGTAAACAGGGGTACCATTATGTATGGCAAACCATAGCCGGCACCGGGAAAAGACTCCGCAAAAAACTCCTTCCATTTCGGAATAAAGTAATCATCCTGGCTATAGAGGTAAAGCGAATATATCCATGAAACGGTACCAGCCGCATTGGGGCTACGGAGCGTTTCGCCGCGTATCTGCGTATTCCAGCCAAACCGGCGGGTTGCATAAGTGCGGGCATACAGTGAACCTGCTTCTACCAGCAACAAATTAGCAGGGTCAATGGCACGTGTGTAATTCTGTACCAGTTCATTAAACGTGTATGCTTTATAAGTAGTTTGCCATTTGCGCATACTGGGTATAAAACTATTATTGGGGAAGGCTAAGCTGGCATAATCAACCGCTTTCTGATACTCTTTCTTAAACAGGAAAAAACGGGTAGCAAAAGCATACGCAGCTTTTTTTGTAAAATGATACTTGGGCACGGTGTATTTCTGATCGTTAAGCAAAGGCAAACCTTCCAGTAAATCCTTTTCTGCTTTCTCATAAACTTCTTTCACAGTTCCCCTTGAATACTTTTTGAACACCACTGTTTCAGGTTCAGTAACATAGGGAATACCCGGGTCTGAAGCAGCCGTAGTGGCATCAAAAGATTTAGAGAAAAAATTCACCAGCATAAAATGCGCATAAGCCCTGCACACCAATGCCTCGCCTTTCTGTGCCGCATAATCTGCCGGGTTGACTGCATTGTTACAGGCCTCCAATGCCTGGTTTGCCGAAGCAATGGCAGCATATGAACTACTCCAGTAATTCTCAGGTGTATCCTGGCTGTCGTCAAGCAAATCGCTCCAGGTATAGGCAGCAAGCTGTGCAATATCAACACCAATTTTTGGTTTATCGCCGGCATTGTCTGACATGGTTTCCGCAAAGCTGGCGAAAGAAGCATTGGGATAGGCAGAGGTTAGCAATTTGGATACTTTCTCCGCGGTATTCAGTTCTGCCCTTGCATCAGGGTTTTTTTCCAAAAATTTATTGCAGCTGAAAAAAACCGGCAGCAGCAGTAAAAGCGAAAGATGTTTTACATATTTCATAATAATATTTTTATCCTTGTTTCAATTTGTCTTGTTATATACCAAGCCTTAAAGACAGGGTAAATTGTTTCTGAATGGGTTGTGCAACCCCGCCTGAATTAAAGAATTCCGGGTCCTGTCCCTTCAACAATGGGTCTGCATGGATAAGCCATAAATTATAACCGGAAGCAAGAATAGAAGCAGAACCAATCCTCATTCTGTTGGTCAGCTGCTGTGGCAACTGGTAGCCCAGCGATACTGTTTTCAGCCGGATAAAACCACCATCTGCTACCCGGGCCTGTGAATTATTATAGTTTGCATATGGATAACCGGTGAGCCTGGAAGCGTACAACCTGTCTGAAATGGCGGGCACATAAGTAATGGCCTCATCACCGCCCATCAGCCAGCGATCATTGAGTTCAGTTGGTAAAGCAGTTAAATCAGAATAAGCCGATTTATATATCGGGCTCATGCGTATTTTATTACCGGCCTGGTAGGTTACAAAAACATTCAGGTTGAGTCCTTTCCAGGTAAAACTATTGTTCAGTCCGCCGGTAAATGTTGGGTCTACCCTGCCTTCATACCGCAGGAATTTAGACACCTGGCTTTGCAGGTAAACATTGGTGCTAATCACACTGTCCTGGTTAAGCGATAATGGAATGCCGGCATCCGTAAGTTTAGCAAAATCAATAGAGAAAAGTGAACTGGTAGGGTAGTCTTTTAAGTTACCGCCTTCAGGCTTTACCAGGTCAAGTATCCGCGGAATATTATCAGACCTTACAATTTTGTTGTTGTTATAGCCCATGGTAAAATTAGCACGCCACTGGAAGTTCTTTGTTTTTACCAGTTGCCCACCCACCATTACCTCCACACCATGTGAATTCATATCAGCATAGTTGGCATTCTTGAATACTTCACCACCAATACCGGATGTTTTTACCTGGTCTATCAAACCAAAACTTTTCCGGGTATAAAAATCAAGCGACATATTCAGGCGGTTGTTAAAAAACGAACCGTCGAGGCCAATGTTGAAACTTTTTAATTTTTCCCAAGTGAGCTGGTAGTTGGCAATATTCTGCAGTATCAGTTTGGTTTCTTTTTCATCCAGGTAGGGACGGCTGGTAACCAGGCTTTGTAAAATAATATCTGAGTTGGTGGCATTGCCAAGGCTGGCAGTCAGGCCGTAGGAGGCACGTACTTTCAGGTAATCCAGGAATTTAAAGCGGGCCATAAATTTTTCCTGCTCCAGGTTCCATGAACCATCCACAGTCCAGGTGGGCAGCCAGCGTGCATTGGGTGTTTTGCCCAGCTTGTTGGAGCCATCATAACGGCCATGCGCACCCAGGTTAAAGCGGCTGTCAAAAGAATAGCTCAGCTCACCAAAGAAACTCGCAAACCGGTCGTAGCCTGGTTGCATACCGTAGTAAACGAAATTGGATTCAATTTTTTGTTTCAGGATGCGGTAATCAACAAAGGGAACGCCCCCTTGCTCATACTGGTAACCATAACCGGTAGCATTAGCGGTTTGCCTGTCAGTTGATTTGGCCTGCTGACCAACTACCCCGCTGAAACCATGTTTTTTGATATTAAAATTGTAATATATCTGGTTCCGGATATCAAAATTTTTCAGCACATTATCATTGGTATTATAGAAACCACCGGATGGCAGCACCACCTGTGCCTCATCGTTAGGCCTGTCCGGATCTTTATACAGGAAAGGGTTGGCGGCCCTGATGGTGGAGTTACCGGCTGCGCGGTAAGCATTGGCCATGTTTGATTTTTCATTTACCAGGCTTTCCTGGCCCGATTTTACATAACGGCCTGCACCAATAAATTCATACCGCAAATGCCGGTTGAATGTATAGTTGAGGTTCACCTGGATTTTAACATCTATCAGCGATAGATTCAATTTGTTGTTATCCAGTTCACCAATAATATTAAACGGTGCATAGTTCCTTTTAAAATATTCCAGTTTACCGTCTTTATCATACGCCGTGAGTGCGCGGCTTGTATTCAGTGAATAACTGAAAGGGTTGATATCAAAATCGCGTGAAAACGATCCGTCCAGCGGGTTACTGCTGCGCGAAAGTGCACCGGGCGCATTCTGCTGGCGGTAAGAACCGGTGGTAATAAATCCTACTGAAAGTTTATCCGTAAAGTTATAGGTGTTACGGAAGTTCATGTTGTAACGCTTCACTTTATCTGCAATCGTCCATCCTTTGTCATCATAATAACTCATGGAAAAATACGATTGTGATTTATCTGTACCGGAAGATACGCTCAGTGAATGTTCCTGCATCAGCTGGTTGCGGAAAAGTATATCAAACCAGTTGGTATTGGCGGCGCCATATCTTTTCAGAAAAGCATTTTTGGCTTCGGTGGTATTGGCCAGCCCAAAGCTGCCGCTTACCGGATCATAGGTGTCAATCAGGTCATACATTTTACCATATACGCCCGAGGTGCCGGAAGTGGCAGTATTTGCATAATTCAAATAGCCTGATCTTTCCAGTTGTGCGTACACGGACATCTGGTCGGCGGAATTCATGATGTTATAGGTATTATAAGAAGGCTTCAGCTGGGTGCTGAAATTGCCGGTATAATTTATCCGTGTTTTTCCAGCCTTTCCTTTTTTGGTAGTAATTACAATTACACCATTCATGGCCCTGGCGCCGTACATGGCCGCCGCAGAAGCATCTTTCAGGATATCGAAGCTTTCAATATCATTGGCGTTGATACCTGCCACAGAAGAGCCCAGGAGGGTAGCAGGGTCTCCGCTTGATAACTGGTCATTGGAGATATTGATGATATCTTCCAGTACTACGCCATCAACCACCCAGAGTGGTTTGTTTTCTCCTGTAATAGAAGTAGCACCCCGTATACGGATTTTAGGCGCCGAACCAAATGCACCCGATACATTTTGTACCGATACACCAGCAGCCCTTCCTTCCAGCATGCGGCTCACATCAATCACACCATCCTGCTTGATGTCTTCTGCACGGAGTTTTACAGCGGCGCCGGAAAATTTGTTCCGCTTTACGTTTTGAAAACCCGTAACGATTACATCTACCAGTTCTTTTGAATCAATAGATAAACGAATGGGGAATTTGCTGTTCACCTGGCTGGCCTTAAGTTCAATAGGCTTGTAACCGGTAATACTTACCACCAGTATGCTGGATGGCATTACATTTTTCAGTTCAAATTCACCATTGTCTTTTGTGCTGGTACCGGTGCTGGTACCCTTGACAATTACAGACGCGCCTGGCAGTCCGGTTCCGGTACTATCGGAAGTAACCTTACCCTTCACATCAATGGGATTGCCGCCCTGGGCCAGTAAAAGTTGGTGAACGAAGACGAGCAATAGTAAAAACGAAAGCTTTTTGGGCATTCCTGCAAAGGAGTTGCCCCAGAAGAGGTTCTTTTTTCTCATTCAGGTAGTTTTGGTAGAAGAATCAATAATTATTAAGCAGTAAATAATAATGCTCTTAAGAAATAAATAACAATTATTACTATCATCAAATATATACGTTTTGATGTGTGATCCGAATTATCATGACAACTTAATGCATTAGCTTTTCATTAAAAACACCAAACGCTCTCTGGCAACAATAAGCGCTTATCAATTCTACCCAAAAACAATGATCCTCATATTGCATTTTAAATAGTATGTTGATGTATGGTATCAGCCAATCATTTTTTAGGACGCATTACTATATTACCCTGGCGGGAATTTAATCTTCTTCAACCTGCCAGCCTGAAACTTGAATGCAGTTGCTGCAGCCTGATATTTTTTATCTTTTCGTTTTTAAATGGTATACCTGTTTTAATATTACTTTATCTTTTCACTAATTTAAAAAAAGCAGCCACCCATTTTGATACCCAGCGTAGCCATTGTAATACTAAACTGGAACGGCAGGCATTACCTGCAGCAATTTTTACCGTCTGTGGCGGCCAGCACCTATGCGCAGGTGCAGGTAATTGTAGCAGACAATGCTTCTTCAGATGATTCGGTTACTTTTCTGCAGGAACATTATCCTGCGGTGCGCATTATTCTGCTTCCCCGGAACTTTGGTTTTGCAAAAGGATACAATGAAGCGCTTAAACAGGTAAAGGCAGATTATTACGTACTGCTCAACTCAGATGTGGAAGTGCAGCCGGGCTGGATAGAACCTGTAATTGCGTTAATGGAATCCGATCCGGTCATCGGGGCCTGCCAGCCAAAAATACTGATGGAGCGTAACCGCAGTCTTTTTGAATATGCAGGCGCAGCCGGGGGCTGGATCGATAGCCTGGGTTATCCCTTTGCCAGGGGACGGGTTTTTGACCACTGCGAAACAGACCTCGGTCAGTACGATGATGAATCGACTGTCTTTTGGGCAAGTGGCGCTGCTATGTTTGTAAGATCTTCAGTTTACCATGCCTGTGGCGGGTTAGACGAATACTTTTTTGCGCACATGGAGGAAATTGACTTGTGCTGGCGGATGCAACTTGGCGGTTACCGCATTATGAGTTGTCCAAAGGCAGTGGTTTACCATGTTGGAGGTGGCACCCTGCCTAAAGGAAATGCCCAAAAAGTATACCTCAATTTCAGGAATAATTTAATCATGCTGTTTAAGAACCTTCCAGTGGCACAGTTGCTGTGGAAACTGCCATTGCGCCTTGCCCTGGATGGACTAACCGGGTGGAAAAGTTTGTTCAGCGGGGACGGCGCTTACTTTATAGCCGTTTTCAGGGCCCATGTGGGCTTTGTGGCCTGGCTGCTGACAAAAGGTACACGAACGGTAAAAACAGCTACCGGCATAACACCGTTAAATGGCTGGTTAAACAGGAGTATTGTATGGGCTTATTTTATACAGGGAAAAAGAAAATTTTCAGAAATTGTGTATCATAAACCTGTGAAATATAAACCGTAACTGCTATTTTTGCCGTGAATAATTACATATATGGAAGTACTTGAACCAATAGAATACAAAGACCCCAAAGAAAAGGATTTTGCATATAGCTGGGTAAACTCTTCTGTTTTCCTGTTTTACCTGCAGGTATTCTGTATTGTCGCATTTATTGTGGGCGGCAGTTTTGGTTTGTGGGCGCATCGTTACAAAGGTCGTCCTGAAGTAAATGTACCCGGCAATACGCTTTATACCCCTCAGTATAAATAAACATAAAAAATATTTTTCTGTACGGCTGCAATCCCTATTTTTGCAGTCCGAAAAAATAGTTCTTATAATTAAGCGAAAGTAGCTCATTTGGTAGAGCACGACCTTGCCAAGGTCGGGGTGGCCGGTTCGAGCCCGGTCTTTCGCTCCAAAATCCAAACCACAAGTTTGGATTTTTTTTGCGCCTTACTTTTTTAAGTGCGCTTTGCTACCCGGGTGGTGGAATTGGTAGACACGCAGGACTTAAAATCCTGTTCGCAGTAATGCGAGTGACGGTTCAACTCCGTTCCTGGGTACTTGTTATTAATTGCTGAAAGATTTTCCTCCCGGAAAATCTTTTTGTTTTCAGACACCCGCCGGTTTATTTTATGCAGCGCTCGCTACCAGTAAAACCAGAAAATCAATATACATTCGGTGCATGATAGCATCCTTGTTAAACTGGCGCACAGGGCTGGCGTTGATAGCCATTGTTATTGTAAGCAGTTCCGTTATTTATTCGCAATACCTGGCAAAAAAAATCATTAAAGAAGAAAGGTTGCGCGTGGAGCAATGGGTGGAAGCCACCAAATTACTGGTCAATGACTCTACCGGGGTAAGCACCAAAATGGTGACGCTCATCATCCCCGAAAATAAAACCATCCCCATTATTGTCACCAATGAAAAAGGTGAAATTGTTACCTCCGCCAATCTTGATTCCGCAAAAGTGGCGAAGGATGATACCTATGTAAAAGCCCAGTTAAAGCAGTTCCGTTCTCAAAACACACCCATAGAATATATCAATCCACAGGATTCTACGCAACGTGATTATTATTATTACGGCCATACCAGCTTGCTGAATGAAGTACAGTACTTTCCGCTTATCCAGTTATTTATTGTGGCATTGTTCATTATCATTACCATTATCACCATCAGTACCCGCGCCACTTCTACGCAAAACCAGGTATGGGCCGGCATGGCAAAAGAAACCGCTCACCAGCTGGGCACACCCATTTCCTCTTTGGAAGGCTGGGTGGAAATGCTGAAAGACAACCCTGGCAATGAGCGCATTACACCAGAGCTGAAAAAAGATGTGGATCGCCTGAAACTGGTGTCGGACCGGTTTGGAAAAATAGGCAGCAAACCGCGACTGGAGCCCCGGAATGTAGTAGAAGAAATTCAGACCATGATGGAGTACATGAGTAAGCGTGCTACCGGCAAGGTACAATTTTCGCTTAACCACTATGGCCGCGCAGTTATCATTGCAGCCATCTCGCCGCCGCTTTTCGACTGGGTAATTGAAAACCTGCTGAAGAATGCATTGGATGCAATGGACGGAAAGGGCTCCATCACTATTGATATCAGGGACAATGTAAAAGACCTGTATATTGACGTTACAGATACGGGCAAAGGCATTCTTGCGGCTAATATTAACAACGTTTTTAAACCCGGTTTCACCACCAAAAAAAGAGGCTGGGGACTGGGTCTTAGTTTATCTAAACGCATTGTAGAACAATTTCATAACGGAAAGCTGTTTGTAAAGCAATCAGAACCCGGCAGGGGCACCACTTTCCGGATAATCCTGGCCAAGCCGGTCGCATAGCAGATGGTGCAAGTCTCAATCCAATGATCAACCGATCAACTAATCAACTTTTCTATTACATTTGCAGCCTGTTGCGGAGGTGGCGAAATTGGTAGACGCACTACTTTGAGGTGGTAGCGCCTTTTACCGGGCGTGGGAGTTCGAATCTCCTCTTCCGCACATTACAAAGGCAGCCTGCAACATGGCTGCCTTTGCTTTTTTCTCCCTGAACTTACTTAACAAAATCATAACCGTTATTTCTCAATTAGGCGTAAGCGGGTACCAATATTTATGCATACTTGCGTAACTTTACGGTGGTCACGGTACCAGTCAGCATATTATAAAAGTCATGAGCGAACACCTTAATAAAGATGAAAATGTTTTAACCGATATTCTGTTTGCAGCCAGGGTATTATTTGAAAAACAGGGCCTGAAAAAAACTACCATGGATGATATTGCATCCCGGATAGGAAAATGCAAGGGTGCACTCTATTATTATTTTGCCAGCAAAGATGAAATTTTTGAAGCGGTGGTGCACCAGGAAATGACGGAATTTTTTAAGCAGGTAACCCTGGAAACAAATGCCGTATATGGTGCCAAGGAAAAATTAATTGCCTACTGCAGAACGCGTTTGAAAAAAATAAGCGAACTGTGCAACCTGAATGAAGTGCTTAAAAAAGACCTCATTGATTTTGCGGGTAAAATGGAAATCATCAAAAAGAAATATGATACCCTGCAGGTGGTGCTGGTAAAAGATATCATTATAGAAGGCATCAAAAAAGGAGAGTTTAAAAAAATGGACAAGGACTATATCGAATCCCTCTCTTACCTTATCGTCAGCTCCTTTAAAGGACTTGAAATGCCGCTTAATGTAGACATGCAATACACCAGCCTTAATAAGCGGGCAGAATTTATAGTAAATGTAATGGTAGACGGCATTGGCTGCCAGAAAATAGCCATACCAGCGCTCGCTTCCTTCAATTAAATGGCCGCAGCAGCAGGAATTATTTTTTTGGGAAAAAATTTCTTTCGGATCACGTTAAACAGCCAGATACCCAGCACAGCACACAGCAACCCGGCTACTACATCCAGTACATAATGGTGATTGGTGTACACCGCAGCAAACCAGATACCAACCACTACTGCGCCAAAAACAATATTCATGTAGCCCAGCCTGTTCTTTACGGCATAGTAAAAAACAATGACCGGGTAAGCTGAATGCAGGGACGGCATGGCGGCAAATACATTTGACCCCTTTGCATACAATCCACTGAAAACACTGGCATGTACCAGCGCATCAAACCTTGCCAGGCCGGCCGTATTGCCGGGCGTATGAGGATTAAAAACAAAACCGTAGTTGGTAACATACCAGGGCGGCGCCGCCGGAAAAGAATAATACACCAGGAAGCCCAGCAGGTTGACCAGCAAAAACGTGTACGCAAAATATAAAAACTGAATCCTGCTCCTTTTAAAATAAAGGAAAACACCAAACAATAATGGCACGGGTATCCAGCACAGGTAAAAGATTCCAGACAGCATGTCAAGCCATGCATGCGGGTGCAGCTGCCAGTATTCATTGGGCGTAATTACTGCGCCGGTAGCGGTTGTAATACCAAAAATACTTTTCTCAGCATTATAGATACTTTCAATATGCACCGCGTGATATTTGTAATTGGGAAAAGCCTTCATGTAATCAAAAATGATCCAGTATACAATGAAAACAGCAAAGGCGGTTACAAAACTCCTGGTACTGGCTGAAATAAAAAACAGCAGGTTACACAATATCACCAGGAATAATTGTTCTGGACGGAAACCAATTAAAAAATAAGAAACCAGCAAATAGACCGCCGAAATAGCGGTCATGGAAATTATCAGGCGGGGGGTAAATAGTTTGGGTGGCATTAAAAAACGGGCTATTGCTTTTTTTCTTTATCAAAACCTGACTGAAAAAAAATGTCCCAGAGTGATGAACTTACGCCATAGCCTTTGGAGGAATCTGAATAGTGGTGCAGCATATGATGCTGCTTGATGCTTTTCATAATACCGCTTTTAAAATTACCATGGTGAATGGCATAATGTGCCATATCGTAAAACAGGTAGCCAATTAGAAAGCCGGCAAAAAAAGCATCCATCATATGTGTTGGCACCAGCCACCAGAAAAGAAAATAAAAAAGCAGCGCAAGTGGTATGCTGGCAGACGGCGGCATTACCAGTCTTTTCGCATCCCGCGGATAATCATGGTGCACTCCATGAAAGATGAAGTGCAGGCGTAAACCCCATTTTGATTTGGGAACAAAATGAAAAATATACCGGTGAAGAATATATTCAGTAATGGTCCAGATAAAAGCTCCCACCAGCAGGTATATAAAAAACCAGCTAAGTGTATTCTCTTTCACAGCAAAAGAGCGATAAATAAATACGACTACAATGGGCACGTAAATAAACAGCGGTACGGTATAATGTACTTTGGAAAGGCTTTCCATAAAGCCATTTTTAAACATCCGCGTTGAGTCGGAATCATTGGATATATAATTCTTAGGCATACTGTTATATTTTTAATCGGTCTGTAATTTCTTTGCCATTAGCCGGGTCCGTACCCTTGATTTCTACATATTCCACTTTTGGCGACCAGAAAGAGCCCCCGTTAATTTTAATAAAAATGCGGTTCAGTACCACTTTCTTTGCATTAACTGTTGTGTACACGCGGTATTTATTGTCTACCGCCGATTTAACCAGGTATAGCAGGTACTTTTTATACGACACAAAATGCATTACATAACCGGCATCATTGGCCAGCGCTGTTGCTTTTACTCCGTATGCAAAAGTACGTTGTATATAAGAAAGTTCCTGACGCTGTCCTTTTTCTGAATACCTGATCCAATAAACATGTACCGGATCTTCTTTATCCAATGCGCCATTTACAAAATTCAAATCATAAACCAGGGTATTCTTATTGGATGTACGCTGCAGATAAAACAACTGGTTATTACTGCTGGAAGGTACCGGAAAAGTATCCATTACATTGCTTTTAATGGCCGGAACAGACTGCTGTGCATGCGCAGTTGACAGGCCGGAAAAAGCCACCAAAACAAGCAATACCGTAGTGACCGCAGCAGGGGTTTTTATTGTCCTCTCTTTTTTATCCTTTTCGTCCAGCGCTTTTTTGGCATCCGTTAATCGCCTGATAGCTGTAATATTGGTTAATACAGCCATGATGCTGATGGGAATCGTAAAAATAGAAATGGTCTCAAAAATATGGAAGGGTATTCCCTTCACAAACAACTTGTAATTACCACCAATAAAATTAGCTGTAATACCACAGATGAGGGCTGTAATGCCTACCAGCACTACCCGCTCAGGCCTTTGCATCAGGCCACCTTTTAATGCTACGCCCAACCCCTCTGCCCTCGCCCGGGTATAGCTTACCATCATGGAACCAATAAGGGCTATAAACGCAAACAAAGAACTCAAAAAATAATGATGGGCCACCAGATAATAACAAATACCCAGGAACATTACCATTTCACTGTAACGGTCAAGTACAGAATCATACATAGCCCCGAACGAGGAAGCCATATTACCCAACCGTGCCACCTGCCCGTCCAGCATATCAAACAAACCTGCAAATAAAATCAAAGCACCGGCCCAGCCTACATAAGAAAGATCACCCCGGTGACCCTCTTCAGCACCGGCAATAAAAATGATGGACACACCGATATTCAAAATAAGGCCAATGGTTGTTACGCCATTGGGGGTAAGGCCCAGCTTTATCAGCACCCTTACAAATGGGTTGATCACTTTATAAATAAGCTGTTGAAGTGTATCACGTAAACTCATAGCAGCGCAATTAAAAATCAAATTTAATTCTTCCCCTGATACCCCATTGCGGCACATTGGGGTGATCAAGGTAACTAAACCTTTTTACCACATCTACCCTGAGCAATTTGAAAATATTAGCAACACCTGCACTGAGCTCCACGTAAGGCTCCTTTGAGAGCGTAAAGGTGGACGTGGCCCCGTCTGTTACCGGAAATTTCAACTGATCCGTGGTTTTGTCGGGATTATTTTCATCGCGCAGACCACCCACCAAAATTTTCCCGGTAATAACCTCACGCCATTTCAATTTTTTTATCAACGGAATTTTATTGAAAATAAAGCCGTTAAAATAATGATCAATATTCACAGATGCATAGCGGTCACTTACAAACTCCAGGAAATTCATCAGGTTATAAGAACTAAGCTGGTAGGTATAGGTTTGGTTGGCACGATGGATAGACAATAAAGGAAAAGGCACTTTTCCAAAGAGATAACCACCTTCTGCTGTTACATCTGTATAACCAAACTGCGATAAATAAAAGCGTTTGGCAATGTTCAGGTTCATACTCTGGTAATTGTATTCACCTCCAAATAAACCTTTGATGCCGGCTATGTAGCGCAACTTAATAATAGGATATTTATTGATGATGGGGATCCGGTACAGCTTGCCCTGGTAAAATTGTTCGTTCGGGGCCCAGCGTAACTCAAGCGACGCTTCACCAGTAGTAATATCGGGAATATTCTCCAGGAAGCCATTGTTCTGTTTGGAATATACAAACTCCTTACCGGCAGGCGCCTGCTTCCAGTATTTAGCGCCAATGGAATATGAAAAATGACTGTTGAACTCACGCATATAATCAAACCGGAAGATGTCATTGTACAACCACTTGTTATTGTCGCCACGTTTAAAAGACAGCAGAAAATTATCTTCCTGTACAAACTGCAGTTCCTGCCCTGGTATCTTGGTATCACGCTGAAAAGAAGCGCGGAGATAATTTAATGGAAATGCATAGATGGTTTTATTATTAAGCGAATAGGTGCCGCTTAAAAAATATTTCCATTTTTCGTCTTTGAAACCGTAGGCCGCATAAGCTTCAGTATAAAAACGGTTACTGAGCTTGGGCGTAGTTCTGCCACCAAAACGCAGCCTGAAACCTTCCACGGGGTTAAAACTATAAAAGGTACTCACGGGTCCTATCTCAACAGGTCCCCATGATTTGTATCCTGCCAGGAAAAGTGTAGCAATATCAAGTGTTCTTTTGAATGAAGGCATTCTTTTCAGGCTATCGATATTTGAATAGACTTTTGACTCCGAACGTGTAAGCGAATCATGGCGCCCCTGCAGCCAGTATTCATCGCCCTTTGCAAGCGCATCTCCCGCCACTTCCAACCGGGGACCAGCAAAAATAGAATCGGGGATATCAGCATCCGTTTGAAAATCCTTGTACGAAACACTACGCTCTCCTACAAATCCTCCTCCATTTTTCGACAGCCCAAAATCAGCTATGATATCACTTTTAGAAACGTGGTAGCGTCCATTGGATCCTTTTTCAAAATCCTGGCTTATTTTCAACTCACGAACAAAATTAATATTGGCATATTTGCTTACCAGTATATTCAATTTTTGAATGGCATATTTACCGTCCAGCGTAATAAATAATGTACCACGCAGTAAAAGATCATTGGGATTGCGCGGAGAGAAATATAAGCGGATTAATTTCTCACCATTTACTTCCACCGTATCTTTTATAAAATACATATAGAAAGTAGGGCCCATATCTGCCAGCGGACTTAAAAACTGGTTGGTGAGCAGTGATAAATTATTATTGTAAATATCCACATCCTCATATAACCTGTTTAGATAGGTACTCACCCCCTTACTATCTATAAATTCACCAAAATCTACTTTCTTCTGCGCAATAATTACCGTCTTGTTGCGCTCCGGCTTTTTCTGAAAATAGTTTTTTGAAATGGTTTCTTCCAGGTAAACAGGTGATACCGATTTGCCTTCCAGCTTCATGGTATCTCCATTGTCGAATACAAAACCAAACTTTTTGGTAAACCTGTTTTTCTTCAGTTTCTCAGCAAGACCGCTGAGCGAGACCTGCAATTTCTCATACTTTTCATACTGGGCCGAGGCATAACCTTCCAGCCTGTTTTCAGATTTATGGTCGATCACTTTCCGGATAAGATCAACAGAAGGATTGTTTTTGTTACTGTATTTGGCCTTGTTTTTCTTGGTTATTGTAACATTGCTCAGCTCATTGTACAGCGGCTTAATCTTTACGCTTATTTCAAGCGTGCCGGTATCCTGCTGTATGGGAATGCGCAATTTCTTATAGCCAACAATTGAAAATTCTATGTAGGTAACCGCAGCATCTGACTGTAAAAAATAAGCGCCGGCAGAATCTGTGCGTACGCCTCTTGCATTCTTAAAATAAACGCTTACATTGGATACAGGCAGGCCTGTTGATGAATCTGTAACAAGCCCTGTAACAATAAGCCCCTGCTGCTGTGCCTGCACTACATTTAAAAATGCAAGCATGATGATTAATATTGCCCATCCTTTTCGTCTGTTCCGGTTTTTCGGTGCCATTTCTATTTCTATTTAAAAACAAATTTCTTTTGCAGATAATAATTGTAAAAAATACCTACCAGCAGACTGACAAAAATTTTTGACAATATGTAATTCAGGTTGGTGTAGTGGGTAACCAAATACATGCCGGAAGCATTTAATGCCAGATTGCCGGTCCATACGAGCGCATACCTGAATAACTGGACACGGGCTTTTTTCTCTCCTTCTGCAAAAACCCATGAACGGTTAATAATAAAATTGATGATACCGCCACTGATGGTACCTTCCACAGAAGCCAATACCACCCGGGTGCCGGTTAATTCTACCAGCAGAACAGTAATTAAAAAGTCTGCTGCTGAAGCAATAAGAGAAGACATCTGGGCCTTCAGAAAAGTAAGCATACTATATTAGATTTGTAACCAGCACCAACTGCAACAGCAGGTTAGCACAAATACCTGCTGCTACATCATCTGCCATAACACCCCAGCCGGCGGGCAACTTTTCAGCAGATGAAATAAAAAGTGGTTTTACTATGTCAAAAAATCTGAATGCTGCCAAACCCAGCAGGGCATACTGCCATTGATGCGGAACAAACAAGAGCGTACAACACATACCTGCCACTTCATCAATTACTATTTTGCTGCTGTCTTTACCCCAACTTGCTTCCATTTTATTGGAAACAAACACACCTGCCACCGTCAGCACTATAAAAAAAATTACCTGTGCAGGCATATTATAAATAGAAGGACGAATGAGGTACCACAATATTGTATACAATAATGCAGCAATTGTTCCACCGCCTTTTATTTTTCCTATACCACCACAGGTAGCAATCATTTTATAAAAAATCATAATAGCCAGTTCATATACGGTAAAAGTGCCCGCAGGGCTCAATAACCATCGCCTTTTTTCCACGCTTTCGCCTCAAAATGCCGCTAATACATTCCCCCCAGGGGCCAGTTATATCCACCTGTTCTGTTTATACCAGCTCACTGTTTCCGCCATACCGCTTTCTAAATCATATGCTGGCCGGAAGCCGAGTTCATGCTGACTTTTCAATATGCTGCAAGACCAGTCTGCCGCAGTCAGTTCTTTTACCTTGTCTTCATTTAATACCGGCGTCTTACTGCTCCGGCTATATAATTTATCCATGCCGGCAGCTACTATTTTTAACAACCCCAGGGGCAATTGCAGCCGGATGGTCTTTTTGCCAGTTGCTTTTTTTGCTGCGTTCGCAAATCCGTACCTGTCATACACCCTGCCATCACCAATATTGTAAAATTCACCTTTAATTTTACTTTCAAGACATTTGACTGCCAGATCGGCCACATCTTTAACATAAACAAAACTTAATTTCTGTTTCCCGTTTCCGATATATACTTCAATGCCGCGCTTTACAGATTTTACCAGTAGCAGTAAATCTTTTTCACGCGGGCCATAGACAGCCGTTGGCCTTAGTACAATGAATGGCAATTGGGGTATTTCCCGCAGGTAATTTTCGGCAAGCAGTTTACTTTTTCCATACCACGTGAGTGGATTGGGAACGGCGTCTTCTTTTACAGGTTCACCGTTTACTGAAGGGCCTAATGCGGCAAGACTGCTGATAAAAACAAATTTTTCTATTTGTGCGTCAGCAGCTGCAACAGCCAGGTTACGGGTTAGTAATGCGTTTGAGAAATTATAGGCTGATTCAGTTTTTGCCCTTGTAAGCGCTGCGGCATGTATTATATATTTTATGCCATGCTGTTTCAATATATTTTTCGTGCCATCGGTATCGGACAAATCCAGATGAATTACGGTCACCTTATTCGTGTCCAGGTGTACGGTACTGCTGGATCCTCTTACGCCCGCATAAACATCATAATTTTTTAAAAGAGCTGCTTCTATTAAATGGTATCCCAAAAAACCACTTGCCCCCGTAATCAGCAATTTCTTTTTCATATATGCTTTTCAAAAATCCTGTATTTCTTGTATGGCTTGCCATTGATATCCTGTATGGCTTTATTCATCAGGTAATTATCTTCAAGTACCCAGGAGGCTTCCGCTGTTGTGATCCCTTTTCTTTGCACCTGCTTAATAATCTCTGCATAAAATACCGTTTCAATGCCCATTTTACGGTAACCCTCTATTACGCCCAGTGTGATAATGCGAATCTTTTTAATGCTCTTCCGCTGAAACAACAGTTTAAATATGCCTGTAGGAAACAGCCTTCCCCTTTTTATTTTTCTTAATATCTGGTTGATATCCGGTATAGCCAGGCTAAAACCAATCATTTTGCCGTCATGCTCGGCTATCATGCAAAAGTCTTTATCAAGAATCATCTTCAGATCTTTTGCCAGGTATTTGAACTCATTCTCTGTCATGGGTACAAAACCGAGGTTTTTATCCCAGGCAGCATTGTATATCTGCCTGATCTGATCTGTTTCTTCCTTAAATTTTTTAAGATTGATAGGCCGGAAAATAATACCACGCCGTTCAATTCTTTCTTTTATCAGGTCTACAGTTTTAAGCCTTCTTTCATCACGTTCCGCCACCACAAAATGATAAGCAATCAGGTCCATCTTTTTATGAAAACCCTGCCGCTCTATTAATTCACGGTAATAAGGTGCATTGTATGTCATCATGGCTACCGCCGGTGAATCAAATCCTTCAATCAGCATAGCGCAGGTATCATTGGTTGATAAGTTTACCGGCCCAATCATGCTGTGTACACCTTTAGCCTTTAACCAGTCTTCTGCCGCTTTAAACAACAGCGAAGCGGTATCATCTTCATTGATACAGTCAAAAAAACCAAAAAAACCATCGTTGGCCTTGTTGAATGTATTGTGGTTGTTATTTAATATGGCAGCAATTCTCCCGGTAATTTTTTTTTCATCAAAGGCAAGAAATAATTGCGCAACAGAGTGTTCATGAAACGGGTGCTTTCCGGGGGTGAGTATATCCCTTTGCGCTATAAATAATTCAGGTACGTAATTGACATCATTTTTATACAGCTCGTGCCCAAAATCAATAAAAGATTTCAGCATGGAGGAAGAACTTACTGCTTCTATTCTTTTCATGCATTCTGCTTGATAAGTTCCACACCCGCCACTGTAGCTGCATTTACCAGTTTGTCCACGGCTTCTTCTATCTGGCTAAACGTGTGTGTTGCCATTAATGAAAACCGGATTAAAGATGCATCAGACGGTACCGCCGGAGAAACAACAGGGTTAACAAAAACACCATTTTGTTCTAGATGTTTGGTAACCATGAAAGTTTTTGCATTATCTCTTATGTAAATAGGTAAAATAGGACTTTCTGTGGTACCCAGGTCAAAGCCATTTTCCTCCAGTAGTTTCCTGGCATAGCGGGTATTGTTCCATAGATTGGTCATATGGTGCGGCTCTGTTTCAATAATGGTTAAAGCGGCCAGTGCACTCGCTGCGGAAGCAGGGGTCATGCTGGCGCTGAAAATCAACGATCTTGCATTGTGTTTCAGGTAATCAATGGTAGCCTCATCACCAGCAATAAAACCACCCAGTGAAGCCAGTGATTTGCTGAAAGTGCCCATAATCAGATCTACATTCTCCGTCAATCCAAAATGAGAAGCAGCGCCGGCACCTTTATCGCCAATCACACCCAGGCTATGGGCGTCATCTACCATAATATTTGCGCCATATTTGTCTGCCAGTTCCACAATCTGCGGCAGGTTAACAATATCCCCTTCCATGCTGAATATACCGTCTACTGCAATCAGTTTTACGGCTTCTGCTGGCATACCGGAGAGTTTCTGTTCCAGGTCGGCCATATTGTTATGGCGGTATTTAATCACTTTGGCAAAGGAAAGCCTGCTGCCATCAATAATGGAAGCATGATCATATTCATCCAGTATGAGGTAATCATTTCGTCCAACAATGCTGGATAACACCCCAAGATTTACCTGGAATCCGGTACTAAAGGTTACAGCAGCCTCTTTACCAGTGTATTGTGCCAGCCGGTTCTCCAATTCTATGTGAATATCAAGCGTGCCGTTTAAAAAACGGGATCCGGCACAACCTGAGCCATATTTATCAATGGCTTTTTTAGCTGCCTCTTTTATGGCAGGGTGGCTGGTCAATCCCAGGTAGGAATTGGAGCCAAACATAAGCATCCGTTTACCGTTCATTCTCACCTCTGTATCCTGCCCCGACTCAATTACCCTGAAATAAGGGTATAAATTTTTTGCTTTTACTTCTGCTACGTCCTTATACCTCGCAATTTTGTGCTGTAAGTTTTTTTGCATTGGGCGATTTCTTTGTGTAAAAGAATACTAATTTATATTAATGTAAAAGACCGGCAAAAATACTTGTATTTTTGAACATATTTGATTTTTAGTCAAAAATATACGCTTTCTGCCCGCCGGGCTTGACCGTTCATCTAAAAAACGGCTTATTTCTTATTAAAAATGCTTTTATAGACAAGTTTAGCAGCATTCCAACGGGGACGGACCAATCAACTTTGCAAGCAAAAAGGTTCTCAGGCTTCTTGGTTTGTCAAATATCCGTTATTAATTTTTTATGAACAAAGTTGATGCTAAAAATTTGCGCATAAAGGGAAGAATATTGTCATGAAAAAAGACACAGCCCTCCTGGTGGGTTTGTGCAATTCCCGGCATGCTTCGCTTACGCCGTTGTAAGAACGTACTTAATTAATACATAGTCTGATATGCAGAGGCTGTTGGGCTGACCGGTTTAGCATATAGAAATACTTTTGTTGAAGCGCTGTTTTCGTAAACTTGCATAAAATAACCGGTCAATGCCTACAGATATAAAATGTCCTAAATGCGGCCAGCAGTTTCCGATGGAAGAAGCCGTTTCTGAAGAATATAAAAAGGAATTGCGGGAACAAATGCAGCTCTATAAAAAGCAAAAAGACAGCGAGCTGGCCAAAAGGGAAGCGGAATATGAAGCCCTGGCCGCAAAGAAAGAGATCGAATTCTCTCAAAAACTTCAGCAGGAGAAAATCCAGTTACAACAAACCCTGGAAACCAGCCTGCGCAAAACCATTGTCACCGATTTTGAGAACAAAGTGCAGTTGCTGGAGCAAAATAATAAAGACAATGAAGAGAAACTGAAACTGAGCCGCCAAAAAGAACTGGAATTTCTGCAAAAAGAACAGGCCCTTAAGAATAGGGAGGCGGAGCTGGAGATATCCGTGCAAAAAACCCTGCAGCAGGAACGCAGTAAATTATCTGAAGAACTCCGTAAACTGGAAGAGCAAAAAAGTGCTGCCAAAGAAACTGATTACCAGATGCGTTTAAAAGAACTGGAGAAACAACTGGACGACCAGAAGAAACTGGCAGAAGAAATGCGGCGCAAGGCCGAACAGGGTTCTATGCAGCTGCAGGGCGAAGTGCAGGAACTGGCACTGGAAGCTATGTTGCACAGTGCTTTTCCGTTTGATGTAATCAGCGAAGTAGGAAAGGGTGTAAAAGGCGCCGATTGCATACAAACGGTGCGCAACAATTTTGGGCAGGAATGCGGCAGGATTATTTATGAAAGCAAGCGTACCAATAATTTTTCGACAGACTGGATTGAGAAACTAAGAACTGATATGCGTAGCACCGGCGCCGATGTAGCCGTCATTGTAACCCAGGCAATGCCCAAAGATATGGACGGGTTTGGCGAGAAAAACGGGGTTTGGATTTGCAGCTTCGCCGAAGCAAAAGCCATGATTGCCGTATTGCGTGATGGAATCATCAAAATATTCCAGGCCGCCAAAAACCAGCAGAACCGGGGCGATAAAATGCACTTGCTGTATGATTATCTTACCAGCAATGAATTTGCCGAACAATGGAAGGCAGTGCGCGAAGGGTTTATGAGTATGCGTATCTCTATTCAGAAAGAGCGGGATGCGATGGAAAAAATGTGGAAGGCCCGCGAGAAACAACTTGAAAAAGTATTGCTGAACGCTGCGCACATCCGCGGTTCTATTGACGGCATTGCCGGCCAGGATACAATTGATTTGGCTTTGACCGATGAAGAGGATGAGAAGTTGCTGGATTAATCTTCAGTTATTAGTGCATAGTTCCCGGTTCGGAAGTTCGTACTTCTTGAGCGCAGATCTCAACTATAACTACGGACCCACAACCAGGAACTATTAAAGCAAACTGACTAAGAACTACATACTACGAACTATGTACCGTGCTGTAAAAAGTTTCCGACTTTGTTGAGTTTATGTTCTTCAAAGCCTGTGGCTTTAAAAGTGTTGGAATAGCTAAAATGCAGTTGTTGATTATTCAACAACAGCCGGGTCGGAGATCCTTAAGAACATAAGTAGTAGGAAGCCGGAGACTTCGTACAGCAACGAAGCAAACAGACTAAGAATTACCGACTAAAGACTGATGACTATGTGTTAAGCCAGGCCAGCACAAAGCCGCCAAACATTTTGGCGTGCACGGTAAAGTAGCGCATTTCGTTTTTAGTAAATAGGAATGGCAGCGAGATCTGTTCATCTGCAGAAAAACTAATGGCACCATTGAGCTGCATATGCTGCCTGAAATCCATTTGGCCGTCGCCATACCATTTAAAAATAGTTTCTTTGGCACTCCAGAGCATAGTGAGAAATTCCTGCTCCATTTTTTCTTTCAGGCCAAATTGCTCCAGGAAAGCTTTGTATTCATCATTTAAAAAAAGCAATTCATCCGCCGTGGTAAACTTGTGTTTTACGCGTTCAATCTTGGGCGTTACCAATTCTATATCTACTCCTACTCTTTGTTTTTTACTTACAATGGCCGCTGCATAGTCGCCACAATGAGAAATAGAAAAATGATATTGTGCATTTTCCAGGAAGGGCTTTCGCGTATCTGCTATCTGTATTTCTTTCAGGGGAAATTCTTCAAACAAAAAAAACAATAAGTACCGCCCGGCCAGGTGCTGCAGTCTTTTGTGCGGGTGAGACACATCTTTCTTCAATGGCACTTTCTCCAGGAAGTAAGTTTCAGGTTCGGTAATATGCCACACGGCGAGCCGGGTACTTTCGTTGATATTATGTTGATAAACCAGTGGCAATTAAACAATTTAAGATTTAGCTTGCAGATTTAAGACTTAATTTCTGTTCATCAAAAACCAACCTGCTTATAATGATTTTGTCGGACACAAGAATACTGGAAGAAATTGGAAAAGGAACCATCAAAGTAGAACCTTATGACCGTGAATGCCTTGGCAGTAATTCCTATGATGTTCATCTTGGCAAATGGCTTGCCAAATACAAAGACGAAATACTGGATGCAAAGAAACATAACCTGATAGAATATTTTGAAATACCTGAAGAAGGCTTTATCCTGCAGCCGCAGGTTTTCTATCTTGGTGTAACACAGGAATATACCGAGACGCATGCGCATGTACCCTTCCTGGAAGGCAAATCTTCCACCGGCCGGCTGGGTATTGATATACATGCCACCGCAGGCAAGGGCGACGTAGGTTTTTGCGGCAACTGGACACTGGAGATTTCTGTAAAACAACCGGTGCGCATTTATAAGTACATGCCCATTGGCCAATTAATTTATTTTCCGGTAGAGGGAGAAATTGAAATAGCCTATAACAAGAAAAAAGACGCTAAATACAGCGGCCAGCCCAATAAGCCCATTGAAAGTATGATGTGGAAGAATAAGTTTTAAGCGTGAGATGTCAGTCGTGAGACGTCAGTCGCAAAGCGCGGCAAAAAACACCGCCGCAGGACTCACCACTGACGCCTCAGGATTCACGATTCACGCATTCAGTTGCCAGATAGTATAATTTAAAACAGCTGCAAAACTTACCCAGCTGATATAAGGCACCAGCAGCCAGGCGGCAGTTTTATTGATCTTGCTAAAAGCAATGATGGTACAAAGAATGGCCACCCACAATACCACAATTTCTACAAAAGCCCAGCCCATCTGGTGCTGCCGGAAGAAAATATAAGACCAAAAGAAATTAAGCGCAAACTGGGCAATAAAAATAATGATGGCCCATCTTTTTGAATCGGTGTTGGAAGGGTCTTTCCATACGAGGTAAAAGGCAATGCCCATCATAATGTAAAGGCTTGTCCATACAGGTGCAAACAGCCAGTTGGGCGGGTTCCAGGCGGGCTTGTTTAAATGTAAGAACCAGCTTTGAATTTCCGGCGCCGTAAAAATACCACCCAGTGAGCCAATGCCAACTGCCAGCACAATTGAAATGATAAGTTTTACAGTATTACTCATATTATACAATTTCAGTAATTATTATCTAACGGCCATCTTCAGGCCCGCAGCATCAATTGCGGGTTGCCACAATCAATCTGTATACCAGTGTTGTCCGCGAAACACATGGCGCTGCTAATATAGTCCCGCAGCATTCACTGCTGCAAATATCACAATGCCTCCGCCCCATATTTTTTGTAGTAGGCAATTAAAAAAGCCATTACCTCACTATAACTCTGCATCCCCGATGGTTGTTCATTTGCCCTCAAATATTGTCCGTATAAAGTTCTGATATAAGGCTCAATGGGATTTTTATAGGCATCAAAAAACTGTCGCAGCGCAATGATATCTTTTTTTACCTGCAGCGGTTTCTGTTTGTTCAACGCAATGGCCAGTACACTGTCGCGGCCATACAATTCACGGAAGCCATAGCTGTACAGTTCAAAATACACCGAATACCTGAACGCTGCATCTGCAGAAGATTTACCGGAGAGGTAACCGGCAAAATTGGCTTCGTTTTCTTTGGCATAACCTAACTGGTGGCCCATTTCGTGGCAGGTGGTAAACGGTTGTACAAATACAGGCACGGTAGTATTTACCTGCGCTTCACCCGTAAAGGGATTGTAGTACCCGGTATAACCCATGTAATCGCCCAGGTAACTAAACAAAGACGCTTTTACACTCCTGGTTGAATAAACAAGATGCGGATATTGTTTTTTTGCAAGCTGGTACCCCTGGAAAGATTCGGCAAAGAGAGGTGCGTTGCGCAAGTAAACATCTCTCGTTTGCAAGGCCTGTACATTTGTTGAGTCAAGCCTTTCTACCATAATGCTGACTACCTGCTGCAGTTCAGCAGTGGTATAAGGTTTCATTTGCAGCTGCATCTGGTAGGCTGTACCCAGGCGGTTATAATTCATTCCCCAAAACATATTAAATACCGCATATACCAGCAAACTGTAAAATGCCAGCCAGCGCACGCCATTCCACCAAAATGCCTTACTGGCTTTTCTTTTAACAATACTGCGTACAAAGCGGAACAATTTTACCAGCAGGTAAATGCCCGCGGCCAGGTAAAGTAAATCGCCTGCACTAAATGGCAACCAACCAAATAAAAAGCGGAGTGTACGGCTAAGGAAGGGATATACGCCGGTTGAATAATATTTTTCGACTGCAGGGGGAAACAGGGAAAAAATCCTGATGAATACAACCACGGCCATTACTACCAGCCAGGCCTTCTTTTTTGTGTGCATCGCCAAAACTAAAATGTTTCTGCCATAAATTAGTTTGTAAAATGTGCCGGCTGTTTTTATACCAAAAGAAAAACTAATTTGCTGTAATATAAGTAAGCTCGTCAAAACGATAAATACAAACCTATGAACATAGCGCAAAATAAAAACGAAGATGCCCGTCCGAACGGTTCATCCGGGCGGTCCATGAAACTGCTGCTGAGCCAGCTGCAGCAACGCTTTGCTGCAGTGGCGCTGGGTGGTGGTAAAAAAGCCATTGAAAAGCAGCATGAAAAAAAGAAACTCACTGCCCGTGAACGCATCGAATACCTGCGCGATACAGATAAGCCTTTTATTGAAACAGCCGCATTTGCCGGTTACGAAATGTATGAGGCATATGGTGGCTGCCCCAGTGGTGGCACGGTGGCTGGCATCGGTTATGTAAGCGGCCGTCAATGTGTAATAGTTGCAAATGACCAAACCGTAAAAGCAGGCGCGTGGTTTCCTATTACCGGCAAAAAAAACCTGCGTATGCAGGAGATCGCCATGGAAAACCGCCTGCCCATAATCTACCTCGTAGACAGTGCCGGTGTTTTCTTACCCATGCAGGATGAAATTTTTCCGGATAAGGAACATTTTGGAAGGGTGTTCCGCAACAATGCTACCATGAGCGCCATGGGCATTACACAAATTGCTGCGGTAATGGGCGCCTGTGTGGCAGGGGGTGCTTACCTGCCCATTATGAGCGATGAAACACTGATGGTAGAAGGCAACGGTTCCATTTTTTTAGCCGGGCCTTACCTGGTAAAAGCGGCCATTGGAGAAGAAATTGACGCCGAGACCCTGGGCGGCGCCGTTACCCATACGGAACTGAGCGGTATTGCCGATTATAAATTTGCTACAGAACAGGAGTGCCTCGACCAGGTTAAAAAGATAATCTCACGGCTTGGGCACATGAACCAGGATGCAGGTTTTGACCGGATTGAAAGCCGTGAACCGCTTAAAGATGCTTCCGCTATATACAGCATCATGTCTGAAGGCAATACCAGGCCTTATGATATAACGGATATGATTGAGTGCATTACAGACAATTCTGAATTTGAACCCTTCAAAAAAGATTACGGCAAAACAATTGTGTGCGGCTATGCAAGAATTGGCGGCTGGGCCGTGGGCATAGTAGCCAACCAGCGGCTCATCGTAAAAAACAAAAAAGGAGAAATGCAGCTGGGCGGTGTTATCTATAACGACAGTGCCGACAAAGCGGCCCGGTTTATTATGAACTGTAACCAGAAAAAAATACCATTGGTTTTTTTGCAGGATGTAACCGGCTTTATGGTGGGTTCAAGAAGTGAGCACAGCGGTATTATAAAAGACGGTGCAAAACTGGTGAATGCAGTGGCCAATTCCATTGTTCCTAAAATAACGATTATAATAGGCAATTCTTTTGGCGCCGGCAATTATGCCATGTGCGGCAAAGCATATGATCCCCGTTTCATTTATGCCTGGCCTACTGCAAAAATAGCGGTGATGGGTGGGGAGCAGGCAGCCAAAACGCTGCTGCAGATACAGGTGTCTTCAATGAAAGCAAAAGGCACGGCTATTACCGAAGCAGATGAGCAAAAATTGCTTAATGAAATAAAAGAAAAATATGAAAAACAGACCAGCCCTTATTACGCTGCTGCAAGGCTTTGGGTAGATGGTATTATTGACCCTGCAGATACCAGGAAAGTAATATATGAAGGTCTCCATGCAGCTAATCACAACCCGGATTTGCCTCTATTCAAGACCGGCGTTTTCCAGGTATAAACCAGCGTCCTGTGATTTTTTATTTAAATCATAAATGACTATTTTCACCAAAATTTACCTACTAACTATCTTACTATGAGGAAAAATACCCTGAAGCATTTTCTATTTCCCTTTTCTTTCATTGCAGTGGTATTTCTTTCCTGCGGTGATGATAAATATCTTACCGTAGCGCCCCCGCCGCCAGACGTATCGTTTACACAGGAATTTGACAGCATCAATGCAGCATATGATAAAGGCTGGCGGTATTACAACGTTTCAAGTCCCAAGGGAACCGGCTTCTGGGCACAGGGACTTTTCAATAATCCTGTAGTCACTGGTTTTCCTGCGCCCATCCCTTTTCCTGCCTGGTCATCAAAAGGAACCTATGTTGGATATATCGGTGCTGATTATACAAGCACTTCTGCAGCATCCGGTATCATCAGCAACTGGGTAGTATCACCGGTTACTTTGATCAAAGCTGGCGATAAAATTGTGTTTTATACAAGAGGTCTGTTATTGCCGACTGCAACCACCGATTCTACGGATTATGCTAACCGTCTGCAGGTAAGGGTTAATACCTATAATGATGGAACCAATGTAGGAACCGGAACTGATCCTGGTGATTTTGCAAAACTGATACTTGACATCAATCCCAAATACGCTTTTTATCACAGCACTACCTCATTGTTTGACCCTACGGCTTATCCTTCTACCTGGACAAGATTTGAAGCAACAGTTGATAACCTGCCTGCTCCTGTAAACGGTCGTTTTGCTTTCCGTTATTTTGTTGAAGGCGGTGGTTCCAATGGTTTGGGAACTGCTGTAGCAATTGACAGTGTGGCTTACATCAGTGCCAGGTAAACCGTTTCTGAACACAACTTTAAAGAAAAGAACATGAAAAATAAATATCTAGTACCTGCATCATTGCTGATGGCTATTACAGTCATGCTGTCGGCTTGTATAAAAGATGAGGAAGTAAAAGATCCCAACAGGCCGGTGGTAGTAAGCAATTCATGGAATGAAGAATTTGATGATGCAGGAAGCCTCGGCGGCAAGGGATGGGTTATTATTAATAACAGTGACAAAGTAGGACCAGAAGCGTGGAGACAGGGAAGGTATGAATCTACCAACAAAGCAACACTCGGGCTGGATTATATAGTTGGGTTCCCGGCATTTTCTTCATCAAGATCACCCAACGATTTTATCAGTTGTGATTTTTACGCCGGTGCTGCAGTAGCCAATATGAGCGTGTGGCTAATCTCTCCCGCTACAAAAATGAAGAATGGCGACCAGATTGTTTTTTATACAAGGGATGCGATTGATGATGGTTCTTTTGCCATTAAGGACGGTACAGACCGGGTACAGGTAAGGGCCAACTTTGGCACCCCTTCTACCAATACCGGAAAACTATGGACCAGTGTGGGCGATTTTTCTACGCTGTTACTGGATATCAATGCGGGTCTTTCATTTGGGGGTTACCCAACTACCTGGACAAAATACACCATCACGCTTGCAGGCATTACCGGTACTGTAAACGGGCGATTTGCTTTCAGGTATTTTGTACCGGATGGTGGCCCCGATGGCATCAATGCAGGTGAAGTAGGAATAGATGCATTGTCTTTTATCAGCAAATAATTTATTGTAATTCTATACAACCGGCCCTGTATGAGTGGCCGGTTTTTTTGTCCTCATTACCGCAGCATCAATTATGAAATACAGCTATGTCTTATTCTTGTGCATGATTGTATTACTACAGGCTTGTGGTAATGGCGGGGGGCAACAATTTTCTTCAGACATACGGGTACTGAACCGGCAAATAATCAACGATGCCAAAGCCGGTATACAAACCGGTGATGTAATCATGCGAAGCGGAAAAGATTTTACCAGCTACCGTATACGTGAACTATCAGATAAAGACAAGACCTATTCTCATGCCGGTATGGCCATTGTAAAAGATACCAGTGTGTATATATATCATATTACCCCGCCCGATCTGGATGAACCAAAAGCAGATACCGCCATGCGGCTGGAGCCCCTTGAAAAATTTGCCAGTCCAAATAAATGTTTTGGTTTCGGTATCGTCAGGTATCAATTGACAGCAGAAGAAACTACTGCTGCTGTGCAATACCTTGACAGCCTCTACAAGAAAAAGGTTTCGTTTGATCATTATTTTAACCTTGACGAAGCCAATAAAATGTATTGCTCCGAAATGGTAGACAATACATTGCGTTATGCAACCCATGGCCGCATCATGCTTGCAAAAAAATATTTTACCAAATTGCAGGCCGCAAAAGCTTCCAGGTATTTTCACCGCAGCATGCAAGATGTAAGCAGCACGCCTTATATTTCTATTGACAACATGCAGCTGAATCCATACGCAACAGCTATTCATAATTATGTATTTCTGAAATAAAATAGTGTATCATGAAAATCCCTATTTACCAGGCGGATGCATTTACAGATAAATTATTTGGGGGCAATCCCGCTGCTGTTTGTCCTTTGCAGGATTGGCTGAGCGATGAGCTGATGCAAAAAATAGCATTGGAAAACAACCTGAGTGAGACGGCTTATTTGCTGAAAGAAAATGACGACTACCATATTCGCTGGTTTACACCCGGTACAGAGGTGAAATTATGCGGGCATGCAACACTTGCATCGGCGCATATACTATTCAGTGTACTCGGTCATAGCGGAAACAGCATCACCTTTCACTCAAAAAGCGGCCCGCTTAAAGTAACGAAACTGGAGGGTGGTAAGCTGATGCTTGATTTTCCGGCCAATGCTCCGGAACCAGTACATGATGTTCCGGCAGGTATTTTTGAAGGACTCGGCATTGACCCGGCACCTGTATTTAAGACCTCGTTTGATTATATGGTGGTATTGCCTTCCCAAAAAATGATTGAAGGTCTTGCACCTGATTTTAAAACATTGGCGCAGACGCCGTGCCGTGGTGTTATAGCAACTGCTGCAGGTGACGAGGCGGATTTTGTTTCACGTTGCTTTTACCCGCAAAGCGGCATTGATGAAGATCCGGTAACAGGATCGGCGCATACCATTACGGTGCCATATTGGGCGGGCGTGTTAAATAAAACAATCCTCAAAGCCGTCCAGCTTTCCAGGAGGCGTGGCTATCTGGATTGTGAATTGGCCGGCAACCGCGTTTTAATGAGCGGTAATGCGGTAACCTATTTAATAGGCGAAATTGAAGTATAGCAAATGCTGCATTTATAATTGTGCGTTAGCCTGCTGCGTTAAGGCACTTATGAACCAGGAGCTATAAACTCAGAACTATGTCTACCAGCGGATTGATTATTTATACAGACGGTGCGTCACGCGGAAACCCGGGGCCGGGTGGTTATGGGGCAATATTAAAATGGGGCAGCACGGAGAAAGAATTATCGCAGGGCTACCGCAAAACCACCAATAACCGTATGGAACTGATGGCCGTTATTGCTGCATTGGAAGCCCTGACAAAAGAAGGCATTGATATAACCGTTTACAGCGATAGCCAGTATGTTGTAAAAGCGGTAGAACAGGGTTGGCTAAAAAACTGGATTGCCAGCAATTTTAAAGGTGGCAAAAAGAACAAGGACTTATGGCTGCGCTATTACGAGCTGAGCAAGAAACATCGTATAAAATTTATTTGGGTAAAAGGCCATGCCAGCAATGCTTTCAACAACCGCTGTGATATATTGGCTACTACTGCCGCAGATGGCCGGAACTTATTGATTGATGAAGCATATGAGGCGGAAAATTAACAGGCGGTTGCTCCGTGTACCAGCTATGGCCAAACTCCAAAGCGCTGTTTACACAATCTAATTTACATTCCCTGGATAGACCCACACAGTTTACTGAATAGACCCATAACCGATACGGTGACCAACATCTTTTGGCGGAAGCGAATCAGAACCGTTATGACAACCAAACAACTTTCGGCAAAAGTGAAAAAACAGTTGGAGGCAGACGAACAAAAAAATTGTACCGATTAAAAATAATATCGTTGTGTGTTTTCGAATTTTTAGTGAGGCTATGCCTTGTAAAGGCAGGCTGCAGTAAACGCTTCCTGCCAATAAAAAAGCCATCCGTGTTAACAGGATAGCTTTCCAAAACACATAGGGAAAATGTGTTTATGCATGCGCTGCTTTTACAGCAGCCTGATTATTTTTTGTCAGCAGATAATAGCCACCAAACAAGAGGGTGCTAAAGAACAGGGTGCCCAGTAATGTGCCTTTGTAAAAAAGCAACCCATCGTTGTATGCCATTAATAAACCCGGGAAAGTAAACGGCCGGTTTAAGCCGCGCAAACCACCTGCCAAACCACTCCAGGTAATAAAGTTTGACAGCAAGAAGAAAACAGTAGGGGCTGCCAAAGATGCCGCAACAACATTTACCACGTTAATTTTCTTAACCATAAAGCCTATCAGCACCATTATTGCAAAGAGACTGTAATTAAGCCATTGACCATCATAAAAACCATAGATGGGCGATATACCGGCATTGTATAAACCCTGGTAGAGCAAATCTGATAAAAACATGGAGAATATAGGCAATGCAAAAGCCCATTTTTTATCTTTAATAACCGCACCTCCAAATAAAGCCATGGCTATTTGCGGGGCAAAACCCCAGGGGCGACCGGGAATAATTCGGTATAGCGCAGCGATAACAATCAGCGCAACCATCGTCCAGATAAGTGATTTATTAGATTTCATTTTATTGATTATAGCTGCAAAAATAACTTAAATTAAAATGCCGGGCAAACTACTTTGATAGCGGTTTGTTATCAGCTACCAGTCTTTAGCCCTGCAACGGCACAGCAGCACGGTAGACTTCGGCACTGCTGCTGCTTTTCATGGTCACTTCAGCACCATTTACGGCCATAAATGCTTCGCCCCTCTTTAACGTTTCTGTATTGGTACCGCTGCTTACCTCAAGATCTCCCGCCAGCAATAAAAAAATATCTGCTGACGCAATCTGCAACCGGCAGGTCTGCCCGGGGGCCAATATTATCCTGCTCAATTCAAAATCAGGCGCAGGCGTTTTAAAAACGGTTTCCGCTTCGCTAATGGGCTCCCCCCTTATAATATTAGGATCGGTGGGTTCAAAAATCACATGCTTCATCAACTCTGACACATCAATATGCTTGGGGGTTAACCCGCCCCGCAACACATTATCGCTGTTAGCCATAATCTCTACATTCTGCCCTTCCAGGTAGGCATGCAGAATACCTGCGTCCTGGAAAACAGCCTCCCCTTTTTGAAGGTAAAGCACATTAAAAAGATAGACCGAAAAAATACCCCGGTCAATTTTATTCCCTTCGTTAAAAGTAAGTGCTGCCCTGGCTGCCCAGAAATCCGGGCTTGCTTTCTGCAATTTGCCCGCCTGGTATAATGGAACGATGCGGTTAAGCACAGGTTGTAAGATGGCGTTTACCTTTTCCTGATCCATCATCATTACCAGCTCATACAATGCTTTGTAACAGCCTTTTTCAAACACTGGCAGCATAAAGGCAAACTCCGGCACGGCGGCAATGGTAGCGGTAAGGCGGCCGGGAGTTTGAAACCCATGCAGCAACCAGAAATCGCCCAGGGCCATCATTAACTCCGGCTTGTGGTTATCATCTTTATAATTGCGTTTTGGAGCATTTAAAGGAGTGCCGAGTTTATTTTCATTATCAAATTCATATACGGCCGCTTTTTTATTGGGGTGCACCTGTATGGAAAGCATGTCTTTTACATCCAGTATCTTAAGCAGGTAGGGCAGGCGCCCAAACTGCTGCTCCGTTGCAGCACCCAGGTAAGCCGGGTTTTGCTGAATAAGTTCGTTCAATCCCTGGCCATTGGCTGCCTGCGCAGGCGCATTTTCATGGGCACCCAACCAATATTCCGCAAAGGGCTGGTGGTCATTGTTGCTTAGGCCCAGCAGTGCCGGTATGTAATCAAACCCACCCCATTGATAGTGCTGTACTTTTCCTGTTACCCTGAATATGTTATTTTTATCACGCATAATTTTTACTGTTTAAGCGGCCGTCCTGTAACTTCATTTTACCGGCCAGGTATAAAGGGCATCAAAATAATAAAAAAATCGCAAAGCATTGGCAAAGCATAACCTGTTGGGCAAAGAAGGTGAAAGAATGGCGGTACAATGGCTGCAGGAAAAAGGTTTTGTCCTGCTGCATCAAAACTGGCGGCACTCTTACTACGAAGTGGACATCATTGCGACGATGGGTACCAGGCTGCATTTTATTGAAGTAAAAACCAGGCGCAATAAAAACTATGGCGAACCGGAAGAAAGCGTAGACCACAAAAAGATCATGAACCTGATGAAGGCCGGCGGAGAATTTCAGCACCAGTACCCACAGTGGCAAATCGTGCAGTATAATGTATTGTCAATTATCATTCATGCGGACAATACAGCGGACTATTTTTTTATTGAAGACGTCTATGTATGATTGCTGATTTCGGGAAGTGGAGATTTTTATTATTTCTCTTGTGAAGCAATCTAAAAAATCTCAATATTCCACAATCCTCAAGATCAGCAATTTCTTTATCACCTTTTCAGCTGATCAGCTTTTACCATAGCCATTATCTTTTCTACCCATTTGTACGTGGCTGGGCAGTACTCCACATTTTGCTTGTACACATGCACGTAGTCGGTCATCTTCTTCTTATCGTGGTGCGGAAAGCCAGCACAATCGGCGGGGCGCACATCATAAATAGAACATTTATTATCCGTCAGGTTGAGGAACTGGCAGGGTTGCTTTACATTCATCCAGTCGCCTTCCCGCTTGTCCTGGTATAACCATTTTGCTTTGAATGCTTTTGTACTCATGTCCAGGTGCGCTGCAATGCGCTTGATGTCCTGCGGCGTATAAGTGGGCGACATGGTTTTGCAGCAATTGGCACAGCTTAAGCAATCCACTTCCATCCAAGCCTGCCTGTCTGCTTCTACCGTCATTACTTTTATATCTTTTGGAGGATTTTTTTCGAGCCTTGAAAGAAATAAACGGAGCCTTCTCCTGTTATGCCGGACCTTTTGTCTGAAAGAACGCAGATTTACCAATTGCATATTGAAAATTATCAGTTGTGGATTTTATTAGTCAAATTTGATGACCGAAAATAAGGCATCTCTATCAACAATCATTAAATCTTTACAGGAGCTTTACCATGTGGGAACCATATAAAAAAGGATTTAAAGCTTACCTGCAACTGGAAAAATCGTTGTCAGACAATTCGGTTGAAGCTTACCTGCGGGATGTAGAAAAATTGACGGAGTTTTTGCAAAGCAAACAGCGTCTGCTGGCGCCGGAACATGTGCAGCTGACCGACCTGCAACAGTTCCTGCAATTTATTACAGAACTGGGGATGACAGCTACCTCACAGGCGAGGATCATCTCCGGGCTGCGTGGCTTTTATAAATACTGCCAGCTGGAGCACATCAGCAAAACTGACCCGACCATCTTGCTGGAAGCGCCTAAATTAAAGAGATCATTGCCGGATGTATTAACCTTTGAAGAGATAGAGGCCATTATTGCAGAGATAGACCTCAGCAAACCGGAAGGCGGCCGCAACAAAGCTATTCTTGAAACCATGTACAGCTGTGGGTTAAGGGTGAGTGAACTGGTTAACTTAAAAATATCTAACCTGTATATGGATGTGGGTTTTATTAAAGTGCTGGGCAAAGGTGATAAGGAAAGGCTTGTACCCATTGGCCGTAGCGCTATTAAATACATTACTATCTACCGCCAGGATATACGGGTACACATAGCCGTTAAGCCTGGCCAGGATGATATACTTTTCTTGAACCGCCGTGGCAGCAAACTGAGTCGCGTGATGATTTTTTTAATGCTGAAAGACCTGGTAAAAAAGGCGGGTATTACAAAAAATATTTCGCCGCATACGCTGCGGCATTCATTTGCCACGCACCTGGTAGAAGGCGGTGCAGACCTGCGCGCCGTACAGGAAATGCTGGGTCATGAAAGTATTACTACCACGGAGATTTATACCCACCTCGACAGGGAATTTCTACGAAAGACCCTGCAAAATTTTCATCCTGCCTTTAAGTAATTTAACACACCAGCCATATCATCATTGTGTTACCGCTTCTTTCTTTACTTCAGTTGCGGTGCTGATCAATGCACCAGACAATACATTCTGCTGAATTTTTACATTGCTTGTTTCAGCACCTTTTATATCAGCAAATAGTTTTGTGCCCGGAAAAAGCCAGCAATGATGGAGCAGCACATCGTGCACATTCAATAATTTTATCAATGCCATGTCTGCCAGCGGTTTTGCTGTTACAAATCCGTCTATCTCCAGTCGCTCCACATTTTCTGCCTGCAGCGCCGGACCTGTTTTTGTATTTACGCGAACATGGTGCAATTCAATATCTTTTGCATTGCGCATAGTAATACCTGTTTCCGCATCAAATACCACATCGTTCAAACTAATTTCCTGCACAGGCATTTCCTCCAGCCCGTTAATATACATCGCCTGCTTCGTGTAAGCCGTAATATTACTGAAACGAATATTTCTGAATTGCGGCGTTCTGTCGCTCAACGGTTCCGGCTTCACCTTTGAATACTCCATATCAAGTACAATGGCCTGTTCTTTTATGTTTTTCATGATGATATTGTCAACACGGATATCTTCTACCACCCCACCCCGTCCCCTGGCAGTTTTAATGCGTATGCCCCGGTCAGTACCGTCAAAAATACAGTTGCTGATGCTGATTTTTTTTACACCACCGCTCATCTCGCTGCCAATCACCACGCCGCCATGCCCATTCAGCATAGTGCAATTGGTAATGGTATAATTTTCAGCCGGGGTTGCTTTTGTTCTTCCGGGTATGTCCTTGCCAGATTTGATGGTGATGCAATCATCGCCCACACTGATATGGCAATTGCTGATATGGACATAGCGGCAAGACTCCGGGTTGATACCATCTGTATTGGGCGAGTGCGGGTTATCAATGGTTACACCGGTGATGGTTACATTTTCACAAAACTCGGGGTTCACGGTCCAGAAAGGTGAATTGGTAATAGTGATTCCTTCTATTAAAACATTTTTGCAATACATAGGTTGAATAAATGGCGGCCGTAAAAACCCCCGTTTCATTTGCCGGGGATCATCCGGCTGAATAATATTCTTATTTAGGCTATCAGACAGGTATTGCCATTTACTGCGCGGCTGACCTTCTTTATAGGCTTCTACAAAACGCCACCATTTTTGTCCATGCCCATTTATTTTTCCGCGGCCGCGTATTGTAATATTCTCTGCCTTATATGCATAAAACAAGGGTGAAAAACTCATAACATCCACACCTTCATAACGGCTTTCTACCATGGGCAGGTAATCATCAAAGTCGTCGCTGAAATGTAGTTCCGCACCTGCGTCAATAAAAATGGCAATATTACTTTTAAGGTGGATGGCTCCGGTCAGGTATTTGCCAGCCGGAAAATAAACGGTGCCGCCGCCGGTTTTTGATGCTGCGGCGATGGCTTTTGCTATGGCGGCGGTAGCCTTAGTGCTGCTATCATTTTTGGCGCCGTATTTTGTAACATCAAAAAATGTTTGTGCGTTGGCAATCAGTGCCTGCATTAACAGCAATAACAAAAAAACTTTCTTACACATATTTTTTAATTTTCTTCGTGGGCCTTGCAACGGCCATTCTTTTCAGCATTCCGACCCAGCCTTTACGCAATCCTAGCAGACAAAATTCATTTCTTTTTACCTATTCAAACAACCAGTCAATCTCCCTGCTGGCCCCCTTTTCCGTTAACCCCGCATCGTATAATGGAACTGGCTGTTCAGCATCCACAAACCCCAGTACAAGGCAAACACCTTTTGCCAGTTTTAATGTATTTTTTCCCGCCGGGAAACTATAACTGTGTACATTAACCGCCGGCATGCCTTTTATAACTACCGCATTGGCAATTTTTGTATCGGCCTGGCCATAGTCGTTGGCGCTGGCATTGGTTTCCAGCTCAGGCGCTTTGAGGTAAACAGACTGTTTAGCAAAGGCCGGGTTCTTTCCATTAAAAAATCCTACCAGCAGCTTTACCGGTTTTTTACAAGTGAATACAATACTTGTTCCTTCCTGCACCTGTTGTTTATAACTACCCGTAATACCTTGCAGTCCTTTCAGTTCTTCTGCCAGTGCCGTAATGAATAGAGCAGTATCTGAAAATGGTTTGGCCATACTGTCTAATTTATAATTGCCCGCCTTGTTTTCCAGTAGTACCCTTGCATTCTTTAAAATAACTGATTGCTGCACTGATTGAACCGGGCTTTTCAGCGAATCAATTTTGTGTTTAAAATGGGCCAACTCATTTTCAAAAGGTACCAGCACTTCAGTCCAGGTTTTAAAGGTGCCGTCCACCCCACGAATGGGTATTTTGCGTTGCTGGGTCTGCATACTATTGGCGTACAGGTAAGTTGGTTTTGTAAGTTCGGCCAGTTTCTTATACCAGCTTACGCTTTGTTCCAGCAAGGGCAGGGCTGTTTCCAAATCCTTTATATCGCCTGAATATTTGTAACGTAATATGTGAATGGCGGCCGCCGCTTTTACGGAATAATGATAAGCCATTGCCTGGTAGCAATACATATCGTTCTGCAATCGTTCAAATTCAGGATTGTCTGCGCCAATGTTTTTTGCAGCGGCAGCAACAGCCGCTACTGCTTTATCTGCGTGTATTTTTACCTCATTGATAATCTGCACCGGTGTTTCGCCGGTGTGTTTTTCACCCTTCCATTCTTTTTCCGCATACTGCGTCAGCATTTCTCCTTCCGGGCTTTCACTCTCATACAAAAGCGTGAACAATCCATACCGGTAAGGATTAATCAACTGGGTCATCAGCATGCCCAGTGTTAATGTCTGCCGGTTGCCGTCTGTAATCCCAAAACGCCTCAGTAACTTAGGTGCTATCTCGCCCGACTCCTCATATGCTTCCAGTATGTTTTGTCCGTCCTGCACACTGCATCCAAATTTTGCGGCCAGCAATCCACTCCAGTAATTCACTTCCTCGCTCCTGTCTCTGCCTGCTTTCCAGGCATAGCGGCTCCAGGCAGCATACCATATCCAGTCGCGCTCTATCTGCAGCAGTCTTTTTCCCCGTCCGACCGGGTCTTCCGGGCGGGCTTTAACACTATCGGCGCTGTATGGCCAATCCCAATAGGAGGCCTGCGGATATAAATGCAGTCCATTTCCACCCATTATTTCATGCATACCCTTTACCGATTGCTGAATAAAATCGACCGAGCCATAACGAAATGGCTCCAGGTTAGCCAGGATGTGTACGTTTTCGATCTGCACACTGCCCAGGTGACTAAGGGTCTGGTGCAAAGCGGCCCAGGCACCGCGTGGCTTAGGGGTGGTAAGCGCTTCGCCATTAAACTTTGCTTCCGTATATAAATTTTTATAGAGGGGAAGCGCCGCTTTCATAACGGATGGCGCATCTGTATCATGCGCCCTCAATACAATAGGCGGTTCTGCTGTTTTACCCAACGCCTTCAATCCATCCTGTACCCCAGGAATAATGGTTTTAGTAAACCATGCTATATCATCATTACCTACGCCTTCCATTGCTTCACCCAGGCAAACCATTAAACCAACGTTGGGATATTTTTCTACGAAAGCGGCAATCGATTTTCTTGTATAATCCGCAATCAGCGGTGTAACAGGCCGCTCCCTATCCTGTGTTTTAATATGGTGGTATTCAGCAAAAGGTTTTGATACAATGATATTGTAAAACATCTGTATCACCCATATGCCGCGCTTGTCAGCCTCGGTTGTAATAAACCGGTAGATGTCTTCGTTCTTCTTAAATGTTTCATCATCTACTTCTACTGCATATGGATATTCTTTCAACCGCACCAATGAGGCAAACGGATGACCATTCCACAGGTACAAAGAATTCATGCGGTTGCTGACCAGCGAATCGAGGTACTGGACCCATAATTTTTTATCGTATAACCAGGGAAATGTTTCTGGTGTATAAGGATATTCATATACCGTTCTGCCCGGCAGGTAATAAGGTTTTTGTACCCCTATACAAGCACCACGCAAAACCATCTCAGGTTGATCAGTGATTGAAATAACGGTGGGTAATTGTCCATGCTGTTTTACCTGATCAATCAATGCCAGGCAGCCATACAAAACACCGGAAGCATCTGCGCCGGCAACCAGTATATCACCTTTTTTTGTTGATGTAATAATATATCCTTCTTTGCCAGGTGTTGCCGGCAAACTGACATTCCATTGCGAAACGGCTTTACGAACAAGATCATTGCTCAGTTCGGCAATCACAATTGTTTTACCATTGACAGGCAAACTGTTTTGTTGTTTGCTAACCACTGAATAACCCGTCTTTTGCAATGATGCCTGCAGCTTGTCCGCAGCAAATTTTACCCTTGGGGATGCGTTGGCCGGCCTCAGCAGCAGCAGTGGTTTTTGCTGCGCGGCCAATGGAAGCGCCACAATAAAGCAACTGATAATGATAAAACTGGCTGACTTTATTAAATTTCGCATCAATGCCATTTTTGTATATGAATTTATTTAACACCTCTCTTCCGTTAAAAGAGGCAATAAGGAATTGCATTAAAAGACCGGCCTACAATTGATCCGGTTTTACACCTCCCTGCGCACTTGATATATAAGCAGCTTCCAGGCAAGCCATGGTATGAATACAATCTTCCACTGAATTATCCGGTCTTTCAATATTTCCCTGTACCGCCAGCATCATCTGCTCCATGCTGCCGATAAAAGCATGTGGAAACCAGCTGCCTGCTATTTTCATTTCCTGCCATTGCGGTTCAGCACTGCCGTCCAATAAAATATATTCAAAACTATCGGCTGCTCCCCGCGGATAATTAATAAGCGCACCGAAATTTATTTTTACCGCACCTTTACTGCCTTCTATTTTTATATACGACTGCTGCTTGGGGATACCGTAATGATGGCAGTGATTGGTAAGAATATTGGCCCTTGTCATATCCCCGTAATCCATAATAATATTGCTGCGTACAGAAGCCAGTTCCGGCATGGCAGGGTGCCGCGTTGTTTTGGCATATACTGATTGGGGATTACCCAATAAGTTTCTTACCAAATCTATATAGTGAATGCTGTGGTACAATATTTCCACCCTTGATGATACCAGTAAAAAATTCCACAAATGCCAGGGTGTATACACATTTACGTTGATCTCAATATCATTAAGCTCACCCAACAAACCCTTGCCAATCAACTCCTTTGCCGCTAAAATATAAGGTGCATAACGCAATTGAAAATTGATGCCTGCCAGCATTTTTTTTTGCCTTGTAATGCCCAGTATCTCTTTGGCCTCTTCAAAATTTTCTCCCATGGGCTTTTGCAGCAATACGGCTTCCCCCCCGGGCAATTGATTGAGTATCGGGATAGTTACAGAACCAGGAACTGCTACATCAAAGACGGCATTGCCAGGCGCATGGGCCATCATGGCTGCTACACTTTCAAATACATGCGGCACCGAAAATTTTTCCGCGGTAGCAATGGCTTTGGCATTATCAATATCATAAATACCCTGCACATTGTAACCAGCTATTGCATAGGCAGGTAAGTGAGCCGTATTAACAATACCGCCTGCGCCAATGATATAAACCGGGTTTGACAGGGAATTTTCGATATTTTTTATTTTATATTTTAGTTCTTAGGGCAGCTAGATTACTAATCAGTCTTTAACTTGCATTTCCAAAAACATTCCGCCTCACGCCTCAGCTTTCCCCAATATAATTACCATAAGTAAGCACTAACACAGCCATAACCAGTACCAGTAAAGCCACTGCCAGCAATTGCTTTGTAAACTTGCTGCAAGCTTTCCATTCTTTCATTATTAATCCGGCTACTGCGCTGAACAATACCAGCATGATCATGTGAATGGCCCAGCTGGAAAATTTATAACTGCCCATGCGCACATGGCCCAGTCCATAGAAAAAGAACTGTCCATACCACAACACCCCCGTTAATAAAGCCATCCCGTAATTTACACCCAAACCTTTATCACCCGTTGCCCGGTACTGTGGCCATGTTTTTTCTTTTACATGCAGGTACAAACAATAAAAAAACGTGGTTACAAAGGCGCCTGTATTAGAAAAAAGATACACCACGTTTACCTGGAAATGGCCTGCGCCATATTTTGCCGCAATGTCTGCAACCGGCTGCCCCTGGTCTATAGAAAATCCATACAAAGCAGACAATATACCCGCCAGCAGGCAAAGCGGCAAACCTTTGGCCAATGAAAACCCCGTCTTGTTGTGCTGCATTTTTTCCAAATCTTTTTCTCTGTTGCGACCGGCCATGCCACACAAAGCAATCCCAAGGGCGCCCATAAAGATACCTGCACCTATATAAGTGGCTCCATTGCTTTGCATAATAGCTGCAAGGGTTCCATGTACGACAGGTGGTAATATTGTACCCAGCACACAGCTAATGCCAACCGCGATTGCATAGGTAAGTGAAAACCCAACGTACCGGATAGCAATACCAAAAGCGGTACCGCCTACGCCATAGGCCATACCCAGCAAAAAGGAGCGCCACATTGCAGCGGACGGCGCTTCATTTAATACCTGCTGTAATTGCGGAATTGTAATAAACGCTACTATTACCGGCAGGAGCAACCAGCAAACTAAAGCCTGCGCCAGCCAGTATGTTTGCCAGCTCCAGCCAATTACTTTCTTCTGTGGCGTGTAACACATGGCCGCACTTGAAGCGCCTATTGCATGAAAAAAAATACCATTGATTACTTCCATTTATAATGTCTGATTTCTGCTATGCCGGTTTATACATGCTCAGATGCCTTTTATTTTATAGACAAGCAATCACAAGTCCAGGTTATAATACTTCACCGCATTAGTATACAGCACTTTTTTCTTTTCTTCATCACTCAATAAAGCGGTCAGTATTGATTCATACGACTGCCATGTTTTTGCATAACTCCCAGCCAGTAACGACACCGGCCAGTCGCCTCCGCAAAAACAACGGTCTGTACCAAAAGTATTCAATGCAAATTCAATATAGGGTTGCAGATCAGCGTTTGTCCAATCACTGCCTTTAACGGCAGCCGTGCCTAAACCGGATATCTTTGCATGTAAATTAGTATGCTGCGCAGCTGCTTTCATCCATTTCCCCCAATTACCAAATTTTTCTTGTTTTGCAATGGGTGGTTGGTTTAAATGATCAAACACCATACGCAGGCCGGGTACTTTTTCTGCTACTTTTATTGTTGTTTCTATGTGCGCAACTGATATACCTACCATATCATACGCAATATCATGCGATGCCAGCAGCTGCAGGCTTTTAATAACTGCTGGCTGTAACAACCAGGCGGGATCCGGCTCGTCATGTACCTGGTGGCGTACGCCTTTGAAATATTTCTCTTTGTTATATTTTTCTTCGAGGATTTTTTTTGTGGCAGTAGCATCTACCAAGGGCAACCATCCTACCACCCCCTTGATCCAGCTATTTGCCCTGGCAGTTTCCAGCATCAGTTCAGTGTCTTCAAAATTACCTGCTGCCTGCACCAATATACCTGCGCTTACATTTGTTTGCCCGCGCACTGCATTCAGTTCATTTAATGACCAACTGCGGTTCAATATAGAGCTATCATCTTTCAGCCAGGTATAACTGGCCCGCTCAAGATCCCAGGTATGAATATGCGTATCTATAATTGGCTGAAGCATTCGTTTAAACGGTAATTGCTTTTATTAATTCATTCAGCCCCGTCAGGGCTGTTGGAAACTTCTATTTTGCTTCCCGGGGTTGCACCCCGGGCTATGCAGCAAACACCCTTCCAGGGCCTAGGAAATCTCCGAGAGAACATCCTCTGCACCACATAATTTGCGCTGTCAAAAATTCTCAGGTCTCACATCTCACATCTCACGTCTCACCAACTCAGCCTCCAGCCCAAACTGGTAATCGATTGTTGCATTGTGTTCGCCCAGTACCGGCGCACCTCTTTCTGAAACAAGTGTTTTACCATCTACGTGTATAGGGCACCGTGTGGTAGTAACCGATAAACCATTGGTTGTTTTTACTACAATTTCCATATTCAGCAAGCGGTAACCTTCCTGCTGTACCAATGCATCATAATCCATTACGGGCGCACACCAGATATCTGCCTCTTCCAATACTTCCAGCCAACCCGCTGTATTGCCTGTTACCAGGTGATTGGCCAAAATCATTTTTATATTGTCCCTTTCTGCAAACCAGTCATTGCTGTCGGTAAATTTCTTCAGCGGTTCACATTTCAACAGGCCGGCGAGTAAAATGATATCGCCCATGGCCAGTGCAATATAACCGTCTTTGGTTTTATATATGCCATAGGGCGCCGCTATATATGCATGACCGCTGTTTACCTCGCTCCTCACGGGCAAGCGGTTGCCATCATTGTAGTAACAGGTCAGCACTTCAAACTGAAAATCCAGGATACTTTCAAACATGCTCACCTGCACCAGCGACCCCTCATTGCTGACCGTTCTTTTATACAGACAGGCAAGGATACCCTGGGCGATATGCGTACCAGCCATAATATCTACCACGGCCACGCCCATGGGGGTTGGATCTTCTGTATTATTATTGCTCAGCCAGGTTAGCCCTGAAGCAGCCTGCAGCAGCAGATCCTGCCCTGGCAGATCTTTCCAGGGACCTTCAGTTCCATAACCGCTTACCTCGGCATACACTATCCGGGGATTGATTGTTTTTACTGTCTCATAATCCAGCCCGATGCGTTCCATTACGCCAGGCCTGAAATTATGCATCATTACATCGGCGTGGACCAGTAAACGTTTTATTTTATCAAGGTCAGCCGGGTCTTTTAGATCAGCGGCATAACTTTTTTTATTGCGGTTAATGGCATGAAAAATGGTTGATTCGCCTTCAATCATTATATCAGATACATAGAGCTGCCGGCAAATATCCCCGGTACCCGGTTTCTCAATTTTTATTACCTGTGCACCCATATCGGCCAGGCGCAACGCCGCCGAAGGGCCCGATAAAAACTGGCTGAAATCAATTACAAGAATATCTTCTAATAAATTCATGCTGGCATATATTTCACATGCTGATTTGGCTGGCGTTGTATCATCAGGACCTTACAAAATCATTGTATATTTTTTCATTATGCTCCCCTACCTGCGGTGCCGGCTTCAATGAAAACAACCGCCGGCCGTTAATGCGGATCGGGCAACGGGTAGTAATCATTTCCTTATCACCCGCCACTATCTTTTGCTCCATCTGTAATGTTTTGTACGCATCATGCTGCACCATTTTCTCCCAGTCCAGTACTTCCATTGCCCATAGGCCCTGCAGCTGCAGTTTTTTCATCCAGTAAGCAGTTGACTGCGCAGCAATATGCTTCACCAATATATTTTTTATCTGATCCCTTTCGGTAAATGCCTGCTCCTGCGAGAACAGATAAAGACTTTCGCAATTGATTGCTTTTGCCAGTACTGTTATATCCATCATGGCCAGTGCAAGGTGGCCATCCGTAGTGGCATATATGCCATATGGGGCGCTTAATAAGGGATGACCGTTATTAATTCCACTTCTTTGTGGTTGTTTATTACTGGTATAGTAAGTAGTCAGCAGTTCAAACTGAAAATCCAGCAGCGATTCCATCAGGCTTATTTCAATCAAAGCGCCGGCGCCTTTTTTTTGCCTCCGTATCAGTGCAGCCAGTATACCCTGTACAAGTTGCGCCCCGCATAAAATATCGGCAATAGCAATACCAAAAGGTACGGGGCCGTTGCTTCCATTACCAGTAGTGTAGGTAAGTCCTGTCATGGATTGCAATAACAAGTCCTGCCCGGGTTTATCCTTCCATGGCCCTTCGTTTCCATAACCGCTTATTGCTGCATAGACAAGGCGGGGATTGATCTGCTGCGTCATTTCGTAACCCAGTCCCAGTTTTTGCATCACACCCGGCCTGAAATTGTGTATCAGTACATCGGCCTTTTTTAAAATTTTTTTTATAACGTCCAGTTCATCACTATTTTTTAAATTGGCGGCGAAGCTTTCCTTGTTCCTGTTTACTGTATGAAATAGCAAAGAGTTATTGTCTACCCACAAATCTTTGATCGATAATTTTCTGCCTGCATCGCCCCTGCCCGGCTGTTCGATTTTAATGACCCGCGCCCCCAAATCGGCCAGGCGCAAACCTGCCGACGGACCGGAAAGGTACTGGCAGAATTCCAGCACCACTAAACCCTGTAATGGCAATGCTGTCATACAATACTTGTTATTGGTTGTTTTACGCGGCTTTCCCTGTAAATTCTATTCATCTCAGTCAATGCTTTCTCCGGATCTCTGTTGTTTAATAAATATTGCTGCAAGGGCGTACCCGCATGATCCTGGAAATGGAGATAGCCATTGTACCGAGGCCTGGTATAACCATTATCCATGACCGGTAATACGGCCGTAAAAAAATCATTCGTCAGCGTATTGGCTGCATCATCCGTCCATGCTGTGCGGTGGCCCGGCTGGCCGCCATGCTGTAAATACATTGTGCGCTGGCATTCGCCTGATACAACCAGTTTGGCAAAGTGAAGTGCTATTTGCCGGTGCGTGCTACAGGCCGATACAGACAGCCCTGTTCCACCAATGGTTGTCCTTAACCTGACACCATTAAAAGAAACAACATCTGCATAATGCAGGAGGTTGGCTGCATAGCCATTACGCGCATAATTTGAATAGGCATATGCAAAAGGACAATACCAGTAATCATCTGTTGTACTCATGCGCTCAGCAACCGCAATGGGGTTGCAGGCAAACATTTCCCTGTCAAGCAAGCCGTATAGTTGCTGCATCAGCGCAAGCGCTTGCAGGCCGGTTTGTTTATCTGTTACTTCATCATGGTTTACAAATAAGGTGCCGTTGCTGGCCAGGCAAAATGTGTAAAAGTTCATCAGTATATCAATGGGTATGGCCGGCAAGGCTACGCGGCCTTTATTTGCAAGCGCTATCAATTCTTCCCATGTTTGTGGCAAGGCAACAGCATGCTTTGCCAGTAAATCTTTACGGTAACTGGCGGCCGGTGTGGCGGCATCTATGGCAAGCGCCCACTGGCTGTTCTGATAATTATAACTTATATGCGAACCGCCAACAGAATGCAGCCGTTGATCGTCCAGGTAATCAGCAGGCAGGTATTCATTCAATGGCAAAACACAATGAGTAGCTGCCGCACAGCCCACCCAGGGATGATCAATAATCAGCAGATCGTATTTTTTTGTCAGATCTTCAATAGGAAAATCTGCAAATTCCTGCAGGGTTCTTTTTGTCCATTTTATCTCCACTTCCGGATGCAGTTCTGTATAACGCTGAGACATGGCCAGCAACGGTGTAATACCGCGACTATGCCCCCACGTGATACCGTTTAAAATTACTGCCGCCATCGGTTTTTATTTTTTTACTCAGAAGTATATCAGTTAGCTGTTTAGTTTCTCCACCATTAATATATGCTCACATACCATTACCAGTTCCTGGTGCTGGTTAAACGTTTCCACCAGTTCAATTACCAGTCCTGCACCCGGGTTTTTATGATTTTTTTTTTCTTTGATGGTAATGGACACCCGGATAGTATCGCCAATAAATACCGGCTTAATAAAACGGAGCCTGTCATAACCATATGTCATGGATACTTCGTTTACAAGATCTGCGGTAAGGCCGATGGCGATTGTAAAAATAAGGGTGCCATGCGCTATCCTTTTTTTGAAAGGCTGCGTTTTACACCATTCCTCGTCCATATGATGGGGGAAAAAATCGCCGGACTGGCCGGCATGCAATACGATATCCGTTTCGGTTACCGTTCTCCCTTTGCTTAGGCGTTGATGCCCGGGATGAAATTCTTCAAAATACTTTTTTACAAACATGGCAGTCAGCGCTGGTGATGCAACCGGTTTTTAATAGCATTTGACTAACAGTTATTTTAAAAAAGAAGGAAATTACAGTGGAGATTAAGCAAAGCATTTGCATATGGCAATAACATTCTGCAATCCGGATCCTTTTTTCACAACCGTTGACGAACGAAAAAACAGGGCCAAAACGCCCTTTAAATCAAAGCATTAAATTAGACCAGTGCAGATGCTGATTCAATGTCAGGTTTTACTGTATTGATGGAAGATTTTACTATTTGCGGAGTTGATACGGAGATATTGCAATGGAAATTATACGCAGCAATAAGTAGCCATACTTCATGTGATGAATACTGCTGCAATACATGCGACACGAAAAATTTTAGCCGGCCTGTTTGGAAAGATCCTGCTCATGGGAATACCCAAAAAGATGGCGCTCTTTAATAATAGCCACCACTTGCGGCGGCACATTTGTTTCCCAGCCGGGTGCACCATGCCTGATGAGTTGAAGCACTGTATCGGTTTGCACGTGCAGGTTGGTTTCCTTGTAATGAAGGATATCTTCTATTTTGTCATTTGCAATCAGGTACCTGAACAGGTCGATCAGCTGTGCAGGCGGTGCAAACTTGATGCAGTTCCATATAATACCATCCCGCAGGGTTGGATATATAAACAGTTTTACTTTCCTGCTGAATAGTGTGGCGAATGATTCTAGAATGCCGCCTGGTAAATCCTGGTATTGCTCCTCTGAAAAAATATATTCCAGGTTGGGGTAACCCAGCACAACACCTATTTTTAATTTGGTGATGGTTGACAAATACGCAACCAGTTTAAAGTATTTGTGAAAATTTGAGATCAATACGGTTTGCCCCAGTGAGCATAAAATATCTACGCGGTCAAGGAAATCTTTTTCATCTATGTCAGCCGTTTCGATTGCATCTCTTTCCTTTAATGACTGGAGGGTAAGTTCTGAAATTACGACCACATTTGTTTTATCAACATCCGGCTCATCCATAAATTGTTCCACGCCGGTGGTAAGCATATCCAGGTGCACATTAATCAGTGGCCGGAAGCGCCCGCGCAGTACTACAATATGTTTTTTGTACAGAACCTCGGAAGGTTGCCTGTTTTTGCCATCCGGGCCAAAAAGCGCCGCGTCTGAAAAACCATATCTTACCAGGTGGAGGCTCATCAGGCGGTTATCCACTTTCAAAAAATCGGGTCCTTCAAACCGGATCATGTCTATCTGGATCCGATCCTTTTCCAGGTTATCCATCAACGATAGCAGGAATACAAGCGGAATTTCATGGTAATAAAAACATGCGTATAAAAGATTTACGCCCAACACCCCCGCGGCATGCTGCTGCCGGTTAGCATTGTTGTCTAACAGCTTAACATGCAGCACCACATCATTGGAGGGGCCGTTTGGCGTAAGCTGAAACCGAACGCCCATCCAGCCATGGCCGCTATTTGTTTTGGTATAATTCAGCGCAGATATGGTATCGGAGAATGCAAAAAAAGTACTGGAATCACCGCGCTGGACAGCCAGCCTCTCTATCAGCAGTTGGTATTCATGATCAAGCATAGACATTAACCGCTCCTCACTTACATAACGGCGTTTTTGCTGCGCGCCGTAGATGGCATCTGAGAATGTCATATCATAAGCCGACATGGTTTTTGCAATGGTGCCGGAAGAAGCTCCCGCTTTAAAAAAATTAGCAGCTACATCCTGGCCTGCGCCAATTTCGGCAAAAGACCCATAAATTTTAGGGTCGAGGTTTACGGCAAGGGCTTTTTGCTTTGTTCCGATATCTTTATTGTGCATGCTGTTCATTGCTGTTGCGTATTATTGTTTGAAACTGGCTCAGGTTGATGGCTTTGCAACGGCCGCTTTTTCTTGCCAGGAAAACACAGCAGCCGGCAAGATATAAAGGATATTTAAACTCACCATCATTTAAGAATTGGCGAGACAGACAATATGCGTACAAATAGCTGGAGGAAGGCTGATTGACGGCTTTTGATAAAAAGTCAATAAACCCCCCGTATCAACAGCGTTTTTTTTGGCTGAAAAAACTGATTATGTAACCCGCAGGTATAGTATTACTGCCTTATTTTATTCCGTATAAAGTATGTTCAGTATGTCAATATAAAATATGAACACTTTTAAACCACTGGCAATTTTTTATCATGCAAAGCATTATCTTCCTCATAACAAATACCCGGCACCCTCTTTATAATTTTATAAATACCCTGTTATGCCCAACATTAATTAAGTTGGCACACCTGCCGGATTTTTTCAATTCATCTGAAGCCTTTGATGGCCCGGGATGCCCTTTGAAAGTGCCTTCCATCTGAACATAATCCAGGTAAAGTGAAGAATCATCCAGTACCAGCAGCCCATTTTTTTTTAACGAGGCGAGGCACACTTCAATATCTGATTTTACTATTTCATAGTCGTGGCTGCCATCTATATAAATCATATCCCAGGTGTTCGATAAAGTAAAATCTTCCATTGGCCGGTCATTTGAATAGCCTTTATGCAGCTGTGGCATTCCCAGGTTAAACCTTGAAAAATTTAATGCAATATCTTCTTTATAATTTATTTTTTTATAGCCGGAATAAGTATCGCCGCTATCATCCAATGGTGAAATACCATGTACGTCCACGGCATAATTAAAGTACCTGCCTAATAAATTAAAATAGGATAAAGTCTGGCCCCGGTAAACGCCAATCTCTAAAATTTTTGCAGGCTTGTATTTTTTGAAAAGTAAAAACCACAATGCATGAAAAGCGTCTTCGCCAAATCCCCTGTTGTCTGTGCTGAAATACTGCCGGTGAAGCCGAAATATATGCGGAAGCAGGTTATGGTAATAATAGGTAAACCATTTGTATACATAAGGCATATCATGCTGCTTATCAGCCCAGCCATCTAATTCAACGGGTTCAAAAAATGGGTCATAAAAAACACGCTCACAGCGCTGGATAATTTTTGCTGACGACTCTTTTTTAAAGTGCCGGTAGAAGTTGTTTAGCATATACATAAGGTTTAATTGCTACACATCCATTTAAAGTTACGTAAAATACTTCCTTACTTATTTACATCCATTTACCCAAGGCTTGGTTTTATCCGCGCCTGCAGTGCCGTTTTATTGCTTGTGCTGCTATCCCGTTGTTTGTGCATGTCTATGTTACCCGCAAACTTGCCTGCCGCATGCTGCTGGTCCCAGCGTACCACACCCTAGTGATTAAATTTAAAAAATTGTTTTTGCAGAATGCAGGTGTGGAGAATATTGGGGTGTAACAGTCGGCCTTTCTGATAGCTTTCCTGACACGCTGGGACATAGGGGCAACCCCGGTGCGCTCATTTACAGGCATGAAAAAATCCTGCTTTCGCAGGATTTTAAGGGTGGAGAGTATCGGGGTCGAACCGACGACCTCTTGCATGCCATGCAAGCGCTCTAGCCAACTGAGCTAACCCCCCTTTTTTTTGGTAACATTTATTTTACGGATTGCAAATATAGAAGATTTTGGTAAAGCTGCCATACCAATTAAAAAGAACAATTTCCTGGCTGCTGTGTTGTATGCTATATTGCTGCAGCATACTAAAATTACTTTACATGGGCATCTGGCAACAAGTGGCCGAATATTTATACATTAAGAAACGGGATCCCAATGCGCCCAACTCCTCATGGATGAAATATATGCATGGCATTAACCGTATCAGCATCCTTATTTTTTTGTTGGGATTGATAGTTATTATAGTAAAAACCATTTTTTTTAAACGGCATTAAAGGTTTACTAATAATACTGTTCAGATGCAGTTACGACTTCCCCTGCCTGCAAAAATCTACAATCCGCCTGGCTGCATTGGCAGAAGCGCGGCCGCCTTCACTAAGCTTTTGCCGGAGTTGCCGGTAATCTTCCTGCAATTGTGCTATGCGAACCGGGTTGGTCAGTAAATCCTGTAGTTCCTGCCGCAGGTTCGCTGCTGTCAGCGCATCCTGGATCAACTCTTTCACTATCAGCTTATCCATGATCAGGTTTACCAGCGAAATGTATTTTACTTTGATCAGCCGCTTACCAATCTGGTAAGAAATATTGCTGCTTTTATAGCAAACCACCTCAGGAACACCAAACAAGGCCGTTTCCAGCGTTGCAGTACCACTTGTTACCAACGCCGCTTCCGACTGTCTCAATAATGCATAGGTTTGCCCGCTGACTGCTGACACATTACCGTAAGGTTGCAACAAGGATTGATAAAAAGCGGATTCCAAACCCGGCGCTTTGGCAACAACAAATTGGTAGTCAGGGAAATATTTACTTACCTGCAGCATAACCGGCAATTTCTTGAGTATTTCCTGCTGGCGGCTGCCAGGCAATAAAGCAATAATGGGCTTTATTGAAAAGGCCTGCGCGCGCGGCTTTAATTTTTCTTTTTCAATTACTTCTATCAGCGGATGGCCAACATATTCAACTTCATATTGCCATTTTTTATAGAATGCTTTTTCAAATGGCAGTATGACCAACATCTTATCTACATATTGCTTTATCTTCTTAACCCTGTTTTCTTTCCAGGCCCATACCTGCGGAGAAATATAATAGACAATTTTGAAGCCCTGTTTGCTGGCCCATTCTGCAATCCGCATGTTAAACCCCGGATAATCAATCAGCACCAGCGTGTCTGGCTGCCAGGCTAATATATCGGCTTTGCAAAATTTTATATTCCTGATTATTGCAGGCAGGTTTTTAACTACTTCAATGAACCCCATAAAGGCCAGTTCGCGGTAATGTTTTACCAGTTCTGCGCCTGCCTGTTGCATCATATCGCCACCCCAGCAACGGATGACCGGCTGCTCATCCATCTGTATAATTTCTTTTATAAGATTACTGCCATGCAGGTCTCCGGAGGCTTCTCCCGCTATAATGTAGTAACGCATTGGATCTTTAATGTTTAACAGGCACAAAGAAAAGCAAATATCGCTGTGCATCATTGCTGATTTGTGATAGCGGTATTTTGTGATTTGCAACGTATGCCGCACCAAAAAAATCCCAACATCCATACATCAAATCAGCAATCCTTACTTGGGTGCTTTCCGGTACACAAAAAAAGTAACTACAATAAAAATCATGTTGGGTATCCAGGCGGCTATAAGCGGATGCAGGTTTCCTTTACTGGAAAAAACAATGGAGAACCGATCCATAATTACAAAAGTTGCAGCCGCCACTATACCAAATGCCAGGTGCAGTCCACTGCCACCACGGGTTTTACGGCTGGCGACTACGGCACCCAGCAGCGTCAAAATAACGACAGAAAAAGGAGTGGCAATACGCCGGTAGTATTCTACTTTATACGTATTCAATCCTTCCGTTCCCCTCATTTCTTCCATGCTGATAAAATGTTTAAGGTCGGGGGAGCTAAGCTTGTCTTTCAGGTATTCATCGCGGCGTAAATCTTTGGGGGTGATGGTAAGTTTAAGGTTCATGGCCGGAACCTGCTTAATTGTTTCATGAATGCCGTCGATATATCGCTCTACAGCATTCTCCACCCGCCAGTTTTTGTGGGCAGTATCCCATTTAATTGACTCACCCCGCAGGTTATAGTAAACTTTATTGCCTTTAATTTTTTGCAGAAAAAAACCGCTGGATACCTTGCTGGCCGTATCGTAATAACGGATGGCCACGTAGGTTGTAGGATCAGATTTAAGATAAAAAGTGGTATTGGAAATCTGACCTGAATAATAAGAACTATTGCCATCAATGTATTTTATCTGGAAATCACTGCGGATGCCATTGCCCATCGGAAAAACAAACATATTACAATACCATAGCAGTAAGCCCAGCAGGCAGCCCCCTGTAAAATAAGGCCGTAAAAACCGGCGGTACCGCACGCCATTGGCCAGTATGGCTACAATTTCTGAACGGCCTGCCAGTTTTGATGTAAAATAGATGACCGCTATAAACACCATCAGCGGAAAAATCATGGATATGATAAACGGAACAAAACCGATATAATATTTGGTGATGATTTGTGAAGTACTAAGCCCTGATTTTACAAAATCATCTGCTTTCTCACTGCTGTCAATTACTACTGAGATAACAGTAAGCGCCAGAATGGTAAATACAAAAGTTATTAAGAAATTTTTTATTATGTACCGGTCAAGAATTTTCATTAATACGTATCAATATCAGGAGGCTGGGTTAACGCCCAAAAATAGGCTAAAATTTGTTGTGGATAAGTTATACTAAAAGCTTTACGGCCGGTTGGATAAAAGCGAATATTTCAGGGTGACCTGTTTATAATGGCATATTAACCAACATGCTGAAATAAAAAAATTCTATTATATTTGATTCTGTCAGTATTGCAACCATAGCAGCAATACTGTAATATTGCTGAAGCTTGCAGATGGCAAACTGCTTCTCAAGCCTTTTTTGTATAAGGGTGTTCTGGTGAGTTTTATGGATACACAGCAAAAACTGCAGTTTGGCTAACCAGATCAAAGACATATTAACAACTGCACCCACAGTATAAATTTTTCTTGATGAAGAAAGACAGTTTTCCAGGTTCAGATGGTATTGCCCCTACAAGCACCTCATCCTACTTTGCAATACGTGTAAAACGGTACAGGTGGGCTATTGGCTGGTGCCTGCTCAATCTTTGTGCCCTGTTTCTTTCTTATAATGAAGTGCGGTTTTTTAATACGGCCGGCGAACCAAAGACCGAAAAATTCTGGCCTTTTGTAAAATTTACCTATCCTTATTTTTTACCGGACGATAATACCACATATTTAAAATTCAATGGTTTTGTTACTCAGTACGACTGGACAGAATTCAGCTTCTATACGGGCAGCGTATTATTTTTTATTCTGCTGGTGCATGTCTATAAAAAATCGGCGTAAGAACCACTTTGATACGTAACACACTTTCATTACAATCTTTGCTTGAGCACCGGCACCATTTCGTTCTTCCAGCTTACAAAATCTCCTTTTAAGATATGGTTACGCGCCTCTCCCATCAGCCATAGATAAAATGCCAGGTTATGAATACTGGCAATGGTTAGCCCCAGTATTTCTTTTGCCTTAATCAGGTGCCGCAAATACGCTTTGCTATAGTAATTACTTTGTGCAGCAGGTATACCATCATCAAGCACAGAAAAATCTTTCTCCCACTTTTTATTATCAATATTAATAATGCCTTTGCTGGTAAATAACATAGCATTCCGCCCGTTGCGGGTGGGCATTACACAGTCAAACATATCAATACCCAGGGCAATGCTTTCCAGTAAGTTCCAGGGGGTACCCACGCCCATCAGGTAGCGTGGCTTTTCTGCCGGCAGTATATTACAGCACAACGCACAGTATTCATACATCATCTCTTCCGGCTCGCCTACGCTTAGACCGCCAATTGCATTGCCAGGCGCATTTTTAGCCGCCACAAATTCTGCAGAAGCTTTGCGCAGATCGGGATAGGTGCTACCCTGCACAATAGGAAACAGGTTCTGGGTGTACCCGTATTTGCCGGGGGTCTTATTAAAATGGGCAAGGCAACGGTCAAGCCAGTCGTGCGTTAACTCCATGCTTTTTTTTGCGTATTGATAGTCACTGGGGTAAGGCGGACATTCATCAAATGCCATGATAATATCACCGCCAATGATGCGCTGTGTATCCATCACGTTTTCTGGTGTAAAAAGGTGTTTGCTGCCATCTATATGGCTTTGGAATACAACACCTTCCGGTGTGATTTTCCGGTTAGCCGCCAGCGAAAAAACCTGGTACCCGCCACTGTCGGTAAGAATGGGTTTATGCCAGCCATTAAACTGGTGCAAACCGCCCGCGGCTTCCAGCACTTCCAGGCCGGGGCGAAGGTATAAATGGTAGGTATTGCCTAAAATTATCTGGGCATTTACATCCTGCAATAGCTGCTGCTGCGAAACCGCTTTTACGCTTCCCACCGTGCCTACCGGCATAAAAATGGGCGTGAGTATTTCGCCATGATCGGTAGTAATACGGCCTGCCCTTGCAGATGACTGTGTATCTGTAGCCTGTAAATCAAATTGTAGTGCTGCCATAAAGGCCGCAAGATAAAGCAATTGCTAAAAAAGACCGGCTGATTTTAGGATTGAACAGCTGCCGGCACCCCTGCTTTCGCCCAGGAACCAGCTTTGAACATAACTACAATCTGCAAGGACTTGAGCAGGCGTTATCTCAAAATCGCCTGGTACGGTCAGCCGCAATTTCTTCCAGAATCAGCTATCATTATACTATTTTCGCAGGCAATTTTGGCCCTAAACCTTTGACTACATGAATTTACCGGAGCAACTGAAGCTGCATGTGTGGGAAATACTCTTTTATATTTTTGCGCTGGTAACCCTGGTGCAATTGCTATACTATACATACTTTTTCCGCAGGGTGGCTTTTTTTCAGAAAAAAGAAAAAGAAAAATCGCAGCAGCACCCGGTGACTGTTATTGTGTGTGCACGCGATGAAGCAGGTAACCTGGCGCATAACCTGCCCGGCGTTTTAGTACAAACCTATCCTACTTCACATGAAGTAATAGTAGTGAATGATAATAGTGTGGATGAAACAAAATACCTGCTGGAAGAATTAAAAAAAACGTTCAAACATTTACAGGCGGTTAATCTTGACTATGAAGCAAAACTGATCCCAGGTAAAAAATATCCTTTGTCTATTGGTATAAAAGAAGCCAAACATGAGGTGGTATTATTAACCGATGCAGACTGTATGCCGGCCACCGAATTCTGGCTGCAGAAAATGCAGGATGGTTATGCAGATGGCATTGAAATTGTGCTGGGCTATGGCTCGTACAATAAAAAACCCGGGCTGCTTAATAAGCTGATTCGTTTTGAAACCTTCCATACTGCGCTACAATACCTGTCTTATGCACTGGCCGGAACTCCCTATATGGGCGTAGGCAGAAATCTCTCTTATACAAAAAGATTGTTTTTTAAGAACAAAGGATTTTCATCGCTTAACCATGTAACCGGTGGTGATGATGATCTGTTCATCAATATGGTAGCCACAAAACACAATACAGCTGTTGTAATAGACCCGGAAGCCATTACCATGTCTGAACCCAAAAAAACCTGGGAAGACTGGATACATCAGAAAACAAGGCATTATACCACCGGCAAATTTTATAAAGGCAAACACCGTTTTTTACTGGGGTCTTATGCACTTACGCATTTTCTTTTTTATCCACTTTTTATTATAAGCCTTGTGTTTTTCGATTGGCGCTTTGCTATTGCTATCTTTTTGTTGCGCTTTATTACCCAGGGATGGATATTTTATAAAAGCATGGAAAAATTAAATGAAAAAGATCTGTGGCCCTGGTGGTGGCTTTTTGATATATGGATGTTTGTGTATTATCTCATCTTCGCACCTGCATTATGGAAAAAACCCCGCAAAAACTGGAACTGATATTAAAGTACTTCAGTGATTTTACACCTGTACAGTTAGGCCAGTTTGCTGCACTGGAAGAATTGTACAAAGACTGGAACAGTAAGATAAATGTTATTTCGCGTAAAGACATTGACAGCTTATATGAAAAGCATGTATTGCATGCCTTGAGTATAGCTGCTGTATTTCATTGCGCTCCCGGCATTGAAATACTTGACCTTGGCACTGGTGGTGGATTTCCCGGCATACCGCTTGCTATTTTTTTTCCGGAAGTAAATTTTCATCTTGCAGACAGCATTGGAAAAAAATTAAAAGTGGTGGAGGCTGTTGCTGCTGCTGTAAATCTTAAAAATGTAACAGTGCAGCATACCAGGGCAGAAGACATTAAAAACAAAAAGTTTGACGCTGTGGTTTCACGCGCTGTAGCGCCATTGGGTGATTTATGGAGATGGTCAAAACCACTTATCAGAAAAAAAATAATTGCAAACGGCAACACTATTAATGGTCTCATCTGCCTTAAGGGTGGCGATCTTGCACAGGAAATTTCTGATAGTAAATGCAGGCCCCGTATTACACAAATTCATGATTTGTTTAAAGAAGAATCCTTCAAAGATAAATACCTTCTACATGTTTCTGTGTAGTGCAGTAAACTCATTAGTTACCACTTTGTGGTATTGTAAATTATTACAAATAATTGCAACTTTGCATAATGACAATAACAGTTTGTATAGTTGATGACAACAAGGATATTCGCTCTGCATTGGAGCAAATTGTAATTATGTCTGACGGTTACCGTTTACTGGGTAGCTTTTCCAGTGCCGAAGAAGCAATAGAAAAAATACCAGCATTAAGCCCGCAGGTAGTTCTAATGGATATTAACCTGGGTGGTATGAGTGGTATTGAGTGCGTGCGCCGGTTAAAACCGATGCATCCGGATATTTTGTATATGATGTGTACGGTGTATGAGGAAGATGAGAAAATTTTTGAAGCACTTAGCGCGGGCGCCAATGGTTATATCCTTAAAAAAACAGCGCCCGGCAAATTACTGGAAGCTATTAAGGAGCTGAATGAAGGCGGTGCACCCATGAGCAGCCAGATTGCCCGTAAAGTAGTGGCTGCTTTCAGGGGAAAAGCCCTCAATGAAAGCCCCATGCAGGAAGACAAAGCGATTAACATATTGTCCGGCCGCGAAAAAGAAATACTTGAACACCTTTCTAAAGGTTTGTTATATAAGGAAATAGCCAATAATCTATTCATAAGTCCTGAAACAGTTCGCAAGCATGTTTATCACATATATGAAAAACTGCATGTTAATAACAGGGTAGAAGCCGTAAACAAGTACTTTGGCAGATAAGCAGATTGTAAATCCAACTATTGTTTAACTTTTTTGGCGTTATCTCCAAATAAATTAAACGATAAATACTACTAAAGTGGTATTGTGATATAGGCCCTGACTGTCTATTTTTATGTTGCAAAAAAGGGATGCTTAGCAACAAATACTGTAAACCATTATAACCTTACCTTCTGCCATTTACAGGCTTTTGACTATGAAATGAAACTTATTCTTGCATAGGGCAAAATGACATTTTCCGGCAAGCACAAAAAAGCCGCTCCGTTTCAGTTGAAGCAGGGCGGCTTTTTCTATAGTTGCTATCAATTGCTTACCATTTAATCTCCAGCTTATTGTCTTTACGGTTGGTATCCGCCATACGATGGCTGGGATCAATTTCTGCCACTGTAATATCCGCCAGTTTCCGGGTGGTTTCAATTACGTACAGGGGGTTTGTCCAGTTCCATTCATCATACACCAGGCGCGCTATTGCAGGGTCTTCTACTGGTTTGGCGCCAAACATCAGGTCCATAGGCACATAGTGCATTTCTTTGCTTCCGTCTTTAAAAGTGAGCTGCAAATCTATGGGCATGGGCATTTTACCTTTATTAGCCAGGCGTATTTTGGTTTTTCCGCCCTCTTCCCACAAACTGTCGATGCTGTAATCAATGGTTTTGGTGGTATTTACAAAATACTCACGGTACCAGTCCAGCTTTAACCCGCTTGTTTTTTCAGCTACCTGTATCAAATCATTTACGTTAGGGTGCTTAAACCGCCATTGGCTATAGTAGTTGAGTAAAATCCTGTCACGGTTGGCCGTTCCCACCACGTAGCCCAATTGTGCCATGAACACGGCCCCTTTTGAATAAGCCGCTGTACTGTAACCATAATTGGTATTAAAATGGTCTGCATGGGTGGTCATAGGTTCTTCGAACCCGCTTTTAGCCAGCTTTAAATAAGAAAGATATGAATCGCCTTCGTCTTCCGGAATAATAGTGAGTGCGTCAGCAAGTGTCTTATCGCCCGGGTTGCGCTCTAGTGCTTCCTTGTAATTTTCAAGGGTTGATTTACCATAATAAAACCGGGAGACGAGGTCTTCTGCATAAGATGTAAAGCCTTCGTCCATCCAGGCATACTCACTTTCATTGGTGCCCAGCATCATCTGGTACCAGCTATGCATCCATTCATGAAAAACTACCCCCGTACCAGCGCCTTTTAATAAGGTTGCCATGGGGTATTCCATGCCACCATCGCCGCCTTGTATAAACGAGTATTGTTTATACGGGTATTTGCCAAACGTCTTATCCATGAAAGGCAGCACCTTAGCCGCCTTTTCCAGCACGGTCTCCCACTCTTCCTGGTAATTAGCAATAAAATTACGTGCATCGTTTCCGTACTGCTGTTTCTGCCTGGCAGAAAAACCATCGTATTGTTTTGTAAGGGCGTCTGCAGATATCTTATAAAAAGCGTGCAACACCATACCATCGCGCACTGGTTTGCTGATATGTTTATAATCCGGATCGGCTGCCCAAACAAAATCATGTACATTGGGTGCATTAAAAACCCAGGTAAGCGTTTTACCGGCCGGTTGAACCAGTTTTGTACCGGCAGTTTCATAGCCGTATCCTATCTGGGCTGCATTTTGCAAATATCCGGTAGCGGCAAGCAGGTATTTTTTATCAATGGTGATGCTGACGTCAAAATCTCCCCATACACCATAAAACTCCCGGGCAACATAGGGCGTAGGGTGCCATCCTTCATAGTCGTACTCGCACAGCTTAGGATACCATTGACTCATACTGAAACGTACTCCTTCTGCATTATCGCGGCCACTTCTCCTTATTTGTACAGGCACTTGTGCTTCAAATTCAAGATCCAGTGTTACAGAAGCTTTTGGTAAAATAGGTTTGTCCAGCATTACTTCAAGAATGGTTTCATGAAGCTTCGTAGTTTGTGCCACGCCGTTCATCCTGATCCATTTAACTTTCTGGTAGCCAGTTTCATCCGGCTGCAGGTGCAGGATCCTGTCACGAACCCGGCCATCCCAATCGGGCCTGCCATTGGTTTCCTGCTGGCCCAGTACCCGGCTGCGGTTGTCCATCATACTATTTGGCTGAAACGCATTCCAGTAAAGGTGGTAAAACACTTTTGAAAGCGTATCGGGAGAATTATTGGTATAGACAATTTTCTGCTTACCAGTCAGCTTATTAGCAACCACATCTGCGTTTACATCCATCGTATATTTTACATGCTGCTGCCAGCGCCCTGGTTGTGCAGCAGCCACGATGCACTGTAAAAAACAAACTGCAAAAAAACAAGATCTTATCATTGCGTAAGGATTTTTAAAAACCACAAAAGTCCTGCAAATAAAGGAATACAGGCGTTAAAATGGAAATAAACTTTGTTGTCCGAATGAAAACACCCCGTCCCGCAAAGCAGGAAGGGGTGCAGCTTATACCTATCCGGTATGGGTTATATAGTGATGCTGTCTTTTATCAATCTGCCCTCCGTATCAAAATACAGGTATTTTTTCTCTACGCCGCTTTTCTTAACAAAGAGCCTGTACTGGATACCGTTGTCTTTATTTTCTATCCAGCTCACAGATTTTAGTTCCCATGCTGTAAATTTACTCTTGCTAAAACCATCTTTTACGCTGGCGGGTAATGTGCTTTCTTCTATTTCTTTTTCAGTTTGCTGCCACTCGCCTTTACTGTTAAACTTAGATTCGTATTTAGCGCCATCCATTTCATAATTTACCTGAAATGCAGTTATTTTATCTTTCCACTCGGCATTTTTTGTGTCAGGATACTTTGCCTTAAATGCTTCTGTTACTTCAGCCGGCACTTTTCTCAGTTGGGCATCTGCACTATTGAATGCTGCTACCGAAAACAATGCGATTAATGCCACTAATATTCTTTTCATATACTTTATTAATTTAAACGTGAAAGATTTTTCTATCCGCTACAGACAATAAGAATATCATGCCAACAACAGCTCAGAACAAAAACCTTATGTTTACGAAATGTGAAATTGCGGTTACTCACGCAGCTTTGCGTACATATATTTAATAATAAACTTACAGGAAACCTTAAGTATGACAAAGCTTAAAAACCGGGGGAGCCAGCGCATTGATCTGACAGCCCGGTTTATCCGGAGAAAATCCTGTAAAGTTTTCAGGGAGCCCCTTCTACTGTAATAACAATTTCGCCTTTCACATCTTTTAGTGTAAAGTGGTCATGGACTTCCTGCAGCGTACCCCGGGCATTTTCTTCAAACATTTTAGTGAGTTCGCGGCTTACGCAGCACATACGGGTAGGGCCAAAATAGGTGATAAAATCAAGCAGTGTTTTTACAAGTCTTACGGGTGATTCGTAAAAAAGCATGGTACGTTCTTCGGTGGCCAGTTTTTTCAGCATGGTTTGCCGGCCTTTTTTCAGTGGCAGAAATCCTTCAAAACAAAAACGCGAAGCCGGTATACCGCTGTTTACCAATGCAGGTACAAATGCCGTGGCCCCGGGCAGGCTTTCCACTTTTACACCGGCTTTTATACATTCCCTCACCAGTAAAAAAGCCGGATCAGAAATACCGGGTGTGCCGGCATCTGTTATAACGGCAATATTTTTTCCTTCTGCCAGTTGGTTAACAAGGTGCTGTAATATTTTATGCTCATTATGCTGGTGGTAAGGTGAAAGTGGCTTATTAATGAGGTAGTGATTCAGCAGTTTAGATGAAGTGCGGGTATCTTCTGCGAGGATCAGATCAACTTTTTTTAAAACGTCCAGTGCCCGCAGCGTTATGTCCTGCAGGTTACCAATGGGCGTAGGAACAATGTACAGCATCTTAGTTAATCAATTGATGGTTGATTAGTTGATGGGAATTTACTATCAGTTAACCAATTAACTGATCAACCAATAACTAATTAACAGCTATTTCAAAATATTCCATTACCGGGTTAGCCAATAATTTCTTTGCAGCATCTTCTGCTATTTGTTTGGCAGCGTCCGGTGTAGCAGCTTCTACCTGCAGGGTAATGTTTTTACCAACGCGTACATCCTGTACATTATTTAATCCAAGATTGCTTAGACCGCCCATCACCGCTTTTCCCTGCGGATCAAGCAATTCTTTTAATGGCATCACTTTTACCTGTACCGTATACGTCATGTGGTTTTATTTTTAAGCGCCAAAGATAAGATAATGTAGGCGATGAAGATAACCGGCACTGCTATCCATTTAAATAAAACAGCTGCTATAATGGCAATCACCAGCAGAACAAGTTTTGGAATATTGTTCTGCAGCGTATAGTCTTTAAACTTCAGTCCCATAATGGGCAGTGTGCTGATCATAAGCCAGCTAAGTACAGCAATCACTCCATACAGAAACCACCGGTTAAAAATGAGTGCATTTACAACACCATCATAATAGTTATAAAAAGCGATGAGGGGAAGCGAGGCAACCACCAACCCTGCTGCAGGAATGGGAACACCTTTAAAACCATAGGACTGTGTAGTATCAATATTAAACCGTGCAAGGCGGTAGGCCCCGGCGCAGGCAAACAGGAAGGCGGGCAACAACCAGGCGATATTTATTTCCAGGCCATTTTGCTGCTGCATATAAGACAGGCGTAAAAACTGGAAAAGAATAACCGCGGGTGCTACCCCGAAACTTACCACATCACTTAAAGAGTCCAGCTGCTTGCCCATTTCTCCACTGGCATTTAAAAGGCGGGCAAGAAAACCATCCAGGAAATCAATAAAAGCGGCTATAGCAATACAGATGGCGGCATAATACAGGCGTTCCGGCATGCTGAAACTCGTAGAAGAATCATCTGCCTGTATAATAATAATGGATTCCGTTTGCAGCGCAAACACAATGGCGCAACAGCCAAACATTAAATTCAGCAGCGTAAAAATATTGGGAATTTTTTTCATGATTAACGGGACAGTTATAATAAATCCATTCAATTGTAACCTGGTGACATTAACGGCGCTTACACGTCTTATATTATCAGTGCTTCATCAAACTTTCTATATCTTCTGCAGTAATAGGTATATTCTCCATCAGGTCTTTGTTACCGGTACGCGTAATCCATAAGTTATTTTCAATACGTACGCCCATGCCTTCTTCCTCAATATAAATACCCGGCTCTACTGTAAAAACCATACCCGCTTTAATGGGTTCCGTTTTTGTACCCAGGTCATGCACATCAATGCCCAGATGATGAGAAATACCATGGTATAAATATTTCCGGTAGGCCCTGTTTTCGGGGTCTTCGTTTTTTACATCTGCTTTCTTCAGTAAACCAATCTGCACGAAAAGCTGCGAGGCATGTTCGCCCACTTTATCATGATAGTCAAGAATAGTAATGCCTGGTTTCAATAAACTTTTTGCATAATTGTGTAAATTAAGACAGGCGTTATAGACTGATTTTTGCCGGCGTGTAAACTTGCCATTTACTGGTACCGTGCGCGTGAGATCAGCGCAGTAGCCACCATACTCGGCGCCAAAATCCATCAGTATTAATTCGCCGTCTTTACATTCCTGGTTATTGTTTACATAGTGCAGCGTCCTGGCCCTGTCGCCGCTCGCCAGTATAGACCCATAGGCTGGGCCGGTAGCACGCTGCGATAAAAAAGAGTGAAATATTTCTGCTTCAATTTCATATTCCATTACCCCGGGCCTGATAAATTTCAACAAGCGCCGGAAGGTGGTATCCGTAATATTCATTGCCTTTTGCAGTACTTCTATTTCAAGTGCGGTTTTAACAGCCCGCAAATCTTTCATAATTTTTGCGCTGCGCCGGTATTGATGCAGGGGATAACGCTGCTGTATCTCTGCTGCATAACGGTAATCACGAACCGGTACCAGGTTTGCCTTACGATCGTTTTCATTTGTATTAAGGTAAATGGTATCTGACAGGTGTATCCATTGCTGCAATAAACCATCCAGGGTATCCAGCCACACCACGGTGGCTGCACCACTGATGGCTTTGGCTTCGGCAGCCCGGTGGCGTCTTCCATCCCATTTTTCTTTTAGTTCATTGGGCCTTACCAGCACCAGTATTTCCCGGTATTTTTTATCCGGATTATCAGGAAAAAGTACCAGCATGCTGTCTTCCTGTTCAATACCCGTTAACCAGTAGAGGTCTGAATTCTGTTTAAACCGGTGCAGGGCATCACCGTTAGAAGGCAATTCGTCATTACTGTTAAATATAGCAATGGCATTCTTCTCCATTTTATCGGTAAAACGTTTGCGGTTCTGTATAAAAATGGCAGCGTTTAACGGCAGGTATTTCATGAAAACATTTTTTTGAAACGGCCATAAAATTATGGATTCAATCCCGATATGTATAATTTATACTCACCCGCTATGTAATCTGCAAAAATTGAAACAATCCGCCATTTTGCTGATGACCGGATGAAGCCTATCCATTGCTCAGCTAAAGTCAAATAGCACAAGTCTTGCGGGCCGATGATTACATGCACAGCTTCCGTTCAACCCAGCAGAACAAAAAGTTTAGGCGCACCCAATACACAAAACGGCTAAAAATGAAGTTTACTTAAATTTACCATCCATCTAAATATTTATAAGTTTTGATTGATTTTTTTGAATTCCCTTGATGAATACGGCAGTTAATAGCGGTCTTAAAGCCATTTTGCCAGATAACTTACAATAAACAACCCGGCATGCCATTATGCCAATTGAGTATGATTTCTATCTTTGCTGCCTAACAAACGTTTGTATATTATGTCATTTCCAGTAGTTTCCATTCCTGCCTCTCAACTCACTGCACTTGGTCTTAATCTTAATCGTGATATTCATTATCAATCATCGCCGGAAGAACTGATAGAAGATAGTGTCTGCATGGGTGAAGGTCTGCTAAGCAATACCGGTGCACTGGTTATAAACACCGGCACTTTTACAGGCAGAAGTCCGAAAGATAAGTTCATCATAAAAGATGAAATAACAACCGGCACCGTATACTGGAACGATTTCAATATACCCATGGACGAGAAATATTTTCATATCATCCATGAAAAAATAACAACTTACCTGGCAACCAAAGATGAACTATGGATACGTGATTGCTACGCGTGCGCAGACGATCGCTATCGAATGAACATCCGCGTGGTGAATGAAAAACCGTGGATAAACCTGTTTGCCTATAATATGTTCCTGCGGCCTTTGGAGGAAGAACTGGATAATTTTGAACCAGAATGGACCATTCTTTCTGCACCTGATTTGCAATTAGACCCTGCTGCATGCGGTACCCGCCAGCCCAATGCAGCCGTTATTTCTTTTACCCATAAAACTATTCTGATAGCCGGTACAGGCTATACCGGCGAAACCAAAAAAGGAATCTTTTCTGTACTTAACTATGTGCTGCCGCAAAATAATAATGTATTAAGTATGCACTGCTCTGCAAATATGGGCCAGCAGGGAGATACCGCACTTTTCTTTGGATTAAGCGGCACTGGTAAAACCACGTTAAGCGCTGATCCAAAACGCAGCCTGATTGGTGATGATGAACATGGTTGGACCAATGACGGTGTTTTTAATTTTGAAGGCGGATGTTATGCAAAAACCATTGATTTAAGCGAAGATAAAGAACCTGCTATCTACAATGCTATACGCCCCGGCGCCCTGGTAGAAAATACGCGTTTTTTTGAGGGCACCAATAGAATTGATTTTACCAGCAGGGCGATTACAGAAAACACCCGCGTTTCTTACCCGCTGCATTTTATCAGCAATGCGCTTGAGCCGGCTATTGGTAATATACCTACCAATATCTTCTTTTTAACCTGTGATGCATACGGTGTATTACCGCCCATATCCAGGCTGACGCCTGCACAGGCTATGTACCAGTTTATCTCAGGCTATACTGCCAAGGTAGCTGGTACAGAAACAGGTATTACAGAACCTTCTTCTACTTTCAGTGCATGTTTTGGCGCACCCTTTTTACCGCTGCACCCGGGCAAATATGCCGCTATGCTGGGCGAAAAGATTCGCAGGCATAATGTGAATGTATGGATGATAAATACCGGCTGGAGCGGAGGTTCTTATGGCACCGGAAGCCGCATGAAACTAAGCTATACCAGGGCAATGATTACAGCGGCACTGGAAGGAAAACTTGACGGTGTTGATGTTGCAGCACATCCTGTATTTGGCATGTTGGTACCCGTTAGCTGCCCGGGTGTACCTGCAGAAATTTTAAATCCCCGTAATACCTGGGCAGATAAAACAGCGTATGACGCCACCGCTTTTAAACTGGCCAGTCAATTCATCAGCAATTTTAAAAAGTATGCTGCCGGTGCAGAACCTGAAATTCTTGCAGCGGCTCCCGTGATCAGTTAGTCAACACAGTCAATTATTAATAGCTTGTTATAGTGATGTTTTACTAAGGTCTCAACGATTATGCTTGTTAAAAACTCCCCTGCGTATTATTTCGCCGGGGCGTTTTTTTTTTGCCTTAACTTGTTGACTAGCGGCTGGTACCTACTTAAGCGCCTGTTCAAAATCAGCTAAAATATCCTGTATATTTTCAATCCCAATGCTCATACGTATCAGCCCGTCTGTAATACCAAATTGGGCCCGTTCTTCTTTTGATACGCCAAAATGCGACATACTTGCCGGGTGAGAAATCAACGTGTCCGCAGTACCCAGCGAAACAGCCCTGGTACACATTTGCAATTTATCAATGAATTTTTTTCCGGCTTCCAGCCCGCCTTTCAATTCAATACTCATCATAGCACCCGGATGGCGCATCTGTTTGGCGCAGGTATAATAATCAGGATGATCGGGCAGGCCGGTGTAGTACATTTTTTCAATGCTGTTGTGTTCATTCAGGTAATGAGCAACTTCCATGGCATTGTGGCAATGCCGCTCCATCCGCAACTCAAGCGTTTTCATACCAAGACTGAGCAGGTACGCATCAAAAGCATTTGCATTACCCCCCAGGAGGCGGTGCCATTTGGTAAATTTGGTATTCATCAATTCTATATCCCGGCCTATTAACACACCCCCGATAGATGTACCGTGGCCGTTTAAAAACTTAGTGGTGGAATGAAAAACAAAATCAACCCCAAAACGAAAAGGCTGCTGCAGGTAAGGGGTAGCAAAAGTATTATCTACTGATACGCCCATACCATATTGTTTAGCCAGTTTGGTCAGCTCTTCTATATCAACGCACTGAATGGTGGGGTTGGCGGGCGTTTCCAGGTGCATCCATGTAAGGCCGGGATTATTTTTAATGACTGTTTCTGTTGCATTCAGATCACGCAGGTCGGCTATTATAACGTCTATGCCCAGTGGCGGTAAAACTTTGTGCAGCAGCTCGTGCGTGCCGCCATATAAAGAATAATGCGATAAAATTTTATCGCCCTGTTTGAGACTGGCAAGAAACAAGGTGGTCATGGCCGCCTGCCCGCTGGCATGTAAGAAAGCTTTTAATTGCAATGGGTTACCGTTACTGTCCGCAATACCGAAAGATTCAAAAGCACAAATGGTTTTTTCAGCTTCTGTAAAATTAGGGTTGCCCCATCTTGTATAGATATAGCCGTCTTCCTGGCCTGCAAACCGGCGCATGCCCTGGTCTGCATTGTCAAACGTAAAAGTAGAAGTGGCATAAATGGGTGTAATATGAGAAGACCGGGGATCTTCATCGTGCCCTGCATGCAATGCTGATGATGTAAAGCCGGTCAGCGTAAATTTTTTATCGGCCATATTTTGAAAAAATTTATATTTAAGTACAAAAGTAATCCAATCCAACAGATTTGCTAAGCTATCCTGTTGCTGTGGTTACTGCCGAAATTCAATGACTGCCCGAACGAATATTATCAGCTGCCTTATAAACATGCTGCACTGTTGAATTTTTTTCAAAAAAAATAATGAAACAGGTTATACCATTAATAGCTTTCTTTTTAATCATTCTGCTGTTTTTTGCGGGCTGCAAAAAAGAATATTCCTGTGAGAATGCATGCAATATTTCCAACCAGGCCCCCGCTCCCGGTTTTTTAAACAAGCCGCCCGTAGCCCGGGCCGGTTCAGATACAAGCATTCTTTTACCGGGCGAAATATTGTTGAACGGCAGCACTTCTTTTGACCCGGATAATAATATCAATCTGTACAAGTGGACAAAAATTGCTGGCCCATTACTTTTTTCCATTGTAAACCAGGATGCTGTAAAAACGATGGTAACGGGTTTGGTAAAAGGGATTTATCTTTTTGAATTGAAAGTAACAGACAGCACCGGCCTTTTTTCAAAAGACACTATTCAGGTAACGGTAAATGATTTATCCTGCGATGTTTCTATGCGGCCATTTACGAATGCCAGGCTTACTCCCATCGGAACGTTCTCCCGGAAAAGAGAAAATATAGCCATTGCTGCTGCAGGTAATAAAATTCTTTTTGCAGGAGGTATTATTGCAGGGGTTGTTTCCGCTACTGTTGATATTTATGATATAGTGAACCAAACCTGGTCTGTTGCGGCGCTTTCTGTACCGCGGCACGATATGGCAGTTGCCATAGCAGGTAATAAAATATTTTTTGGCGGTGGATACAATGGCAATGATTTGAAACCGGCCACCTATGCTACCGTAGATATGTATGACGTTGCCAGCAATACCTGGTCTGTTACGCAGATGGGTACAAGCGCCGGTGGCAGATCGGCCGCCGTAGTCAACAACAAAGTTTTTTTTGCCGGCGGTTACCATAGCAATGGAATGCCGGGCGGTGTTGACCTTCCTGCAACCACAGATATATATGATGTGCAGACAGGTGCCTGGTCTGCAGCTGTATTATCTGCGGGCAGGCTCAGTATTTCAGCGGTGGCCGCCAATAACAACGTATATTTTGCAGGCGGATTAACAGCCGGCAATACCGGTACTGCTGTAATTGATATTTATAATGGCGGTACGGGCAAATGGTCGCGGCGTTCATTGCTGGAGCCTGCAGGCAATATGGCGGGTATTGCGGTGGGCGATAAAATCTACTGGGCTGGCGGACATACAGAACCGCCCGGCAGAAGTTTAAACAGGGTGGAAATTATGGATACTAAAACAAACAGCATTGCAACAGACTGCCTGTTTCAACGCAATGAAGTATTCGCAGCCGTTATGAAAAATAACCGCCTTGTTTTCTTTACAGGAAACTCCGCTTTGACGGGTGCAAAAAACAAATTTGATATTTATGACATTGGCAGCAACAGCTGGTCAATAGGTCTTTTATTTGACGGTATACAGGGCGCATCCGTCATTTCAGTGAATAATACCATTTATGTAGCAGGCGGCTATGTACTGGGCAGTTTAACCAACCAGCTTTGGAAGCTGGAATTTTAGCCCGGGCTTACGGTCAGTAAGCCCACTTCATCAACGTGGCACCCCAGGTAAAGCCCCCACCAAACGCAGCCATCACAATATTATCGCCCTTGTTTAGTTGCTTTTCCCAGTCCCATAAACAAAGCGGAATGGTAGCGGCAGTGGTATTGCCATACCGGTGAATATTAATCATTACTTTTTCTTTTGCCAGGCCAATGCGGTTGGCCGTAGCATCAATTATACGCATGTTGGCCTGGTGCGGCGCCAGCCATGCAATATCATCGCCCGTAAGATTATTACGCTGCAGCAATTCTGCCGTTACATCGGCCATTCCTTTTACTGCAAATTTGAAAACTGCCTGTCCTTCCTGGTAAGCAAAATGCTCTTTATTTGTAACGGTTTCTATACTGGCAGGCTTTAATGAGCCACCAGCCTTCATGTGAAGATAATTGCGGCCGCTGCCATCGCTTTTTAAAATGCTGTCTTTTATGCCGTAGCCTTCGGTATTGGGTTCCAGCAAAACCGCGCCTGCGCCATCCCCAAAAAGAATACAGGTATTGCGGTCTGAATAATCTACAATAGCGCTCATTTTATCTGCACCCACTACCACCACTTTTTGATACCGACCGCTTTCTATAAAACTGGCACCCGTGGTTACCGCGTACAAAAAGCCTGAGCAGGCGGCCCCCATATCGAAACCCCAGGCATTAATAGCGCCCACTTTATCACATATTATATTGGCCGTCGCCGGAAAAACCATATCGGGCGTAACCGTGGCCACTATCATACAATCAATTTCGGTAACATCAATTCCTCTTTTCTTACAGAGCTCCAGTACCGCAGGTGCAGCCAGGTCTGAAGTGGCCTTGCCTTCACCTTTTAATATCCGGCGCTCGGCAATACCGGTGCGCGACAAAATCCATTCATTTGTGGTATCCACCATTTTCTCCAGGTCTGCATTTGTAAGTTTGTCTTCGGGTATATAACCGCCTATAGCAGTAATAGCAGCGCTAATGGGTTGATTCATATAATGGCTTCTAAATTTCGGTAAAAGTAATGAAGAATGAGGAAAATGGCTGATTGCTGATTTTGCGATTTACCGGTTAGCTATAAAATCTAAAAATTACATAATTACCCAATCAGCAATTTTTCACATTTCCGCTTTTGTCCTATTTTTCACATTATCTTGCTGCCATGATTGCGTTTGTAAGAGGTCGTTTTGTACAAAAAACCCCCGCTGTTGTTTTTGTAGATGTAAGCGGGGTTGGATACGAAGTACAGATAAGTCTGAATACGTATACCAGTATACAGGACCAGGCAGAAGGATTATTGCATACTTACCTGCATATCAGGGAAGATGCCCATGTTCTTTATGGTTTTTCAGACCTGAAGGAAAAAGAGCTTTTTATACAGCTGATTGCGGTGAACGGTATTGGAGCCGGAACGGCCAGGGTAATGCTCTCCTCCATGAAACCAGATGAAATAAGCCGTGCCATTGTGCAGGGCAATGTAAAACTGCTGGAGAGTATCAAAGGCATCGGTAAAAAAACGGCCGAACGGGTAGTACTGGAGTTGCGCGACAAGTTAAGCAAGCAGGTAAACGAAATAAATATAGCTGCGCTGGTAAACAATAGTTTAGAACAGGATGCGTTAAATGCATTATTGGCTTTGGGTATTGGAAGACAAGCTGCGGAACTGGCAGTTAAAAAAGTAATTTCCGCCTCACCCGCCAGTGAAAAAATAGAAGATATCATCAAAAAAGCATTGAAAATTTTATAAGCCTATTGACCCGATTTCTACCTAACTAATTTTGCTTTCAAAGTTTTGGTTGTTTTATTTCGTTCAATACTAAAGACTACGGTAACCACACTTGCTGCTTTACTAACCCTCCTGTTGGGCAGTAACCTGTCTGCTATTGCACAAGCCAAACCAGCCGATACGCTGAAATACCCGATACAGGACAGAAGGGGCGACAAACTCTCCAACCCCGGCAGAACTTCCCTTGATCTGAAAGACCCCGCCAATATAAAAGACTCTGTTGAGTACGACCCTAAAACAAAGCAATACTATATTGTTGAAAGAATAGGCAACAGCTACTACCGCAAACCTACTTACCTCACTTTTGATGAATATGTTCGCCTGCGCGCCAAACAGGATGAAAGTGATTACTTTAAAAAAAGGGCCAACGTATTAAGCGGTCTCAACAAAAAAATGCTGAAGCCTAAACTCAGCGTAGGCGATAATTTATTCAACCGCATCTTTGGTAACGGAAAAATAGAAATCAAACCACAGGGCAGTGTAGACATCATTGCCGGGTACCAGGGCCAGAATATTAAAAACCCTACCCTGCCGGAACGGGCCCGCAAAAGCGGTGGTTTTGATTTTGACATGAACGCCAACCTGAGCGTTATAGCTAATATTGGCGATAAGATGCGCCTGCCCATCAGCTATAACACGCAGGCTACTTTTGATTTTGAAAACCAGCTCAAACTCGATTACAGCGGCACCAATGATGAAATTATTAAACGTATTGAAGCGGGTAATGTTTCCTTTTCTTCTAAGGGAACACTGATACAGGGCGCCCAGCAGCTGTTTGGTATTAAAACACAACTGCAGTTTGGCAAATTGAACGTTACCGCTGTACTGGCCAACCAGCGTTCGCAACGCCAGAGCCTTGGCCTGCAGGGTGGTTCAGCCTCCAACCTTTTTGAATTTAAGGCCGATGATTATGAGGAAAACCGTCATTTTTTACTGGCGCAGTATTTCAGGAATAATTATAACAAGGTTTTGGCCAACCTGCCCGCGGTAACTGCACAGGTACAGATTCTGCAGATGGAAGCCTGGGTTACCAACAGGAATGGTTCCACAACAGATGCAAGAGATATTGTTGGCTTGATGGACCTCGGGGAAAATACGCCTTTTAATGCTAATATTCAGCCCTATAAACCTTTGGCCAACGGGCTGCCTGATAACGATGTAAACAACCTGTATCGCAGCATCATTAATGATCCCAACAGCCGCAATTCTTCTTTTGTAACATCGCGGTTAAATGCATTGGGCCTTTCCCCCGTGCAGGATTTTGAAAAAACATTTGCCCGCAAGCTTACCGCCAACGATTACTATTACGATCCGCAGGTAGGATTTCTTTCACTTAACCAGCCGTTGCAGAGCGACGAGGTGCTGGGCGTAGCTTTCCGTTACAGTTACAATGGGCGCATTTACCAGGTTGGTGAGTTCTCGCAGGATGTGCCACCCGATACCACTGCCCAAAAAGCAGGTACCCAAAAAGTGCTGTTCCTGAAATTATTAAAAGCTACTTCCCAACGCCCCAACCTGCCACTGTGGGATTTGATGATGAAGAACGTTTATGTATTGAAGACAAAAGATGGCAGCTACCTCAGCAGCGTACAGGCTACCGACTTCATGCTAAATATTTTGTACGAGCAACCGAGCCTGGGTACCAAGCGCTACTTACCAGAAGGCCCCAGGGCGGGCGTACCCCTGCTGCAAATACTAAGACTGGATACCTTAAACAACCGGAACGACCCGCAGCCGGATGGCATTTTCGATTATATAGAACAAAGAACCATTTTCTCGCAACAGGCCAGAATTGTATTTCCATTGCTGGAACCTTTTGGGCGTGATCTGCAGCAGCGGGCTTTCAACGGCAGCCCGCAGTCTGTCATCGATCAATATGTCTTCTATCCGCTGTACGATACTATTAAGGAAATTGCAAAAACCTATGCTAACCTGGACAGGTTTATCATTAGTGGTAAAGCAAAAGGCAGTTCTGCTTCAGAAATTTCATTGGGCGCGTTTAATGTACCGCAGGGGTCCGTAAGCGTTAGTGCCGGCGGTACCGTTTTAAAGGAAGGTATTGACTATTCTGTTGACTATGGACTGGGTACGGTAAAAATTCTTAACCAGGCCATTACCAATTCCGGCGTACCGGTAAGTGTACAATTTGAAAACAATGCCGGCTTTGGTTTGCAGCAGCGCAATTACCTTGGCCTGCAGTTGAATTACCAGTTAATCAATACGGCTAAAAAATCATTGAGCATCGGCGGACAAATGGTAAAAATGGGCGAGCGGCCTTATTTCAGTAAAGTGAGTACCAGCGACGGCGACCCCATCCGCAATACCATGTATGGGCTTGACTTTAATTACCGCTCTGAATTTCCGAAACTCACCCGCTGGCTGGATAAACTGCCCGGTTACCATACCACAGAGATGAGTAATATCCAGGCGTATGGTGAAGCAGCCGTACTGAAACCAGGTCACCCGCCGCAGATAGGCAAGGGCACCAGTGGTGTAATTTATATTGATGATTTTGAAGGCGCCAGGAGTAATATAGATCTTCGTTTTCCGCTCATCAGCTGGGTGTTGGCTTCCACCCCCCAAAACAACGGCCTGTTTGCAGAAGGTAGTTTATCCAATGATCTTGCATATGGTTATAACCGCGCAAAACTGGCCTGGTATAATATTGAGCCTAATTTACAGGATGCAAAGGGATCCAATAACCCGGTAAAAGCCTACCAGGATTTTTCTGATCCCCGTATCCGCGCTATCAACCAGCAGGAAATTTACCCCACCAAATCTGTCGATTACGGACAAGCGCAGTTGGTAACCTTTGACCTGGCATTTTACCCAACGGAGCGTGGCCCCTACAACTTTGATGGCAGGGCGGGAAGCATTGCCCCTAATGGAAGGTTGCAAAACCCCAAAACACGCTGGGGCGGTATTATGCGTGCTATTGATCAGACTGATTTTGAAACCAGCAACGTTGAATACATTGAATTCTGGATGCAGGATCCGTTCCTGCAGAAACCCAGCAGTACCGGCGGCCAGTTTTATATTAACCTTGGTAATATCTCTGAAGATGTGCTGCGCGATGGCAGACGGCAGTTTGAGAACGGTTTGCCCGGCGCCAATGGACAGGCCGCAGTAGACAATAGCTCGGTATGGGGTAATGTACCGGCCAATCCCATACAGGTAACGTCTGCTTTCAGCAATGACCCGGCAGACAGGCCTTTCCAGGATGTGGGCCTTGATGGCCTTGGCGATGATGCAGAAAAAGCCAAATTCAGCGCTTACCTTACACAGGTAGGAAATATCTATGGCACCGGTTCCCCTGCTTACCTGCAGGCGCAGGCAGACCCTTCCAGCGATGATTTCAAGAATTACCGTGATGCTTCGTATGATGTTGCGCAGGCCAATATTCTTGCACGCTATAAACAGATTAATAATCCGCAGGGCAACTCACCGCTTGCAGATGCCAGCTCTACCATAACCACGGCTTTTACGTTGTACCCCGACCAGGAAGATCTTAACCGTGATAACACATTGAATGAGCTGGAAGAATATTTTCAATATAAAGTAAACCTGGTACCAGGCCAGTTTAATGTTGGTCAGAATTTTATTACTGACAAGCGTTCTTTTACACCCAACATCCCGAATGGTAAACCCGAAAACTGGTATTTGTTCCGCGTACCAATAGATGAATATGAAAAGAAAGTTGGTAATATTCCTGACTTCAAATCCATTCGTTTCATCCGTATGTTTCTTACGGGGTTTGAAGATTCACTTATCTGCCGCATGGCCAAGTTTGAGCTGGTACGCAACCAGTGGAGAAACTTTAGTTTTAAAGTAGACACTACCGGCAACTATGCCACCTTACCAGCCAATACCGGTACCGAGTTTAATGTACTGGCGGTTAATATTGAAGAGAACAGCAAGCGTACCCCGGTTCCTTATGTTACCCCACCCGGTATTGAGCGCCAGCAGTTGCTCAGTAATAATAATGTGAACCTTTTTCAGAATGAGCAAAGCATGAGTATGCAGATTTGTAACCTGCAGAAAGACGATGCAAGGGGTGTATTTAAAACTTTTAACCTGGATCTGCGCCAGTACGGTACCCTGTCTATGTTTATACACGCAGAAGGCCGTGGCGCTATTGACCCCTTACCGGCTGGTGCGCTGGAAGCGGTAATACGCCTGGGTAACGATTTTGTAAGCAACTACTATGAAGTAAGGATACCACTTACCAAAACCTCTTATAATACCAGTGACCCGGCAAAAATATGGCCCACAGAAAATGAACTGGCGCTTAGCCTTCAACGTTTGATACAACTGAAAATAAAGCGCAATAATATTGGTCAGCCCAATCTTTATTATAAAGAAAAAGATGCAGATGGGAAAAGCTACGCCATATTGGGTAACCCCAACCTGGGTGAAGTAAGGGGTATGTTCCTTGGTGTACACAATACCAGCCAGGAAGTATTGTGCACGGAAGTATGGTTTAACGAGCTGCGCCTGGCGGACCTCAATGAAAAAGGTGGCTGGGCTGCCCTTGGCCGCGTAGATGTAAAACTGGCAGATTTGGGCACCCTTACCCTTTCTGGAAGTTTCAAAGGCATTGGCTTTGGCAATCTTGATCAAAGGGTAAATGAGCGTGCAAAAGATAATTTATCACAGTTTGATGTGGCTACCAATCTTGAGCTCGGAAAATTCTTACCACAGAAAGCCGGTATTTCCATCCCCATGTATGCCAGCTATTCGCAAACACTCAGCACACCTCAATTTGATCCGTACGACCTGGATATAAAATTGAAAGACAAACTGAATTCGGCCGGGTCAAATAAAGATTCAATAAAAAACGATGCAGTTGATCTGACCACCATCCGCACCATCAATTTCACCAATGTAAAAAAGAACAATACCACCGGCAAGAAACAACAGCTCTGGAGCATTGAAAACATCGATCTCAGTTATTCCTATACCCGGCAGGAGCACCACAATCCTTTAATTGAAAGCGATGAGCTAACTGTACACCGCGGAGGTTTGGGTTATAATTATTCTACCAATCCAAAATATATTGAGCCTTTCAAAAATTTTATCCGGTCAAAAAATCCGTGGTTCAAATTTTTAAAGGAGTTTAACTTCAGTCCGATGCCATCCATACTGAGCTTCCGGGCAGATGGCAAGCGACAATTTGGTGCATTTCGTCCGCGTAATGTGGGCGGCCCAAAAAATGTATTACCGGAAACTTATAATAAATATTTCACGTTTGATCGTTACTATACCCTGCGCTGGGACTTTACCCGCTCACTCAACCTTGATTTTACGGCCACTAATTTTGCCCGTGTAGATGAAGCGCCGGGCAGGTTAACCAGTTATGAAAAACGCAGGATGTGGAATAATTTCTTTAAAGGAGGCAGAAATATTTCTTACCAGCAGCAGGCTACTTTCAGTTATATATTGCCTACCAATAAAATACCCTTGCTTGAATGGACAACTATGCGGGTAGGTTATATTGCAAAATATGGATGGCTGGCTTCATCACTGGATTCTGTAGCAAAGAGCCTGGGTAATTTCTTAAATAACTCGCAGGATAAAAATGCTACGGCAGAACTTGATTTTACAAAACTCTACCAGAAAAGCCGGTTCCTTAGGGCCCTTGATTGGGACGCGCCCAAAGCAGCACCCGCACCACCTGTACCTGTAATTAAAAATGCAGCAGATTCCACCAACCTAAAGGGCAAAAAGAAAAAAGAAAAGCTGCCAAAAGATCCCAATGCATTACCGGAACTTAATATGGCTATAAAAATTGTTGGCCGGCTGCTGACGTCTGTAAAAAGAATGAGCATTACCTATAACTCTACGGGCACTACCAGCCTGGCGGGCTATACTGACAGTACAAAAATATTGGGTATGAACTGGCGTTCAATGGCACCGGGTTTTGATTTTGTAATGGGCCGCCAGCCAGATACCAATTATATAAACAAGTTTGCCAATAAAGGTTTCTTTACACACAATCCTTTACTGAATAACTTGAACCGGCAGGATTATAACCAAAGCCTAAAAATTAATGCGCAGCTGATACCGGTACGTGATCTTACCATTGATCTTAACGTAGATAAAACATTTGGTAAAACGTATTCTGAATTATATAAAGACACCACCGGCACATCGGGCTTCAGCAGGCTAAGCCCCTACTCTGCGGGCAGCTTTAGCGTAAGTTATATTTCATTTAAAACATTGTTTAGCAAGTCTAATCCTGATGAGGTTTCTTCCACCTTTTTAAAATTCCAGGATTACCGCACCGTCTTATCAGCCCGCCTTGCCAAATTGAATCCGTATTCAAAAGATGCGAATAATAATCCCATACCAACTGCGGATGGCTATTATAAAGGCTATACCAAATATGCACAGGATGTATTGATTCCTGCCTTCATCGCTGCCTATACCGGTAAAGACCCCAATACGGTTTCTTTGATAAGCCAGGATAATTCAAAAATAAGTTCTAACCCATTCAGTGGTATTAAACCGCTACCTAATTGGCGGATATCTTACAATGGCTTAACAAGGATCCCGGGCATGGAAAAAATATTCAGCAACTTTACGGTTACCCATGCCTACAACAGTACGCTGAGCATGAATAGTTTCAATTCGGCCCTGCTGTACCAGGATCCATTAAGACAAAGTTACCCCGGTTTTATAGATACACTAACAGGTAATTTCATTCCATATTTCCTGGTTCCCAACATCAGCATATCGGAAGCTTTTGCGCCATTTCTTGATCTGGACATGCAATTTACCAACCAGCTGGGTGCCAGGTTCGAGTACAAGAAATCGCGTCAGCTAAGTTTAAGCCTCGTGGATTTTCAGCTGAGTGAATCACGATCTACCGAATTTACTTTTGGCGGCAGGTGGAGAAAGAAAGGTTTTCCTTTACCATTTAAAGTTCCTTTCAGTAAAAAAGATACCAAGAAATTAGAAAACGATATAACGTTTACGCTGGATTTCAGCGTCCGTGACGACATTACTTCCAACAGCCGGTTAGATCAATCAACTGTTTTACCCACCGCTGGTCAAAAGGTAATTACCATTTCGCCGAGTATTGATTATGTGCTTAACAACCGCATAAAAATCATCCTGTATTTTGATCAGCGCAGAACGGAACCAAAAATTTCTACCTCGGCGCCCATCACCAACACCAAAGGTGGTGTGAAGATTAATATATCGCTGGCGCAGTAAGCAAATGTTCCGCTCAATTACGACGCATTGAAAACCACGGGGAAACAAAATTCATCGTTTTATAATAAGTTAATAACTTTAAAGAAGCCTGTATACGTACAGGCTTCTTTCTTTATTAAACCAACCATCATGAATTTTCTCCTGCGCCCCGTATCGATCACCCGTTCATGTTTTTTATTGTTACAGGTCAATGCGCAGCAAAAATTCAATTTTAAAGCCACCCAAAAAACCAATTGATGATGAAAAAACATTTTCTTATTCTATTGTTTGCCATCCCGGTATTTTGCGGCTGTAAAGAGGATCAATCGTATGATACCATTATCCGCAATGGATTGGTTTATGATGGCAATGGTGGTGAGCCGTACAGGGCAGATATCGGGATCAGCGCAGACACGATTGCTTTTATTGGTGATCTTAAAAAGGCAAAAAGCAAAAAAGAAACCGATGCCAAAGGAATGGCAGTAGCACCGGGCTTTATCAATATGCTCAGCTGGGCCACTGAATCACTGATTGAAGACGGCCGATCCCAAAGCGATATTCGCCAGGGAGTAACATTGGAAGTATTTGGCGAGGGAGAAAGCATGGGCCCTTTAAACAACCGCATGAAAGAGCAGCTGCAGACCGGGCAGGGCGATATAAAATACAAAGTAAGCTGGACTACTTTGGGCGAGTACCTGCATTTTTTGGAAACGAAGGGTATAAGCTGCAATGTGGCTTCTTATGTGGGCGCTACCACGCTCCGCAGCTATGTAATTGGCGAAGATGACAAAGCTCCTTCTCCTGTGCAATTGGACAGTATGCGTTTACTGGTAAGGCAGGCTATGCAAGAAGGTGCGCTGGGGGTGGGTTCATCGCTGATTTATCCACCGGCTTTTTTTGCCAAAACAGACGAGCTGGTGGCCATGTGCGAGGAAGCTGCCAAATATGGTGGAGGCTATATTTCTCATATACGCAGTGAGGGCAATAAACTAAACGAAGCCATTGATGAGTTAATAAAGATTGCGCAAAAAGCAAAAGTGCACGGAGAAATTTATCATTTGAAGGCGGCGGGTAAGGATAACTGGTATAAAATGGACAGCGTTATCCAACGGATAGAACGTGCCAGGAAAGAAGGTGTTGATATTGGCGCTAATATGTACACATACCTGGCAGGTGGTACTGGTCTTACCGCTGCTATGCCACCAGCTTTGCAGGACGGTGGCTTTGGCAAGCTGCGAGAACGGCTTCAAAACCCTGCCATCCGTTTGCAAACCATCAAGGATATGAAAACGTCTTCTGACAAATGGGAGAATTTATATTATGCGGCCGGCTCCCCGGATAATGTATTGCTGGTGGGTTTTACCAAAGACAGTTTAAAAAAATATACCGGCAAAACAATGACAGCTATTGCAAAATTAATGGGTAAATCTCCGGAAGACGCGGCCATTGATTTAATCATAGCAGACAGCAGCCGCATCAGTACTATTTATTTCTTAATGAATGAAGACAATGTAAAAAAACAAATTGCATTGCCCTGGGTTAGCTTTGGGTCTGATGAAGGTTCATTTACAAACGAAGGTGTATTTCTGCAGTCGAATGCGCACCCCCGTGCCTACGGAAATTTTGCCAGGGTACTGGGTAAATATGTAAGGGATGAAAAAATAATTCCGCTGGCCGAAGCAGTCCGCAAACTCAGTAAACTGGCAGCAGACAAATTGCATATAAAAAAACGGGGTGAGTTAAAGGCCGGTAATTTTGCTGATCTTGTAATTTTTGATCCTGCAACAATTACAGATCATGCCAGTTTTGAAAAGCCGCACCAGTATGCTACAGGCGTTACGGATGTATTTGTAAATGGTGTGCAGGTATTACAAAACGGTACTCATACAGGCGCAACACCCGGCAGGTTTGTAAAAGGACCGGGTGCTCAGCCTTAACTTTTTGAAAGGGAGATTTACAATCGATTCATTCCTATTTTACTAAAAATAATACTATGGACATAAGTATCCGCAGGGCCGTTAAAGAAGATTGCCCAAGGCTATTGGAACTGATAACTGAACTGGCAGTTTATGAAAAAGCACCGCAGGAAGTAACCGTTACACTGGAGCATTTTATTGAAAGCGGGTTTGGCGAAACCCCTGTGTGGTGGGCGTTTGTGGCGACATCGCCTAATGCCGCCAAAAAAGGTCAGGAAGAAATACATGGCTTTGCACTTTATTATGTCCGTTACTCTACGTGGAAAGGGCAGCGTATGTATCTTGAAGACATTGTGGTAACAGAAAAAATGCGTGGAAAAGGCCTCGGTAAATTATTATTTGATGCATTGATTGCTGAGGCAAAGCAGAAAAAATTCAGTGGCCTGGTTTGGCAGGTGCTGGACTGGAACGAACCCGCTATTAATTTTTACAAAAAATACTACAGCGCCCATTTTGACCCGGAGTGGATTAACTGCTCAATTAACGTGTAAGAACTGCTGACCGGGACATGTTGTGATGTAGAGATTTCTTTTGATATAACATTCAAAAAAAATCCCTGCATCAGTAGTAAAGAAACAAGTTTTTTAACTTACCCCGTCTGTCTGCATTGTTTTATCAATTTTCGTAACAAGTCCCTGTAATACTTTGCCGGGGCCAACTTCAGTAAATTTGGTAGCACCGTCTTTAACCATGGCAAGTACGCTTTGCGTCCAGCGTACAGCGCCCGTTAACTGATCAATCAGGTTTTGCTTTATCTCTTCCCTGTCGAACACCGCCCTGGCAGCAACATTCTGGTATACATGCGCATTGGGCTGGTGAAAGGTTGTATTTTCAATAGCGGCTTTCAATTCTTCTTTTGCCGGCTCCATTAACGGTGAATGAAATGCGCCGCCTACCGGTAGTACCAGCGCTCTTTTTGCGCCAGCCGCCTTCATTCGTTCGCAGGCTATCTCAATACCCTTTATGCTGCCGCTGATAACCAGCTGACCCGGACAATTATAATTGGCAGGAACCACCACCTCACCCGTTTCTTCTTGTACCTGCCTGCAAATCTCATCCACCTTATCATCTGCAAGCGCCAGTACGGCAGCCATGGTAGACGGTTGCAGTTCACAGGCTTTCTGCATGGCATTTGCGCGTATACTTACCAATTGCAGGCCGTCTTCAAAGCTCAGCGACCCATTGGCCACCAGTGCGGAAAATTCTCCGAGGGAGTGACCGGCTACCATATCCGGCTTTATATTTCCGATGCTTTTAAATGCAATAACTGAATGTAAAAAAACAGCCGGTTGTGTTACGCTGGTTTGTTTCAGGTCATCCTCTGTGCCGGTAAACATAATATCTGAAATACGAAATCTAAGCAGCTCGTTTGCCTGCTCAAATAATTTTTTAGCGAAAGCATTATTATTGTAATGGTCTTTACCCATACCCGCAAACTGTGACCCCTGTCCCGGAAATACATATGCATGTTTCATATCATCAGATTGATCCACCAAATATAAAAGGTTTATCTGAAGCAAATCAAACTTTCAGATAAACCTGTCAATACAAATATGCCCTTTTAATGAAGATGGGAACCAATCAGTCGGATAAACTCACTCCTGGTTTCATTTTTTTGGAATTCACCACAAAATGCAGAGGTCGTTGTAACAGAATTCTGCTTTTGTACGCCACGCATCATCATACACAAATGAGATGCTTCAACTACTACTGCCACTCCATGTGGCACTAGAGTATCCCTAATCACTTCCATTATCTGGTGGGTTAAGCGCTCCTGCACCTGTAAACGCCTGGAGTATACATCTACCACCCTCGCTATTTTACTGAGGCCGGTTATGTATCCGTTCGGAATATACGCCACATGTGCCTTGCCGTAAAACGGCAGCATATGATGCTCGCACATACTGTATAATTCTATATCTTTTACAATAACCATTTCACTTACGTCTTCATGGAATTTTGCAGATTCCAGGATTGACCTTGCATCCAGCTGGTAACCCTGCGTTAAGAACTGCATGGCTTTTGCTATCCTCTCAGGTGTTTTCAACAAACCTTCCCGTTCAGCATCTTCACCTAGTAGTGTAAGGCTGCTCTTGTAATTTTCTACCAGTTGCGAAGTAACTTGTTCATCGTACTGTTCTGTCTTTTTATAGGCCATCTGAACTTTTTTTGTAATCTTTTCAATGTTTTATTAACTAATTGATTCATCAGTCAAACGGGGTACTCTACAAAATTTCTTTCCGTTTCATATAACCTTACCTGTATATCAATGGCCGGAACAATATGCGGCCGCAATAAATTATAAATGACAATGGCTATATTTTCAGCGGTTGGATTTAAGGTTTTGAATTCTTCGGTATCCAGGTTCAGGTTTTTATGATCAAATTTTACCAGTACCTTTTCCTGCATGGTATCACTCAGCACTTTTAAATCCATTACAAAACCCGTCACTGGATCAGGTTCACCCGTTAATTTTACCACCAGTTCGTAATTGTGCCCATGGTAATTGGGCAAATTACATTTACCAAAAACAAGTTTATTCTTTTCCTCATCCCACGCAGGGTTGTTCAACCGGTGCGCTGCATTAAAATGTTCTTTACGGTATACGGCTACTTTATTACCCATATAATTTGCAATAAAAATTTACGCTGTTGAATAAAAGGTGGTTCATGTGACAGAAGTCTGCTGCCCAAATACTAGCCATTAATGAAAATAAGTCCCTATGCTAAAAATCGTCATCCAGTTTCCAGGCAATAAAATAATTCAATAACCTGGGAAATGGCGCCTTTGTTCAAATTTACATTTTAAAAGAAGAAAGGTTCACTAAACAGTCTATCTTTTAAAAACCCATGGCGGATCAGTTGCCAAAATATTCCACATAGATCCGGGGCGTTTCATAAAGTTTTATACAGTGCAGGGCAATAGCTGGCGGCAGTTGTGGTACCAACTGGTTCCAGATGCCGATGGCCAGGTTTTCAGTTGAACACATTTTACCTTCCAGAAAAGCGACATCCATATTCAGGTTTTTATGATCCAGCAGTTCCAGCACATAATCCTTAATAATAAGGCTCAGTTTTTTTACATCAAATAAGAATCCGGTTTCCTTATCTGGTTCACCTTTTATGGTAACATACAATTCATAATTATGCCCATGCCAGTTTTCATTGGCGCACTTGCCAAAAACAGCTTCATTTTGAGCAACGCTCCAGGCTGGGTTAAACAACTTATGGGCTGCATTAAAATGCTCCACCCGAGTGAGGTACACCATCTAAGATAAAAATTTCCGCAAAGTTACTATATCAGGGCGATTAGCGCAGTATTTAGTACGCCCGTGAGTTTTATTCAAACTATAAGGAATCAGACATGGTGCTGCCATAGTGGTTCCATCCTTCTATTTACCGACATTTGCTTTTCATAAATGCATGGTTTTATATGAATTATTTACTGATAGCAGCCACAAGCAAGGAAATTACACCGTATCTGGCCTGGCTACAAACTATACCAGCCGGGAAAAAAAACAATTTACCCGACGTGTTAATTACAGGTATTGGTTTAACAGCAACTGCTTACCATCTAACCCGGCAGTTACAGCTAAAAAAATATGACCTGGTGATACAAGCCGGTGTGGCGGGTTGTTTTAATAGAAAACTTTCGCTTGGTTCCGTAGTTGTAATTAATAAGGATGCCGTTGCGGACCAGAGTGTTATTGAGTTGAAACAGTTAAAAACATTGTTTGATTTAAAATTAGTGCCTGCTGACCAATACCCTTATACAAAATCATGGCTGGTAAATCCGCACAAAGAATTCTTAAAAAAAACGAAGCTGAAGCAGGTAAAAGGCATCTCTGTTAATGAAATAACTACTAATAAGCAAAAGATAGTTTTTTATGATAAAAATTTTGCAGCGGTAGCAGAGTCGATGGAGGGTGCCGCCCTGCATTATGCCTGTTTAATGGAAAGAATTCCATTCATACAGATAAGAAGCATGTCCAATTACATTGGCGAAAGGAATAAAAAGAACTGGAATATGTCTGACTCCATTGTTAACCTTAACAAAGCCCTTATTCAAATAGTAGAAAATATATGACAGTTACAATTGGTTTTTCCCCCTGCCCCAACGATACCTTTATATTTGATGCACTAATCAATAAAAAGATTGACACCGGCGACCTTTCATTTGAGGCCGTGTTAGAAGATGTACAAACGCTTAACAGCTGGGCTATTGCCGGCAAATTGGCGATTAGCAAAATAAGTTATGCTGTGTTGCCGCTGGTCTTGAAAGAATACATTGTACTGAATGCAGGTGGTGCACTGGGCAAAGGTGTAGGCCCACTGCTGATTTCAAAAAATGCGCTTCCGGAAAACGAGACTATAAATAAAAAAACCATTGCCATTCCCGGAGAAAATACCACGGCGCATATGTTATTCGCTCTCGCATACCCGGAAGCGCAGCACAAGAAATTTATGATTTTTTCCGCCATAGAAGACGCCGTTATAAAAAGCGATACGGATATGGGCGTTATCATTCACGAAAACAGGTTTACTTACCAGCAGAAGGGACTTACAAAAATTATTGACCTCGGCGCCTTCTGGGAACAGGCAACAAAATTGCCTATTCCTCTGGGCGGCATCGTTGCAAAAAGAAACATGGAAACAGCGTTGCAAAAAAAGATCGATTTACTTATCCGGCAGAGTGTTGAATATGCTTTCAGTAATTACCCTGGCCTGGCAGATTATGTAAAAAAGCATTCCCAGGAAATGGAAGAAGGCGTAATGCGACAGCACATTGATTTATATGTAAATAATTATAGTATTGCGCTGGGCGACGAAGGAAAGAAAGCCGTACAAAAGTTATTGGAGGTTTATAACATAGTGAATAAGAATGCAGCAGTGACAATAAAAACGGGTAATTTATTTGTTGAATAGACCTGGCGCATAATAGGTGTTTTGCCAATCAGCCTGACCTGTAGCTATCTATCATTTTTTCACAGCCTTGCTGTAGACTTCAAGGCACCGCTTCCTGGCAAAATCGTGATCAACCATGGGCAGCGGATAGGTTAATTCATCCAGTTCCGGAATCCATTTTCTAATATATTTTAACTGTTTATCAAAATTTTCAGTTTGTCTGGATGGGCTGAAAATACGAAAATACGGGGCGGCATCGCAACCACTGCCTGCAGCCCATTGCCAGCCGCCATTGTTTGCAGCCAGGTCAAAATCGAGCAGTTTTTGGGCAAAATAAGCTTCACCCCATCGCCAGTCAATGAGCAGGTGCTTCGCTAAAAACGATGCGGTAATCATCCTTACCCGGTTGTGCATAAAACCTGTTTCGTTCAATTCGCGCATGCCTGCGTCCACAATGGGATAGCCGGTCATGCCCATACACCATTTTTCAAATTCCTGTTCATTATTCCTCCATGCTATCAGGTCATATTCAGGTTTAAAAGCTTTTCCTTTTCCCACCTGTTGAAAATTCCAGAGAATCATGTGATAGAAATCCCGCCAGATAAGTTCGTTTAAGAAAGTTTCATTTAATGCTTGTGCTTTGCTGGCCAGCTTGCGAATGCTGATGGTACCAAAACGCAGGTGTATGCCCAACCTGGAAGTGCCATGTAAAGCCGGATAATTTCTTTGCTCCTTGTATTTTTTTACCAGTTCTGTATCAAGTTGCTGTGAAGGGAATGGTTTATCAACACTAACAAAACCCATGCTGTTGAGAGAAGGCAGCGCCACCGGCTTTTGCTTAAAAAAATTAGCCATGTATTTTTTTACAGGGTAGGGCTTTAGAAAAAATTCGTTTAATGCAGCTTTCCACCGGCGGCTGTATGGTGTGAATACCGTGTAGGGCTTGCCATCGTCTTTGCTAACTTCACCTTTTTCAAAGATAACCTGGTCTTTATACAAGTGCAAAGAAGCGCCTTTTGCCACTAATAATTTTTCTATGGCAGCATCACGCTGTATGGCGTAGGGTTCATAGTCGGCATTGGCAAATACTTTTTCTATTTTGTATTTCTTCATCAACTGCGTATACACATCGGCGGGATAGCCATAGTACACTTCAAGGCTGCTGCCAAGCGCTGTTAACTGTTCTTGCATTTCTGTAATGGCGGCATGGATAAATTCAACACGCCGGTCGGCCTTTTCCTCGAGTTGATCAAGTATCTGTTTATCAAAAATAAAAACAGGCAGTACAGACTGGTTGCTTTTCAGGGCATAGTACAGAGCCGCATTGTCATCCAGGCGCAAATCTCTTCTGAACCAACAAATATTAACGGTATGCATGATTGTTACGTTTACAAATGGCTAACAAACTTTAACAGGGTCAAAGCCAGAATGTTTACCATTGAACAATCATTTTTTGAACATTGCTGAAAAAATGGCTTGTGTGAACTGATTATTATAGGAGGCAGCGCCACATTCTTTTACCCAGCGGATGCCTTTTATGGTATTGGTTAGAAATACCTCATCAGCATCCAGCAAATCAGCTACGGTAATTTTTTTCTCATGCGCGGTAAATCCTGCCACGGGCAAATTTTTCAGTAAAAACCTTCTCATTATGCCCGCCACGCAACCCTCCTCCAAAGGGCAGGTATAGACGACTTCTTTTTTTATGATAAAAATATTGGCAATGGTCGCATCACATACCGCTCCGGCTGTATTCAGCAGAAAAGCTTCATTCCATTGCTGGCTCTTTGCGTGCAGGGCAGCCATTGCATAGGGCAGGTAGTTGTTGGTTTTGCAATTGGAGAATTTGTCCATTGTTTTTTTTGCATCAGCATAAATACCGGCTACCAGTCCATTTTCGTTTAAGCGGAAACCTTCATCAGGGATTGCCCAGCTTTGTATAATGCAATGCGGAATATGGTTTTCCGGATCATACAAGCCACCGTCTCCCCTAAAAAGATTTATCCGGACCCTGGCGGACATATGTCTATTTTTTTTACAGAGTTTTTCTACCAGGCGTGCAAGATAGACGGCCGTAAACTGCTGCGGCCATTCAAATTGCAGCAGTTGCAATCCCTGAAAAAGGCGCTCAAAATGCCAGTCCATCAGATGGATGCCGGCCCGGCTCACTTTCAGGGTTTCAAACAAGCCGTCCCCGTACCGCAGTCCGCGGTTGTTAGCTCCAATGAGGGGATTATTATCCCTGTGAAAGTGGCCATTGTAGAGTAAATAGTCATTCATAAGCACCCGAAAATAAAACAGTCCCGGCACAAAGTGCCAGGACTGTTCAATAAATATAAGAGGGCAGTCAAGAAGCCCCTTCTTCCAGTAATTTGTTTTTTACAGCATACATCACCAGGCCGGCCATGCTTTTGGCACCGGTCTTGGTTTTGAGCTTGTCGCGGATAGCTTCCACGGTGCGGGGGCTGATGTCTACAATATCTGCAATCTCCTTGGTAGTTTTTTCTTCACACATCAGTTTCAGAATGCGTAATTCCTTATCATTTAACTGTACATCTTCCGGTGAATGATCTACGCGTTTGGTACGCAGACCAGAAAGCAACGCTTTATTGGTAAGCTCATTAAAATAGAATTCCTGTTCAAAACAGGTTTTAATGGCCTGGTAGATGGTTTCGCTATCAGAGTTTTTGGTAAGGTAAGAGTTAGCACCTACTTCCATCAGCTTGGATATCATGGAATGGTCATTGTGCATAGAGAGTATAATCACCTTGATGTCCGGGTACAGCTTTCTTATTTCCGGCAATGTAGAAATACCGTCCATAAGTGGCATTTGAATATCAAGGAGAATTACGTCTGGCTCTATATGTTTCAGCAGGTTAAGCAACTGCATGCCATTGTCTGCTTCCGCAATCATCTCAATATCTTTACGTACTGCCAATGCGGTTTTTACGCCGGCGCGGAAAAGCGCATGATCATCTGCAATAGCCACTTTAATGGGGCGGGAGGGGTCGTACTGTTTCATAAGGTATTGTTTGGGACTTTAGGGAGGCTACTAATTTGTATAGCCTTGATGTAAAAAGAATAAAAAATTGCCATATTTACCATAGTATAAGTACGAAATTATGGTATTTCGGAATATACTAAAAAACCAATGCGGAAAGTAATTGTCCGATTTTGGGAATAGTATAAAAAACAGGTATAAATAGTTGATTTACTATTATAAGGGTAAATACCGAATATTTAAAATAGGGGGGATATGCTCTTGTCCACATAGTTATTCACATGTAGATTTGTTCTCAAGTTGATTGACGGGGATTAGCAACCTCACAAGACCATCCAATGTCCTGAAATAACCGTCCAGTAATTTGTTCAATATCCAATGAAACCCAGCGAAGTCCAATGTCAATCAACTTATTTTTTTCTAATCCCGTCCCTACGAAATCCAAGACCCAATATCCAACGGTACTCCGCTTAAACGGGCACTGAAAGCACCCTTTGTTTACATTTTTAGCCAACACCTGAGACCCTGAAAGTAACAAATTTTTTCTTATCCAGTCCTTTGAAAAAAATTGGAAACCGGTTTTCCAGAAACTGTCCCGTTTTTAAAAGTGTGTAAGAAAATGATGTAATTCCTAGAAAAGCCTTATCCTAATTTTAGTTCTTCTGTACTACGATACCGGCCTGCTTTTTAACAAGCAATGAAAAACAAAGTAGCGAAGGCATCTTGACGTAAAAAGCAATATTGCTTCCTTGGTTTACTTAAGCATTGTGAAAAAAAAGCAGGCTTTTTTATGTCCTGCCATCAAAGGGTATTTCAAAATTAAACTTTCTGTAATTTTCCTGGCGCCGTTTAAAATCGACAATTCTACTCAGCCGATTAATACATATGAGCTGTTAAAATTGGGTAAGCGGCTTTCACCACTTACCCATGCATTTAATGTCACATCAACCTTCAAAAATCAACCAAAGAAGCCAGCAAGCGCAAATCTGGAACAACAATATTTGCGCAGTAAGAATAGGATAAGGCTCAATGGCGGCCGGTATGTGTTGTCAAAATTAGGAAGCCTGCAAAGCAAGCAAGGAGAAAAACACCAGAAAATAAACGCTTTTTTCGGAAATCACCTCCCTAAAACCGCTGTCCGGATTTACCGGATATAAGGCGAAAGCCGCCAAACTAGCTCTAACAAGACTAAAAATTGTGTATGCGGGAAGATTACGCGTATGCCGAAGTCTTCTATGTCTGCCTTTGCCGTGTTTTCACCATTTTTTCATGAGGAATTCATCAAGGAAGTGACAGTAAAGCATATTATTTTGCATTCAACTAATAAACAACACATGTATTTTTTACACTTCGGTTATTTACATATAATAACAAATTTATTGATGCTCGTTCTAGCTTTTGCTGTCTTTGTAATAGGTGTTAAACATAAAAATCGACATAAAGAAATAAGTCATCTCTACATTTACAGTTTTGCATCATTTCTGCAAACATTGATATCAACCTTTTTTTTAAGAAATCGGTTTTTCGATTTTCACAGCAGTCAGAAAATCGAAAGCGTTACAGTTAATATCTTTGTAGTAATAGAATTTATTTGTATATATTTTTTTTTCATTAAAACAAGTATAATCACTGGAGTGGCAAAAAAAGCATTACCATTCTTTATGATAATTTTTCTTATGGTGTTTTTAGTTCAACTATTAACAATTAAAAACTTTCTTTATAATGAAGCAAGCGTATATTTTCTAGAATCTTGCCTTGTTCTGCCTCCGTGCTTTATTTACATATTTCAATTATTTGTAAATCCACCGACATTAAATTTGTTAAATGAAGCGTCTTTTTGGTTTAATGCAGGTGTTCTAATCTATTTAACACTTACATTGCCAATATTTTTTATGATCGATTATTTCCATAGTAAAAGTTTAGCTGAAACAGTAAACATTATAAATTATTCTGGATATTGTATTGTGTTTTCGTTCCTGATAAGAGCCTATTTATGCAAACCCAAAACAGCAACAATATAATTCTGCTGATTATTTTCACTACAGCTATATTATTATTTTTGTTATCATTCATAGCCGCGGTTCTTTTTTTATATCAAAAAAGAAGCATTCTGTATTACCAACAACTCGAAGATGCTAAAAATAATTATGACAAAAATCTTTTGCAGACTCAAATTGAAATACAAGAACAAACTTTCCAAAATATCTCCAGGGAAATTCATGATAATATTGGTCTGTCTCTTACACTAGCAAAACTTCAGCTTAATATAATAGAAAGTCCACAATCGAATAAAATAGCCAAGAACGTAGAGTCTTCTATCGATCTGATAAGCAAAGCAATACACGATCTTAGTGATATTTCAAAAAGCTTAAATTCTGAAGCCATTAAGACCCATGGCTTGTATAATACACTGAAGGTTGAAACAGAAAAAATTAGGAGGTCTGGCAAATACCAGGTTGAATTTACAGAAGAAGGCAATCCTATTTTCCTGGATGCCAATAAAGAACTCATTTTATACAGGATTGCGCAGGAAGCATTAAACAATATAATCAAACATGCCTCGGCGTCTAATATATGTATAAAGCTTGTTTATGAAAAAGATTTTATCAGGCTTTATATTGAAGACGATGGTATTGGTTTCGACAAAACTGCGGTGGGGCAATGCCGGGCGGGTGAAATACATTCAGGCCTAACTAATATACGCAACCGAACACAGACATTGAATGGCAACTGCTGCATAAAAACGCAACCAGGCAATGGCACTTCTATTTCTATAACCGCTCCTTATTAAAACAATTATGCAAGAATCAACCAGCATGATAAAAATAGCTTTGGCAGATGACCACATATTACTCCGCAATGCACTGGCCCGGTTAATTGGAGGTTTTGACAACTGCCGCGTTGTACTGGAAGTTGATAACGGTAGAGACTTAACAATACAATTAAGGGCAGCAGATTTGCCCGATGTTATTTTACTGGATTTAAACATGCCTAAAATGGACGGTTTTGAAACCGCCGCCTGGCTGCGGGAATACCACCCATCTGTAAACATACTGATGCTTACAATGTATGATAGCGACCAGGCCATGATCAGGCTGCTGCAACTTGGTGTAAAAGGTTTTTTAAAAAAAGATATTCACCCGTCTGAATTAAATTTTGCAATTAAGTCGGTAATGCAATCCGGCTTCTATTATTCGCAACAGATATCTGGTAAAATGGCCAATCTTTTCAGGAGTAAAAGCGGCAATGCAATGGCTCTGGACAAGGCATTACTAACCCAGCAGGAACTTGATTTTTTAAAGTTTGCCTCCACCGACTTGACCTATAAAGAAATAGCGATGCAGATGAAATTAAATCCCAGGGCAGTAGATAGCCTGCGCGATATCCTCTTTGAAAAATTAGAAGTAAAAAGTCGGGTTGGATTGGCTATGTATGCGTTTCGCCATGGCATTGTAGCTTTTTGAAAGCAAACATTTAAATAAGTTTGATTACACGCCGGAGACTAAGCAATTGCTTTTCTTTAATCTATCAGTTTGTTACGCATACCATACATAATTAAGCCAGCGATGGTCTTAGCACCCACTTTAGTCTTCATGTTCTGGCGGATGGTTTCAACTGTACGGGGGCTCAGGAAAACCTCTTTCGAAATTTCTTCGGTTGTTTTATCCTCTGCAAGTAATTTCAAAATGCGCACTTCCTTTTCAGAAAATTTTACAGGGTTGGGGTAAAACTGACGTACCTGGCGTTTGGTTTGGAGTTTTGACAAAACAGCCTTGTTGACCAATTCGTTAAAATAAAAATCATCGTTCATACAAGCCAATATAGCCTGGTAAATTTCTTCCGGATCGGTAGTTTTGGTAAGATAAGCATTAGCGCCCATTTCCATCATCTTACTAATCATTTCCTGATCATCATACATGGTAAGTACAATGATTTTTACATCTTCGTATTCCTTACGGAGCAGCGGAATGGCATTAATACCGTCAATTTCAGGCATGCGGATGTCCATCAGCAGAACATCTGGCTTCTTAATCTGCATTTTATGCATCAAGTCTTTACCATCCTCGGCTTCCCATAGAATTTTCAGGTATTCCTTGTTTTTCAGGGCCATCCGGATACCGTCCCTGAAAATCTTGTGATCGTCAGCAATCGATACTTTAATTTGTAGATCTGTGGTCATAAGGGCATTGGTTTTGTAAATGGGTTATTGGAAGCCTCAGCCGGTTTATTCTGAATCCATTGGCACCACTAAGGCTGGTCTAAGAACTAATAATCAGGCGCTAAACACTTTTGCCCAATCTTACAAACAGCCTTCACTTTTTTAAGTAATTAACACGTCTCTTAAATGTAGTAATTATTCGCTTGTATCATTAACTGTCAGTATTTATCTTTATCAAAGCATCCATTCCCCTCAAAATTTACTCACTCGCCCATGTCGAGTATTGGGAACGGTAAAATGGCATCAAAATTGCAATTCCTCCAAATTGCATTTTACAGACATCGGTTTGTCTCTTTTCAGATTTTTAGTTTAGCCTTATCCGTTTATAATGCATGGCGAAGGCCTTATAAAAAATATCAATAATACACAGCTGTGGACATTATCTACTTTGCAAAACCAAAGATTTCCCAAACCTTTGCGTAAAATTACTATTTACAGATAGGAAAAACTCGTAATTTTACGAAGTATATCTACCATTAAAATCGGCTGAAAACCTTATCCCGCCTAACTTTCAGCAATTTATAACATTTTAGTAAAAATACTTGTGTATTGTCCATTCTTTTTTTTTAAAGGTATTTCGTACTGCATTTATGTCTCCAAACCTCCCAAAAACTGAACTATTATGACGCAAACTGAACTCACACAAAGACCAGTCGCCCAAATCGGCGAAGCCATTACCCATGAATTGGGCGCACAGATGATCACGGATTATCAGGCTGCCAACCCTACCGAAGTTAAAAGTTTCCAGATTGGCCGCAACATTATCGACCAGATTCTTGCACAACCAGGTTGCGTTGGTATGCGTTTTTACAATGCTTACAATGAAATTGGTGAGAAAACACTTGTTTATACCGGTGTTGATGAATTTGGAAAAGCATTGGTTGAATATACGATGGTAAATAATGACGGCTCATTCAATAAAAATAGGGCTATAGTTGCAGACCGAATCCCTCCAGTTGGCAATGACACAGAGTGGTGGGAAGAAGTAATAAACAGTTGAAATTAGTCATTGACAAATAGGGTAATGTCCTATATTTGGGAAGACCAACTAAAAATTGTCTTCCCTTAATGTCAATATATTATTTGCACATTATATCTGATTTTCTACCCATAATTGTTTTTTTGCTATTTTTCAACCGAAATATGCTAAAACAGTTATGGGTAGTTTTTATTTACTCTATATGCTCATGCATCATTGACATTGTCATTAGGTACACACATCTCTCTCACACAGCATATTTCTACTCGATAAGTTTTTTTACAATATTAGAGTATAGTCTTTTTTCCATTTATTTCCATTTCAATTATAAGTCCAACGCAACAAAAAAACTATTAATAATAGGGTCTACTACCTTTTTTATTATTGCTATTTACAATCTTTTTTTTGACTTAAGTCATCGTTTCGACTCTCTACCTGCGTCTGTCGAGTCAATATTAATCATTTCCTACAGTATATTCTATTTTTACGAACAGCTCAAAACTCCAGAATACACTTTTATCTATTCAACAAAAACTTTTTGGATCGTAATTGCAATTTTATTATATCTGGCAGGCACATTTATTTTATTTATAAGCACGGCATACATGACTGAAAAAGAGCAAAGTATGTATTGGCCAATCAACAGTTTTGCAAACATCACGAAAAATATTTTGCTTTCTGTCGCATTTATTTTAAAAATTCAACAAAAGAATAAAATTTTTCAACATATTTATAATATCTAATTAGACAGGATTGATGCTACTTACAACCCAAACCCTATTATTTTAACATGCTCGTATTACAAATTAATAACCCACCTGGCATCACTTCTTTGATGTTCTTTGGTACTATTGGCATGCTAACGCTTGCCGTGGGGCTGATAGTCTTTATTATCTTTCACCAACGGAAGGTTATCCGTTACCAAAGTACGTTGCAGCGCATGGAACAGGATCAACAGCGCATGCTGCTAAACGCTTCCATCCGCCTTCAGGAAGAAGAGCGCCAAAGACTGGCTGCCGATTTGCACGATGACGCGGGACCCCTGCTTGCCACGGCCAGGCTTTACCTGAACGAAAACCTGGTAAACATGGACAAAGCATCCCAGCTGCAAAGCATTTACAACGCCAAACAGATTATTGATGACACAATACAGCTGATCCGTAACATCTCTCACAGCCTGATGCCGCCTACCCTCAAAAATTTTGGTCTTGAGTCTGCCCTCAATGATGTATTCCAGAAAATCAGCGGGTCCGGCAGTCTCAATGCCAGTTGCCGGTTTCACGATTATAAAGAACGACTAAAGGCAGAAGATGAACTTATTCTTTTCCGGGTTCTGCAGGAACTGGTTAACAATATCCTGAAACATAGTAATGCCAGTTTTATTCATGTAACACAAAATATCAATGGCGACCGGTTTTTCCTGCGACTGCATCATGACGGACGCGGGCTAACCCAGGCTGACTTTGAAAAACTCAATAAAAGCCCGGTCGGACTCGGCCTAAAAAACATACAAAGCAGGCTTAAATTGTTAAGTGGAAACATATATTTTGAAAAAGATGTTTCACAAACCTATTATAAGGTAACCATAGAATTATCTAAAGAAGAGGTGCTGTAGCAAAATGAAAGTAAAAAATAATCGTTTAAATAGCGAAAATATGTAATTTAGCCTTTTCCAATATCACCTGAACCCATGAGCCTGATTAAAGTAGCCATAGCAGACGATCACAAAATATTCCGTAAAGGAGTAATATTATCTCTTCGTCCCTATGCAAATATCAAGTTCGTGATGGAGGCTGAAAATGGCCAGGAACTGATAGATAATCTGCCCGGAGAAGAAATACCTGAAGTAATCCTGATGGATTTACGCATGCCCCGCAAAGACGGTATAGAAGCTACCAAATATGTAGCTAAGCACTTTCCCCAAATACATGTTATCTGCCTCACGATGTTTGAAGATGAGCGCTTTGTTAGCCATATGATGGAAGTTGGTGCCAATGGTTACCTGCTGAAAAGCGCAGAGCCGCAGGAAATTAAGAAAGCCATTATGGAAGTGGTTTCCAAAGGATATTATCTCAATAATTTTGTGAACCGCATATTGCTCAAAAAATCGCACTCTAAACAAAAAGTTGCGCCTAATCTTAGCCAGGAAATCACCATCAGTGATCGGGAAAGGGATGTAATCAAGTATATATGTATGGAGTTTACTGCACAGGAAATAGCGCAAAAATTAGAAGTTAGTCCCCGCACCGTAGAAGCTATAAAAGACCGCCTGATGGAAAGATTTGGCTCAAAAAATACCGCCGGTCTTGTCTTCTTTGCGGTAAAAAATAATTTAATAGATTAAAATATCCCTATTTACCTCCTCCACAGCTGCCTACAAGTATTTTTTAAAATTCTGAAAATTAATAAAATAGATAAACCGTAGCGTTATTTCATTGCCATGAGGCAGCGAGAAAAGGTTACCGAGGTTTTTTGTATAATACCTGTTGTTCGTTCCGCTTAGCGCGTTCAGGTAATCATTGCCCAACCAGTTTTTATAGCCCAGTATAACCTTGCTGCCCAGACTAAAATCCCAGGTATAAAAAACATCCAGGTTGAAAATATTATAGTTAGCATTATAGTCAGATGGTTTCAAATCAGTACGCTCGGTCCAGTTGCCATCTGCATTTGCATAGTAAAGGTTGGTGTTTTCCAGCTTGTTCCAGTAATGCCGGGCCCTGAAGGTAAGGTTCATTCTGGAGGTGAAATTATACGTTCCACTAAGAATAGTGGTCACATCGGTAAATTTTCGCCGGGCCAGCACGGGTTCATCTGCGTTATCAAAAATGAAAATTTTCCCATTATTGGCCAGGCCCCACTGACCATTATCATGCCTTCTCCGCACAGAAGCTTCCACCGTAAATTTATCGCCGAACCGGTAGCGGGCACCCAGGGTTACTGCATTGTAGGGATCGTTGGGGAGTGGCCCTTCTGCGAAACCAATATTCCAGTTAATAAAAAGCTTTTTACGGCTATCACTGCTGCCACTTATAAAAGCAGAATAATAAGGTGATCGTTTCAACATTCTGCCCGTGGTCTGTAACTCAAAATAGTCATTGTACCAGAAAGGCTGTATCGGGATGCTGACGGTAAGATCCCAAAAATTATTAAAGACCCAAAAAGCCGACGGTTTAAATTCGGTAGACTGGTATCCAAAAGGTTTGTATAAATAGGATTGCAGTGCTGTAAATGCATAGCGCTGGTTAAGAAATGTATTGGTTGCCTGGAAAATATTATAACTTACTTCACCAATACTGGTTATTTCATTCGCCGCCTGCAGGTAGCCAAGATCGTTAGGGTTATACCTGTCAGATTCAATAATATTATTAACGAACCATTGCCATTTACCACTCACTTTACCGAACTGCGTTTCGTTACTGAATCCCTCATAACTTTTTCTGCCAAAAATTTTACTGTAACGGGGCTTTATGCTCAGGCCATATTTGTTGTCCCTGTCATACAAAACCACATCCAGTGCAGTTACATTGGCATCATTGGCCCTTCCATTTCTCAGCACGTTGGTATTGGTAAATGTAATGGAAGATCGGTTTTTAAGCGCCTGATCCAGCACAATGATATTGTAGTTGGAAAGTTCTTCTGTAGTTATAGAAGAATCCCTGCCGGCTGCCTTATTATAAATGCTGGCACGGACCGGCTCCGTCACAGAATTAAAAATACCTATACCCAGGTTGTGCTTGTTACGTCCTGAAAATTTAATGGCGTTGTAAAGGCGCGTCACATCCGGATTCCGCAACACCATGTAATTGGAATTATTATCCGTAAAATCCTTTACATTGTAATAACCACCGGGTGTTCGTCCTATGCGCCTGCTATAAAAAATACCAGCTTTATTAAACAGTTCGGTACCCTCCGTAAAAAATTGCCGATTCTCTTTAAACTGCTGTTCAAAGGGGCTGATATTATTCACCACATTATCAGAAATTACCTGTCCAAAATCAGGGATAAGGGTGGCATCTAACGTGAAGCTTTCGTTGAGGCCATATTTTACATCCACGCCACCGCTTTTCAGCCAGTCATTTTCATAACCGGTTTTTTGCTGCGGGTTACTTCTGTAACCACTGCTGATATAGGGCGAGAGGCTTAAGCGCAACGGCGGGGAAAGTTTTTGCAAGCCTTTTAAATAACCAAACTGGTTTACAAAACCATTATTATTGGGGTTTACTTCATTCCAGAAAGAGCCTTCATTGTTACGCCGGCTGAAACGCAAAAAGTTGATCCCCCAATCCTGTATATTAGTTTTTGCAAAGCGCAGCGAAAAATAAGGAATTTTGAGTTCAACCGTCCACCCATCCTTTTGCATTTCAACTTTACTGTCCCATACCGCATCCCAGCTTAAATCTCCATACACACCAAAATCCTGTTTTACGGCAGATGATAATCTTGCATCCGTTTGTACATTACGGGTTGTTACTGAAAACTGGTAAGCGTTCTGGTGATCATCGTAGGTGTCTATAAATGCAGAAAAATAATCAACATTTGCACGGTTCTGATTATCGCGGGTGGTAAACTGTTTCCTGATCAGGGAGGGCTCATCATACATGTATGCGCCAATATAAATGGCTGCATCATCATACAAGATTTTTACAGTTGTTCTGACTTTAGACGGATTTCCAAAAACCGGAGAGTTGGTAATAAAATCAACTGCTTCAGGAACATTTTTCCATATACTGTCGGTCAATGAACCATCTATGCGGGGGGGCAAAAACGTCTTAACGGCCTGCAAGCTTTTATGCTGTGCAAGGGCAGTAAGACTAATGCCGCAAATAAGCAGTCCCAGGCAGGTAATTACTCTCATGATGGTTATCCTATCAAAAATAGCAGAAAAATGCAGCCCTTTTTCAAATAATAGGTATAAATAAAATATGTAGTAGTTTATACTTATATCAAAAATAAATGAGCTGATAATCAGCTCATTTAAAAATATAAATACATGGTAAAGAATAGTTATGCAAGTGGTAACTGGGTATTTTTTAATGGATAGCCATACCTGTATACGGACTTTTTTTACATTTTTTAAAAGACAACCTAACAGAATTGTTTAGGATATCTATTAGTAGAAATATTGACTAATTAAATGGCATTCATTTATAAGACGGTTACTGCTGCCAAAAACTATTATACCACTTCTAGTTAATTCATCCTTTTTTTCAACGTACTTACCTGATCCTGTAAATTAGTTACCAGGTTGGCGAGCTGGTTCACATCCCACCTGTTTTGCTGACTTGCTTTGGTTATAACCATTTGCGCCTGCCATAACTCCAACACATCTTCGGCTTCTACATGGTAAGGCTGATAGGAAGGATTATCACTCACCAGCGTGAGCTTGCTTTTAGAACGACCGTTCTTAACAATACGTTTGTACACAATTCCTTCCTGACGCGAAATAACGATGTAAGTATTACTGCTTTTTACATGTTCCAGGCTTTCTACTTTTTCGCCCACTATTACCGAACCACTGGGGGTGGGTAGCATAGAATCACCAATTATTTCAAAAGCCCGGTAGGTGCCTGGTGCCAGCATGGGCAAGGTAAATGTATTTAATTCATCAACAAATTCAGGATCTGCATAGCCAGCCAGGTAGCCGGCCGCAGCTTTTACCGGCACAAACTGTATGTCGGTTGTACCCGATGCAAGTTTGGACGCCCTTCGTTTGGCTAGAAAATTATTTTTGGTATCGCCCAAATCTTTTAACAGTAATTCGTCCAGGGAGAGCTTAAAAATGCTGCCGATGTTTTCAAGCACTTCTATTCTGGGCTCGGCCCTTTCTTCTTCATAAGCACCCAACAGCGAACGCTTGATCTTTAATTTAGTAGCAAACTCTTCCTGTGTCCAGCCACGCAGGCGACGGAGGTAGCGTAGATTTTTTCCGGCGAATGTCATAACTAATTAATTTAGTGCTAAAATACTAAATTTTTTGACACGCAAAAATTTTTTCTACCAAGTATTAAGAAAATAGTGAACGGCGGCAGTATCGAATTTTCCTTACCTGATCACCCCCAGTGCAGCTGTCCGACCTGTGCGCTAAACATAATTTCTTCTTAGCTTTGACCCATGGCCAAAGCGCGTAAAACAAAAAAGGAACTGCCTATCATACTAATTACAAATGATGATGGGGTAACTGCACCGGGTATCCGCAACCTGGTGGAAGCAGTAAAAGACCTTGGTAAAATTGTGGTGGTGGCACCCGACAAACCCCAGAGCGGTATGGGGCATGCTATTACTATTGGACAGCCGCTGCGCCTCCATAGCGTACAATTTATGGAAGGCATAGAAGCATACGGGTGCAGTGGAACACCGGTAGATTGTGTGAAACTGGCCGTAGACAAAGTCCTGCACCGCAAACCGGATATCTGCCTCAGCGGCATTAACCATGGCGCTAATCATTCTATCAATGTTATATACAGCGGTACCATGAGCGCTGCAGTGGAAGCTGCTATTGAAAGCATACCATCCATTGGCTTTTCACTGCTTGATTATAGCGTGGATGCTGATTTTACCCCTGCCCGCAAATATGTCCGGATGCTTACGCAAAAGATGCTGCAAACGCCGCTCGACAAGCACATGATCCTTAACGTAAACATACCGTCTGTAGCGGAAGAGCTGATAAAGGGCGTAAAAGTTTGCCGCCAGGCCTATGCCAAATATGATGAAGATTTTATAGAGCGCAATGACCCTACCAACAAAAAGTATTACTGGCTAACCGGGCAGTTTAAAAATATGGATAAGGGACGCGATACCGATGTGTGGGCACTGGAAAATAATTATATAAGTGTGGTACCGGTACAATTTGATCTGACCAATTACGTTTTAAAAACTAAATTGGAAAAAAAGTGGAAGCTACAATAATGCTAAAAAGAGACAATATAAGACTTGGCCTCGTACTAGGGTTCCTGGGACCACTGGTCGGCATGCTGGTTTATTATTTTGCGGCTTTTTACTCGCACAACGTAAGCTTTACAGAATTTTTGGGTTATATGCGGAAATATAAGACCCTGCTCACCGCCGTTAGCAGTATTTCACTTGTGGCGAATGCCGTATTGTTTACTTTCTATGTGAATGCACGTAAAGACCAAACCATCAAAGGCATTTTTCTTGCCACCCTTATTTATGGCATTGGGGTATTGCTGATTAAAGCGATTGGTTAAGTATGCGGCTATTAAGGCCGGGATGGCGGGCTTTCGTTTTTTACACAAAACTGTCAGGACAATAGTATATGTTCCTCCAAATAATTTAATAAAGAAAGGTTTTGCTGACTTAATTCAACAAAACCTTTCTTTATGCATACACTGCTATCTTACACTTTGTCTAATTGGTTTTAGCAGCAGCAGCTTTTTTCTTCTTATTTTGAACGCTTTTGTCTACGATAAGTCCGGTTCCTGCGCCTACACCCGCACCTATCAATGTACCGATCACTGCACCTTTTGCCCTGTCATTATGGTTAATGATGGCCCCTGTTACTGCTCCTGTACCAGCGCCTACAACTGCTCCTTTAGCAGTATGGCTCCAACCCTTTTTCTTTGCTGGTTGAGCGCTGCTATTTTCCATTGTGGTGGTCTCAACAACATGGGTAGTTTTTTGCTCATTTCTTACGGCTACCATTTTCATTGAATCAATGGTTTTTTGCTTGCTCATCACCGTATTAAGGGAATCAATGGTATGCTGCTTTGCTTTTTCCGCTTCAGCCGCTTTATCCGAATCGCCGTTGCAGGCAGCTAACAAGCTGGTAATCAAAATAAAAGAAAATAACTGTTTCATAAAGTGGTTGTTTTTAGTTTTATAATCGACTCTAAAGGTGCAAAATCGTGCCAGTTGCGATAATAATAGCCCTGTCCAATAAACAAAATATTATTGGATTAATAAAGGAAATTTACGCAGTGCTGCGCCTTTTTTCATATTTATTAGTATTATAGGCGACTCATTCTTTTTTTAACAAGACCTGCAAGGGACATATGGCGCAAGACCGGATCTGAAATTTCTCATGCAGTTTTTACAGCTGTCTGCAAACAATGAAATTTGCTATTTTCAGTAAATGAATATCCTTCAAACAAAACGGCTTGATATTGCCCAACTCACTATTGAACATGCGCCTTTTATTCTTGAACTTACCAATAGTCCGGACTGGCTGCAATATATTGGCGACAGGGGCATAAAGACAATTACCGACGCCCAAAATTATATTATTAACGGGCCAATGGCCAGCTATGCAATGTATGGGCACGGCCTTTATCTTATGACACTTACAGATACCACTGTGCCCATTGGCATTTGCGGTATTATCAAACGGGATACCCTGGAAGATAAAGACATTGGCTTTGCACTGCTGCCTCAATATACCGGCAATGGCTATGCGTTTGAAGCAGCAGCGGCCATATTGATACGTACTAAAGAAATATTACACATACCCAGAATTGTCGCCATTACATTGCCAATTAATGCACCGAGCATAAAGCTGCTTACCAGGCTTGGAATGGTATTTGAAAAAATGGTCAGCTTTCCGCCGAAAGACGAAGCATTAATGTTATTTGCAACACAGTAATATCTATGCGCTGCTTAAAAGCCATCAAAAAGAGAACTTTGTTGCCGGGTGAGGCTGCACCGGCTACGACCAAAGCGCTCTGTTAATTATATTCAAATCCTCGCTAAGACCTGATCTTTTTTTTATTCCGCCCGGTTGTAAATAACAGTAATTTATCATTGATATATAAAACCATATCCTGGCTACTCACATAACGGCAGAATGTGAAGTCCGGGCGGTAAAGCGCCATAAATTGATGTAATGAATCGCCGCTGAGCCTCGTAAGCTGTGCCACCCTTGCTTGTGAAAAACGGCTGTCTATATGAGCCTGCCGGTCTCTTTCCTCCTCTGCTTTAAGTCGCTGTTTTAATTTTCTTTTTTGCTTTTCATTTTTTGAAAAATATCCAACCGGACTAAAACTCAGTCCCGGGGGATCGGAAGCCCGTTTTTCATTCCAAAGTTTTACGGGGTGCTTTTTATCCAGTATAAACGCATATTCTTCTTTTCGCCTTAAAGAATCTGCCTCGTATTTATTCAATGCATCTATCTGTACAGCAGGCAGCGCAACAATATTGGGGGCAAGATAAACATCGTATTCACGGACAAGCATCGCATTATTTATTACCAGCGTATCGGTATGGTAACCTGCACAAGAAAAAAGCAAACTATCACCAGCAGCTGCCGCCATTTTGTAATTACCCCCCATATCAGATGTGTTATAGGTGCTGGTTCGAAGATTTTTTACATTTATCCCCGGGAGTATGTCCATGCTGGCCTTTTTAAAAATCCTGCCAGCAAGTTGTTGCTGGGCAAACGCTGCAAATGAAAAAAGCGGGCATAGCAACAAGAAAGGTATTTGTTTTATCATACGCAGCCGGAATAACAGTATTTAATTTCGTTAATAAATTTTATAACAGGCCAGTTTGCTGCCGGCACGATATCAAATTGGCGTTATATTAACTTTAGCGAAGGCCCCAACAACAGCGTTCTAATAGCCTCAAACTTCCTTAACTTTAAAGCCATCCACCTACAATCACTGCGCATGAGAAAAAATTTGTTAGTACTGGTAATGCCTTTTCTATTTTTTATGGCCGCTGCACAAACAGACGCCATTACATCCTATAAAAAAACAGAACTTATGATTCCCATGCGGGATGGTGTAAAATTATTTACCAGCATTTTTACACCGGTAAATGCAGCTGTACCCGTGCCCATATTAATCCAGCGAACGCCCTATGGCGCCAGCCGGGGCGCTGATTTTAATGTGGCGGATTATACCTATATCTCAAATATGGCCAGGGAAGGATATATTTTTGTTATCCAGGACATACGTGGCAAGTATAAAAGTGAAGGTACTATGCAGATTCACCAACCATTGATTCACACCACGCAAAACGGCGCCATTGATGAAAGTACGGACACCTATGATGCCATCGACTGGCTGGTAAAAAACATAGCCGGCAACAATGGTAAAGCAGGTATACTAGGCATCTCCTACCCGGGCTGGCTGGCGCTGGTGGGTGCCGTAGATCCGCACCCTGCATTGAAAGCCTCTTCCGAGCAGGCATGCATGAGCGATCTTTTTTTGGGCGATGACTTCCACCACAACGGCGCATTCCGCTTAAGCTATGGCATGGAATATTCATATGAACTGGAGTTTGACAAAAACACTGATACCGATTTTCCATTTCCGCAATTTGATTTATATGACTGGTACCTGCAACTGGGGTCGTTAAAAAATGTAAACGCTAAATACTTTCACAATAAAATTCCTACCTGGAATAATTTTGTACAACATCCCAATTACGATGCATACTGGCAAAAAAATTCACCGCTGAATTATATCCAGTATGCGCAAATACCCCAACTGCATGTAGGTGGCTATTACGACCAGGAAGATATCAATGGCCCACAGCTGATGTATACGCACATGGAAAAGAAAGACAGTTTTAACCGCAACTATATTGTATTGGGCCCCTGGAACCATGGCCAGTGGGGACGTAATGATGGTGACAGCCTTGGCAAAATTTCTTTTGATAAAAAAACGGGTGCAGATTTTCGGTTATTGCAGAAAAAATGGTTTGATTACTGGCTGAAAGGTATTGGTGATGGAAAGTTTGACGAAGCCACTTGTTTTCAAACGGGTAGTAACCAATGGAAGACATACCAGACATGGCCACCAAAAGAAGCAGTAAATAAGAAGCTGTACGCAGCAGCCAATAATAAAGCATCGTTTGCCAGGCCCACTGCCTCTGCATCAAATATTTCCTACACCAGCGACCCCGCCAAGCCTGTTCCTTACCGGGCGCAACCCATAGAAGCTACTTATGGAACTGGCAGCCGCTGGCGTCCCTGGCAGGTAGAAGATCAGCGCTTTGTGTATACCCGTCCTGATGTAGTAAGTTTTATGCTGGATTCGCTTACTGAAGATTTTTCTGTGACCGGAAAAATTACAGCGCATCTTTTTGCCAGCACTACTGGTACTGATGCCGACTGGATAGTAAAACTGGTGGATGTGTACCCGGCTTTTGATCAAAAAAACCTGCTGATGAGCAGTTACCAGTTACCGGTAGCCATGGAAGTATTCAGGGGGCGTTTCAGGAAAAGTTTTACTATTCCTCAACCGCTAACGCCTGATAAACCGGAGGAGTTTATAATAGACCTGCACCAGATTAACCATACCTTTCTAAAAGGCCACCGCATTATGATACAGGTGCAGAGTAGCTGGTTCCCGGTAATAGACCGTAACCCGCAAAAATATGTGCCCAATATTTTTGAAGCTAAAGAAAGTGATTATATAAAAGCAGTGCAAACAATATACTTCTCTGCACAATACCCAACATATATCGAATTGCCTGTAATAAATTAATGCAAGGCAAGGTTCAACCAACTGCTCTGTTATTTTTACATGTAATTAGCGCCTCTTTTATCCGGTTATTTCTGCAGACAGCGTAAACCCTCCCTAAAGGAATTGTAAGCGGGGAAACCTGCTGCTCCCTATAGCAGTAAAGATGAATGGAGCGTCGCAAGCATGTGGCCCAAACAAACAAATGCCGGTATCCCCAAAGGCAAAATAATACCTTATTGCGCAATAATTATTAATATCCATTTAACCTGCATTGGCTTAACCATTTCTATTAAATTTTGTTTCAGCAGCGTAGTTTGGCTAACTTAGCCGCAAGCCGGATAATCATTTCTCATCCACATACAAACCGCTTCACATGGGCATAATTAAAGAAAGGTTCAAAGCAAAAGCTGACGCATCCAGTGCAGAAATTAAGGATCTGCTGAAAGAAAATGGCAATAAGGTAATAGGCGAAGTAACCCTTGCGCAGGTGTACCAGGGTATGCGGGGTATAACCGGTCTGGTTTCAGAAACTTCTTTACTGGATTCGCAGGAAGGCATCCGTTTCAGGGGCTATTCCATACCTGAATTACAACAAAAACTGCCTAAGGCCAAAGATGGCAGCGAGCCGTTGCCGGAAGGTTTGTTTTACCTGATGCTGATTGGAGAATTGCCTACCGAAGAAGATGCCCACCATGTAACCGCTGTCTGGCAGCGCCGCAGCCATGTACCCAACCATGTATTTGCTACTATTGATGCATTGCCATTGACTACCCACCCTATGACCATGTTCACGGTAGGTATTATGGCCCTGCAAACCGAAAGTAATTTTGCCAAAGAATACGCCAAGGGACTTAATAAAAAAGATTACTGGAGCGCTGTGTATGATGATGCGATGGACCTGATTGCGCGCCTGCCTCGTATAGCCGCTTATATCTACCGCAGAAAATATAGAAAGAGCGAACACATCAACCCCAATGGCCTGCTTGACTGGGCAGGTAATTTTGCCCATATGATGGGTTTTGAAGATGAGGCTTTTAAGGAACTCATGCGTTTATACATGACTATTCATGCAGACCATGAAGGCGGCAATGTTTCGGCCCATACCACCCACTTAGTAGGTTCTGCATTAAGTGACCCGTTTCTATCACTGGCGGCAGGAATGAATGGATTGGCAGGTCCGCTGCACGGCCTGGCCAACCAGGAAGTTATTAAATGGATTTTTGAACTGAGGGAAAACCTGAAAACAGATCTGCCTTCCAATGAACAGATAGCTGAATATGTGAAGAAAACCCTGAGTGAAGGCAAGGTGGTGCCGGGATATGGACATGCCGTATTGCGCAAGACTGATCCCCGCTTTACCGCACAAATGGAATTTGGTAAAAAACATATGCCTGATGACCCGCTGGTAAAAACCATCTGGAACGTATATGATACGGTGCCTCCTATCCTTCAGTCATTGGGCAAGATAAAAAACCCGTGGCCGAATGTAGATGCACATAGCGGCGCCTTACTGGTACATTACGGATTGGTTGAATATGAGTTTTACACGGTGCTTTTTGGGGTGAGCCGCTCACTGGGTGTATTGGCAAGCCTCTGCTGGGACAGGGCCCTAAGCTTTCCGCTGGAGCGGCCCAAGTCTGTAACCACAGAGCTGGTAAAAAAATGGATAAACGGAGAAGACACTATCTGGGGGGATTAATCCCTCTGGTATATAAATAGTAAACCCCGGCAATGCCGGGGTTTACTATTTATATACCAGGGGCGTCGTACATTTTCGGTTCGCTTTAAGGTTTAACAAAAAAGAAAGAAATATTCTCTGCATTTCAATGTTTAAACATTATTTTTGTATCCTAAATTTACAATTATGTCAAAATGGATAATCGATACTAACCACTCCGAAGTGGGTTTTAAAGTAAAACACCTGGTTATTTCAACCGCTTCAGGGAAATTTACCGCTTTTGAAGGCACTTTAGAATCATCAAAAGAAGACTTCAGCGATGCTAAAATCTCCTTCTCTGCAGATATTGACAGTATTCATACTGGCAATGAACAAAGAGATGGTCATCTGAAGTCAGCTGATTTTTTTGATGCAGCCAATTTCCCAAAATTAAGTTTTGTATCTGCTTCTTTCACACAAAAAGATGGCAGTGATTATATATTGAAAGGCGATTTCACCATGCATGGTGTAACAAACCCCATTGAACTGGCGGTTGAATTTGGCGGTATTCAGAAAGACCTTTACGGACAAACCGTTGCAGGTTTCGAAATAGCCGGTAAAATTAAAAGAGCCGATTATGGTCTTACCTGGGGCGCTGTTACAGAAGCCGGCGGACTGGTATTGGGTGAGGAAGTGAAAATCCTTATTAACGCAGAATTGATAAAGAAGGACTAGTACTAATGGTTTACAGCTGATAGAAAGGTAGCATGAGAAAGCCCCTGGTAAGTAAATTACCGGGGGCTTTTGTTTTATACCGCTTTATCCAGATAATTTGAAGCTCTTTTGGTGAGTGGCGCTAATGCCGTCTATACACCCTGCTCTTTTCAATGTGCAGCTTTGCCCGGCGGCTTTGATTGTCAATAAGATTAAAAAAAACTGTACTGTTCCTGAGTTTATTTACCCGGTTTACTGTACATGATAGTCCACTGCAAAGCTTCTATGGCATTGGCAAGGTAAACCAGCGGTGCATTCCAGTTAATTGCTATCTCATTGCTGGCATAAGAACAATCAAGATCTGCATAAGTGGTTTCCGGTTCGGAAAAAGCATAAACACATTTGTCCTGCTTACCCGGATTAGGGCCTCCAGCCAGCAGACCCGGTACTGGCGCTGCAATGCCATCGGCCACAGAAGGGCGGTGATGGGGATGCATGGTAGATCGGGTGCCCGTGCCTGTTAGAAAGCTGTAGCCGGTTGCGTTTCTGCCCAAGATATAGTCCAGGTTGGTTAAAGCGCCGTCTACATATTTTTTATCCCTGGAAATAAGATACGCATTAATAAGTGCTATTCCCTGGTTGGCAGCATTGGAATTACTGCCCCAGTTAAAATCCCTTTTCGAACGCCCCATTACCGTTTGAAAAGCGTTTTGCTTTACAGGCTGCAGGTAAGCATCTGCAAACTGCAGCAGCCTTTCCTTTGTATGCTGTATGCCCGTGGCCTGTTCTGCCGTCAATGATGCCTGGGCGCGCAGCAGTGTATAAAATCCCAGCATCCGCACATTGCCCCAGGTAGGCAACGACAGGCTATCGCTTATTTTTTCGGTGACGTTTGTCCAATACTGCTTATCTTTTGTAGTGACATATAATTCAGTTGCAGCCCAGAACCATTCATCAGAAAATTCACGATCGCCGTAGCCACCTGTGGTAATTTTTGGTTCAAACAATGCATTCATGGCCTGCTGATCATAGACTAACGCCGGATTTTTTACGGCCCAATGCCAGGCTTTTTTTGCGGCGCGTAAGCAACTATCAGATAGTCCTGGTAATTGCTTTGTCATTTTTTGCGTGATACGGCCGCACTGCGCCATTACCGCCGCAAAATCAAGTGTAGCGGCTGTACCCTTTTGCACAACATACCGTGGCATTTTACTTATACCCGGCATTACCATTCCGTCAAAAGCTGCATTGGTGCATTTATTGTATACGCCGCCATCATTCGGATCCTGCATGGTCAGCATCCAGCGCAGGTTATACAGCACTTCATTTAAAATATCCGGTATTCCATCTTTACTTTCCGGAATATTGGTATGCAAAGTATCAAAATACATTTGAAAGTCTTCATAGGCAGAAAGCAAAGTACCCATGCTGATGCCGGAGTTCACGATGTACTTATTGTAGTCGCCTGCATCATACCAGCCGCCTGGCGAAGCAATTGCTTTACCGGCCAGTCTTTTTGAAGAAGCCGCAGAAGGATGAATGAAAACAAAATCATCCGGATGTCCTGCTGGCCGCGCCCATTTGCCGGCATATGCTGCCTCTAGCGGCATGGATACCCGCTGATAATAGAATCCTTTTAAAGCAGCGGTAGCAGCAGTATAGTTTGCGTTAGTAGCAATGGTGAAAGTGTAAGAAGCCGGCAGGCCCGGTATGGACACAACATAAGCACCTGCAGTCTGCAACGCGCTAAAATCCGCGGCACGTGTTTGCAGTGATGAATTGTTAGACTGCATCACCGGGCCCAACCGGCCCTTATAGACAGTATCATGGCTGTCAACGGCAACAATGCAGAAATCATTGGCGGACGTATTCAGCACAACGATGGCAATTTTAGGCGCATACGGATAGAAACCAAGCTGGTTGAGCCGGATAACATTATCAACTGTTTGCGCCTGTGCATAAATGAAACCAGGGAGTAAACTGGCTATTAAGAAAAACTTTTTCATGCGGTTGTTTGTATTATTTATCAGCGGCATCCTGCCATAAAGGCGCAGGACGTTTTCAGAGAGGTACAATAGGAAAATAAAAAGCAGTCGCTGTTGTCTGTAAATCTAATTGGTTCCAAAATTATGAACGCAACAATCTACCATCATTGCAAAGTTGGCTATAAAAAAATGCATATCGGGGTTAAAAACCGTACCCCATCCTGCATACATTAACATCACCTGGCTGTTATTACCAATGCGGCCTGTTCCAAACCTGCTGCACTTGCCTGTAAAGTTATCTTTCCTTGTTTTCCATTGGATTGTATAACGGCCAGGCATAAACCATTAAATGCCTTGCGCTCGCTCGCTTTAAACGATTCCATGCTTACCGGGCTGCCATTGTCTACACCCGCAACAAATCCATTACCGGTAACAGTAAACTTTACCAACTTGTCTGCATTGGGTACCAGATTGCCATTTTTATCCACCAGCTTTACGGTTACAAAAGAAAGATCAGTGCCATCTGCGTGAATATTTTTTCTGTCGGCCGTTAATACAATCGCAGCAGGCGCGCCTGCGGTGCTGATTATTTTTTCCAGTACCTGCTTACCATTTTTTCTCGATACGGCCTTTAATATACCTGGCGTATAGGTTACCCGCCACATTACGTGCATCTCATTTCCTGATTTTTTTCTTATGCCGAGCGATCTATCATTCAGGAAAAGTTCCACCTCGTCCGCAATATTGTAATATGCCCAAACATCTATTGTTTGACCGGCAGTCCAGTTCCAGTGCGGGAAAATATGCAATACGGCTTTGCTGGTAAAGAGGCTTTGATAAAGATAATAGACATCTTTGGGAAAGCCTGCCAAATCTATGATACCGAAGTAAGAACTACGGGCCGGCCATGGATAAGGTGTGGGCTCCCCTATGTAATCAAAACCTGTCCAGATATACATGCCACTGGCAAAATTGTATTTCATTAATTCCTTCAGGGTTTCTTCGTGTGTAGAACCCCAGGGCGCCGAGCAATTATCATAAGCAGAACAGCTTAGATCGGCATTGGCATTTTCCACGGGCTTATCCCAGCGCGAGGGCCAGCGGCGCATACTGTCGGACGGCATATCATAGTGACCGCGTGTCTGCAATGCTGATACGGTTTCAGTTGCAATAAACTTCTGGCCCGGAAATTTTTGCGGAAATGTTTTAAAATCCTGGTGGTGGTAATTAAAGCCAACCAGGTCCAGGACGCCTGATTTATAAATGACGTTATCCGGGTAAGGGCTGTTAAGTCCGGCAGTAAGTGGTCTTGTTGTATCCAGGGATTTAATAATAGCTGCCAGCTCCCGCGCAATCTTTAGACCCGAGGTGTCAGCACCGTCTTTACCAGCCCACTGCTCCGGTATCTCATTGCCAATACTCCAGATAAAAACAGAAGGATGATTACGATCGCGCAGCACCATGTCTTCCAAATCTTTTTTATGCCATTCATCCCAATCAAGGTGATAGTCATATTTATTCTTTTGCTTCTTCCACATATCAAAGGCTTCATCCATTACAATGAAGCCCATCTTATCGCACAGATCGAGCAACTCAGGTGCCGGCGGGTTGTGTGATGTACGGATTCCATTACACCCTATATCTTTTAATATTTTCAACTGTCTTTCCAGCGCCCTTGTATTTATAGCAGCACCCAGGCAACCGAGATCATGATGATCACAAACGCCGATAATTTTAAGCGGCTTGCCATTTAATGAGAACCCATTGTTTACATCAAACAAAAAACTACGGATACCAAAATTACTTGTATAATCATCCACGACCTTTCCATTACTGACTATCCTGGTGACGACTTTGTACAGGTAAGGGTCGTCCACACTCCACCGTGCTGGACTCGATAGCCTAAACGTTTGCTCAATTTCCTTTTTATTACTTACGGAAACATTTTTTAAAACATGTACAGCTGCAATTCCACCTGCCTGGTTATATAAAGTGGTGGTAATGCTTACCGGTTCTTTTGATTGCGATGAATTGATCAGCCGGGTAGTTATAGATACAGTTGCCGATTTATCCGTGACTACCGGTGTTTCTATATGGCTACCCCAATGATCTACATATACATGGCCGGTTGTTACCAGCCAAACATTACGATAGATGCCAGAACCACTGTACCAGCGTGCATTGGGTTGGCGGCTATTGTCAACTTTTACAGCAATGGTATTGGACTGATTATTGAATTTCAGGTAAGGGGTAAGGTTATAACGAAAAGAAATAAATCCATTTGGGCGTGAACCCAATGAATGGCCGTTGATGAAGACCTCGCTGTTACAATAAACCCCATCAAAATCTATAAATACATTTTTGCCTTTTGAACTGGTGGGCACTATAAAAGTTTTGCGGTACCAGCCCAAACCGCCCCGCAAAGCACCGCCACCGGTACCGGTGGGACTGCTCGAATCAAATGGCAATTCTATGCTCCAGTCGTGTGGCAATTGTACCTTACGCCACGCAGTATCGGGAAGGCTTTCTTCGTCTGCCCCTTTTAGATTGCCCAGGTGGAATTTCCAATTACTATTAAAGCTGGTAACAGATCTGGATCCCTGCTGTGCCGCTATCTTTATTTGCAGACTGGTTAGCAGAACAAAAAATAAAACATTACGATAACAAGCGATTTTCATGCAAGATTTTTTTGAAAAAAATTGAGCAGTATCAAAGATGTATATTATCGTATAAAAGTAGGTTACCTAATCAGTATAACGCCTAGCTTTTTTTACGCCTGAAAAGATAAAGCGGTTTGTTATTCATAGCAACTATAATAGTAGGGTTATTACCGCCGGATATCATTTTTATATCCCTTGCCTCACCCTTTATAAACAAGCCGCTGACAGATGGCGAGATGTAATTAAAATGTCCTTGCCCATCACCCAATAACGCGGTGCCATAGCTTGCATCTAACCGGCCCGTTTGCGGTTTAAGGCCATAAAAATTTCCGGCCAGCAATAAATCGGTCAACCCGTCCCCATTCAGGTCAGTAGCAAGGGCGCTATAGACCGGGGATAGCTGTGCCATTACGGGCAGCGGCTGCATACTGAAATGACCACCGCCGTCATTGATAAAAATAGATGTTTGCGACTGGGTTACTGTTAATACACCGGCCAACTGTAACTGTTCAGGGGTAAGCACTTCTTCAATGGTTTTACCTGCATAATCATTGAACCGGAGAAACTTCTTCTTCAGCAGCGGTAGTTGACTTTCCAGCTCAGCTTTTAAAAAATAAGGATATGCTTTGCCATCAGTTTTATAATAAACCGGTATACATTCTGTTTGCCCGTTTTTGTCAAAATCCGCGGTGTATAATTTTGCCGGAAGGTTTTTATCTGCTTTTATCCTGGTATTTAAACCATTGTTTCCCGCCACCAGGTCAGGGCTCCCATCTCCATTCATATCGGCAACCGTAAGGCAATTCCACCAGCCGGCCGAATTAGCTACTTCGGATCTTTTTTGCAATTTACCATTGCTGTATTTTAGAACGGTAATTGGCATCCAGTCACCTGCCACAATCAATTCCTTTTGTCCATCCGCATCAATATCTGCCCATTGCGCATCCGTTACCATTCCCAGCGTGATCAGATCAGGTGCAGCAGATTGCGTGATGTCTGTAAATATACCATGCCCATTATTTTGCAACAAAAAAGAGCCTGGTATTAATCCATAGCTGCCAGGAATATCGCGTGTTCCAATAAAAATATCTTCTTTGCCATCGCCATTATAGTCACCAGTTCTTACGCAGGAAGCATTTACATTAACGGAAGGAAAACCCGCTGCGGCTGCTGAGAAATTACCCCTGCCATCATTAATGTATAAACGTGCAAGCAGCCCGGGCGCCCCTTGCTTTAATTGGTTACCACCGGATACCACAATCAAATCCTGGTCAGCATCAGCATCTGCATCAAAAAAAGCAGCGCCGGTATTTTCATAGGCTTTGTCTTTTATAAAAACTTGCTGTGCCTTGTTCACAAAATGGCCATTGCGTTGCTGTATAAAAATTTTTGCAGTATCACCGGTGGCACTGCCCATATAAAAATCCTGCAGCCCGTCATTGTTTATATCTGCCACCGCCAGTTTGGGGCCTTCTGTAGAAAGCATCCTGGGCATTAGTCTTTCAATATCAAAATCTGAATAATCATTTTCATGATGCTGTATACTACCAGCAATTTCAGTTACGGTTACATTTTCATACAATGGAGGCAGTTTTTTATCAAATGGAGCGCCGCGTTCCACTGCCTGCTGTTCGTAAAACTGAATGGTTGTATCCCCCTTTATATTCCGCATCAGCTGCACTTTTCCACCGGGCCATCGCAATTCGATGCTGTCAATAATGGTGTTATTGCCCAGTCCAACATTCAACACCGGGTCTACGCTGCTTTCAAAACCGCGGGTGGGCATTTGCTCCACCAGCTGCCGGTTATCCTTTGTAAAAACAGTTAGTTTGGCGCCATAGCCTAATGTATTAGAGCTGCTGCCATGCAGGCTTGCTTTGAGATAATGATGATGAAGCATCTCTGAAGCGTTATTGCGGTAAACAAAAGATTCCAGGTTTACATTGTTAACCACCAGGTCTACATCCCCATCCCCATCTAAATCTGCATATGCAGCACCATTACTAAAAGAAGGTTTGTCGAAACCCAGGGCAGAAGATTCATTTTTAAAAAGCAGGTTTCGCTGGTTTACAAATCCGTAATTTGTTTGTGGAACGGCCGGCATTTTTTTAAGGATATCAAGGATATCCATTTTACCTTCTTTTATCTGGCTGATAAATGATTTGCCTGCAATAAATTCCAGGAAGTCCTGGTCAGTTAAATCCCTGCTGAGGCCATTGCACACATAAATATCCTTCCATCCGTCATTGTCAAAATCAAAGCAAAGCGCACTCCAGCTCCAGCTGGTTGCGTCTACACCTGCCAGTTGCGCAATTTCGCTGAAAGTGCCATCCTGGTTATTCAGCTGCAGGCTGTTGCCGGTAAACTGGTGATGAAAATCGAGCTTGTTTTTAGCATTCTGCATATCATACTCGTCAAATTTCAAGGTCGTTTTAAGGCGGTAATCATTTTCAGGCAGCATCTCTGCTGTAAAAATATCAGGCCATCCATCATTGTTAATGTCGGCCATATCACAGCCCATTGAACCATTACTGATATGCCCGATTGCATCATTGATTACTTCTTTAAAAGTACCATCATGATTATTTATATAGAGATAATCACGCTCAAAAAAATCGTTGCAGACATACATATCGTCCCAACCATCATTGTTCAGATCACTAACAGCGACCCCCAATCCAAAACCAATTTCGCTGCCATATATATTGGCCTGTTCGCTCACATCCGCAAACCGGCCGCCATCATTACGGTAAAGCCGGTCGCCGTTATTAGGGTCACGGGTATAACGCTGCTTACTATCGTACCCAAAACTTTCAATGGAACGATGGCTGTTGTTTAAAACAAAGCAATCCAAATCACCATCTTTGTCATAATCAAAAAAAACAGCCTGTGTAGATTCACCTTTATCATCCAGTCCGTAGGCATGGGCGTCCTCCTTAAAAGTGCCGTTCTTTTGATTGATGTACAATTCGTTGGCACGATCATCACTGGCGATAACACCACTGTTGCATACATAAATATCGAGCCAACCGTCGCTATTTATATCTACCATGGTTACACCGGTATGCCATTGATGTGTACTGGTTAAACCTGCTTTGGCTGTACTATCTTCAAACTTCCAGTTGCCTTTATTAATGTATAATTTGTTGCCCTGCTGATTGGCCGTAAAAAAAATATCCGGCCGGCCATCATTGTTTACATCACCGATGGCTACTCCTCCACCATTATAAAAATTATGATAATTAAGAATATTCATCTCCCTGGTATCTGCTACCCGGTTATTAAAATAAATACCTGTTTCAGAAGAAGGCAGGAGGCTGAACAGGCTGTCTTTTACCGGCAATTTTTGCTGATCTGTATGGCAGGAAAATAATACAGTAAAGAGCGCAAAACAGCTTGTAAGGCGGGCAATTTGTTGAAGCATAATGAAAGTCATTCGAACAGGAGAACCGCTATTAAAAAAATTGAAAAACTGCCGCTAAATCAGTTCACTACTGCCATATAAAGTTAGAAAAAAATTCCGTGTGGTTTTAAAAATAAAAAGGCTTCCCCGATATATTTACTATTTTGCGAACCGTTCTCTTTATAACTGCTTTATATGAAAAAACTGGCTTTATTACTCCTGGCAATACTGGCGTTAACGATTACAGGATCTTATTACCTGATTCCCGACAAACTTGCTGTTACAGAAATTGTAAAAGTAAACCGTGTTGCAGAAGCCGTTTATAGAAATCTCTCCAATGAGGGGACATGGCGCAAATGGTGGCCCGGGTTGACCGGTGAGGATACGGCTGCGGTCTCCGGAAAGTTTTTTGCGATTAACAACAGGCGGTATTCACTCTCCAAAAAAATGACGAATAATTTTGAGATTCTCATTGAAAGTGAAAACGGCAATACACCCAGTGAAATGAACCTGTTTCCTATAGGCCGTGATTCTGCTATTATAAAATGGCATTTTAGTATAGACGCCGGCAGCAACCCTTTTAAACGAATTGCAGCATATACCAAAGCGTTGTCACTGAAGAAAGACATGCACCGCATACTGAGTTCTGCAGAAAGCTATTTATCTGGTTTTAAAAATGTTTATGGATTTTCGCTTCATGAAGCCTCCATTGCAGACACACTTTTGATAAGTACAAAAACGGTATCGCCGGTATGGCCAGGCACAGATTTTATATATGCGCGAATCAATAAATTAAAAAACTTTTGCAGCACCGGGGGTTGTAGGATAACCGGCACTCCTATGCTTAATATAACGCCCATCCAACCTAGGGGCTTCCAGGTAATGCTTGCATTGCCGGTAGACAGGATAGTGCAACCAAAAGATTCGGTATACAGTGTAAAGATGGTACCAGGTAAGTTTATTATTACAGATGTTGTTGGCGGCACCTATGCCATCACCCAAACCTATCAGCAAATACACAATTATTTTCAGGATTACCGGAGAACTGTAATGGCTATACCGTTTGAATACCTGATAACAGACAGGCAGCAGGAAACAGATACCAGCAAATGGGTTACCAGGATTTATGCGCCGGTTTATTAAAAACGGCCTTTTTACAAAGGTATTTAGCAAACCTTATTTCTCAGAAAACTCAATTACCATCGTACTATCATTATTCTTTGCAAGTATAAAAGCCTCTTTGCCCCCTATACTGATGCGTCCAATGTGCCGGACCTGGCCTTTTACAGTAAGCCCGTTTAAAGATTGAACTGCAAACCTGCCGTTACCTTTGTTGAGTAATATGGTTCCAAAATCTGCATCATACCTGCCCATCTCAATATTGTTTTCATAATAGTTGCCCGCTAAAAAAATATCCGGCAAACTGTCATTGTTCGCATTAACCACTACCGCATCTTTGTAAGCACTTAATTGGGCCTGCCATGGTAAAGGCACTACCTCAAAATTAAGGGTGCCTTTATTAATAAATACGGCGTTGGAAAAGTAATTGGCAGTAAGCACATTCGCGGCCTGCAATTTTTCCCTCGTAAAAAGATTTTCCAGGGAAGCTTTTGCAAAATCATCAGCATACAAAAAACGCTTTTTTAAAAGTGGTATTTGTTTTTCAAGCTCAGCCTTACTGGCAAAAGGTATTTCCTTGCCCTGCAGATAATAGGTAAGCACCTGTTCTTTTCTGCCATTGTCATCAAAATCGTTATAGTAAAGCCTTACTGGTTCTTCGGCGGAGGCCTTCAGCCGGCTGTTCAACCCAAGGTTACCCGCAATCAAATCAACATTTCCGTCATTGTTGACATCTACCGGAAGCACAAAATTCCACCAGCCTTTTTTATCGGTAATCACTTTTTCTGTAAACACCCCGTGGTTATTCAGAAACGCCGTTATTCCACCCCATTCTGTACAAACAATTAAATCTTTGCTGCCATTTTTATCGAGGTCGAACCACAGGGCCTGGGTTACCATACCGATATGGGATAATGACTTTGCATATTTGCTGGTAACATCCGTAAAATGGCCTTTGCCGTTATTCTGCAACAGGTAAGAAGCAGGTGTCTCACCATAAGCATAGGGCACTGACCGGCCGCCAATAAATAAATCAGTGTACCCATCAGCGTTAAAATCATACGGCACCACGCAGGAAGCGTTTATATAAAAAGCATCAAACGCATTTTCCAGTTTTGTAAACTGCAGATTGCCATTGTTAAGGTAGACACGGGGGCGAAGGTTGGGGTCTTCCCCAAAAAATTCATTGCCGGCACCGGCCACTACCAGGTCGGTATGACCATCATTGTTCACATCTGCAAAGCAGGCACTTACATTCTCATAATTACTGTCAAGGTCCAATGAAGGCACAGCAATCCTTATAAAGCTGCCGGTTGCCTGCTGAACAAATAAGCCATTTTTACCAAACCTGGATGAACCAATAAATACATCCTCTTTACCATCTTTATTAATGTCTCCTACAGCAAGCGCGGGGCCTTCAGTTGATACCATGTGCGGTATCAGCGCTTCGCGGTCAAATTCATGAAAAGAATTTTCTTTGTGCAGGTAAGCAAGGCCGGCATCAGCAGTGATATCCTTAGCCTGTTTTGTATTGCTTTCCCGAAACGCCGTAACCAACTGGTAATTAAATACAGGCAGGCCCTTTTTATATTCTGCAGTTATTTTCTTTTTATCTGCCCGGACATTTAAAGCCTGGAATGTATTATCAGGCCAGACTAAAAACGCAGAATCAATTTTTGTATCTGCCAGGCCAATATGCAGGGGTATTTCCATACTCGACATAAACCCACGGGCAGCAAATTTTTCGTATGTTCGGATACCGCCATTGGCATATAGTATTACTTTAGCCCCTATGGCATTTATATTAGTTGGCGTGCCACTCAGTTTCAGCTCAACATATGGCTTGTCATTTTTATCGTTGCTTTTATTTTGATATAACAGCACTGGTTCATCAATATTATTAACCACGATATCCAAATCGCCGTCATTGTCAAAATCTGCATATACAGCGCCATTGGAGTAAGTAGGCAGGTCCCCTTCTATGTTAGAAGCCATATCGTCAAATTTTAAATCGCCGGCATTGCGGAAAAATCTATTGGGGATTTTTATCTGCGGAAACTTATCAATCAACGCCATGTCTTTTTCACCGATACTGTTGACTTTTATTTTCTGTTGTACTTCACCATTTGAAATAAAATTGATATAGTCAATGTCATTCATCCGTTTTGGTATACCATTCGAGATAAATAAATCTTTTTTTCCATCATTGTCAAAATCCATCCACAACGGCGCCCAGGACCAGTCTGTAGCCGCCACACCTGCGTAAAGGCCCACTTCGCTAAACATAGCATTGCCACGGTTAAACTGCAGGTTATTGCGGGTATACTGGTAGTTATAACCATAATCAATCTTGTGATAGAAGATATCATACTCATCTTCTCCCAGTGACCTTTTCAGGATATACGCATCCGAAGGGAGCATATCCATGGATACAATTTCAGGAAAACCATCATTGTTGGCATCTGCCGCATCTACACCCATAGAAAACTGGCTGGTATGCGTCAACTGGCTGGTAAGATCATCTTTGAATGTGCCGTTGCGCTGGTTGATATAGAGATAGTCGTTTTCATGAAAATCATTGCCTACATAAATATCCGGGTAGCCGTCCATATTAATATCTGCCACTACTACCCCTAATCCATAACCGATAACAGAAGAATGAATACCAGTCTCCGCAGTAGCATCTGTAAAATGACCTGTTTCATTCCGGTAAATACGGTCGCCGGAAAGCGGGTTATATGTTTTCAGCAATCCTTCCCGTATGCCAAATGTGCCGTTGTTATGAATGGTATGGTTAAGCAGGTACATATCCAAATCACCATCCTTGTCATAGTCAAAAAAAACAGCCTGTGTACTGAAACCGGAGAAAGCGAGGCCATACTCCTGCGATTTTTCCTGGTAAGAAGGCTGTCCGTTTTTGTCAATCCCTGTACAAATCAGCAGCAGGTTATGGCTTTTGGGAATACCCTGCAGCTGACCAACGCGGCATACATAAATATCCATTAACCCGTCATTATTAATATCAACCACAGAAACGCCGGTAGACCAGCCACTGTCCTGTACAATGCCCGCAGCATCTGTAACTTCTGTAAATTGCAGATTGCCCTTATTTAAAAATAATTTGTTCTTGCCCTGGTTGGCAGCAAAAAATAAATCAATCAGCCCGTCATTGTTAAAGTCCGCCGCCCCTGCGCCGCCGCCATTGTAAAAATACATGTAGTTAAAAAGATTGAAATTCTGCGTGGCAGTGAGTTGATTGGTAAAATGCAGGCCAGTGGCTTTATCATCCAGCACTTTAAACAGGGCGTCTTTTCTGGACAATGGGTTACAACCTGAAAAAATAATCAGCAGTAAAAAAATAGCCATTAAAAAAAACCGGTCTCGCTTACCCTGACTCATAAATGAATATCTCAATTGAATGTATACCCGTGTAAAAGTATTTATTTCGAAAAAAAATACTTATTGGATTTTTTCGCTTTTGTTTGCGGACACCTCGTATAAAACAGGAAAGGCATCGTTCATAAGAAACAACAACTGGCTCTTGCCAACACTCTTAATAGCCACAATATCCTTTACTTCACCCGTAATATTCAATCCAGACTGATTGGGGTATAGCCAGGTAAAAGATCGCTTGCCATTATTTATAAGTATCGAACCCAAACTGGCGTCCAGTCTGCCAAATTGGGTTGGAAACCAGAATTTATTGCCACCAATCACCAAATCTTTGATACCATCTCCGTTCATATCCAAACAGCTTACCGCGTTTACTGAAGACAACTGTACCATGGCATCCATATTTTGAACAGTGAATTTGCCCTGGCCTTCATTGTAAGCAATACAGGACGGGGCGTAATTAAACTGCTTTATTTTTGTTTGCCGCACCTGCTCTGGCGGAAACAGCTCCTGTATTGTCTTTTCTGCAAATACGTGGTGCCGCAAATTTTTCTTTTTTAAAGATGGCAGCAGGTCCTCTACATCATGCTTCATAAATACCGGCATATCTTTTCCGTTGATAGTGCGGGACAATACCAAATCAGTTGAACCATTCTGATCAAAATCATTCATCCATAATTTTACGGGATGTTGCTCATCCGGGCGCAGGTAAAAATTTTCGCCAATATTACCCAGTATCAAATCTTCCCTGCCATCTCCATCCATGTCTGCGACTGTAAGCGTTTGCCACCAGCCGTAAAGATTGCTGAGATTCGTATTAATCTCCTGGAAAAGATGGCCATTGTAAGAAAAAACTCTCGGAGACATCCACTCACCGGCAATTACCAGTTCTTTGTTCTTATCGCCGCTGATATCTACCCAGGCAGCACCCGTAACCATACCAATAGCAGCAATAGCAGGATTGTTGGACCCGGCTATATCAGTGAAATGGCCATTGCCATCGTTCATGTATAAAAAGCTGGCGGGATTAATTCCATATTGACGTGATACGCTTCTGCCGCCTACAAACAGATCTTCATATCCATCGTGGTTAAAATCATACGCAACGGCAACGCCTGTGTTCATACCACTGGCAGGAAAAGCTGTCACGTCCAGTGTAAAATTTCCCCTGCCATCATTTTTAAACAACCGGTTCTGCATTTCGCGGCTCATGGCATCATTGCTATTCCCACCAGGGCCGATAAAAAGATCAAGATCCCCATCATGGTCGGCATCAAAAAATAATACAGCACCGTCTTCAAAGGCAGTAAACTGTGTAAAAGCCGGTTGCATTTTTTTTTCAAACTTACCCTGGGCTGTTTGCATGTACACCTGCCCTTCATGGCCGGGCGTACCCCCAATATAGATATCGGCCAATCCATCTGCATTAATATCACCATAGGCGGCTTTTGGGCCTTCCCGCGAGAGCATTTCTGGCATGTTGCGCTCATAATAAAAATCTATGTAATCGTCTTCAGCATGTTTATCAAACGTATTGGCAAGCGGCAGTAGCATGGGTTGTGCTGATGGTGCCAGTAGAGCAGCGGCCGCATTTGCAGCTATGCCCGCAGCCTGCTGTATTGCGTGCAATTGATTAACAGCAGGATTATTTATTTTTTGGGTCGTATTATCTGCCCAGGTAATAATAACTGAATCTACCCGTATAATTTTTCCAAGCCCAATGGTTTGTTTGTATTCTACTGAGGACTGAAATCCCCGGCTGGGCACCACTTCACGGTAAAACATTTTATCAGCTGCATACACATGTATTTTTGCCCCAATGGAAAAACTGTTTTTTCCTTTGCCCTGCAACAAAATGCTTATATAATTATTGGCGGAATCCTTTTCCCTGGCATTATTCCGGTAAAGAAAAGAAGGCTGGTTTTCGTTGTTTACAATCAAATCCAGATCCCCGTCGTTGTCCAAATCAGCATATGCAGCACCGTTAGAAAAAGTTGGTTGCGTAAAGCCCCAGGTTTTGCCAATATCTTCAAACTGCAGGTTACCTTTGTTTCTGAATACTTTATTAAGGAGCGGGTTGCGCGGAATTTTTTTTAAAACCTCGTCAATGTTTTCTTTTTTGTGGGTGAGTACCATTTTCTGTACCACATCATTGGCAAAGAAATCCATAAAATCCAGGTCAATTACATCGCGGTTTACGCCATTGCAAACATAGATATCATTAAAGCCATCATTGTCTGCATCAAAAAACAAAGCCCCCCAGCTCCAGTCAGAGGCTGATACACCGCTGTAATTGGCTATCTCCATAAACTTGCCATTGCGGGCATTTAACTGGAGACAATTTTTTACAAACTGGCGGTACAGTCCTGATTTTTCTTTGCTGCGGTACAAATCAAAATTGTCGAACGACCCGGTTGTTTTAAGCCGGTAATCGTCATCGGGCAGCATATCGGTGGTAAAGATATCGGGGTAACCATCATTGTTGATATCGGCAAGGTCCGACCCCATAGAAGACATACTTGTGTGCTGCAGGTACTGCTCTGCCTCATCTTTAAACACACCGTTTTTCTGGTTGATGTAAATATAATCACGTTCGTAAGAATCATTGGATACGAACACGTCCGGGTAGCCATCCAGATTAATATCACCAACGGATACGCCCAGCCCAAAGCTGATTAGGCCACCGTGTATACCGGCTTCGCGTGTTACCTCTTTAAAGTTCCCTTCATCATTTCGGTATAGATGATCACCACCTCCTTTTAAAAATGCGCCTACCGGCCAGTCTTTTTCCGGCAGGTCGCGGCTATAAGAAAAATTGAGCTGGTTTACCGGAACGGGGCTGTTGTTTATCATAAAACAATCCAGGTCGCCATCCATATCATAATCAAAAAAAGAAACCTGAGTGGTATAAGCAGAGATAGCAAGGCCATACCTGGCAGCTTCTTCTGTAAATCCGCCGTGCTGGTTATTAATATACAATTTATTTTTACGGTTATTGGTGCCCATATGGCCCGAGGAGCAAACATATAAATCAAGCCAGCCATCATTGTTGATATCTGCAAAGCAGGCGCCGGTATACCATTTATCGTCGGGCAGAATACCTGCTTTAACACTCACATCCTCAAATTGCAGATGGCCTTTATTGAGGTATAATTTATTGGTACCCGTGTTGGAGGTAAGAAATACATCCGGCAATCCGTCATTGTTGATGTCGGCAATAGCAACACCTCCACCGTTATAGAAGTTGCGGAACAGAAAACTGTTTTCCAGTTTACCATCTTCCACATTGTTTTCAAAATTGATCCCGGAATCGTTGACCAGCTCAAAAAGTGGCTTCGGCTTCGGTTGGTTGCAGGAAATGGTTACAATTATAGACAAAACCAACAACCACTGTAGAAAACCATTCATCATTGACTGAATTAATAAACAAACATAAAGCAGAAAGGCCATTATAGTAATGGCCTTTCTGCTTTTATAAAAATATTAATTACCTATTTTGTATACCCTGGATTTTGTTTCAGGTTAGGGTTGGCCGCTAGTGCCTGGTTTGGCACGGGGAACACTAAATTTTTGGGATCATCTGTTGGTTTAAGTCCCCATGGTTTCAAAAATACACCAAAACGTATCAAGTCAGTTCTTCTAACACTTTCCCAATACAATTCCCGGCCTCTTTCTGCCAGTAACGTACCCGGGTCATCAACGTTTGCCGGGTTAACCAGCGGCATTGTAGCCAGTGGCGTAGCCCCTCTCGCAGTCCTGAGTGCGTTTACCATTGTTAGTGCACCTGCAGTATTGCCGGTACGCTGCATGGCTTCTGCCACCATTAATGTTACATCAGGATACCTGAAAATCATCAGCCAGTTACCGGCTGGTCCGCCATAATATTTTCCATTGTCAGAATAATCGGGAACATATTTCACTACCCTGATTCCTGTTACTTCCAGGTTCGCGCCGGTTTCAATCATGTTTGCGGCTATTGCTGGCGTATAGGCCAATGGTGCACCTTTTCTGTCTTTAATAGCAGCCCCGGTTTCATTATATTGCTGGCCTACCAGGAAACCAGGTCTGATACCTGATTTATCAGTAGCACCTGCATAGAACCGGCCTCCAATTCTTCTATCCAACAGCGTATCTGCTGGGGTAAAAGTGGCAGCAGTACCTACACCAAAACTGCTGTAAAACTCTGCAATAGTAGTAAACCCATTCCAGCCAGCATTTGGATTTGCAGGTGTATAAGAGTTATAATGCAGGGTCATATTCCAGCGGGCTTCCACGCCTGCGTGGTTAGTAGATACACCTGAAGTATTAGGATAAGCAAAAATGGCTTCCTTGGAAAGTGTACTGTTGTTAACCGCAAAATTGTCGAAATAATTAGGCGTGTAAGAATATTTGTTGCTTGCAATGATGGCATTACCAATACTGATCACTTTCGCCATGTCTGCTGCATCAAACGTTGGAGCCGCCCTGTTAACGAATGCGCCCTTGTTCAGGTAACATTTCATTAATAACGTATTGATGGCATCTTTGCTGGCAAGTGTATTACCATTGGCAGCAGGAACATCAACCAGTGCCGCGTTTAATTCACTTATAATAAAATCAATGGCCTCTGTACCACTTTTAACTACGGGCGCATTCAGCAGGTTATCACCCGGATTTCTGAAAGGGTACTGACCATACAGATCAAGCAATGTATACAATGCAAATGCACGTATGAACTTTGCTTCTGCCGCCTGCGCTTTACTTGGATTAAAGCCAAGCACGTTGGTAGCGTCAAAATTGATTTTATTTAATGTATTGAATACATTCAGCACATACTGGTGGTCAGCATTCCATGTATGCGAATGCAATACACGCCAAACACCATTATCATCCCAGTCACCGCCCCTTGTTGGAACCAGTGCCTCATCAGTAGAATTCTCTGCCAGGGAGAAAAATAAATCCTGGCTGCTGAATGGACCGGCCAAATCTGAATAAGCTGCATTCAGCAGTAGCTGCGTGCCAGCTGCACCCAGTGCAGTACTTGTTTGTGTACCGGTTAATGTGCTACCTAATTTCTCATCCAGCTTGGTGCAACCCAAAGTAAGTGTTAAGAGTGGCACCGCGAATAATACTATTTTTTTATACGGTATCATATAATCGTTGTTTTATTAAATTATAAAGAAAAATTTACACCGAATGTAATTGACCTTGGCGTTGGGTAAGGAACATATTCAATAGACCTTGAGGGGTATGAATTGTCACTTTTATCGATGTTAACTTCCGGATCAAAGCCGGTAAAGCCAGTTATTACAAACAAGTTACTGCCGGTTACAAAAGCGGTGAAATTCTTGAAGTATTTACCCAGGGTACCAACATTGTACCTAAGTGTCGCATTCCTCATTTTAAAATAATCCCCTTTTTCCAGGAAACGGGAAGAAGCTCCAACACCACTTGCTACACCTTCCGGGGAATTATAGGCCGCCTTATCAATATTTCTGCCGCTTACGATGCCTGCTATATTGGTAACAGATGTGGCGGTATTATTATAGATAACAAATCCAAAAGCACCACCCATATTAACACCTAAAGAAAGCTTTTTGTAACGCAGTGTAGAACTGAATCCTGCCAGTACATGTGGGTTAGGGTCACCTGAATACACAGGATTATCTCCGTATTTCTGGTTGCCTGTCTGGTCAAAACCCTGGAATGGTTTCAGGTAAAATTCGTTAACAGGCTGGTTGTTGGTAATTACCTGTGCAAGTGTTCCGGATACACCCTGGCCGGTGATCTGACCAGTACGTATTTGCAGATCAAGACCCGTCAGCGGATCAGTAAAATCTTTGATAACGTTTTTATTATACGCGAGGTTAATGTTCACATCCCAACCAAGTTCTCTATGGTCTACAAGGGTAGCACCGATAGCAGCTTCAATACCTGAGTTCATCAGTTTTGCATTCTTCAAATTTACGTATGATACGGAAGAAGGTGCAGGCTGAATAGCTGTAGTCTGGAACAGTATGTCGGTGGTTGTTTTGTTGTAATAGTCAACAGAAGCATAAATCCTTCCTTTCGCAAAAGCGAAATCAGCACCTAGGTTGATTGATTTGCTGGACTCCCATTTCAAATTGGGGTTACCATTTACCACTTGCGGGGCCTGGTTATAAGAGTTCAGCGCAAACTGTTCCTGCGAAGCGCCGGAAGGAAACTCCTGGTTACCCGTAATACCATAAGAAGCACGCAGAGCAAGGTTGCTGAAGATACGGCTGTCTTTCATGAAATCTTCATTGCTGACAGACCATCTTGCACCCACCGCAGGAAAATAACCATAGCGGTTGTTTTTACCAAATTTGCTGGAACCATCTGCTCTCAAACTACCGGTTACCACCAATTTGTCCGCATAGTTTAATGTAACCCTGCCGAAATAAGACTGTATCTCGCCGGTTGGGTTAACAAAAGTAAAATAAGGGGTATTGATTGTTTTGGCGTTCTGGAAAGTGCTGGTATACAAGATATCTGTACGACCGATTTGTGAAAGGTTGGTATTGAAACCGCTTCCCACTACCTGGTCTCCGGAATAATTGGCTTTATAATACTCGTACCCTGCCACTGCTTCCAGCGAAAGGTTTTTTGTAAGGTCTGAACGATAATTCAGGGTATGTGTGAAAATCTGCGTCAGCAATTTTGCATTGGCGATGCCAGCGATGCCCACACCTGAAATACCAGACTGGCCTTCTATCCAACCATCAATACTCACTTTCCTGTTACCTGCGCCGTGATTAACACCATACAGGAATTTGTAGGTTAGCTTATCGAAGATCTTATAGGAAGCTGAAATATTGGCAAGGAATGAGTTAACCGTACTTCTGTCGTTGAATGCATCATTAAACGCCAGTGGATTACCCGAACCATTGGATGGAAAATTATACGTGCCATCTGCTTTTCTAAGCGCAACTGTAGGATTCCAGCTAACAGCAGAAGATATAATATTACCGGCAGAGCCTGCATTATTAGAAACACTGGTAAGCTGTTCGCCGTAGTTACCAGCTATTAAATTAAAATCGAGCGTTAAATGATTGTCGATAAATTTATAGGTACCGCCTATAGTAGTAAGATATTTATCAAGTGCAGATTTTTTCAGGAAACCAACTGTTTTGGAACCCAAAAATCCGGCGCGGAATTTACCTACTTCATTACCACCGCTGAAAGCCATGGAATAGTTCTGAGTAAGTCCGTGCTGCGTAAGCGCTTTTAACGCATCTTCATCTTTACCGCCATCTAAAGAGGCCGGTTGATTGTATTTTTTAAGCGCAGACCTGTATTCACCGGCATTCAATACGCCAAATCTTTTCATGTACCCCAGGTTAACGCCATAATTAATGCCAACATCCACTCTCATAGGACCGGCAGCACCTTTTTTAGTAGTAATAACAATTACTCCATTTGCACCCCTGGCACCATAAATGGCTGCTGAAGATGCATCTTTTAATACATCTACAGAAGCGATACTGTTTGGGTCAATGTAAAGCAAGGGGTTAGAATTCGGTGTGCTTCCGCCAAAACCAACGCCGATGTTCGGCCTGGCTGTTCCTCCATCCAGCGGAACACCATCCACTACATATAATGGATTGTTGCTGGCGCGGATAGAAGAGTTACCACGAATTTGAACAGTCGTAGCAACACCGGGCTGACCACTTGTATTGGTTACTTCCAAACCAGCTACTTTGTTTTGCAACAGCTGATCAGGATTAGTAATAGCACCCTGGTTAAAATCTTTGGCTTTTACTGAGGTAACGGCGCCCGTCAAATCTTTCTTTCTTGAAGTACCATAACCAACTACCACTACTTCATTTAAGTTTGAATTACTGGCCACCAACATGATTGCAGAGGCGTTTGCAACGCTTACTTCCTGCTTGTCAAAACCTACAGAACTAATCACAAGTGTGGTTACATTAGCGCCTACTGTAATTGAAAAACTGCCGTCAGCGCCTGTAGAAGTACCACTTTTAGTACCTTTTGGCTGCACACTAACACCTACAATAGGAGACCCGTCCTTTGAATCGGTAATCTTACCAGTAACGGTTTTAGTTTGAGAAAAAAGCTGCGAAATCGAAAAGAGAAGAAGAAAGCCAACTGACAAGGCTTTCGTAATGAAGATCTTGGTATTCTTCATACGGCAATAGTTTTTAGTTAAGCAATAGTATATGTCTGTGAACGATGTATAAGTAACAACTATTTGTTATAATTGTTATAATTTATTGTGAACTTATATAAATCTGGTATAACTCTTTTGCACCTTTTGTGTACTTTTTACACGGTAAAAATAGCGACTAAATCAGATCTTCCAAAAAAATTAACTATTTTTTAGTAGAATACTTATTTCCAGCCATTCAGATAGTTCTTTAAGCTTGACAACCAGATATCAAAAGTTGATGCTTGTGCTTAAAAAAATAACAAAAACCTACTTTTTCTACCCTCTTACCTGTTCTGAAGAACTAAGACTGCGCAAATTTGGCTATTTAGCGGCACAAAAGAATCATCTGCATTAAGCTGTTCTTAACCCATATTAATAGTTAATCAGTAGATTTGAGTAAAATATTATTAATAAGCATGAAATGAACATTTACAGCCGACAGAGCAGGACGGTTATCTCAACAGATATTTTCTTGCCTGCAGCAGGGATTGTCTGAACAAACTACTAAACCAGTCAAATGAAAATTGAGTTTGAACTTATACAGGAAGATGAAGGCAGCTCATTTAGATTGCTGCACGAAAAAATTCCTGCCGAGAAATATTCCTGGCAATACCATTATCACCCGGAATATGAATTGGTATGCGTACTTGCAGGAAATGGTACCCGGCAGGTAGGCAACCATGCGAGTAATTACGAAAACGGTGACCTGGTATTAATGGGACCTGATTTGCCGCATTCCGGTTTTGGATTAAATACCCATGGTATTATTGAGCAGGTAGTCATTCAATTCAAAAGAGAAGTCTTTAATCCTTCCCTTTTAATGAGACCAGAAATGCACCCTATCAGCCTGCTCTTCGAAAAATCCAGGTATGGAATCTGCTTCGGCGAAGCAACCAAAGAAAAAGTAATAAAGAAGCTGATCAGATTGCTGAAGCTGCCACCGTTCGAACGTTTTGTGGAGGTAACGGCCATTTTACAAATACTGGCAACTTCGGAAGAATACAGCCTGCTCAATTCGCAGGTTACCCTGCCCACCACCATCCGGAAAGTACACGTGAGGTTACAAAATATATTTAATTATGTGGAACAGAACTTCCAAGAGGAAATCAATATTAAAAAAGTAGCTGCCATAGCGCACCTGACCGTGCCTGCATTTTGTAACTATTTTAAAAAGATAATGAACATTACGTTTACTGATTTTATTAACCAGTACCGTATTGAGCAGGCTTGCATACTGCTTCAACAGGAAAAATCAATAAGCGAAGTATGCTTTGAATGTGGCTTTAATAATGTGCCTTATTTTAATAAGGTGTTTAAAAATATTGTTAAAAAGACACCCTCGGAGTTCAAAAAAACGGCCAATAGTTACCAGCCAAGAGCGCTCAGCGCATAACACCATGCAGGTGTACTCAAAAGCGGCCGTAAATATGTCTTCGCAACAGCTTTATCATGGTAGCGGGTAAATTTGAATTACCTGCTCCCAAGGCTGAAAAATACACGAACTTTGCGTAATATGTTTAGTACAGTTACTGCAACGGCCACATTGCCCGTTATGGAAAGTTTTTATACCCTGCAGGGGGAAGGTTATCACCAGGGGAGAGCGGCTTATTTTATCCGCCTTGGCGGCTGTAATGTTGGTTGCATATGGTGCGACGTGAAAGAGAGCTGGGATGCAGCTATACATCCGCAAATTTCCATTGACAATATTATAACTTCTGCAGCAGAGCACCCGGGTCGCCTGGCCGTTGTAACAGGTGGAGAACCATTGTTGCATAACCTGGACAAATTGACCTGGTCATTGCAACATGCGGGCTTTCAAACCAATATTGAAACTTCTGGATCTTCTCCGCTTAGCGGAACCTGGGACTGGATCTGCCTCTCGCCAAAAAAATTTAAGGTCCCGCTGCCAACCATCGTACCCCTGGCCAATGAGTTAAAAGTGGTCATTTTTAATAAGACCGATTTTGCCTGGGCCGAAAAATATGCAGCGCAAACATCGCCCAATTGTAAACTATATCTGCAGCCCGAATGGGAAAAAGCCAATACCGTCATACCGCTGATTGTTGATTACATCAAGCAGCACCCGCAATGGGAACTCAGCCTTCAACTGCATAAATACATTAACGTTCCTTAAAAACCGGCTTGCTTACCTTTGAGCATTGCGGCAGTTAAAGAATAAATATAGCTATGCTGCGTTTACAAGACTATCAGCTAAATACTATTGGCTTAATTTTTAGTAAAAAGTATTTCATGAAGTTTGTTTGTATCATCCTAATCATATTTTTTGGTTACGCTGTACATGCGCAGCAATACAATCCTGAGAAAATAAATAAAAAAGCTGCCGCGCTGTACGCACAGGGTTTGCAGGAAGCTACCGATGGCGACCTTGTAGCCGGTATCCGCCTGTTACAAAAAGCCGTTGTTATTGATAAAAATTTTGCAGATGCCTACCTGTCTATTGCAGGTATATATGCAGATTTAAAAAAATACGACAGCTCTATTATTAATTACGAAATTGCCCGGCGCATAGACAGCGTTTACTTCAGGGAATATAACCTGCCTTACTCTATTGACCTGGCAGGTGAGGGCTTATTTGAAAAAGCAATGGCCGCTGTAGAGGAATTTAAAACCATACCGGGTCTGAGTGAAAGCAGTATTAAAGCCGCTGCCTACCGCGCCCGCTGTTACCAGTTTGCCATTGATTATAAAAAAAACAATCCCGACAGCAATTACCACTTCTCCCCTGTTAACCTGGGCGACAGCATCAATACCAGTGTATCAGAATATTTTCCGGCATTAACCATCGACAGTAAACAATTAATTTTTACCCGACGGGTGAGGCGGGTAAATGAAGATTTTTATGAAACGTTTCATAAAAACGGAAGCTGGTCAATGGCAACATCCTTAACCGGTAACATCAATACTAATTTGAATGAAGGTGCTCAAAACATCTCGCAGGACGGCCAGTGGTTAATATTCACTGGTTGCAATTTTCCTGAAGGATATGGTAGCTGTGATTTATACATCTCCTACTTAACGCCGGAAGGATGGAGCGCGGCTGAAAATATGGGAAACCGCATCAACACAGACCAATGGGAAACCGCGCCCAGCTTATCGCCCGATAAAAGGGATCTCTATTTCACCAGCAGGCGCTTTGGCGGCTATGGCGGCAGCGATATTTACGTAAGCCACCTGTTACCCGGCGGAAAATGGGGTGACCCGGAAAACCTGGGACCAACAATAAACACTATTGGCGATGAAAACTGCCCCTTTATCCACGCAGACAATCAAACACTTTACTTTACCAGTACCGGCCATCCCGGCTACGGAGGTGACGATCTATTTTTTGTACGCAAAGGCGCTGACAACAAATGGGGTACCCCAAAAAATCTTGGCTACCCCGTTAATACCATACAAAATGAGGGCAGCCTGGTTATTACCGCCGATGGCACCACCGCTTACTACGCCAGCGACCGCAGCGATACCCGCGGTGGCCTGGATCTATACACTTTTGGCCTGCGCAATGATGTACGTCCTATAAAAACTTTATGGGTAAAAGGAAAAGTATTTGATAAAAAAACAAGCAAAGGCCTTCCATCGGCTGTGGAGCTAACAGATCTTAAAACAAAAGACATCATCAGCAAGATACAAACGGATGAAACCGGCAATTACCTCATTACCCTGCCCGTTGGAAGGGACTATGCCTTTAACGTTAACAGGAAGGGCTATTTATTTTTCTCTGAAAATTTTCCGCTGAGCCAGAAGCAGCCAGATGCCACCTATAATATTGATATACCCCTGCAGCCACTGGAAGCCGATGCTACGGTGGTTTTAAAAAATATATTTTTTGATGTAAATAAATTTGAATTAAAAGCAGAATCCCAGGTAGAACTGGACAATATCGTTACGCTGATGAAGGAAAATCCAGCATTAAAAATTCAGATTAACGGGCATACCGACAATGTTGGAAAACCGGCCGACAACATAACGTTGTCAAATAACCGCGCCAAAGCGGTAGTTAATTATATAAACGTAAAAGGCATCGATCTCAAAAGACTCAGCTATGCCGGTTTAGGTGATAAGGTACCGGTATCAGATAATTCCACCGAAGAAGGCAAGGCTAAAAACCGCCGGACAGAGTTAAAAGTCATTAGCATGTAAATAGTTGCCAGCCATTTGCCGTATGCCGTTAATAACCATGTTGCAATAGCCGGAAAACCGGATCAAAATACGCATTGCAAAACGCCATGCACTTATCTTCAGAATAATTTTCTACATTCATTCTTTGTAAACCTATCCTTGCATAAGAATGAACAATAATTTACTCCACCAGGTGGCCCTCACCCTGGTGCCCAATATTGGCCCTGTACAGGCCAGCATACTGATCAACCATTTTGGCGATGCGATGGCGGTTTTTAAAGCAAAAAAATCCGCTCTTGATAAACTGGAAGGAATTGGCGAAGTAAGGGCCTCCGGCATCCGCGCATTTGCCGGTTTTAAAAAAGCAGAAGAAGAAATTGCCTTTATAGAAAAATACAGGATCACGCCACTTTTTCTCACGGATAAAGCCTATCCCCGGCGCTTGCTGAATTGCTACGATCCGCCCACCATGCTATATTACCGTGGTACCGCGGATCTGAATACATCTAAAATTATCGCCATTATCGGTACCCGCAGTAAAACAGACTATGGCAAACAGCTTACAGAAAAACTGGTGGCCGATCTGCAGGAACAGCAGGTATTGATCATGAGCGGACTGGCATTGGGCGTTGATGCCATTGCCCACAAAGCTGCACTGAAACACCAGTTGCCTACTGTGGCTGTTATGGCGCACGGGCTCGATAAAATCTACCCTGCAGAACATACCATACTGGCAAGAGACATCATTAAAGAACACGGCGGCTTGCTTACAGAATTCAGGAGTAAAACAAAACCCGACAAACATAATTTCCCTTCCCGCAACCGCATCGTAGCCGGGATGAGTGATGCTGTTGTGGTAGTTGAAACTGACATTAAGGGAGGTAGCATGATCACTGCTGAGCTGGCCAACGGATACAACAAAGATGTATTTGCTTTTCCGGGCAGAACAACAGACAGTAAAAGTGCAGGCTGTAATTACCTGATCAAAAACAATAAGGCCATACTGCTTACCGGTGCAAAAGATATTATTGACATTATGGGCTGGAGTGAAAAACAGCTCAGACCTAAAAAATTGCAGACGGAATTGTTTATACAGCTGAGTGATGAAGAAAAAATAATTGTTGACTTGCTGAAAGAAAAAGAAACCATGCCCATAGATGAATTGCGGGTACGAAGCAAACTGAATAGCAGTACAGTGGCTGCTGCTATTTTAAACCTTGAGTTGAAGAATGTAGTAGCGTCAATGCCGGGTAAGATGTATAAATTGATTTCGTAAGTCGTGAGTAGTCAGTCGTGAGACGTGAGTACCCGTAGAAAATTTATTCCACGGTTGGATGTCCCACCCATCACTGTAAAAAAAATTTTGGAACGAATTTATCTGCTGACCTATCTTTGCCCATGGCAACAATAAATAACCGCACCCGCAAGCCGGATTTCAGTAAAAAATTTTTTGGTGAAGGATTAACTTTCGATGATGTATTGCTGCTTCCCGCCTACTCACAGGTACTTCCGAGAGAAGTAAATATCAAAACAAAACTTACAAAAGAAATATCGCTCAACATACCCATGTTGTCTTCTGCCATGGATACGGTAACAGAAGCCAATTTGGCCATTGCGCTGGCCCGCGAAGGCGGCATTGGCATACTGCACAAGAATATGAGTATTGAGCAGCAGGCCGAACAGGTCCGCAAGGTAAAACGCAGTGAAAGTGCCATGATCATCGATCCCATTACCCTTCCTATTGATGCCACCATCGGCGATGCACTGTTGCTGATGAAAGAAAATAAAATCGGTGGTATTCCCATCGTAGACGGCAGCAACAAGCTGGTGGGTATCCTTACTAACCGGGATCTGCGTTTTGAGACTGACAAAAAACGCAAGGTGCAGGAAGTAATGACCAAAGAAAATTTAATAATTGCCCCGGAAGGTACCGACTTAAAAAAAGCAGAAAAAATTTTACGCTCTTACAAAATAGAAAAACTGCCCGTAGTAAAGAAAGATAATACGCTGGTTGGCCTTATTACCTACCGCGATATATTACAGTTAAGCAGTTTTCCCAATGCAGTAAAAGACAATTATGGCCGCCTGCTGGTAGGCGCTGCGCTGGGCATTACCGGCGACATGCTGAACAGGGCTGCGGCATTGCAGCAGATTGGAGTAGATGTTGTTTGTTTGGACAGTGCGCACGGTCATAGTAAAGGTGTTATTGACGCATTGAAAAGCGTAAAAAAGAATTTTAAAAAACTACAGGTTATTGCCGGCAACGTGGGCACGGCCGCAGGTGCAAAAGCATTGGCAGATGCCGGCGCAGATGCAGTAAAAATCGGTATTGGCCCTGGCTCTATCTGTACAACACGTATTGTGGCAGGTGCGGGCGTGCCGCAGATTACGGCCATCATGGAAGCTTATGGTGCTCTTAAACAGAAAGGCGTGCCACTGATTGCCGATGGTGGTATCCGTTATACAGGAGACATGGTAAAGGCACTCGCCGCCGGCGCTGATACCGTAATGATGGGTAGTGTATTTGCGGGAGTGGAAGAAAGCCCGGGAGAAACCATTATTTACGAAGGCAGGAAATTTAAAGAATACCGCGGCATGGGCTCTATTGGTGCCATGGCACAGGGCAGCAGCGACCGTTATTTCCAGGACGTGGAAGATGACATAAAAAAACTGGTACCCGAAGGAATTGAAGGCCGTGTAGCCTACAAAGGAAATTTAACAGAGGTGGTGCAGCAGTATACCGGAGGCCTGCGTGCAGGGATGGGGTATTGCGGTGCCGGCAACCTGGCCACGCTGAAAAGCGATGCCCGGTTTATACAGATTACCAATGCCGGTATGAAAGAGAGCCATGCCCATGATATTGACATTACAAAAGAAGCGCCTAATTATAGCAGGAAGTAGGTATGAAAGATCATAAACTACCGCTTACTGAAACTGTACTCTTGCTTACAGGATTCATAGCGCTGGTGGCCATTCAGTTTATTTTTCCGAGGCCGCCGTTTTACGATGAACCTGATTACCTGGGCAATATTGCGCTGCTTCACCAGTATGGGTTCAGTAAAGAATTCCTCGTTAATATGGTGGGTTCCGCAGGACCTTTATATACGGCTGTCCATTATTTACTTGAACCGCTTACAGGTCTGCACGCGCCTTACATCCGACTGGTAAATACTTTTTTTTTAGCAGCCACTATATTTATCATTTACCGTATTTTAAAAGAAATGGCTGGCCTGCCGCGTATGTATGCATTGTATGTAATGGCAGTCCCATTTATATATATCGCTGCGGGCCTGGCGCTGACTGAATTACCCGCCATGTTTTTTTTTACAATGGCTGTTTACCTGGTTATAAAAAACAAATCCACTGCAGCTTTCTCCAGTGCTGTTATAAACATGATCGTGGCGGGCCTTTGTATGAGCCTGGCCATTGCCGGCCGGCAACCCTACCTGCTTACACTTGCGGCATTTCCGGTATTGTTTATATCAAAAGTGCAGCAGCGGAACCAACTTTTTTTACTGGCAGTAATGCTGGTTTTTTCATTGCTGCTGCCAGCGTGTTTGTTTACTGTATGGAAAGGTTTTATTCCTACTATTGAGGCGCAGTTGTATACAGATATCGCGAATGCAGGAACCTCTTACCGGCCCGATTTTTTTCTGTTGTGTATATTCTATTTTGCCATCAGTATGTTTTTAACAGCCCCCGGATTTCTACAGTTTCCGGGCAAGCGCTATTTCCTGCCTATGGCAATATGCCTTATTATACTAACGGTTGCCAACTTAAGTTTTGAATGGATTAAACTGGTGCCGGCAAAATCAATCATTACTAAAATACTGGCAAGTCCGCGGCAGGTGTATTTATTCTCCCTCCTATGCGGAGGAGCCGTAATTTTTTTGGGTTTATATTTCTGGGTATGTATGTACAGGCAACTGCGACACGCCCGGTACCCGAAAGAAATGTTGTTTTTTGCGCTGGCGCTGCTGCTGATAGCCATTTCCTGCACCAAAATAACCTGGGGCTACAGTTCAAGATATGCCGCCCAGGCCATACCACTATTGGTTCTTTTAGGAAGTCTTTTTTACCGGCGGTCAAAATTCAATACCATCCGTATCGCGCTGGGTGCAGCAGCCGGGTTGTTATCACTCATTTCCTACCTGGTTGCCTGAGATTTTTTTACCCATTAAATGAAATGAAACTATATATTTTTTTGCAGCATTAAAAACAGTGAACTTCCCCAGGGCTTAACGCGGAAATGGGTATTTTCCATGTTCGTTAATGTGTAAAAAAAGCGGTTAACCATTGATGAAGGCATTTTTACATCGGAAACAACTTTTTTCCGGGGCCTGAACACAGTGGAGATTTTTTGTATGCTCCGGGTAAAAAAAATACCTGGCGACAAAAGGAACGGCCAGTACGAATAACTTTTTATCAGGGCCCTTTGCCCTATCATATTTTTGATGGCTTTTATTGAATAGCGTTTTTGTATGCCTACTGCTATGTCATGCGTGCCATTAAATGCTTTTAACGCCGGCAGATTCATTAATAGTACACCGCCTGGTTTCAGAATGGCCAGAAGTTTAGAGAGTGCTATTGTATCCTGCCCTTGCTGAAGGAGGCAAACAGTATCATGGCTGGTGATAATATCAAAATAGTTCTCCGGGTAAGCTTCATCAGCCCTGGTAATATCAACCAGCTGCACATCTATGCCGGTACTTGTACGGGCGTATTCAACCGCATCCGGCGAAAGATCAAAACCATTAAGATTGGTAAACCCTTTTTCTTTCAAATACACCAGCAGGCCGCCTGTTCCGCAACCGGCATCCAGTATCCGCGGGCTGGAAAGATGTTGTTTTTTTTGTATGTGCTGAAAGGTGAGATCATGTAAACACCGGTACCACCACATTTCCTGCTCGCAGGCTGCCATTGCATCATACTCGTACCGGTTTCCTATCATATTCTCCTGCAATTATATTTTCACTGAATAGCGCTGTATTTACTTTCTTTTTTACTACGTATTGCGGGGCGTTATTAAGCGACATCAGTATTTTACCAATGTATTCGCCCAATACGCCAATCACTACAAAAACCAATCCTATTAAAAGCAGCAGCAGAATGGCAAGAAACGACCATCCCGGTGGTTCATCGTGAATAATAATTCTTTCCAGCAGAATATAAATAGTTACGCAAAACGATACCAGCGAAATAAGGCAGCCCGATATGGTAATAAAGCGCAATGGTTTGTTGGAGAAATTAATAAACATATTCAGGTACAGCGAAAACAGTTTACGCAGCGTATAGTTTGATTTGCCATTTGCACGGCTTTCATGCAATACGGTTTCGGTGCCAATATTATCCGTGCACCTCAATACAAGTGCATCAATGTATGGAAAAGGACCTTTGTAGGATATAACTTCCCGTACAATTTCTTTTTTTAATATTTTAAAACTGGAAAGATACAGGCCAGGCGGTTTACTAAGCAAGTGCACCGCAAATGCATTGTTAAGACTGCTATAAAGATTTCTCAAAAAAGAGTGCTGTTTGGTTTCATACTGCGCATACACCACATCATACTTACCGGCAATGGCCCTGTTGAGAAGGGCGATGATTTCTGAGGGCGGGTTTTGTAAATCATCGTCAATAATGGCAACATAATCGCCTGTACAATAATTTAAGCCGCATATTACGGCATTGTGCTCGCCACTATTTTTACGCAGCGAGATAAACTGTATGCTTTCATTCTCATGCGCAAGGTATTCACAAATACTCTCACTGTTATCCTTACTGGAATCATTTACCAGTATAACCTCCAGGTTGTATTGTTTCAATACCTCAAAAAGGGAATACACCAGCAACTGAATCGTTTCCTGGCTATTATAAACAGGAATTACCACAGATAATTTCATAGTAACGTATGGGTTGGCTTTAGTTAGCGGTTTTGACGCTCAAATAGTACGGCAAGCACAGCACGTTAAAAATATATTAAAACCAGAACAATAAGCGTTTACTCTTATAACAAATATATGCTTTCTTGCCGAAAAAAGGGTTAATACGCCAAAAGCCCCGGCAAAGCAGTTTTATGAATACAAGCTTGGCTTATCTTGCCAGAAATAAAAAGGGATGTATTTGTACAAGAAAGGACTTTTTATACTGGGCTTGTTAGTGGGTTCGGCGCTGGCAATGGCCCAGCCAGATAGCTGCCGCTTCCGCATCAGCCTGCTCACCTGCGGCCCGGGCGATGATTTGTACTCTATCTGGGGGCATACCGGCATCAGGGTTATAGATACGGCACAACAAACTGATGTAGTTTTTAACTATGGTACATTTGACGACAGCGACCCCCTTTTCTATATCAAATTTACCAGGGGCATCATGATGTATTCTGTAGCGCCCTATTCCTTCCCCGATTTTATGGAAGAATACAAGTATTATAAACGCAGCGTTACTGAACAGGTACTGGACCTTCACTGCGCTGAAAAATTAAAATTGGTTAAAGCGCTCTGGATAAATACGGAAACAGCCAATAAATTTTATCCGTATCATTTTTACGCAGATAACTGTACCACCCGCGCCAGGGATATTATCAGCAACCATACTGATACCGCTATTGCGTTCCAAAATATACGGCCCCTGCCAACCAGCACCTACCGGCAGCTCATCCACAGCTATATGAATAACAATAGCCAGGCCTGGAACCGCTTGGCAATAGATGTATTATTGGGCAACCACCTGGATGAAATAATGACCAATAAACAGGCGATGTTTTTGCCGGATTACCTGCTGAAAGGATTTGACAGCGCCGCATTAAGGCAGGATCCGCTGGTCAGTGAAACAAATATCCTGTTACCGGATGAACGGGAAAAAATCACCAGCTTTTTTACGCCAGTAGCGGTATTTTCAATAATACTGGTTACCATGCTGGCACTGTGGTTGCTGAAAAATAACACAGCCGACAAAGCGCTTAATGTGCTTGACGGCTTTTTTTTCCTGGTTACCGGGTTTTTTGGTCTGCTGATGCTGGTATTATGGCTGGCCCGGGTTGACAGCGTTTGCAGGAATAATTATAACCTGCTATGGGCCCTGCCCACGCATCTTATTATTGCATTTGTGATAAGCAAACAAAAAAAATGGATTAAATATTATTGGCTGCTCACAGCCGTCATAAACGTTTTACTCCTGATAACCTGGAAGTGGCTGCCGCAGGAGATGAACAACAGCCTGCTGCTGGTTGTTACCATTTTATTATTCCGCAGCATAGTCCGCTACCGAAAAATAAATACAGCATGACACAAAAAAGCATCCTTATACAAAACAAACAGGTTTATTATACCATAAGGGGCAGTGGCCAGCCGGTGGTATTGGTACATGGCTTTGGAGAAGACAGTAATGTATGGGAACAGCAACTGGAAGATTTGTCAAAAAACTATCAGCTGATCATACCAGATTTACCCGGCAGCGGCAAGTCTGAAATGCTGGAAGATATGAGCATGGATGGTATGGCTGATTGTGTAAAGCAAATCATTGACAGGGAAATACCGCCCGGTAATAATGCTGGCAGCAGCAATAGCGGCAAACCTGTCATGATTGGACATAGTATGGGTGGCTATGTAACCCTTGCCTTTGCAGAGAAATACCCGGATATGTTACCCGGATTCGGCCTGTTTCACTCTTCTGCTTTTGCAGACAACGAAGAAAAAAGGACCGCCCGCCGGCGAAGTATTGAATTTATACAAACACATGGCAGCGCTGCTTTCATAAGGCAATCAACACCCAACCTTTTTACGGAGGATTACCGTATTAAAAACAATGCTGTTGTAGAAGAAATGATGGCCAGGTATAGTACTTTTGAACCTGCGGCGCTGATTGCTTACTATGAGGCCATGATACAGCGCCCTGATCGTACTGCTGTTTTACAATCCTTTAGCAAACCTGTCCTTTTCATTATTGGTAAACACGATAAGGCAATACCATTTGAAGACAGTATGAAACAATGCCACCTGCCTGCGCTGGCATCCATTCAAATCCTTGAAAAAGCAGCCCATATGGGCATGTGGGAAGAAACAGAAAAAAGTAACCAGGCCCTGTTATCTTTTTTAGCATATGTACAGCAATTTAACCTGCACGGAACAAGTGAATGAAAAAATTACTGGCAGCAAGCATAGCGTTTTTACTTTTTATACCCCTATATGCCAACCATATTCGCGGTGGTGAACTTAGTTATAAATACCTGGGTCCTGGTCTTGCCCCTAATACCTCCAGTTATTTAATACGGCTGAAATTATATATTGATTGTAATGCAAACGCTGCCGGACAAAATGAACCCACCGAGCCTTTTACGATTTTTAAAAAATCAAATAATGTACAGTTTCTGCTGATAGACCCGGTAAATTCTACCAGTCAGCAAATTATTAACTACGACCCGGCGTCCAATCCCTGCATTACCAATCCGCCTACTGATATCTGCTATAAACTAAAATTTTACGAAGCAACGGTAGAATTGCCCGACGACCCGCAAGGCTACACCGTTGCTTTTCAACGCTGCTGCCGCATCCGGGGCATTGCAAATATTGCTGGTAATAGTGCCGATTACGGGGCCACATTTTCCTGCGATATTCCGGGTACCAATACCCTGCCGCTGCCAGCCCATAATTCCAGCCCGGTTATAGCCGGCAATGATGCAGTAGCCATTTGTGCCGGTTCAGGTTTCAGTTTTGACTTTTCAGCCACGGACCCGGATGGCGACTCACTGGTATATTCATTGTGCAATTCTTATAATGGGGGTGGCCCCGGTAACCAGTCGGCAGGCTGTACCAATTGTCCATCACCCAATCCTGCTGCACCACCGCCATATAATACAGTACCCTATCAGCTGCCATTCAGCGGTTCAAGCCCACTTGGCGTTAACGCGTCCATTGATCCTAAAACCGGGATTATTTCAGGTATTGCGCCAGATATTACTGATCAATATGTTGTGGCGGGCTGTATTTATGAATACCGCGGTGGAGTGCTCATCAATGTACACAGGAAAGATATACACCTGAAAGTGTCTGACTGCAATCCCCTTAAAGCGTTCTTAAAACCGGATTACGATTACTGTGACGACTTCCTGGTAGCGTTCAAAAATGAACAGACCAACCCCACTGGCACTGTCTTTATATGGCAATACGGAGACGGCACTAAAACAGATACTTCCCTGGATCCGGAAGGTCTTGTGCAGCACCAGTTTGCAGATACCGGCACTTATACCGTAAAGTTAAAAGTTATCCTGGCCGGACAGTGTGTTGATTCCACCGCTACCCTGGCCAAAGTGTACCCGGGATTTTACCCGGGGTTCATTGTTACCGGCCAGTGCCTTTATACCCCCCTGCAGTTTACAGATACCACCAAAACAAAATATGGCCAGGTAAATGGTTGGCGCTGGAACTTTGGCGACGAAACAACTTTAGCAGATACAAGCAAAGGCACAAGTACACCCACCTGGAAATTCAGCAGCCTTGGCATCAAAACCGCAGAACTGATGGTGCAAAGTGATAAGGGCTGCAGGGACACCGTCACTGTGCAGTTTGAAGTAAAAGACAAACCGCTGCTGAGCCTGCTTTTTAAAGACACGCTTATCTGCAGCAACCTGCCCATCCAGGATACGCTGCTGTTGCAGGCCAGCGGAACTGGCAATTTTTCCTGGAGCCCAGTAGCAAGAATCGTTAATGAAAATACCGCTACCCCGCTTGTGTTCCCCATCAATACAACGATCTACCAGGTACAGCTAAACGAAAACGGTTGTATTACCACGGACACCGTGCGGGTAAGGGTGGTGGATCATGTAACATTGGATGCTGGTCCTGATAGTACCATTTGCCTTACCGACTCTTTAACCCTTCACCCAACTACTGATGCGCTGGCTTATGCCTGGTCGCCGGCAGGCAATTTCAGAAACCCGCAGGTAAAAAGCCCGGTTGTAACGCCGCTGGCCATTACCACCACATACCAGTTGATTGCCAGTATTGGTAAATGCAGTGTAACGGATAATGTAACCATCCGTACGGTGCCCTACCCTTCTTCCAATGCCGGCGATGACCAGGTTATCTGCTTTGGGGATACCGCACGGATAAATGCCAGTATCACTGGGTCTACTTTTACGTGGACGCCCACTTTCAGCCTGATTAATCCTGGTTCACTTACGCCGCTGGCCCACCCGGTAGCCAGTACCAGCTATATACTGTATGCCTACGATACCCGCGGCTGCCCCAAGCCAAAACTGGATACTGTAGCCGTTACTGTGCGGCCACCTGTAATTGCGTCCGCAGGTAATGATACCACAGTTACTGTAAACCAGCCACTAACACTAAACGCAACTGGTGGCCCGCTGTACCTGTGGACACCTGCTACCTTTCTCGACCGTAATAATATCCAGTCGCCCACCGCGGTGTTTATTTCAAGCGGTGTTTATACGTACGCGGTAAAAGTATACACCGCAGAAAATTGTTTTGCAATTGATAGCATCCACATAAAGGTGTTCCAGACAATGCCTGATATTTTTGTGCCGAATGCCTTTGCACCCGGCAGTGCAAGAAACAACCGCTTCCGGCCAATACCGGTAGGTATTTCACGCATGGACTACTTTCGCGTTTATAACCGCTGGGGATTAATGGTTTACAGCAGCATTGATGCCAGTACCGGCTGGAACGGCATGTATGGCGGCAAAGAACAGGCATCCGGCACTTATGTGTGGGTGGTGCAGGGCCGCGACTATACCGGTAAGGTCATTACTAAAAAGGGCACGATGGTGCTGATTAGGTAGCGGGGATCGTGAGAGGGGAGGCGTGAGTAGCGAGATCGCGGTAACTTAGTCGTCACATTTGCAATCAACCAAGCAAATTATTAATCACGAATGAATAAAATAGTTTTTATTACCGGTGCCACATCAGGTTTTGGAAAAGCGGCTGCTGAAAAGTTTGCGGCTCATCAGTATGATTTGATTATCACAGGCAGAAGAGAACCTCTTTTACTGGCGTTGCAAAAAGAACTGGAAAATAAGTACGGGGTGGCGGTTTTGCCATTGGTTTTTGACGTGCGCGACCGCGAAGCGGTTGCCGGCGCTATCAGCAATATGCCCGACCGATGGATACAAGTGGATGTTTTGCTGAACAATGCCGGCCTTGCCCTGGGCAGGGATTATATCAATGAAGGCAATATAGACGATTGGGATACCATGCTGGATACCAATGTAAAAGGTCTGTTATATGTAAGCAAGGCTGTTTTACCGTTGATGACCGCCCGCAACCAGGGACATATCATTAACCTCGGTTCAGTAGCTGCGAAAGACATTTATGAAAAGGGGAATGTCTATTGTGCTTCCAAAGCAGCAGTAGACGCCATTAGCAGGGGAATGCGGGTTGATTTGCTGAAACACCACATAAAAGTAACCGCTATACACCCGGGGGCAGCTGAGACAGAATTTTCACTGGTACGCTTCAAAGGCGACGGGGACACCGCTAAAAAAATATATGACGGGTTTAAGCCCTTATCAGCTGAGGATGTGGCCGATGTAATTTATTATTGCGCCAGCCTTCCACCCCATGTTTGCGTTAACGACCTGGTAATTACCTGTACGGCTCAGGCAGACGGTATTTACATATTTAAGGAGTAAATAACATTTGAACCGGATTCAGAAGCCGTTCGGCGAAAATAATGGAACATGCTTTGCACTAACTGAATGGATGTATTATATTAGCCGTCTGATATAATCCGTCATCCTGTTAAAACCGTTAGTATGAAAGGCTACCTGAAAAAAATCAGTTTTCTCCTTGCAATTATCATTTCTTCACTTGCGGCAGTGGCCCAGGAGGATATAATCCGCCTCGAAAATTGCATGAATGAATCATATAAGGTTCAGATTGACAGTATTAAACAACTATTCAGTAGCCAGGGTTATGAAGTAGTGCGTGAAGCTTCCGTGAAAATGGAGAGCGAGTATGAATTGCCCATTGTTCTTCCGCTTACCCAAGGCGCGTGGTACCAATTTGTTTTTATTGGCGATCCTTCTTCCCGCCTATATGAAGTGCGCATGTACGATTTTAATGAAAAACAAGTTGTGTATAAAAGGCATCAGTGGGGTGATGTAGATGGGAATATTATCAGCTATCCGTATGTGTCTCAGTTTACAGAATACCACCTCATTAAACCGGTACAGGTAAATAAGCAAAAAAAGAAAGGCCTTTGCGGTTATGTACTGTTGTTAAAAAAAGTTAAATAAGCCAGTCCGCGCACAGGCTGATTATTTTGCCGGTGTTAAATAAGGTGCCGTTATTGGATAACGTGCCATTATCCACACTTCGTTCCTCAATTTTAAGAATTCCTTTAGCCTCCTTACCGCTGATTTAGCGTTATTACTTTTAAATTCACACAATGGTTTTAAAATTAATAATAGCATACTTACTTTCAATCCCGGTTCTCTTTACACCGGGGAAAGACAACAACAGTATTCCATGGCTGGCAGCCCGCAAATTAACCTGGGATGATTTTAAAAGCAGCCCCGACGACAACTCTACCAATGCAGCACTTACCAGCTCCAAAATAACATTTAAGTACACATACGATTCTGAAAAAGGTTTCAGCTATAATATAGGTTGTGTTTTTGAAAAAAACAGTTCATGGGGCAGGGTCAAAACAGATTATATTCTTTCACACGAGCAGGGCCACTTTGACATTGCAGAAATCTATGCAAGGAAACTTCATAAAATAGTAAAATCTTACTCATTTGATCCTTCCACCGCCCAAAAATCTGTACCTGCTATGTACAATAAAATAATGAAAGAATTGGCTGAGATGCAGAACCAGTACGATAGCGAAACAGATTTCAGTCGTGATAAAGAAGAGCAGGAACAATGGGGCGAAAAAGTAAAAAAAGAGCTGGATAAGCTAAAAGAATATGCGGGGTATAAATAACCGTATAATATTTTCCCGCAGCGACTTTTTCAACCCGCAACTATTGCGTTGCTATACTATTAAATTCAACTACCTGTTCTTTATAGCTTTTTACAAAGCGACCGCATTGGTTGGCAGGCCGCCATACGCCAGGATACTGGTAAATAATCAATTCCGCTTTTTTTGCGAGCCCGTAGCCGGGATCATTTTTCGCTTTCGCCGCTGTAATATTTCCATACTGATCTATTACAAACGAAACCTTTATCTTATAAGAACCAGCAGGAATACCTGCTGTTGAGGCGTACAGCCTGGATGCTTTTTTAATATAGGTTGCCCATGCCGCGTAATCCGTGCCGGCATTCACTTCAACTTTAGTAAATACAACTTCTTCTTCCACGGTCTTTTTACCCTTTTGCGCATATACATTGTAAGTGAATATTGAAAAGATTGCTGAAATTAATAAGTATTTCATGTCATTTATTAGTCAGATGCAGGTCAGCATATTTTCCATATAAAAACAGGCTGGTACTGCAGTTTTTTCCGCGGTCAGGTTTATTTTTTACCAATGATAATCAGTACCGATATTTTGCTTATTGATGCTGTCAAACAACTGCGCGAGATAATAAACAATTTTTCCATGCTTGTATGGAAAAACATGGCAGTGGAAGCATTAGAAATATTTAATTGGGATGAATAGTCGCTTCACCCTGCGTTACACTATAAACAATGTCGGCTTATTGGGATAAAAAAAAGCAGGGGCGTAAATAGGCCCGCGCAGGGACAAACAAAAAGAGCAGGAAAAAATCCTGCTCCACTCAACTTTTATTTTCTTTGTTGGCAATTAAAACAGTCCGTACAGCTGTGCATCCACTTTACGGATAATCTCGCCCATGTGTTCTTCGTTTTCAGCAAATTTGTTCTTATCGATGTCAATGACCAGCAGGGCGCCTTCCTTGTAGCTCTCAATCCATTTATTGTAATAATCATTAAGGCGCTTAAGGTAATCCAGCCGGATATTTTCTTCATACTCGCGGCCGCGTTTCTGTATCTGGCCAACCAGGGTAGGTACCGAGCCCTTGAGGTAGATAAGCATATCGGGTGGCTGTACCATGGTTTTTAAAGTCTGAAAAAAATTATAGTAGTTATCGAAGTCGCGCTTGCTCATTAAACCCATTTCATGAAGATTGGGTGCAAATATGTTGGCGTCTTCAAAAATAGTCCGGTCCTGTATCACGGTTTCGGTGCCACGGTGTATATCCAGCAATTGTGTAAGCCGGCTGTTTAAAAAATAAATCTGGAGATTAAAACTCCAGCGTGGCATGTCCTCATAAAAATCGTTCAGGTAAGGATTATGATCAACATCTTCAAACTGGGGTATCCATTTATAATGTTTGCTCAGTAACTCCGTTAAAGTGGTTTTTCCTGCGCCGATATTTCCGGCAACTGCTATATGCTTGGGTTTCTTGTTTTTTGCCATGGCCATTCGTACAAATTTGCAGATGATAGTGCCGCTAAAAATATACAATTCCCCCAACTGATCAATACTAAAGAAGAAAAATAATCAGTAATATTTAAACCCCATGGCTTCTCTTACCAACTGTATGGTTGCGGTGGCGCTTTTTCTTGCTTTGGCAGCACCTTTTTCCATTATTCCTGCCAGGTATTTTTCATCAAGACGAATGCTGTCTGCTTTCTCCCGTATGGGGGAAACAAATTTTACCATGTCTTCCGCCAGTTGCTTTTTCATATCGCCGTAACGTATGCTGCAGTTGTCATAACCTTTTTCAAATTCCATTAGTGTCTCCGCTGTACTCACCAGCTGCATCAGCTGAAAAACGTTTTCTATATAATCCGGCTTTACCGAATTGGGTGCCGTTGGTCCACTATCTGTTTTAGCTTTCATTATTTTTTTCCGGATAACCTCGTCCCCATCACCCAGGTAAATGGTAGCATTCTCGTTCTCACTTTTGCTCATTTTGCCGTTGCCATCCAGGCTCATGATTTTTACAAGTGCATTGTTATAATTGAATGCTTTGGGTTGTGGAAGTACTTCGCCATACCGGTGATTAAAACGATTGGCAAAAGTGCGTGCCATTTCAAGATGCTGTTCCTGGTCTTTACCCACGGGTACATAGGTAGCCCGGTGGATTAATATATCCGCGGCCTGCAGTACCGGGTAGGTAAGCAAGCCCGCATTTACGTTGTCCGGCGATTGACGGACTTTATCTTTAAAAGTAACCGTTTTCTCCAGTTCACCCTGGTAGGCCAGCATATTTAAGCAGAGGTACAATTCAGCAATTTCGGGCACATCGCTCTGGGCGTAAAAAGTACATTTATCAGGATCAATACCTGCAGCAATACACTCTGCAAAAACCCTTTGCACATTGGCTTTCAGTTCCTTTGTATCCGGGTGCGTGGTAAGCGAATGCCAGTCCACCACCGAATAATAACATTCAAAATCTTCCTGCATGCGCGCCCAGTTACGCATGGCGCCAAAATAATTGCCCAGGTGAAGAAAGCCTGTTGGCCGTATACCGCTCATTACAATTTCTTTCTTGCTCATAAGGCAGCGAAGATAAGAAAAGTCATTAGTCGATAGTCTGGAGCCGATAGTCTTCACCTATCGTGGTCATCAAAAGACGATAGCCGGGCGTTCTTGCGGTCGTCAAAATAATTCCATAGTCCTGCGTCTGTAAAGTTTAGCACAAATCGTGGCGGTAGGGCCTGCCGACTTCAGACTACTGGCTCCAGACTATTTTTCCGCCTTTCATCACAAAAGCCCGCGGCTTGGAGGCAATTCTTTATTTTTGTTGCATATGGAAGTAACCACCGGGCTGATAGATAACCTGGCCAACCTGGCAAGGCTTCAATTTAATGACGAAGAAAAAGCAGAGATTAAAAACGATTTGCAGCGCATGATTGCTTTTGTAGAAAAATTGCAGGAAGTAGATACTACCGGTACTGAGCCATTATTACACATGACAGATGCCATGGATGCCTACCGCGAAGATGAAGTAAAAGGCTCTATGCAAAAAGCAACCGCATTGGCCAATGCGCCCGCCGCCAGCCAAGATTATTTTAAAGTTCCCAAAGTAATTAAAAAATAAACCCGCAAACAGCATTAACCTTCATCATATGAGTGGAATTATCCAGCTTGAAGACATACAGAAAGCGTATTTCATGGGCAAACAGCCCATACCCGTTTTGAAAGGTATATCGCTCAATATTTTAAAAAATGAATATGTTGCGCTCATGGGTCCTTCCGGGTCCGGTAAGAGTACGTTGATGAATATCCTTGGTTGCCTTGACTCACCAACAGGCGGTAAGTATATCCTGAATGAGCAGGACGTAAGCAAAATGAGCGATGACGACCTTGCAGAAGTTCGCAACAAAGAAATTGGCTTTGTGTTTCAGCAATTCAACCTGCTGCCAAGATTAACAGCAGCAGAAAATGTGGCCCTGCCATTGGTCTATGCGGGCATTACCAAAAAATTACGCATGGAAATGGCCATGGACGTACTGGATAAAGTTAGCCTTACAGACAGAAGTCACCACAAACCAAATGAGCTGAGTGGTGGCCAGTGCCAGCGGGTGGCCATTGCACGGGCTTTGGTAAACAGCCCTTCAATTATACTGGCAGATGAGCCTACCGGTAACCTGGATACCAAGACCTCCATTGAGATCATGGAGATTTTTGGTGCTATCCAGGCTGCTGGTAACACAGTAGTATTGGTAACACATGAAGAAGATATTGCCCTGCACGCCCATCGTGTGGTGCGCTTAAGAGACGGACTGATTGAAACGGACCGGCTCAATGAAAAAATCACTGCTTCACTGGTACATTAATACCGGTTCATAAATACCAGTCAACTTTCGTTCGGGGTTCAGTTTACCCAGGATTTATAAAAAATTCTAAGCGTTTCGCAATAAAAACGTCCGAACGAAGAACTTCGAATTAAAAACCTTCTTCATGGCGTCTAAAATCTATACCAAAACCGGCGATAGGGGTAGCACCTCACTCATTGGCGGTACAAAAGTGCCCAAGTCTCATTTGCGCATAGAGGCCTATGGCACCGTGGATGAATTGAATGCTTACATTGGTTTGTGCCGCGATTTGCTAAGCGATGAGCAAAGCCGCACCATATTGCTGGAAACACAGGACCGCTTGTTTACTGTTGGCGCAGCATTGGCCTGCGACCCGGTAAAAGAGCCCAAAATGCGCATACCCGATTTAAAAGATAGTGACGTTTCACTCCTGGAAAATGAAATGGACCGGATGAACGAGTCTGTTACCCCGATGAAGTTTTTTATTCTGCCGGGTGGTCATCACATACTATCGCACCTGCATATTGCCCGCTGTATCTGCCGCCGTGCAGAACGTTGCTGTGTACGGCTGGAACAGGAAAGCCTTGATGTGGAACCCATCATCATTCAATACATTAACCGCCTGAGCGATTATTTATTTGTGCTGGGGCGCTATACAGGTGTTCAAATGAAGGTGGAAGAGAGTGCCTGGAAGCCAAGGGTTTAGTATGCAGTACTGAGTATATAATATTCAGACCCTGCGAAAGGAGCCAATTTCCTGGGTGCCGGCTTTTGTACAATGATGGAGCGAGGGTTGCGACGCTCCGTTCAACTTTATATATTTGGGGAGCTTTTCGGATAAATAGCTGCATGCATTCAATTTCAAATCCTGTTATTGAATCCCTTTCAGGGTTCCGTTAATACCGTTTAATGATCCCGGGGCTTCACCCCGGGCTATGCATATAACGTCCTTTCAGGGCTGAAGAAGTCTCCACGAGAAAATCATATGCATAACATAACTTGCAGTTCCCAAGATTATAACGCCTCACGCCTCACGCCTCACGCCTCACGCCTCACGCCTCACGCCTCACGCCTCACGCCTCACGCCTCACGCCTCACGCCTCACGCCTCACG
>JBDSLR010000018.1:0-150959 GCA_039916305.1 Chitinophagaceae bacterium | reverse complement strand
ATTCTAAAAGAAGTTTATACTTTTAACTTCGTTAAATTCTTTTACTAACCATTTAAATTCAAAAAAACATGGCAACTGCAAAGAAAGCCGCAAAGAAAAAAGCTGCACCTAAGAAAAAAGCAGCAGTAAAAAAAGCAGCCCCTAAAAAGAAGGCCGCTAAAAAAGCAGCCCCAAAGAAAAAGGCAGCTAAGAAGAAATAAGCTTCTTCACGATTAAGAAATATTACAAAGTCCCGGCAGTTTTGCCGGGACTTTTTTTTGCCTTTTCCCTCTCAAAACGCATTTCACGCATCAAATGCAAGCTGCAAGTTTTAATTTTGTTGATTGCCATTTTTTAATGCCCCGATATGACAGATAATAACTTTATAGCAGACCAGTTTTCCTTGCTTTCTAAATTGATGGATATACATGGTGGCAATTCTTTTAAGTCAAAATCATATGCTATAGTTGCATTTCATATTGAAAAATTACCGGAGCAATTGGCCGATACAGCGGCCGACCAATTATCCTCGCTTAAAGGAATCGGCGACTCTGCAGCCAAAAAAATCACAGAAATACTGGAAACTGGGAAATTAGAGGCATTGGAAGATTTAATTATGAATACACCGCGCGGTGTACTTGAAATGTTAAATATTAAAGGCCTGGGGCCAAAAAAGATCGCTACTGTATGGAAAGAAATGGAGATAGAAAGCCTGGGAGAATTATTATATGCCTGCAATGAAAACCGTTTGTTGCTGTACAAAGGGTTTGGCGAAAAAACACAGAAAAGTATACAGGAAGCCATTGAATACTACATGCAAAACCAGGGCAGTTTTTTATATGCTGCAGTTGCTGCCATGTTTCCTGCCGTAAGTGGTTATCTTGAAAAATGTTTCTCTGCTGCTAATGTGGCCGTTACCGGCGCCTACCGCAGGCAGGATCTAACCATTGATGAACTTGAATTTGTGATTGCAAAAGACAATGCTGCTGTAAAACCTGCTTTCCAAACTGCACAGCCGCCTGAATTGCTGGAAGAAACCGGCAACAGCTTATTGTATAAATTGAAAAATGGTTTGAAACTTCATTTATATACCGGCGCGGTGAATCTTGCTGAGCAGTTATTTCTGACTACAGGACCGGCTGCATTTACCGATGCAATTACGAAACAATATCCTGCTGCAGCATTTACAAATGCTACCGGCACCAATGATGATGCAGTCTTCACCGCTGCCGGCATTACCTATATCCCCGCCTATCTGAGGGGAGCTCCGGGTATATTGGAAAAAACAGGTAATAGCGTGTTGCCTGCGATTATTACTGCAGACGATATTAAAGGCATCATACATACCCACAGTAACTGGAGCGATGGAACCAATACCATAGAAGAAATGGCGAAAGCATGTATGGCAAAAGGTTATGAATATCTTGTTATCAGCGATCACAGCAAGAGCGCATTTTATGCCAATGGCCTTAAAGAAGATCGGATCCGCGCGCAGCATGCTTATGTTGATGAACTCAATAATAAATACGCTCCCTTTAAAATCTTCAAAAGTATTGAGTGTGATATACTCAATGACGGCAGCCTGGATTATACAGATGATATACTGGCAAGTTTCGATTTGGTAATAGCATCTGTACATGCAAATCTAAAAATGACAGAAGAAAAAGCAATGCTGCGCTTGCTCAATGCTGTAAAAAATCCCTATACCACTATATTGGGGCACATGACGGGCAGGTTGTTGCTGAGCCGAAAGGGTTACCCCGTAGATCACAAAAAAATAATTGAAGCCTGTGCAGAACAGCAGGTGGTGATAGAATTAAATGCCCACCCCCGCCGGCTTGATATGGACTGGTACTGGATCAGCGAGGCAGTTGAAAAAGCTGTATTGATTTCTATAGATCCCGATGCGCATACTACCGATGGCTTTGATGATTGCCGCTATGGCGTACTGGCAGCACAAAAAGGCGGGCTTACAAAAGAAAACAATCTGAGTAGTTTTTCTTTACAACAGTTTGAGCAGTTTATTACAGCAAGAAAAAAGCTGAAGGGATTGTAATCACGATTCCTGGCAAGTGGCTGCATAATTTAAATTGCGTTTTCAAAAATTCTCACGCCTCACGTCTCACGCAGATACCCTGAACAAAGGAATCCGCACAAAAAATACAGAGCCCTCCTTTTCTTTTGTTTCAAACCATAACTCCCCTTTTGCCTGCTCAATAATATTTCTGCTCATGGCAAGCCCGAGGCCCGTACCGGATGTTTTAGTGGTAAAATTAGGCGTGAAGATCTTTTCCTGCACCTGCAGCGGTATACCATCGCCATTATCGGAAATTTTTATAACAATGTATCCTTCCTCCAGTTCTTCAGACATTACAATTTTTTTATACGCCTTATTTTCACTGGCTTCTACAGCGTTTTGCAGCAGGTTGGTAAACAAACGGTTTAATTGTGTTTTATCTGCAAATAAAATAACGCGTTGCGGTACCGGGTACCATTGAAACTCCAGGTTTTCGGTTGCCATATACAATGACACCAGTGAATGCAGCATTTCATGTATATCAAATACTTCACTTTTAGGATTACCAATATTAGCGAACTGCGAAAAATCGGCCGCAATCTTAGAAAGGTGATCAATCTGCTCCACCAAAGTTTTTGCCACGTTTGAAGTCATCTCTTTTACATTGGGGGAATTATTATCAATAGCCTTTTGCAAATACTGTATGCTCAGCTTCATGGGCGTGAGCGGATTTTTAATCTCGTGCGCCACCTGCCTGGCCATTTCCCGCCAGGCGCCTTCGCGTTCGCTTTTGGCCAATTGCGCAGCACTGGCTTCCAGCTTATTCACCATTTTATTATATTCGGTAACCAAACCACCAATTTCATCATTACGGTGCCAGGGAATTTCTTCATTGGTTTTACCGAGGTTAACAGCCCGCATTTTATTGCTGATAAGTGTAAACGAAGAGGTAATGCGGTTGGTAATAAACAGGGCAATGGCACCGGCAATTAAAAATATGAATGCATTAAGATTAATGATGGTCACCAGGAAGTTAGATATCTCCCTTTTAAGCTCTGTCTGCGAGTCAAAAGACGGAATGTTCAGGTAGGCGTAGGCATTTCCCGCTGCATCACGTACGGGGCTGTAAATGCTCTGGTAGCTAACCTTTCCCATCTGTTCATCACTGATAAACTGGATATAACTTTTGTTGTGCAGGTTGTAAAACGCCTGCGGACTTATCTTTTTGCTTAAAATACCTTTGCTGTACACAATCAGGTTGGAGGATACTATCAGGTTGCCCTGGAGATCATAAAAATTAATATCGGTTCCATGTATTTCTGCCACCCGCCGCACCATTGTCTCCAGGTAATCGTTTGTTTGTGACTCATAAAATTTTACCAAATCATCAAATATTTCTCCTTTCTCTATTTCTGCCTGTACCTGGTTGTTCATGATCTGTATAGCTTTGCTCAACCTTTCTATATTATTTCTCTTATACCTGCTGATAAAGAAAAATATGGTGGCAACGCTGATTACAAAAATTGAAATAAGCGTAATAAAAATAAATGTGCCATGAATCTGGGAACGCAGGTTGACCTGGAAAATCTGTTTTAGCAAATGCCAGCGCAATCTTGTTTGTATCAGTACTGAAAAAACGCGGAAAACAGCCAGCAATAGCAGAAACGTACTAAACAGGTAAGCAAACAATGTCATGCCTTCCATAATGTAATTATCCTTTCTTACTATTACCACTACCTTATCTGTATTCTTATACCACAACTCATCATACCCGTTTTGCTTTCGCTGTTCATACTCCAGTTTGGGTATCTGGCCCGGCGATAAAATAGTAGGAAACTGGTATTCGTTGTAATAATTAAATAGCCGGCCGCCCCTGTACACGGCAAACATGGTGGGTGAATATTCCGGCAGGTATTCCTGCTGTGGCTTAAAAAGCTCCGGTATCAGTGCGTCATTCTTATACCGTTTGGGTATTGCGCGCACAAAAAAGTAGCCTACCGTATTCAGGCCGGTATCTTTCACCGCCTTTTTCAGCAGGTAAGAAAATTTGTCAAATGATTTGGAAAAATATCGCAGGTCGCGCACATTGGTGGGCCGCCCTTCAATACGAAAAATAATATCCAGGGAGTCATAAGACACCGGGTCTTCATCATTAAACAGCGGGCGGTGGTTTTCAGAAGAATCAAATGTATAAATCCTGGTATCATACTTATCCAGGTAGGCAGTAAAATTTTTATTAATTAAACTGTCTTTCAACGAATGGTTGGAAGCCTGTACGCGGAAACGGTCGAAGCTTGCAAACAAAAAGTCATTATCGAAATACGTCAGGGCAATACTTAACAGCCTTTCGCTGGCGGGATCTGCCTGGTTGGAAAGTTTTTCTGCGGTAAGCTTCCGCTGCTGCAGTTCAATGCGCTGGTTTTCTATAACAACAATAGCAGAAATAGAAAATGAAAAAATAAACAGCCATACCAGTACCTCTGAGATGGCCAGCCGGAAATCGCTGCCGGCTATAATATGCTGCTGCATAAACCACACATAAGCCAGCAACCATAGTAAAACATAAATATTCAGCTCTACAAAAGAATAGCTGCGTATAATGGTGAGCATTACCAGGCCTATTATAGCAATCAGTATAAACAATACATATTTTGATGTCTTAAGCAGCGGCGAAATCAGCTGCAAAATCACCTGCGATAAAAAGAAAAAACTAAGCGAGAGGGTGGCCAGTACAATAAAACCACCCAGGCTGTTGATATTGGTAAGACTGAAAAAATTAGTAACGTTAAATGATATCCTCGAATCCGCAATCAGGCTTTTAATAATGCTTGAAAATACAAACGTGGTTACCACCAGTATCAGCACCGGAAAAATAAGTGCCGCCCAGTACCAGCTTTTTTTTGCACTGAGACTAAAACGCTTCTCCCCTACTTCCCGCCTTACAAACAATACCATCCAGCAAAAAAGAAAGGAGTTGATCAATAGATCGCCCAATGAATTAAGGATCAGGTTGGAACTATATATACTGGGATCAAAAAGTTCATACTGGCGCAGGTTAAGCAAAGAAGGGAAAAAATAACTCAGCCCCCTCAAAAATAACACCATGCCAATAAGGAAAAATGTACCGGTTAAATAGCCATATGTTACTGAAAAATAATGCGCCGTATTGTTGACAATTATCAGTAACAACAATATGGCTACAATATTCAGGGTAAGTGTAACCCAATTGGTATCATCTTTCTCCGTAACAAATTTGGCCTGGAGGTAAAAAAGGGTTTTACCGGTAATACTTTGTATCGGGTAATCAGTTTGAAGAGAACTAATGCCAACGCTTTTTTCAGCCTGCGGGTAATTAATAAATTCCCGTTTTAAATTCGGGAATTCCAGGTAATACTCCCGGTGCACCGGCAGTAATGCAAGTGCCAGTAACTTCCTGTTGTTGGAAATGGTAACTTTTCTGCGTATACACTCATACTGACCGTTGCTGAGTTTTACCAGTTCATTGATGGCAGCACTATCAGCAAAAAGACTTGCACCAGGCAAGATCAGTTGTGTGTTCCAGAATTTTAGATCCCTGCTGGCTGTATCTTCATCGCTGTACAGGAAAATACAATAGGTTTTCTTTTCAGTAAGCGCATATAATTCGTCGGCTGAATACCGCTGCTCCACCAGCCTGCCCAGCAGGGAAGTGTCCGTAAGCAGTGCGTCAAAATCTTTTTCCTGCTGCTGCATATCTGCTTCAATGTTCTTACGGAGGTATTTAGCAGAAGAGGAAGAGTACCAGTAATTATCAATAATAAAAGCGATGGTGAATAACCAGGCTGCCCCCAAAAAAAAGAAGACATTTTTTTTTACAACCTGCTGATAGAAATTTCTCAAGGTGCCGGGTTTTGCTTTTTTATGCTGTTCCAGATGGCGTCCATTTCAGTAAGGCTCATATCTGCCAGCAAGCGATCCTGGGATGCGGCCACCTCTTCCATCTTTGTAAAACGGTAGATAAACTTTTTGTTTGTTTTTTCCAGTGCGTTCTCTGCATCCACCTGCAAAAACCGTGCATAGTTAACCAGCGAAAAAGCAAGGTCTCCAAATTCTTCTTCCGTTTTACCTGCATCTCCCAGCGCAATAGCCTCTTTCAACTCCGCTATTTCTTCCTCTACTTTATCCCAAACCTGCTCCCTGTTGTCCCATTCAAAACCAACCTGGCGGGCTTTTTCCTGCAGCCGCATTGCTTTTACAGTGGCCGGCAGCGATTTGGGTACACCGCTGAGTACAGATTTTTTCCCTTCTTTTAGTTTCAGCTTTTCCCAGTTTCTTTTAACCTCCTCTTCGTCCTGTACAGTAACCAGCTGCCCGTTGTTATCAGCACTTGCGTAAATATGCGGGTGCCGTGCAATCAACTTTTCTGATACGCCATCCAGCACTTCCTGCAGGGTAAACTTATTCTGCTCTGCGCCTATTTTTGCGTAAAAAAGAATATGCAGCATTAAATCGCCCAGCTCTTCCTTAATTCCCTTCCAGTCTTCTTCCGTAATGGCATCCGCCAGTTCATACAATTCTTCTATGCTTAGCTGCCGTAAAGTATGAATGGTTTGTTTTTTATCCCAGGGGCATTTCTCCCGCAAATCATCCATTATATTTACCAGCCGGGCAAAAGCTTCACGAGGTACTTCCATGCATGTATTTTATAGATAATGAAGAAAAGGGCCCTGCATGGTATTTGCAAGGCGGTAAACAGTAAATTTGTTTAAAAATAATTATGAATTTTTTATTGACCTAAAATACATTAATTAACAAGCAACTGCGTTATAAATACATGAATAAGATGAGGATTACCCTGCAGATAAGAATAGCCGCCCTTGTGCTGGCTGTATGCAGCACAACTGTTACAGCAAGAGCCCAATATTATTACAAAGATATTGTGGTGACCCGGCAGATCAATGCCAATTACCGGTTAATCAGGGACCTTAAGGTATTGCATGTTACACTTACACCTTCGGCCCCTGGACCGTCAGAGAATAACGTAACGCTGCAGCAAACGGTTTACCCGGCACAAAAACTCGTGGTTACCTATACCAAAGTGCCGGATGCAACCGAATCATGGTTAAAATCTTATTACAACGTTAATGGCTTTTTAATAAAATCGGTTGACAGCTCCGCTGATTTTGTTACCAGCTCCTTATATGAATATGATGCCGCCAACCGCATCACCCGCATCAGCAGCAACTCTATACCAGTAAATGACCCCGCCGAAACAGAAATACATCAATGGATTTATAACAGCAACGGGCAACCTGCGCAAATGGTAAAAATCAAAAACAACGCCGACACCACTTTTGTGTCTTTCACGGCAGACGAGCTGGGGAATGTGGGTGAAGAAAAAGCCATTCGTAAAAAAGGAAGTTTAGGTACTACTTTTTATTATTACGATGCGCAACACCGGCTTACGGATGTGGCCAGGTTTAACAGAAAAGCCAATCGCATTTTGCCTGATTACATGTTTGAATACAACGAAGCCCTGCAGGTAACACAAATGATTGTAGTACCAGAAGGCAGCGCCGATTATCAAACCTGGAAATATATTTACAATACCCAGGGATTAAAAGAAAAAGAAGTGTGCTACAGCAAACAAAAACAATTGGTAGCCAGTATTGAATACATTTATTCATTTGGTAAACCCTGACCACGCGGTGTATGAAGTGATAAGCAATAAGTTTATAACGATTACTACTTGTGAATTATAGCTTATTACTGTAATTGTAAACAATAAAGCCCCAGGGCTCAATACCAAAAGAATGGCCCTGTGTAAGTTTTTCTTTAACCCCCATAAAAACATTCATGGGTTCACCTGTTAACAAGGAATCAGTAATTTTCACTGTTTGCCCTTTTGAAGAAAGATTTAGTATGACGGCTATTTTATGGCCTTCTTTCTCCCGCACATAAGCATACAGCGCCTTCTCATCTCCGGCATTCACTTTTTTAAAAGAGGCATTTGTGGCCAGCGCTGGTGTTGATGCACGTAGTTGCAGCATGGTGGTATAAAATTGTGACCTGGCATATTTACCAAACTTAATAGGGTTTTTATAAAAGAAACTGATGCTGTCCATTACGGGTTCTTCCTGGCCACTGTAAACAAGTGGTATACTGTTGCGCATCGTCTGGGTAAATACTGCAAATGGTGCATGCTGCAATCCGGGCATTGTTCCATAGTCAGCTTTATTCCAGCTATTTTCATCGTGGTTGCTGGTAAAATACATACGCACCGCTCCTGGAGGGAAGCTGCTGTCCTGTTGCACTAAAACGCTGTCAATGGCCAGCGCATTTGTTTGGCCTGTGGCGATTCTTTTGAGGGTTGCGAACATATTCCACGGATAGCTGACATTAAACCCATCGCGGTGCAGGCTGCCTTTATCACCTTCAGCCAGCATAAAAACATCCTTTATTTTTTTTAGTTGGGCAATACAGTCTCTCCAGAAATCATCCGGCACTTCGCCCGCCACATCACAGCGAAAGCCATCTATGTCCGATTCAGTAATCCAGAATTTCATAGCGGCAATCATACTATCGCGCATCGCTTTATTATCGTAATTTAAATCACGGGTATCGGTCCAGTCAAATGCAGAAATAATTTTTCCGGTACTGTCTTTAGTAAAAAAATCAGGGTGTTGAATTAGCCATGGATGATCGGCACCCGTATGATTGGGCACCCAGTCGGTAATTACTTTAAAGCCCAGCTGGTGCGCTTTTGTTACCAGTGCTTTCCAGTCCTGCAAACTACCAAACTCAGGGTTGGTAGTTTTGTAATCCTGCACGGCATAGTAACTGCCCAGCTTTCCTTTTCTGTCTTTTACACTAATGGGGGTAATGGGCATAAACCAAAGTATCTGTACGCCCATTGCTTTTAACCGCGGCAGTGATGTTGCAAACGCTTTAAAAGTTCCTTCTTTGGTGTATTGGCGAAGATTGACTTCATAAATATTTGACTGCAGCGCCCAGCCCGGAAGCGCAGCCGGCACGGTCGTTTGCATGGAATCATTTTTTGCTGCAACAGCTTCAGGTGCTTTGAGTTCCGTGTTGTTGGCGCAGGAGAAAAAGAAAAGAATGGAAAGTAGGAGAAGCCAGCGGTTATCAAGCATGGTATTATTTTATGGAATAAAGATAGTGCAAAGTAATATGGGCTTGAAACCGGTAATTGCCCGTTAACAGAATGCTCATCACTATTGAAACAAGTTATATGGAATGCAGCATAATTAGCAGTATTAAGTACTGTTGTGTGCGGGGTACTGGCTATGCAATGATATAACTTAATGATACCAGCTGCAAAATAACTATATCAACTCAGTCAATTTGTTTACCACCGTATCAATCTCTTCCTTTGTATTATTTTTTGAGAAAGAAAAACGTACCGCTATTCTGTTAGGATCATTGTTGATGGCGCGGATAACATGTGAGCCCTGGTCGGCCCCACTGGTGCAGGCGCTGCCGCCCGATGCGCAGATATTATTGATATCGAGATTAAATAAAATCATTTCTGATTTTTCTGTTTTGGCAAAAGAAACATTCAGCACGGTGTACAAATTGCGCCCGAAACTATCGCCATTAAAAGAGATGCCGTCAACATGCTTTGTAAGCTGGTCTGCCATGTATTGTTTAAGCGCCAACACAGCAGCGCTGTCTTTCTCATAATTAGCATTCGCTATTTCAAGCGCTTTTGCAAAGCCAACAATACCATATAAATTTTCGGTTCCGGCGCGCATATTGCGTTCCTGTGAGCCGCCGTGTATATATGGTTTGATGCTTACATTTTCATTGATGTACAGCATGCCCACGCCTTTGGGGCCATTGAACTTATGTGCAGCACCGGTAATAAAATGTACGGGTGTATTTCTTAAATCAAAGGGATAATGGCCAACCGTCTGTACGGTATCGGAATGAAAGACCGCATTGTATTTTTTACAAAGATTGCCTGTGGCCTGTATATCCAGGATATTGCCAATTTCATTATTGGCATGCATGAGCGTCACCAGGCATTTTTTAGTGCTGCCCGAAAGTATTTCTTCCAGGTCTTGCATATCAATATGGCCATCCGGCAGCACTTTTACATAACTCAACGCCGCTTCACCGGCATGATACAGGTGTTCAACCGTATGCAATGTAGCATGGTGCTCAATGGGTGAACTAATGATGTGTTTACAGCCCAGGTCGCGCACTGCGGCAGTAATTGCGGTATTGCTGCTTTCGGTACCGCCGGAAGTAAAGAAGATTTCTGCCGGATGCGCCTTCAAAATTTTCGCCACGCTTTTCCGCGCGGTCTCAATGGCCAGCCGGCCCTCACGGCCATAGGAATAAATAGAAGACGGATTGCCAAATTTTTCTGTAAGGTAGGGCATCATGGCTTCCAGTACCTGTGGATCCAGTGCGGTGGTGGCGGCGTTGTCTAAATATATCCTTTGCATACACCTAACCCCAAATGGGGCATTTTTTAATTTTTAAAAGATGTGCAAAGTTAAGAAAATGAAAGTAGCCAAAGCGCTATTAAAACACTAATATATCGCTCTTCGCCGGCAGCAGTTTTTCAGTCAACAACAGCTGGCTGTGCTGCACTTGCTTATAAAAGAAGGCGCCATCCATTAGCAATAACCTGTAAGTGTTAAGGGATTTACATAAACTCCTTTATATCCTGCATCAGCCTGAGTGCTATATTATTAGCAGTGGTTTCAAAATTGCTTTCCGCATAGATACGTATAATGGGTTCTGTATTGGACGTGCGGAGATGCACCCAGTCGTTGTCAAATTCAATTTTTAAACCGTCTTCTGTATTAACCGGTTGCTTCTTATACTTAGCCTGTATTTTTTCGAAAATAGCTGCTACATTAATGCCCTTTTCCAGCTCTATCTTATTCTTGGAGATAAAGTAATCGGGGTAGCGGGCCCTGAAAGATTTAAGGCCATTTTTGTGCTGCGCCAGGGCGCTTAGAAACAGGCCAATGCCAATCAGCGCATCCCGGCCGTAATGCAGATCCGGAACAATGATGCCACCGTTGCCTTCGCCGCCGATAACAGCATTGGTTTCCTTCATTTTCTTTACCACATTTACCTCGCCTACCGCAGAAGGAAAATATTCACCACCATGTTTCACGGTAATATCCTTCAGTGCCTTGGTAGAAGACATATTGGACACGGTATTGCCTTTTCTTTTACCCAATATATAATCAGCCACTGCTACCAGCGTGTATTCTTCACCAAACATGCTGCCGTCTTCGCAAACAAAACAAAGCCTGTCTACATCAGGGTCAGTTGCAATACCAAAAGATGCATTTTGTTTTTTTACTTCAGAACTCAGCTGTGATAAATTTCCGGGCAGGGGCTCCGGATTGTGTGCAAATTTTCCATTTACTTCTCCGTTCAGCACAATCACATCTTCTACACCCAGGGCCTTTAACAAGGGAGGTAAAAATAAAGCACCGGTGGAGTTAATTACATCTACAACTACTTTATAATTTTTTAGTTTAATCAGATCAACATCCACCAGCGGGTAATTTACTACCGCATCAATATGTTTCTGCAGGGTATGCGTATTTTTTGTGAGCTGCCCCATTTTGTCAACACTGGCAAAAAGAAAATCGCCTTTGGCGGCCAGTTGCAAAATAGCGGCACCTTCTTCTCCATTGATGAATTCGCCGGCTTTATTCAATAGTTTCAGTGCATTCCATTCTTTGGGGTTGTGGCTGGCTGTTATGATAATACCGCCGTCTGCATTTTCCCATACTACCGCCATTTCAACGGTAGGTGTGGTAGACAGGCCGAGATCAACCACGTTGATACCCAGTGCGAGTAAAGTATTTATAACAAGGCTGCTGACCATGTCTCCGCTCATACGCCCATCGCGGCCTATAACTACTTTTTTTCCATTGTGTTCTTTAGAAAGCCAGGTACCGTACGCTGCAGCAAATTTTACGATGTCCGGAGGGGTTAAATTCTCGTTGCTATAACCACCAATAGTTCCACGGATGCCTGATATACTCTTGATTAATGCCACGGTTTAATAAGGTTTTCTTACAGTGCGAAAATAAGGGTTTATGAAGACGGAAAACGGGGCAATTCAAAGATTTGGAAGAAAGTTATTCACTGTTCCGATAAAGATATAGCAATAATTTTTATTTACATATACCCCGAAAAGGTAGTATCCCTCAAATTATTAACATTTATCAGGCGGGATGCCGCGGTATGTTGTTTTTCACTGCTACATTTGATGAAATTTAAGGCATGGCTTCTTCCGCGGAATGGTTCAGGGACTGGTTTAACTCACCTTACTATCATCAATTGTATTTTAACAGGGATGAGGCAGAGGCCGCCAGCTTTATCACGAAGCTGCTGGCGCATTTACAACCGCCCGCAGGCTCAATACTGGTGGATGTGGCCTGTGGCAGGGGAAGGCACGCAAAAATACTGGCCGCCGGGGACTACGATGTTACTGGCATTGACCTTTCTGCAGAAAACATTGCTTTTGCCCAGGCTTTGGAATCACCAACACTTCATTTCTATCAGCATGATATCCGCCTGCCTTACTGGATGGGTTATTATAATTATGCTTTTAACTTTTTTACAAGCTTTGGTTACTTCAGAACAGAGCGTGAACATTACAATGCCATCCGCACCATTGCCCAATCATTAAAATCCGGTGCTGTACTGGTCATGGATTACCTGAATGTACACTATGCTGAAGACAACCTCATTCATAAGTCAGACAAAGAAATGGAAGGCGTTAATTTTCACCTTACAAAATGGTTTGATGAAACGCATTTTTATAAAAAAATTATTGTGGAAGATGATGCGCTGGAAACACCCCTGGAGTTTACCGAAAAAGTAGCCAAATTTTCACTGGGTGATTTCAATGATATGTTTGCTTTTCATCATTTGCAGATGCAGGAGGTATTTGGCGATTACCAGCTGGGCAGTTACGATGTAAAAAAATCTCCACGACTGATCATGATTGCAAGGAAAATAAAATAGTTGTCCGGTCCACCGGTTGATCTTCAAAATACTGCCGGAGGACGGTTGACTGCTACCCGGTATGGAACACTGGCACCTGTATGCTGCTACTTTATTTCACTACCCACCCGTTCATCATTCCGGTAAAAATAAAAGCAGTCATATAAGCAGAAGCCATGAAGAAATTCATAAATACCAGGATAATGATATTATTGACCAGCTTTCCTGATGTAGACATTAAACTTCCGAATGCATGGCCATAATAAGCCATAAACAAACACATAAACGCTACGTAGTTAACGCCATATGACCCGGAAATATAATACCGCATCAGCTGAAACAAACTGATAAGCAATAGAAACACATTCAGGTTGGCGGCCAGGTAGGTGTTTACCAGGAAATGCTCCCAGTAATTAAATGGCCGCCTGTAAAAAAAAAGCCAGGTAATCAAACTGAGCAGCGGTATCATAATAAAAATTAGCAGGCTGGGATATTTTACAAAAAGACCGTGCCCGAACTCCAGTGCATGACCGGGGTTTTCCTTTTCAAAACGCAGGTTGACGAGGTAATTAATTCCTTTAATAAGCAATGTACAGATTGTAGACATCAGCAGTACAAATGCAAAGGGCCGGTAATGCATAACCCGTTTCCCACTCAGGTAATCGCGTAAAGCCGTCCCCGGATCTGCAAACATTTTCTTGAGGGTATAAAAAAATCCCTTGTCAACGTGAAATACAGAATGCGGGATATCATGCAAAAAATAAGCAGCATTGATTTTTTCTGTATGAGACGACTGGCCACAGCTGGCACAAAAATTTCCTTCTAAAGACAGACCACAGTTTTTGCAGGCATGTACTGACATGTTTCAAAAATATGTTTATTTAAATATATGCAGAAAAGATCACCCTAGTTTTTAAGGTATGCGTGGCTGTTTTGCTGTTACAACTTCTTCTTGTTATTTTTCAGCATGTACCGCGCAGTTTCAAAAACAGCTTCTGTACAGGCACGGTTTATTATAATGAGCGAATCCCTGTTGCCTGTATCAGGTGCCGCAGCAAAATCGGCCCACAGCATTTTTTCCTGGTTACCCTGCTGGTTACGCGTGTAATACCAGCTGCCTTTTATAATCCCTATATCCCTGTTGTCTGCATCGTAGATAAATGCCATATTACTTTTTCCGCTGTCTGTTGCATACTGCTTTACCAGGTCGCGGCCAAAACTGGTATTGGTATAATCAATATTTGCCAGCCCCGCCAGCGTGGGCAATACATCTACCTGGGATGCTACACAATGCAGCCGCCGTGCGGCAATCATTTTTGGTGCGTAAAACAACAACGGCACGTGGTTTCTTGTTAAGCCGTCATCGCTCCACGCCGGTGGAAACATCTTACCTGCATTACCGTTAATACCGTGATCACCAATAAACATGAAAATAGTATTATCAAAATAGCCTTCTTTTCTTGCGGCTTCTATAAAAGACTGGTAACAAAAATCGGTAAACCGGAAAGCATTCAGCTCATCATCGTTATCAAACCCATATTTTTTTAAACTATCTGCCGGAAGTGTTATTTTCTTAAATGATTTTAAATCTTCTGCCGGTATGGTATACGGGCGGTGGTTATCGGCGGTCTGTATTACTGCAAAAAACGGTTTTACCTGCTGCTTTAAAACGAGGTTGGCTTCTTTGAAAAGGTTACGGTCGCTGATACCCCAAACATCTATTTTAGGAGAGGTATAATCCTGCTCTTCGTACAAATGCAGGTTATTGATATTATTGGTGAGCACGCCCCTGATATTGGCCCAGCTGGTGCTTCCCCCCAAAAAATAAAACTTATCGTACCCATTAAAATCATTGATGATGGTATGCTGGTCTACCATAGCGGGATTTCGGCTGGCCGTTTTATTCAATTCCACATCGGGTATGCCGGTAATGCTTGCCCACACCCCCCTTGCGGTACCAAAAGAGGGTGTAAAGCAGTTATCAAAAAACAAACCCTGCTTACAAAGTTCACTAAAATAAGGGGTGGTATTGAGCGGATTGCCCCACATAGAACTTTTGTACGCACTGAAAGATTCGCAGATTACCATTATAATATTGGGTTGCTGCTGCACGGTATCTGTCGCCCTTCTTTTTACCGTTCTTTCATAGGTAAGCATGGCCGAATCTGGTGTAACCACACCAAGGTAAGCTGCCGTAAGCGGGTAGTCTTTTTTAACCCTGGCCAAATCATAAGACGAGGACCGGAAACTCAGTGAACTGAAAAAAGATTGAAAAGGATTGAGTGCCAGGTTGGCCTGGAAATCGCTGCCCAAATCAAATGCATCACTCCAGCGCAGGGGGTATTGACCGAGCCTTCCAAAGATACCGAGAGCACACAACAAAAACATCATCACGGACAGCAACACACGTTTTGCTGCGCTGCCCCTGTATACTGTGACCGCTGTTTTGTTATAGAGCCGGCGCAGTATCCAGAACAGGACTCCAAAAGCCAGCAGCATACCCAGCAAAATCCTGATAACAGGATAGGTTTGCCATGCCATTGTACCGGATATTCTGGCATCTTGCAGAAAACTTAATGCACTGGCGTTGAGGCGCTGCAGCAGGTAACGGAAATGTAAAAAATCAAACACATAGAAAAAAATTACAGCCACCAGGAAAGTTGCCAGTATTGCGAAAGCAATTCTTTTTCCTGCTTTAGTGGTAAAGGGATGCAGGGCCGGAACCGATCCAGTCAATAGCAGCAGCAGGCATAGCAAACCTACTTCGCGCGCATCGAAGCGGAAACCCAGCCAGAACGACTTGATTGCATCAGCAGCCTGTAAACCGGGGGGCGCAAAATACAGATAAGCAGATACCCGCAGCAAAAACATCAGTATAAAAAAAAACAGTGCTACCGCAGCAATCCAGCGGATAAGACGGGGTATACTTTGCATAGTGAAAATGTAAATCTGCTGCAAAATACTTTAAAATCAACACTCAACTTTACTGATTACTTTTGCAGCATGTTTTTTTTACAAACAGGCGCATACTGGTTTACAGGTCTGGATGCTTTTGAAAAGAAATTTTTCTTCTTCATAAACAACAGCATGGCCAATCCATTCTTTGATACCGTAATGCCTTTTTTGCGTGAATCAAATTTATGGGTGCCCCTTTATTTGTTCCTGCTGGTTTTTGCGACATTAAATTTTGGTAAACGGGGATTGTTATGGATGCTCTTTGCAATTTGTACTGCAGCGCTATGCGACCTGGTAAGCAGCCACCTGATCAAAGACCATATTTTTAGGTTAAGGCCCTGCCAGAATGCTGCACTGGCACAGCAAATCAGGATACTGGCCAATTATTGTCCCCGCAGCTCCGGCTTTACTTCTTCCCATGCTACCAACCATTTTGGACTGGCTATGTTTATTGTAGTTACCTTCCGTTCATACACCTCGCGCTGGGTACAGCTGTTTTTTGTGTGGGCGGCCATTATTTGCTTTGCCCAGGTGTATGTGGGTGTGCATTATCCGTTTGATGTTATAAGCGGGGCCCTGCTGGGTTCCTTCCTGGGTTATATTATTGCCAAATTTTTCAATAATTACGCAGGATTAGTTAGTTTACAAAATAAAAGAGCCTGATGACAGATGTTTTTCTACTGCTTGCCCTTATTTTTTTGAATGGTTTATTTGTGATGTCTGAGATAGCACTGGTTTCGGCAAGGAAGTCACGACTTGAAAACATGGCCTCAAAAGGCGATACACATGCAAGAATAGCACTGGACCTGGCCAATAACCCTGACCTGTTTTTATCTGCTGCCCAGATAGGCATTACCCTTATCTCTATTTTAACGGGTGTATACTCCGGGGAACGGTTTGGTGTTTACCTTAAACCCGTTGTAGAAAAAATAGATGCTTTCAGGCCTTATGCGGGCACCATTTCTACCACCATCATTGTTATCATTGTTACTTTTCTGTCTATTATTTTTGGTGAACTGATTCCCAAACGCCTTGGCCTGCAGAAGGCAGAACGTATTGCACGCATGGTGGCACAACCCATGATTTTTTTCTCCCGCGTTACCCACCCTATTGTGTGGCTGCTTAACAGAACCAGCAGCATTTTTTTCAAATTATTTAACCTGAAAGGAGTTAAAGACGAATCCGTAACGGAAGATGAAATAAAGGCCATCATCAGTGAGGGCACTACACAGGGTACCATTGATGAAGCAGAGCAGGAAATTATTGAACGTGTTTTTCACCTCGGCGATCGAAACATCACTTCACTGATGACGCACCGCAGTGATATTACCTGGTTTGATCTGAATGACAACGAAGATGCCATCCGTGATAAAATTGACCGGGAACCACATTCTGTTTATCCAATCTGCGATACTGATATTGACAATATAAAAGGGATTGTTTCTATAAAAGACCTGTATGTAACCAGCGATGACACGCCCTTCAAAGACATTATGAAACCAGCGTTATTTGTGCCGGAAAACAACAGTGCTTACCAGGTGCTGGAGAAATTTAAAGAGCTGCGGGCGCATTGCTGTTTTGTAGTTGATGAATACGGCAGCATGCTGGGATTAATTACCCTCAATGATATTTTGGAAGCTATAGTAGGCGATATACCCGAGCCTGATATGCCCGACTATGAAATTTTTGAACGGGAGGATGGCTCTTACCTGGTAGATGCGCAAATACCCTTCTACGATTTTCTTACCCGTTTTGAAAAAACCGAATGGATGAATGAAGGCGAACATGATTTTGACACCCTCGCGGGGTTCATCCTGCATGAACTGGAGCACATACCTCATACGGGTGAAAAATTCACCTGGCGTATTTTTGATTTTGAAATCATAGACATGGATGCACAGCGCATAGACAAGGTGCTGGTACATATGGAACAACCAGCAAAAGATACTTTGGAAGAAGAAGCATAACCACAACATTTCCACTCATTGTATTTCTACCTATTGCACGCTCATACTTCTTTTCAGGGCAGACCGGTCATGCGTCTTCATTGATGCTGATCAACAATCCTTATTAACGTTTTACTATAAAATACAACCCGTTTTGGTACGGTGTTTGAAAATAGCCCCCTGCAGTTTCAAATAAGATTCAAATAAGTTATTATACCATGTTTTTACCTGAATAAACACGTAGGTGTTCTTGTAAAAACACTATCAATAAACATCTGTTACAATCATAGAAAATAATACGGTTTATAATCCGTTGTATAAAAAATCCATACCATGAAACCTTTTCTCCGGTTTACCCTTTCCCTGTGTACCGCCGCTATTGTATTGGCGGGTTGTAAAAAAGACAGCATGTCTGCCGCAGAAGTAGCCAATAACCAGCCGGAAACGGCGCCCGCTGTGCAAACAGCAGTAAGTATAGCTATAAATGCGCGCATAGGCGGTTTCTACAAAGCATTACCTGCCAGGTACGATTCTACTACCAAGAAATATCCACTGCTGGTTTTTCTGCATGGCGTTGGTGAAACCGGCAACGGCAGCACAGATCTGCCACGCCTGTTGTCAAACGCAGTACCGGATCTATTGAACAAACATACATTTCCGGCACAGTTTACGGTAAATGGGGTTAACTATTCATTTATTGTTATTAATCCCCAATTTAAAGAGTGGCCACAACCGGCTGATGTAAATGCCATGATTGATTATGCAGTAGCAAATTACCGGGTTGATGAATCAAGAATATATGTGGCGGGCCTGAGCATGGGCGGTGGTGGTACCTGGGATTATGCAACCGCTTACGCCAATCGGGTAGCGGCGGTAGCGCCTATCTGTGGTGCTGCATGGCCTTCAAAAGATCAGCTGGGCAATATAGCCAAAGCAAACCTGCCGGTATGGGCATTTCATAACAATGATGATGGTACAGTGGCGGCAAGTACAACTATTACCAACGTAGATAATGTAAATGCATTTAAACCAGCTATAGCAGCAAAGAAAACCATCTGGTCAGGCGGTGGCCATAATTCATGGACCAAAGCCACCAACCCCGCCACCAGGGAATGTGATGGAAAAAATGTGTACGAATGGATGCTGCAGTACACAAGGGAACCCGCCAAGTAGATACCTATGAAAGCAACACTATAAAGGCCCCGGCATAACATGCCGGGGTTTTGTTTGCCAGAACAGTTTTTTTTTGAAAAAATATGGCCGGCAACTGCCCGCCACACTATGGTTTAAATCAGTAATTTGCGCTCCAAAATAAACCGGCCAAGAAAACTTTGTTAGCTTGTTGCCTGAATCTCACTATCATATGCTAAAACCAACGGAATTTTTATTTTAAGTCAGGGCCTTTACCTAAGCCTTTTATACAGCAATAATTAAACAGGCATAAAATACTAAACAATTTATTAAAACCGTTTAAACTCCGGCGTAACAGCAATACCGCTCAATAAGAACCCCTATGGCCGCTGAAAGCAAAAAAGACAGGTACGAAGAACTGGATGCATTAAGAGGAATTGCCAGTTTAATGGTCGTTTTTTTTCATTTCACAATGAGAAGGCCCGAAGCCAACGTGGGCTTTATACTAGGTACCACCGGGGTGGATTTATTTTTTATCATCAGCGGGTTTGTGATATTCATGAGCCTCAACAAGATTTCCTGTAGCACAGATTTTATCATCAACCGGGTAAGCCGCCTCTATCCTACCTACTGGGCCTGTGTTACTTTTACCTTCCTTATACTGGTTATTGATAGTGTATACAGCACCGGCGCTGCCGCTACTATTCCCTGGTGGCCATATCTCGCCAATATGACCATGTTTCAATATTATCTGAGGGTTCCGGATCTCGACGGCCCTTACTGGACCATGATTACGGAGATGCTCTTTTATATTGGCATCCTGTTCCTGTTTCATTTTAAATGGCTGAAACATTTAAACAAAATTGGCCTGGTTGTTTGCATCGCAACAGCCCTGTCTGTACATTTCGGCTATTTAATACCGGTAGTTAAAGCCATTCCGCTGCTGCAGTTTATTCCCCTTTTTTTTGCGGGCACTATTTTTTATAAAATATATACCATTAAAGCCAGTCACCTCACTGATTACCTGATACTGGCGGTCTGTTTCATTTGCCAGGTATTACTATTTTATGTGGCAGGCCGTTCCAAATGGTTTATCAACCAGGTACAATACATCATGATGCTGACTGTATTTTTCAGCATCTTTATTTTATTTGTTAACCGGAAATTGTCTTTTATCATTAACAAGGTTACTCTTTTTTTAGGAAAGATTTCCTTTGCACTGTATTTAATTCACCAGAATATTTCGGTTAATTATATCATTCCTTACCTCACAGAAAAGTGGCACATGAACTTTTGGATTGCTTCCGCGTTTGTAGCATTACCGGTAGTGCTGTTACTGGCATCCTTTATCACGTTTTATATAGAAGCGCCACTTGGCAGGGCGATGAAGGCAAGGCTGCGGCAGAAGTTTACAGAGCGGCCACCAGCGGTTCCGGCGGTGCAGTCGTCATAAAACGATTTCAAAGAAGTTTCCCGGAAAAAACCAGTACATCTCCCTGTAGTTAAGTGGATTAATTGAACCCCTGTCTCAACAATGCTGAACATGCTTTCTATCCTTATTTTTGTATACCATGAAAGAATTCATCAGGCGTTTTAAAATAGCGTATGCAGTGTACAATTTTTTTCACCGTACCGCACTGGCTCATAATATTCCACTTTTTAAAAAGTATGGAATAAAAAAACAATATTTCTCCTCCCTCTCCAGCAAAGATTTTCCTAACAATAAATCCGTGGAAACAGCACCCGGCCATCAACCCGCTATCCAGGAAAGCGAACTGTTTCAATCCGCTGCTGTAACAACCCGGGAAAGTATGCTTGGGTTTACAGAAAATGGTTTTCTGATCATAAGAAATTACCTGTCTGCCGCGCAGGTGGACGCTGTGAATAAAGAAATGGAGCAACTGACCAAAGACGGTACTGTTAAACAGGTGTACGGCTCTAAGATCATGTTTGCCATACATCATTCTGCACTCCTGAGAAAAATAGGAGAAGATAAAAAATTACTGGACCTTTTGGGCAGGCTGTTGAATGGCGATGCTGTTCTTTTCCAGAGCATTAATTTCACCATGGGCAGCGGGCAAAAGACCCACTCTGATTCAATACATATGACCACCCATCCGCTCGGGGGGTTACTGGGCGTATGGATAGCGCTGGATGACGTGGACGAAAACAACGGCCCGCTTCATTATTACCCGGGCAGTCACCAGCTTCCTTACTACCTCAATGCTGATTATAACAATGAAGGCTCTGCCTGGCTGCTTGGAAAAAAGTCATATGCGGAGTACGAGGAAATGATGGCAAAAAAAATAGTGGAAAAGGGGTTGAAAAAACAAGTTTTTACTGCCCGCAAGGGAGATTTGCTGGTATGGCATGCGAATTTGTTTCATGGCGGAGAGCCGCATAAAGACAAACGCCTAACAAGAAAAAGCATGGTACTTCATTACTTTAAAAAAGATGCTATTTGCTACCATGAAATAACGCAAAGGCCGGCCCTTTTAAAAAAGCCACGGTAATCAAATTTATATTGACTTCCTGCTTTTTGCCAACGTATTTTCCGCAGCAACTTCCTGTTTGCCGGCAATTATCCATACAATAACCAGGTGGTAATGGTATATACACCACTGGTCTGCTGCCCAATAGCCATATTTTTATGCTTGCTGCCAAAAAAAATATTATCGTAAAATAACCACGTATTACAACCTTGCACGATACTGGCAATTCCCATATTTTGTGATCAAATAGCTGCCGCAGCAACCTGCACCGGGTGATATAGCTATTTTTTCCGGAATTATTCTCCATGCATGAGAAGCAGTCTGAGAACAGTATTTAACAACCCGGTGAGATACAGGATAATACGCTTTTGGCGCTGCTATTGAAAGCATATTATCAGTATAAAAAATCCTAATGAAAAAACCATTTGCACTTCAGTACAACCGGATGCTGGCTCTTCTTGTTACTGCTTTTTTTGTACAGTTCACCGGATACGGTCAGACTGTATATAACAGCGCATCTCAGACCGCCTATTCTAATGTTGCGCAGGGTAAACCTGCCGCTGCATCTTCATCAGACGATGCAGCACACGCAGCGATGTATGCGTTTGACGGCAACCGGGATACCCGCTTTTCAAGTGGATATACAGATGACCAGTGGCTTTCTGTAGACATGGGCAAAGCCTACTTTCTCAATACCGTAATACTGGTGTGGGAAAAATCTTACGGAAAAGATTTTGACATTCTTTTCTCCAACAACGGATCATTTACTGATTTGTACATCGACAGTGTACATATAAGAAATCGTGTATTAAGCAACAACAGCATTGCAGGTACCGATACCATACGCCTTAAACCAAATACCATTGCGAGGTATGCACGTATACAGGGTGTACACCGCGCAACTGCCAAAGGGTATTCTATGTGGGAGATGCAGGTAATGGGTACCACATCGCTGGCCAACCTGTTTCCCGTTTCAGTCACAGATTTTAACGCAACCTCCGGAGTGGGCACCAGCCTGCTGGAATGGACAAACATTACAGAGTACAGCAATGCAGGTTTCTCTGTTGAACGCAGCAATGACGCCATTAACTTCACACCTATTGGCTGGGTAGCAGCACGCAATGCCGGCACCGTGGTAAGTCACTACAACTTTACTGATAAGCAGGCTTTACCAGGCAAAAACTATTACCGCCTGAAGCAAACCTGGCTGGATGGAAAAACTGCTTACTCAGCAGTTATCACTGTACTGGTGACTGGCAATACCAGTGTAAATACTTACCCCGTTCCTGCAAAAGACCGGCTGGTAATTGAATACAAAGGCACAGCAGGAGAAAGCATCAGCGTTGACCTTTTCAATTCATTTGGTTTGCCCGTATACAACAGCAAACTGGTAGTACAAAGTGCCCACCAGCTGATTACTATCGCCCGCACAGCTAATATGACGCCAGGCCAGTATTATCTTACCATCAGTGCCGGAAACACTAAAAAATATTCCGGGAAAATAATATTGCAGTAATACTGCGAATCTATTGAAAAGGGGATGCTTTTAAAAGCATCCCCTTTTTTTGTTTTCCACGCATTCAGTGATTGTATTAATAGAAACCTTCCTTCACCGTTTTTAATCTGCCTTAGATTAACAGGAAGGATCATCCGATGTGTAAAAATTAGAGGGGCATCTTTCAGAATAAATGCTGTATTTTGAATATGTCCGGCCTTTATCCCCTTACGGTTTTGTTACCTCTTTAAAAATCAATTATCATGTCATTTCATTTCCGTTTGCAAAAAATAAGCGTTGCTTTTTTTGTACTGCTTCAATTGCAGGCAAGAGCGCAAACAAAGTGGCCAGCAGAAATACCTGCAGCAGATGGCAGCAGGATTACTGTATATGAACCGCAGCCGGAGAAATATCCGGGCAGCAGTATGTACGCACGTGCGGCAGTATCCATTGTAAAAAAACAAGGAGCAGAGCCTGTTTTTGGCGTAATGTGGTTCAACGCTGTTTTACAGACCAGTGGCAGCATCGCCAGTGTACAGCAAATAACGGTTGCCCAATCCAAATTTGCAGATAATGATGCAGCCAGCAAAACACTGTTGAAAAGCGCAGTGGAAAAAGAAATGCCGGCTATGAATATCCAGTTTGACGTCAGCCGGCTCCAGGCAATAGCAGAAGACAAGGAGGAAACTGGTACTGGTTTGAAAAATGATCCACCGCAGATTATATACCGCAGCAAACCTACTACATTGATTGTACTGGATGGTGAACCGGTTGAGCAGGAAGATGAGGATCTCCGGATGACGAGGGTGGTAAACTCTCCTTATCTCATTGTGAAAAATCCTGATGACAGAAAGTATTATTTATATGGCGGCAGTTTCTGGTACAGTTCTTCAAATGTACAAAGTGGTTGGGTAAATGTGCGGAGCCTTCCCTCCGGCATAAAAAAAGTTGATGCCGCCATGAAAGTAGCAGAAAAAGAAGCCAGCATGGACAAAGAAGAAACCAGCAAATTTACCTCCACTACAGAAATACTGGTGAGTACCGTGCCTGCTGAACTTATCCAAACAGAAGGTACGCCTACCTACCAGGCGGTAGAAGGATCAACACTTTTGTATGTAAATAATTCACTGGACGAAATTTTCAAAGATATTGACAGTCAGAAAAATTATATTCTTGTTGCGGGCAGGTGGTACCGCAGCACTACGCTCAACGGACCATGGGAATATGTGGCGCCCGATGCACTACCTGCGGCATTTACCAGCATACCCGCCGGTTCAGAAAAAGATGGCGTACTGGCCAGCGTAGCCGGCACGGATGAAGCCAATGAAGCGCTGATTGATGCAAGGGTACCTCAAACGGCCAAGGTTGAGCGCAGTTCTGCTTCATGTAAAGTGGAATATGATGGGGCGCCAAGATTTGTACCCATAGAAAACACCCATTTGTCCGTGGCTGAAAACAGTAATTTAACGGTAATGCTGGCGCCAAATGATCAGTACTACGCACTTGAAAATGGTGTCTGGTTTATCGGCAGCAATGCCAATGGTCCCTGGCAGGTGGCCAATGACAGGCCGGCTGATGTTGATAAAATTCCGCCCAGTAACAGTGCCTATAATGCGCGGTATGTTTATGTATACCAAACAACACCGCAATATGTATATGTTGGTTATACCCGCGGATATATGGGCAATTACATCAGCAGGCGCACCGTAGTGTGGGGTACGGGCTGGCGTTACCGGCCATGGTATGGACGGCGGTTCTGGCCCCGGCCCTATACCTGGGGTTTTGGCATGCATTACAATCCATGGGTAGGTTGGAGTATCAGTTTTGGCCTGGGCTTTAATACGCCCTGGTACTATTACCGCAGCCATCATGGCGGGGGTGGTGGATGGTTCGGACCACCGATGTTCAGACCGCCTTACCGGCCATGGGGATGGAACGGTGGCTATTACGGCAACAGGCTTACTAACAACAGGCCCGTTATACGACCTAATATTACTGTTAACCGACCCGGTAACTGGAACCGGCCCCTACCCGCACGACCTCAAAGACCCAATAATATTTACGACCGGCGCAAAGACGTAGTTACAAGAGATAACATACAACGCCCGGTTACAAAACCTATTGGCGGGCCCGGCGATTACAATAACAACCGCCCCACCAGGCCGGGTGATAACAACGGCAGCCGCCCCGGGATTACCAGACCAATAACTACCCCCGGCCACAACCGACCTATTACAAGACCTGTAACACGCCCCGGAGATAATACCAACCGCCCGGTAACAAGACCGGTAACCCCGCCAATTGATAACAGCAGGCCGGTAACGCGTCCCATAACCAGGCCTGTTACCCGGCCTTCAGACAATAACCGGCCGGTGATAAGGCCTGTTACAAGACCTGTAAATACTCAGCCTGTAAATACTAACCGCCCTGTTACAAGGCCGGCAACAAGGCCGGCACAACAACCTTCACCCGCCAGGCCCATAACAAGACCGGGCAGGCAACCAGACAACAACAGGCCGGTAGCCAGGCCATTGGGCGACAGGAAAAGAGATAATTAAATGAATTACCATTTAAAAAGGAAGCCCCCGGATTAATACCGGGGGCTTTTTGTTTATTATATTCGCCCGTTAATTCAGACCTGAAGGGTTGTACACAGATGGGTTTAGCACCAGTAAGCGAAAGACCAGGCAGGAAAAAATGATTAACAACATCCGCTACATCATGAAGCACATTCCCAGGGCACTTATCTACGCAAGGCTTTTTATTGGCGTACTGATATTGGCTGGCAGTATTTTTCATATTGCCCATTACAATATTATAGCAGTGCTGCTTTTTTCCCTTGGTCTTTTGACTGATATTTTCGATGGGATTATTGCCAGGCGAATGAATATTTCAACCCAATACCTGCGCAGGTTAGATTCAACCGTGGACCAGGTATTTTTTATATTGGTGGCGGCGGCAACCTTTGCAGAATGCCCGCAATTCTTTTACGCAAATCATGTTAAATTAATTATTCTGTTAAGCGCCGAAGCAGCGGCCTATATCATTTGTTTTTTAAAATTCAGGAAAGAAGTGGCCATACACGCCATTTCATCAAAAATATGGACCCTGGTATTATTTGCCACGCTGGTACAAATCATGTTTACCTGTAATGCAGGGCTGCTGTTCCAGGTTTGTTTTTATGCAGGTATGCTTACCCGGCTTGAAATAATAGTGATTGTTATATTGCTGCGTAAGTGGACCAATGATGTACCCAGTTTTTACCATGCAATATTGCTGCGGCAGGGTAAGCCAATAAAAAGAAATAAATTATTTAACGGGTAAATGTGACGCGGGTAACGCTCAAAACAAATTGGGGTAATCACTGATAATGCCATCTACGCCCAATTGTTTCAGCCTCGTCATTTCAGCTTTGTCATTAACTGTCCAGGCAACCAGTTTTATATTTTTCTGATGACAGGCCTGCAGCAGGTTTTCATTGACCAGTTTATAAGCCGGGCTGTAAATAGTAGGTGTAAAACCAAGTTGGGTTATTTGATCATCCAGTGATCTTTTATCGAAGTCTTCAATCAGCAATGCAGTTTTTATCAGGGGATATTTACTGTGTACTATCTGAAGGGTACGCGGGTCAAAGGACTGGATAATGACCCTTTCTGCTATCTTTTTTTCTGTAATGACGGCCATCAGCAATTGCACAAATTCCTCCGGGGCAGGATGAAAAATATTGTCCGTAAGGGGCTGCGATTTTGTTTCAATATTATAAAACGGCGGCTGTATTTGCTTTGATGCGGCAAAAGCTTCTGCGCTGTCAATAACCTGGCTGAGCAATGGCTTGGTGGCACTTATTTTTTGCTGCTGCGGAAAACGTGGATGCGGTTTCAAACCCACATCATACTGCTGCGTTTCTGCATAGGTCATTGTGTAAACATTGTACTTTTTTTCGTCCTGCTCTGCAATAAAACCTGCATCGGCCCTGGTGGTTATTTCATGATTAAAAAAGGGCTCATGAGAAAGTATTACCTGTTTGTCTTTTGTTATTACTGCGTCCATCTCCAGTGTGGTTACACCCAGCGAAAGGCCGTGCAGCATGGCTACAGTGGTATTTTCAGGCATTAGTCCGCGTCCACCACGATGCGCTTCTGTGTCAAATGCAGGTAAATTCATATGCACCATTTTTGCTGTATGACAGCCGGCTACAAACATAATTGTGAGCAGCAGTTCCGTCATTTCTTTTTTATTTCCCATTGGTTGTATAGTGGTGGTGATTGTACTTACCCGATGGCCCACAATAGCCAAATCCGTGCCCGAAGCACTTAACCGGTGACTTTATCTTTTAGACTTCATTAAATAATTGTCAACAGTATGGACATTAGTTATCCTGCACAGTTAAGACATTTGCTGCGTAAAATTTGCATGCGGAATAATCGTATTATATTTATTTTTGCTGCGATACTATGCGATACTAATTAAGTGCAAAAAAAGCGCAAACTTTCTTTCAGAAATTTTCCGTCTGATCGTTTTTTTTAAATATAAGGGGGTGTTTTTTCTACAGTACCAGGGTCCTGCCCAATGGGCTAAAAAAACAGGATCCAGTTAAGGCTTCAGGCGCAATGGCATATCGTTAAAATATACTGACGGCAGCCAATAATTTTACACCGCTGCCCTTTTCTAGTCCGTACAAGTGAGTGACACAACGATGCAGAATAGTGATCCCACCGTTTGTTCCAAAAAACAGCAATCTTTATTTTACGCCACCACTTCTGCTACCCGGGCGGTTTCTATATGCGCATTAAGCATAGATACACTTCTTACGGTTTGGGCGGCAAACGCTTCAAAAGCGGCTTTTGTAACCAGGTCATTACTCATCATAACCGGAATACCGGCATCCCCGCCTTCGCGGATATTTTGAACAAGTGGTATTTGTCCCAATAATGGCAAATCATATTCCTCGGCCAGCTTCTTACCGCCGTTCTTTCCAAAAATATAATATTTGTTATCAGGCAGTTCCGCCGGGGTAAAATAGCTCATGTTTTCCAGGAGGCCAATGATGGGCACTTTCAGCTGCGCCTGGCCAAACATGGCAATACCTTTTTTTGCATCTGCCAGCGCCACGTCCTGCGGCGTGGTTACAATAACAGCGCCGGTAACCGGAATGGTTTGCAACACCGTTAAATGAATGTCGCCCGTACCGGGTGGCATATCAATAACCAGGTAGTCCAGCTCATCCCAAAAAACATCTGTTACAAACTGGCGGATAGCGCTGCTGGCCATGGGACCCCGCCATACAACGGCACTTTTTTCATCTACCAGCAAACCAATGCTCATTAATTTAATACCGTATTTCTCAAGCGGAACAATTTTGGCTTTTTCGTTATCACCCATGTCCATCATCAGTGGACGCTCGCCGCGTACACCAAACATAATGGGCACACTCGGCCCATAAATATCCGCATCCATCAAACCTACTTTTGCATTGCCCTGTGCCAGTGCCAGGGCTAAATTGGCCGCTACGGTACTTTTACCCACGCCGCCTTTGCCGCTCATTACCGCAATTATGTTTTTTACTTTGGGTAATACCTGTCCACCATCTTTTCGGTTGGTAGATGTATTAGATGTAAAGTTTACTTTAATGACAGCTTCTTTATTAACCAGCAGTTTAATGGCATTTTCGCAGGCTATGCGCATCATGTCTTTCAGGGGGCAGGCGGGTGTGGTCAGCACCAGCGTAAAAGAAACAGAATTACCTTCAATCACAATGTCTTTTACCATATTAAGGGTCACCAGATCTTTGCCTAAATCTGGTTCCTGCACACTGCTCAAAGCACTCAATATTTGTTCCTGCGTCATTATCGATAAAAAGGTTATGTTAAAAAACTATTTTGCCGCAAAATTAACCAATAGCAGGGGCAATTTGTTGTATTTCTAAAAAATGAAGTAATTATCTTTGACCCATACCCGGGCAGTTTTTTTGCCCTTCAACAGTTGCAGGTAATTAAAAACGAATTAATTAAGCAAGGGCGGCGGCGGTTTCGGTTTGCCTGTAAATAAATAACCGGCGTTAAAAAAACAACTATTACGGATGAAGAGATTGCTACTTTTTATTTTGTTTGCTACTGCCATTGTATTTAAATCACAGGCGCAGTTTACCCAGTTGAAAGATTCTGTGGTACAACTATATGGTATTGTAATGACGGCAGACAGCCTGAAAGGCATTCCCTCGGTAAGTGTGATTGTGAAAGGGCAAAACCGGGGTACCATGAGTAACGAGCAGGGTGTTTTTTCCATTGTGGTACTTAAAGGCGATAAAGTAGAGTTTACCAGTATTGGCTATAAGCCTAAAATAGTAGATGTGCCCCGCGATCTGGAAGGCAACCAGCAAAGCATTATACAGCTGATGGTAACAGATACCGTTTACCTGCCAGCCACTATCATTAAACCGCGGCCTACCCGGGAGCAGTTTGAACGCGATTTTGTAAACACAGACATACCTTCTGATAACCTGGAAATAGCCCGCAAAAACAATGATGCAGCCACCAGACGTGCATTAATGCGCAGTATGCCACGTGATGGCCGTGAATCTGCCAACTATGCACTTGCCCAGGGCGCTAAAAAATATTACTATTCCGGTCAAACGCCGCCTATTGGTCTGCTGAACCCATTGGCCTGGGCTGATTTTATCAGTGCCTGGAAAAGGGGAGATTTTAAGAATAAATAATTGTCTGCACCAGGTGATGTTGAATGTTTGCGCGTAACTGATACGCCTTACCAGGAAGATTTCGTAAAAACTGAACATGTGTCTTGTTCAAAAGAATAATGTTGATACCAGCTGTATATTTTCACAGCAGCATCGTTGCCTGCCAGACAATCTTTCGGCTGGCGTCGCAATCCGTTCAGCTGGATAACCTGGCTGAACAGTCAATAGAAAAATATTTTTGTCTACAAAATATAAGGTATCAAAAAATCAGCTATCACACATCCTCCATATGGTTCATTCTATTCAGCAAATCGCAGTTATTGGCGCCGGTACCATGGGTAACGGCATTGCCCATGTATTTGCACAAAATGGTTTTAGCGTACAGATTATCGATGTCTCTCAGCCGCAGCTTGACAAAGCCATTGCCACCATTACAAAGAATCTTGACCGGCAGCTGAATAAAGAAACCATTACTGACGAAATAAAACAGCAAACGCTTGGCAACCTCTTTACCTGCACCTCCATAGCAGCTGGTGTAAAAGATGCGCAACTGATTATAGAAGCCGCCACAGAGCACACAGATCTTAAACTGGACATTTTTAAACAAATAGATGCAGCAGCCCCGGCAGGAGCTATTCTTGCAACCAATACTTCGTCCATCTCCATTACAAAAATTGCGGCAGCAACCAAAAGGCCTGAAATGGTCATTGGTATGCATTTCATGAACCCGGTACCGGTGATGAAGCTGGTTGAAATTATCAATGGCTATGCAACCGGCTCTGCAGTAACCGCAGCTATTGTTGCACTTAGTACCCAACTGGGAAAAACACCCTGCGTGGTAAATGATTACCCGGGCTTTATTGCCAACCGCATCCTGATGCCCATGATTAATGAAGCGGTGTATAGTTTGTATGAAGGCGTTGCTGGCGTAGCAGAAATTGACACCGTTATGAAGCTGGGCATGGCCCATCCCATGGGGCCCTTACAACTGGCAGATTTCATCGGGCTGGATACCTGTCTTTCCATTTTAAAGGTATTGCAGGATGGATTTGGCAATCCAAAATATGCGCCCTGCCCGTTATTGATAAATATGGTAATGGCAGGCAGGCTGGGCGTTAAAACCGGCGAAGGTTTTTATACTTATATGCCAGGTAGTAAAGATTTGGTAGTGAGCGCCAGGTTTAAAAGATAAATTTGATGAGGCCGTCATAAATCTTCTGCTGGTTAAACCCGTATCAATAAAGAAAATAGCGCCCGGATTCGCATATTATTGGTCATATTAATCTCCGGCTATCAATGGTTATCCTGCAGCGCTTTGATTATTTCAGCTTCACCACTTCTATATTACGGATATCCTGCAAACGGTTTAAGATAGAATCTACCCGGTTAACCGGTATACCAACATTCATGCTGCAGAATAGTTGCATTTCCTGGCTGAGGATACTGCAATTATATAGTTTTACAATCGTCATAATATCATTCATCATGGTATAATCGAACTGCAGGTGATAATTGACTTCTACCTGTTTTTGCTGCACCGGCGTAACCTGCAGTACCAGCGAAGCCGCCGTTTTATAGGCGTTGATTAAGCCGGGCACCCCCAGCAATGAGCCGCCAAAATAACGCACCACAATAATAAGTGTATTGGTTAATTCCTTGCTATCTATCTGCCCCAGTATAGGCTTGCCGGCAGTTCCGGAAGGTTCGCCGTCGTCGCCCGATCTAAAATTGTTTCCATCTAACCCGATGCGGTAGGCAAAGCAAAAATGCGTGGCCTTGGCATGCGCTGTCTTAACCGCTGCCAGGTGCAATTTAAAATCTTCTTTGACCGCAATAGGAAACGCAAATGCAATAAAACGGCTGCCCCTGTCTGTAAATGTGGCGTTGGCCGTTTTCTCAATAGTATAATAAAACTCTTTTTCTGTCATGGTAGTTTTTTATTTCCCCATTGGCATTTAAGGGGCTTATCCAAATGCAATCAATGCGATGGCACACACAGATAAAGCAATGCCCAGCCAGTTTACCCAGGACAATCTTTCTTTAAACAATAACCATGCGGCTACTGCGCTGAACAATACAATACCCATATTATTAATAGGTATAATGGCAGAACTGTTACCGGTATATTTTTTTAATACCACCATAAGACACCAGATGGAAAAGTAATTAGGAAACCCAATAGCCACCCCGGCCAGCACTGCTTTACGATCCAATATTTGCTTACCGGTAATGACCAGCATTAACAGTATCACCAGGCCAACAGTAGCGGCGCTGGCAAAAGCAGTGATCAAAAAATCATTGTTGTTCTGGCCATTTAAAAAACGCTGTTCTGTATATTTTATCATGGTATCCAGCAAACCACTGCCCGCAAAAAGTAACACGGGTAAAGCCAGTAACCATTTATTATTCTTTTTACCGGGTTGTTTGTTGTGCCGCCTCACCGTAAGGTACACGGCTACCAGCGCCAGCACAATACCCAGCAATTTTAAAATAGTTAGCGGTTCTTTGTACAACCATACTGAAAACACAAAGGGAATAACCATGGACAGTTTATACGATACCGAAGCAACTGAAACACCCAGCTGCTGCGCAGTAAATGCAACTATATTAAAAGTAGCAATAAACACCGCGCCCATCAACACTGCCCATATAAACCATGGCTGACGAATAGCTTCTGCATCCAGCGGAAAATGCCCGTTAAAAAATGAACCGGTGATAACACAGGTTAAATAATTAAAAACAATGGCCTGGAAGGTATTGATGCCCAGCCGCTTTGTTATGGTGAAAGCAAGCGTAAGGTAAGACGTTAATAATATGCTGCCTGTCAAAAAAAACATAGCTGCCCGGTTTACAATACAGGTTGATAAAAATGAATGGCATCTGTTAGCAGCGTCACTGTATCCTGCAGCAACATATTACCTGTGACCGGCGCCGGTATGCCGTCAGTTGTTTGTAAACAGGTGTTGGTGATTATCCTGGCTTCATCATATTTTTTTTCATCGATAAAAGACTGCAGCAGCCGGGCACCACCTTCTACCAGTACAGATTGTATATTTAACTGGTAAAGGGCTTTACAAACCTGCTGCACAATACTTTCTTCTTTTGTAAGCCGGTAATACAAAATATTGCCCAGTTCTTTCTGCTGCTGGCTGTTAAAAACAATGGTACGGACAGAGCCGTCAAACAATTGTGAAGAATCCGGTAAACGGAGGTCCATATCCAGCACCAAACGCACAGGGTTATTGCCAGTCCATAGTCGGTTGGTAAGCGAAGGATTATCATATAAAGCTGTACGAGTACCTACCAGGATGGAGGTTTCTTCGCTGCGCCATTTGTGTACCAGGCGGTTGGTAAAAGCATTGCTTACCAGTAAGCGGGAATGATCTGTTTTACCAATAAAACCATTGGCAGTTTGCGCCCATTTTAAAATAATATAGGGCCGCTGCTGTACGTGAAAAGTAAAAAAACGTTTGTTCAATGCTTTACAGGCCACTTCCAGTACCGGCTGTATTACTTCCACCCCGGCAGCTGTCAGTTTCTCCATCCCTTTACCATCTACGGCGGCAAAAGGATCGCGGCAGCCAACAACAACACGGGATATTTTTTTTGCAATAATCAGATCTGCACAGGGTGGTGTTTTGCCAAAGTGGGCGCAAGGTTCCAGCGACACATAGAGCGTAGCTTTTGACAGCAGGGTCTTATCTTCTTCCACCACCGCGTTGATGCAATTTACTTCGGCATGAGCCTGGCCATACTGCATGTGATAGCCCTCTCCAATTATTCTATCTTCATAAACAAGCACAGCACCTACCAGGGGGTTAGGTGCAACAGCACCGGCACCAAGGCTGGCCAGCTCAATACAACGCTGCATGTATATCTCGTGTGTTCGCAAGAGCGCAAAAGTACAGGATTGGCGTCAGCTGTGCGCTGCCAGTCTTAAGCTAACGCTGCACGGAACCGCCAGTTAAATTTGCCAAACTAAATATATGCCGGGAGCCCAAGCGCACGTTTCTCCGTATGTTTGCCCCCATGACCATTCATGAAGCCAGTCAGCAAATACGTTTCCAGCTTTTTCATGTGTATGATGAAAGAGAAGCGGGCAATGTAACTGAACTTTTGATGGAACATATCACCGGGTGGAAAAGAATAGACCGGGTGGTTAACAAAACCGTTCCGCTGTCTTTGCAGCAGCAAAAGATGCTGGAACAGTACACTGCTGCCTTGCTGCGGAATGAACCCCTGCAATATGTTTTACACCAAGCCTGGTTTTACGATATGCAGCTGTACGTGGACGAAAATGTACTGATACCTCGACCTGAAACAGAGGAATTGGTAGACTGGCTGGTGAAAGACAATATAAGTCCCAAGTCAGGAATTCATAGTCAGGTGCCCGTTAATAAAACAATTCTTGATATTGGTACCGGCAGTGGCTGCATACCATTGGCCATAAAGAAAAGCTTGCCAGCTTTTGATGTGCATGCAGCCGACATTAGTGAAGGCGCTTTACACGTTGCCCGGAAAAATGCCGCTGATCAAAAACTGAATATTCATTTTTACGAGCTGGACATCTTAGCTGAAACATCCTGGGAAGCATTACCGATGTTTGATATTATCGTTAGCAACCCGCCCTATATTCCGGAAAGCGATAAAGAAAGCATGGCGGCCAATGTGCTGCAATATGAACCCAGCCTGGCACTTTTTGTAGAGAATAATGACCCCTTACTGTTTTATAAAATCATTGCAGATTTTGCCAAAAAACAGCTCAAAGAAAATGGGCGCATCTACCTGGAAATTCATGAAGCGATGGGAAATGACATTATCGATCTTTACAAGCAAAAGGGCTTTGCCAATATTGAATTAAGAAAAGATATGCAGGGACGTGACCGGATGGTTAGAATTGTTTGATGATTGATTGGCAGGGGCCATGTATTATGCGGGATCTTTCAAAATCCAATCAATTATTTTCATCCCTACCCCACCCCCGTTCAGACAACGCTGGCATTACAGGTTATTTTTCTTCAGTTCATTTACTGCAAAGTCGCACGCCCTTGCAGTTAACGCCATATAGGTAAGTGAAGGGTTTTGGCAACCGGCCGAGGTCATGCAACTGCCATCGGTTATAAAAACATTCTTTGCTTCGTGTACCTGATTATGTTCATTGACTACAGATGTTTTGGGATCGCGGCCCATACGGGCAGTACCCATTTCATGCACTGCCGAACCAGCAGTTGTATGGTAATCAAATGGCTGTACGCCGGTAAAGCCTGCTGCACTCAGCATTTCGGCTGCACTTTGCTGCGCGTCTTTGCGCATGGCAGCTTCATTGTTACCATATTCAAAATTGATATTTACCAGCGGTAATCCCCATTTGTCTTTTTTATCTTTCTCCAGTGTTACTTTATTTTCAGGGTTAGGAAGGCATTCTCCCCAGGCGCCCATCCACATGGTCCAGGGACCGGGTTGTGCAAGGCTCTGTTTATATGCAGCGCCAAAACTGTCGTCCGCCTGCATATTATCACGCCATTCACTGCGTTCCCCATCTGCCTGGTAGCCATAACCGCGTATAAAGTCAGGATGTCTGGATTGTTCATTGATATTCCTGAACCGGGGAATGTAAATGCCTGTTGGCCTTCTGCCTGAATAGTACTGGTCTTTAAAACCTTCGTACCGGCCGGTGGCGCCGGCACCCATGTGGTGATCCATCAGGTTAAGTCCTACCTGCCCGCTTTCATTTCCAAAACCATTGGGAAAGCGTTTAGAGACGGACTGCAATAATATGGATGCCGTGGCGACAGTAGAAGCATTTAAAAAAACAATGCGTGCGAAATAATCCGTTGTTTTTTTAGTGAGCTCATCTATGATGCGTACGCCGCTGGCTTTATTTGTTTTTTCATCATAAATAATTTCATGCACAATGGCATGCGGGCGCAAGGTAAGGTTGCCTGTGGCAGCTGCTACCGGCAGGGTAGCTGAATTGCTGCTAAAATAGCCACTGAAGGGACAGCCCCTGTCGCAGCGGTTACGGTACTGGCAGGGACCGCGCCCATTCCAGCCCTTTGTAAGATTGGCCACACGGCCATGTATAACCGAACGGTCTTTAAAATGCTTTTTAACTTCATCTCTAAAGTGTTTCTCCACGCAATTCATTTCCATGGGAGGCAAAAACACACTATCAGGCAAATGCGGTATACCTTCAGCCTGGCCGCTGATACCTACAAAGGTTTCTACATAATCATACCAGGGGGCAATGTCTTTGTAACGGATGGGCCAGTCGGCACCAAATCCATCTTTTGCATTGGCTTCAAAATCAAGGTCACTCAGCCGGTAGGTTTGCCTGCCCCAGACCAGCGAGCGGCCCCCTACCTGGTAACCGCGTATCCAGTTAAAAGGTTTTGCCTGTATGTAGGGATGTTCCTGGTCGCTTACATAAAAGTGTTTACTGCCTTCATCATACGCCTGGCATTGCACCGGGTTTTCCGCCTTGTCTTTTTCTGTTATCTCCAGCCGGTTGGCAAACTCCCAGGAATGCATAGACGCCGTAGTATAATCTTTGATGTGCTCTACATTGCGGCCACGCTCCAGCAATAATGTTTTCAATCCTTTTTCACACAATTCTTTTGCAGCCCAGCCACCACTGATACCACTGCCTACCACAATGGCATCGTACGTATTTTCTGCAACACCTTTGTTATTGATATATACCTGTTTCGGATCTCCCATGTATGATTATTTTGTGGCCCAGGATTTCTGACCGGGTGCCATGGGCATACAGGCATTGTATTTACCGGGTATAAAATCGTAGCTAAGCGTTTGTGTGGCACCTGGTCTGGAGGTACAAAAAGCGATGGTGCTGTATTCTTTCAGTACATGAAAAAAAGATTTTCCCATGATCTTGTTTTTGATTTTACCCATAATGCCGGCATAATTTTTTCCTTTATCACGGAAATGGCTTACCACTTCAACCTGCTCTGCGGCTGCAAGGGTGGTAAATGCTTTGTTGTATTTACCGGAAGCATACTCATCTACTTCTTTAAGGCCATCAATAAAAATATTCTTCGTTTTTCTGTCGGCCACCTCCTTTATCATAGCTATAATAGTGAGGTGTACGCTGGCTTCCCTGGCTCCTGGGGTATCCGTTGATGGTATAATGGTTTCTGCCAGGCTGGCGATAAGCGTTTTGTGGTTGTCCAGGAATGCGGTGTCGGGTGTTTTATGAATGCTGAACCATTTATAACCGGAGAAGCCGGCCGTGGCACCACCGCCAATAAGAAAAAGGGAAAGAATTGCTTTTTTGCGGTTCATAAGCCTGCAAAATAGTAAATATAGGGTAGATCTGCAAGCGGCTTAAGGCGGTAGTGATGCCGGAGTTTGGATGGCTGATTCCGTCCGCTTATGATTACAGCGTTGGTTCCAGCCTGTTTCTGGTTGGGCACTGGCATCGCCCCTGATGAACCCATTCTCCCCATTATTGTTTTTTATTGTCCACCAGTAAAGTAGTGCGGGCTCCCATTTCGCGGGCAATGCGCATAATGGCCACAACATCTTCCAATGGCACTGTTTTATCTGCATTGATAGCAATGGTTGCCTGGGTGGAGTCTTTGGTAATATACGGCTGCACAAATGCCCTGATTTCTTCTATGCTGATCGTTTTGCCGTTGATAATGTATTGTCCATTTGGCTTAATATTCACTATAACGGTTTGCTTGGCCTTGGTATCGCTTTTGGCTTTTGGTGTGGAGAGCTTAATTACATTGGGATTGGCCAGGGTGGATACAATCAGGAAAAAGAACAGCAGTATAAACAGGATATCGTTTAACGCTCCTGCATGGAGTTCCGGATGTGATTTAAGGCGCCTGTTTAAATTCATTGTAAGTGCTGCGTTATAAATGTCAAATTTAAAGGGTTTTTTCTTCTGAACACCTGCCGTTAGTATAGCGGCGCTGCCGTAAAGGGTGCAACGCCTTTCCGGCCGGTTAAAATGTTAATTATGTTGATCCCAGCGGGCAAAAGGCTCAATCATATTTTCCTGCCGGATCCACAATCATTACCGGATAGTCCAATCAGCAATTACCTGGTCGGTTCCTGCAAAATATCTATAAATTCTGCACTGGCGGCTTCCATTCTGTTAATGGTTTTATTGATCTGTGTATTTAAAAAATTATAGCCTACATACGCCAGCAAGCCAATGATAAGACCTGAAGCAGATGTGATAATTTTTGTATAAATACCACCTGCAATAGATGCCGGGGTAAAGTCGCCGGTACTATTAATATTAAAGAACAATTGCAGCATTCCAAACAATGTACCCAAAAAGCCAAACATCGGGGCAATACCATATACCAGTGACAGAATGGAAAGGTTGCGCTCCATATTATATATTTCCAGTTTACCTACACTCTCCATACTTTTCTCAATAGCATCAATAGGCTTGCCAATACGCTGCAGGCCCTTGTCAATCATACGCGCTACAGGGTTATTGGTGTTTTTGGCCAGCGACCGGGCGGCAGATACATTACCGCTGAGAATATTATCGCGGATCATGTTCATGAAATTAGGATCAATTTTGCTGGCTTTATTAATGGCAATAAAGCGTTCAAAGAAAAAGAAAATGGCCAGGGCCAGTAAAAGGCCCAAGGGTATCATGATAACACCACCTTCCTTCAGCAAGTCAAACATGTTCATCTTTGCAGCAGATGAAGCCCCTGTCTGGGCAGCATATACAGAATCCATGATATGTTTTGCAATAGCTGAATCCCTGATCTGGAGCAGAAATAAATTCATGGGGGTTATACGTTTTACTTACAAATGTAGCGTGTAATACAATTCATATGCCGCGCCACAGGTGAACGGTGAAAATAGTGTGATTATTTTTCTAAACGCTGCTTCCGGTTAATAGCTTAACATTTTGTATAGATTTGAGGAAGGCCGCGCCTCAAATCTGGCCGCAGCTGCTGGCCCTTTTACCAATCCGATGATTTTGTTGAGCAGCGCTTACAAGATTGCCGGAATATCGTGCTGCTCATTATGGACAGGATGCAAAACAAAACGCAGATTTTTATGATATAGCGGGGGTGAATGCTTTTATAAAAACCCCGATAACCAGAAAAATCTGCGTTGTAATATTATTATAAAGTGCCGCTTTGTTTCACCATCATGGCCTGAATCTGCTTCATGGTCTTCTCCATTCCTTCTGCACTGCCATCCAGGAAAATAACATTGCCTTTACCTATTTCAGCAAAATTCTTAATGGCTTCCGTCCACATACTGAACAGGATGACATTGGTATCCAGGTTGGCCTGTTTCATTTGTTCAGCCGCCTGGCTCATACCCTTGGCTACTTCTTCCCGGAAAAGCGCCACACCCTGGCCGCGTAACTGGGCCGCCTGTCTTTCTGCTTCGGCGGCTATTTTAATGGCATTACCCTCTGCTTCAGCAAATTTTGTTTTGGTAATCAGCAGGGCCTGGCCTTCATTTTCTGCTGCGGCTTTTAAATTGCTGCTGGCCACAACCTTGCTCATACTGTCTATAATGGCCTGGTCAAATGTAATATCATTGATCTGCAGATCCAGCAGGTGGTAGCCCCATTCTTCCAGCGACTGATCTATCTGGTCTTTTACAAATTCTACTATTTCCTTGCGCAGGCCCAGGATTTCAGCCTGTCTTTTGGTAGCCACAAATGCCCGGATACTGCCTTCAATGGTACGCGTCAATGCCTGCATCAGGTCTCGTTCGCTGATGAATTTAAATGCAACGCGTTTGATCGTTTCTTCATCCGCATTTTGCACGGCATACAGCAGCATACTTTTAAAATATACATTGGCCTGGTCGGCGGTTACGGCCTGGAACTCCAGTTCTACAGAACGGTTCTGTATACTGATGCGTTTGGCCACCACTTCAAGAAAAGGTATTTTAAAATTCAATCCGGGTTTTAAGATGCGCCGGAATTTACCGAACATGGTAATTACATTTATAAATCCCTGGTTAACGGTTACCAGTCCACTGAAAATAAAGACGACAAGAAGAAGAAGCCACCAATAGCGCAATAAGAATTCTCCCATAGCAAGTTTATTTAGCTGATGAAGATAAGTGATTTTATGACACGCGCAGATAAGCTTTGTGTAACATTGTTGCCACGCGCCACCCAGTTGTAATACATGGGCTGCTGTTGCAACAACCAGTTCCATTTCTTTACTTCACCATGCAAAACGATGCGGCTTTCTACCACCCATGCATGACCTGGAAAAATCAAAGACTGCACCAGCGGGCGCAACGCATTCTGCAGGCAGTACACAATCTATCCAATTCAATTCCGTATTTTTTTCTTTATCTTTCTAAAAATATACCAGGATGTCAAAGTCAAGGAAAATGTTACTGGGCATATTGTCCTTTTTGCCAATCGTACTGCTGCTGGTTTATATAGTTACCTTCTTCAGCTTTTTCTTAACCATATTCAGGCATGCGCAGCAGGATAATGTATTGCCGCCCCTGATAATGGAAAATATAATATGGATGGTGCTGCTGAGTATATTGATGGCCCTCTGTTCATTGGGACTGCTTATTTATTTCATCATCCACGCGGTAAATAATAAAGTAATTGACAGCACAGAACGAATTATCTGGATACTTGTTTTTATTTTCGCGGGCATGGCAGGCTTTCCGGTGTACTGGTATATGCGGATATGGAAAACGGATGTCTGATGTCTGATTTGCTGATGCCTGATTTCTTTTACTGTGTTTAGCCTTATTATTTTAAACATTCACAATGCCTGAAGTTTTAAATAGGGAAAGAACAGGCTTCGCAGATTGATACTGCCGCGGCAAATCAGACATCAAACATTCCCAAGAGCATTCATCTCTATAAAACAACTATATGAAAAAAATCGTTTTACTGTTTCTCTTGTCAGCTACTGTACAACTTGTCTTTTCGCAAAAAGCAGTATCCATTTTTAATGGTAAAGATCTGACCGGCTGGACGGTGCACGGCACGGAAAAATGGTATGTTGACAGCAATGAACTGATTTGCGAAAGCGGCCCGGATAAACAATACGGCTACCTCTCTACCAATAAAAGCTATAAGAACTTCATTCTAACCGTACAGTTTAAGCAGGAAGCAAATGGCAACAGCGGGATATTCTTCCGTTCGTCCATTGAAGGCGTAAAAATTAATGGCTGGCAGGTTGAAGTAGCGCCGCTGAATGCACACAGTGGTGGTGTATATGAGTCTTATGGCCGCGGCTGGCTGATACAACCCAAAGCAGCAGATGAGCAATGGCTGAAACAGGGCGGGTGGAATACCATGAAAATAAAAGTACTGGGCGATGAAACAACTACCTGGCTAAACGGTCACCAGATGATTTATATTAAAGATGAAAAAATTGGCAAAGGTGAAGGCTTTATTGCGCTACAGATACATGATGGCGGTGGCATTAAAGTAAGGTGGAAGAACCTGAAAATTGCAACGCTCAAATAGACTTTTTGCTGCACTTTTATTTGCAGTCAGCTATTATGATAAAAGCAAGTATATTTTACGGGCTGCTATGCCTTTTTATTGTATCCTGCAAACAACATACATCTACCCGGCAGCGGACTGCCGGTGATTCAACCACCACTTATCAAAACGAGACGCCTGCAATAGTTAACGCAGACAGCAGTACTATTGCCATCCTCTCCGTGAAGGAAATAAGTTTCTTTTCACTGAAAGATAGTATTCCGGCTACACTTTCGCAGGCGGAGAGGCAGACAATAGAAGCGCTTCTTACCCATTGCGTAAAGCAATACAATGCCGGCACAGACAGTACAAAATTATACGCCGGCTATATAGACCTTAAAAAATATAAGCGTCAATATGCAGCTTATAGCAACATAGCCGGAGAAAAAAAAGTTTTCATCAATTGCTTCTGTGCGGGTCTTACAGCATTTAATGAATGGAAGGAAAAGCTGGTTGAAGTTGATGATGGCGGCGTTTGCTTTTTCAACGTAACCATTAACGTTACCATGCATACATGCGGACCGGTTTTGATAAACGGGCCAGGATAATATTTACGCAAACAATTGTCTTAACAATCAACTCTGCTCCTCCCATACCATGACCAGGTGAACCAGTGTTTGCATACTTTTTTGCATGTCCTGCACGCTTACATATTCATGCTTGCCGTGCAGGGCCATTTCCCCGGTAAAAATATTGGGACACGGCAACCCCATAAAAGACAGGCGGGCGCCGTCCGTTCCGCCCCGGATGCCGGTGGTTAAAGCCTGTAGACCAGCACGCGCCATCGCCTCCCTTGCGTGCGCTACAACCTGCGGGTGCAGGTCCAGCACTTCTTTCATATTGCGGTATTGTTCTTTTACCAGCACTTCTGCTTTGGCCCCCGGAAATTTGGCCAGCGCAGTATCCACTTTATCGCGCAGCCAATTTTCATAAGCCAGCAGTTTGGCAGTTACAAAATCACGGATGATAAACTGAACACTCACTTTCTCTGCAATGCCTTCTATATGCAGCGGGTGTACAAATCCATAACGGTCATCTGTTGTTTCGGGCGATAGTTCATCTTTTGGCAATAAATCAAGAAAGTGGGCCGCTACTTTTAATGCATTTACCAGCTTGTCTTTTGCCGCACCGGGGTGAGCACTGATGCCATAAAAAGTAACCGTAACGCCATCAGCCGAAAAATTTTCATCTTCCAGGCTGCCTCTTTCACCACCATCAAGTGTATACGCAGCAACAGCGCCTAATTTTTTCAGATCCACGTTGTCTACACCCCGGCCCACCTCTTCATCTGGCGTGAACAATATTTTAACAGTACCGTGTTTGATTTCCGGATGCAGGCCCAGGTAAGCAACCAGGTCCATAATAACCGCTAAACCGGCCTTGTCATCTGCGCCCAGCAAGGTAGTACCGGACGCTGTTATGATATCATCACCCGTTCTTTCCTTGAGGTAAGGATGCTCTTTAATGGAAATTACCTGGCTGGTATCATCCGGCAATACAATGTCTGCACCATCATAACCAGCATGCAGGATGGGCTTTACCCCTGCCCCGCTGCAATCCGGCGCGGTATCTACATGCGAGCAAAAACAAATTACCGGAACATTTTTAGTTGTATTGGATGGAATGGTTGCATACACGTATCCAAATTCATCCATATGCGCATCTGAGAGGCCCAGTTCAAGCAATTCATTAACCAGTATGCGGCTGAGATCTTTTTGCTTCTCAGTAGAGGGGAAGCTGCCTGATTTGGGCTCACTCTGCGTATCTACCTGCACATAGCGCATCAAACGTTCTGCCGAAGTATATAAATATTTATCAAACATAGTTGTATTTTTAATTTACGATCTTTTGCCACAAGGTAAAAGGAGGTTTTTCGCAGAGTTGCTTAACGCGAAAATCAATAATAGTCACGAATACTAGCCGGTGATTTTTGAAGACAATTTACATAGCGACGCAAGTTTTTCATAGAGGGGCAAAGAAAAACTTTTTAATTCTTTACTATCAACCTCTTTTACCTTTGTGAAATCAACTAATATCTGCTGTCGAAAAAATCCAGGCTAAACGTTTTTAAAAAAAGCAAATTAACATAAATGAAACCAGAACTCAATAATAAACCGCTTATTCCCTACGGGTGGCTCAGGGCGTTAATTTTTGTTTTGCTTTACCTGGCTGTTTTGGTAGCAGCCGGCGTAGTGTTGGTTTTTTTTCAAAATAAGAGCATTATTGCTGCGGATAAAACGGACGTTTCAGGAGGCGCGTTTTATTTATCGGCTATTGTTAATGCTGCCATTTCCGTTGCCCTGGTTTGGCTATTCAGGAAATTAGTTGACCGCCGTTCTTTTGAAAGCATGGGTTTTGCTATTGATAAAAATGGGTCACACGCAGGAACGGGTTTCTTTTTAGGAATTTTTTTATTGTGCGCAGGCACCTGTATTTTATTTTTTACCAAAAACTTAGTATGGACCGATATCAGCTTTAACGGCAATGACCTGTTCATTAGTTTTGGCCTGATGCTCATCGTTGCTTTTTATGAAGAAATTGTTTTCCGGGGGTATATATTGAATAACCTGCTTACATCATTCAGTAAATGGCCGGCGCTGGTCATCGCGGCATTCATCTTTGCACTGGCCCACCTGGCAAATCCAAATTTTTCAGTGCTTGCTGCTATTAATATTTTGCTGGCAGGCATTTTATTAGGGCTTAATTATATCTATACAAGAAATCTTTGGTTTAGTATCATGCTGCATTTTACCTGGAATTTTTTACAGGGGCCTGTACTTGGGTACGATGTAAGCGGTATGCACCTTCAGAGCCTGCTGCAACATGAAGTGAGTGGCAACACTTTACTAACGGGTGGTAAATTTGGTTTTGAAGGTTCCTTAATCGCCACCCTGCTGCAACTGGGGGCAATTGGAATACTTGTCTGGGTATATGAAAAAAAATATCGTTCGGGTGCTGTGCAAAGGACAGTAACAGCAACTACCTGAAGGAGGCCTCCCCTTTTCATTCCGCTGAAATATATTAATCATTCAAAGACCAACGCTGTGGTTTTGCAAGCATTAACCAAACTGGAAGCCAGCGATTAATTAACCTGATACCAGTAGCCGTTTCTATGGCTCGTTTTCCGTTGGCCTTCTCACGTATTGTTTAGATAACTGCCAATAAAAAAGGGTTCATAGTATGTGAAACACAACACTATGAACCCCAATATCATCTGCCTGCTATTACGGCATTATGATCAATGATTTTGCAGCAGTAATTTCTACCAGCTCCAGGTCAAAAACCAATTCTTCTCCCGCCAGGGGATGGTTGGCATCCAGTGAAACGATATCTTCTTTTATGTCCGTTACTACTACCGGTATCACCTGCCCGTCGCCGCTGGTCATATTAAGCTGCATACCTACTTCAGGTACCATTTCAGGTGGAAAGTTAGCACGGGGAAATTCTACCAGCATGCCTTCATTAACAGGGCCATATGCATCATCAACGGGAATATTAATTGTTTTTTTGTCACCCACCTGCATACCGGTAACACCATCATCAAAACCTTTAATCACCATACCACTGCCTACTTCAAATTCCAGTGGCTCGCGCCCTTCACTGCTGTCAAAAGTTGTTCCATCTGTAAGACGACCGTGGTAATGAACCTTTACTGTATCGCCGCTTTTCACTGTTTGCATAAACTAATTTTTAAAAATAATAATTGTGTTCCCATCATCTCTTTTCAAATCAGCATCGTTTACAAACACTTCAGTGGCTGAAGCACCAATGAACGGGGATAAAATAAAAGATGATTTATTGCCCGAAAATAAGGCAATGTTTCACATTTTCCATCAAAAATATTATGCATTTTTAGCAGGAATATATCCCCCATCTTTGTGCATAAAATTCCCCGGAAATGAAGTGGATACCAGCATTTTTTTTGTTTCAAATCATCATCAGTGCCGTGTTTGCACAAACCAGCCCTGCACCTTTAATGGCGGTGCCCGGTGCTGAAAGACTTAACGTGTACGTACCGCTTCTAAAAGGCAAAAGAATTGCGCTTTTTGCCAACCAGACCTCCGTAGTAGGCACTGCACATCTTGCGGATACCCTGCAAAAACTGGGTGTTAACATTAAAATAATTTTTGGTCCGGAACATGGTTTTCGTGGCAAAGCACCGGCTGGCGAAAAGGTTGGCAATGCCATTGATTCAGCAACCGGCATTCCGGTAATTTCTTTGTACGGCAGTAAAAGAAAGCCCTCTGCAGAAGACCTGAAAGATATTGACATCATGATTTTTGATATACAGGATGTGGGCGTACGTTTCTATACTTTTATTTCATCACTGGAAGAATACATGGAAGCTGCTTTGGAAAATGCCAAACCATTACTGATTCTTGACCGGCCCAATCCCAACGGCTTTTATGTGGATGGCCCCGTGCTGGATACCAGGTACAAATCATTTGTGGGTATGCAGCCGGTACCCGTTGTATACGGCATGACGATCGGCGAATATGCGTTCATGATAGCCGGCGAAAAATGGCTTTCCCCAAACGCAAATAAAAAATATGATTATTATAAAACGGCAAAAAATTCGGCGGACACGCCTTTCCATTTCCTGGTTATCAAATGCCTCAATTATACGCATCAAACCAAGTATGTCTTACCGGTAAAACCGTCACCCAACTTACCCGGTATGGCGTCCATCTACCTCTACCCTTCCACCTGCTTTTTTGAAGGAACGGCATTGAGTGAAGGACGCGGCACAGCTACCCCCTTCCAGGTGTTTGGTCATTCTTCATTGCCCAATACCTTATATGCCTTTACACCACAGCCCAATGAAGGCGCAAAAACCTCAAAGCAATACGGAAAAATTTGCTATGGCTGGAACCTGGCAGCTGAGCCCGGAGAAGTATTACAAAAAGTAAACAACCAGCTACAAATAAAATGGGTGCTGGAAGCTTATCATTTATTTCCTGCAAAAGATTCATTTTTCCTGGCACCCAAAAGTGGTCAGCCGCAGGATTATTTTTTTAATAAGCTGGCGGGCAATGCAGTTTTGATGCAACAGGTCAAAGCCGGTAAAACAGCAACGGAGATCCGCGCAAGCTGGGAGCCGGCGCTGAATAATTTTAAAGCGATTAGAAAAAAATATCTGCTGTACGCTGATTAAGTATAAAAATAAAATGGAAAAAAATACAAGCGATCCAGCTGTTGCGTCATCCCAAATTGCCAGTTCCAAATTGCGGCTTGTGTTTATGGGCACGCCAGAATTTGCAGTAGCCTCCCTGGATGCCCTGGTGAATGCAGGTTTTAATATTGTGGGCGTTATTACCGCACCGGATAAACCTGCCGGCCGTGGCATGAAACTTACTGAAAGCGCCGTAAAAAAATATGCGGTTGAAAAAGGATTGCACGTATTACAACCGGAGAAATTGAAAAATCCTTTATTTGTTGAAGAGTTGCAAGCATTGAACGCAGACATACAGGTAGTGGTAGCTTTCCGGATGCTGCCCGAAATAGTTTGGAACATGCCCCCGAGGGGTACCATTAATTTACATGGTTCTCTGTTGCCCCAATACCGCGGTGCAGCACCCATAAACTGGGCCGTAATTAATGGAGAAAAAGAGACGGGCGTTACCACTTTTAAGTTGCAGCATGCCATTGACACAGGTAATATTTTATTGCAGGAAAGTTTTGCTGTTGGCGAAGATGAAACAGCAGGCGATGTGCATGACAAAATGAAAGAAATTGGCGCGGCACTGCTGGTAAAAACAATCAATGGATTAACAGACGGCAGCCTGCAGGAAAAGCCACAGTTACTTGTAATCGGGCAAACGACTATTGACGGCCAGGGACTACAACATGCTCCCAAAATTTTTACAGAAACCGGCAAAATAGACTGGAGTAAACCGGTAGCAGAAATCTATAACCTGATAAGGGGTCTCTCCCCCTTTCCGGCTGCATTTACATTCTTACAAAATAAAACCCTGAAAATTTACGCTGCTAAAAAAGAAACCGTCCCCCCTTCTGTACCTGCAGGTGAATACCTGACGGATAATAAAACCTATTTAAAATTTGCCGCCGCAGATGGTTATATACATGCAATTGCTATTCAGTTAGAAGGCAAAAAGAAAATGCAGACAGATGAATTTTTAAGAGGTTATAGATTTTAATAGATGAGTACTGAAAAATGAGTTGTTCTTATTCCCGTATACTTAGATAAGTCTGTCAAAAAATTAAAAGAAAATGTTTTACCCCCGGCTAATTAAGACCATGCACCCAACAGCTGATAATACCAGATTAGCAAAGTTTTGTTGGCTGGCTTTATTGCTGGCAGTAACAATTATAACCAACGCGCAGCAACCACGGATAAAAAAGCCAGGCCCGGCAATGAAAATGGAACCGGTGTCAAATATTAATTGGCCCACATGGACTGCTGATAATGGGAATGGCACTTTTACCAATCCGCTCTTCTATGATGAATTTTCTGATCCTGATTTAATCCGGGTGGCAGATGATTATTATCTTACCGGCACTACCATGCACGCCATGCCGGGGCTCCCGATACTGCATTCAAAAGATTTGGTAAACTGGACTTTTCTTACCTATGCAGTTAACCGCCTTGATCTTGGGCCAGCGTACCGCTTAGAAAATGGAAAAAGTATTTACGGCCAGGGTATATGGGCGCCCTGCTTCCGGTATTACAAGGGGAAATTTTACATATTCAGTAATGTAAACGGGCAAACAACCCAGGTTTTTACCGCCACAAACCCCAAAGGCCCCTGGATACAAACTGCCATGAAAAAATCTTTTCATGATCTATCGGTGCTTTTTGACGATGATGGCAAAGTGTATGTAATCTGGGGGTATGATGAACTAAAAATAGCAGAACTTACCAGTGATCTAATGGATATCAAACCCGGCACAGAACAGGTGATGGTTTCAAAAGCAAGTGGTGCTGGCGAAGGATGTCATTTTTATAAAATTGACAACAAGTATTATATCACCAATACCAATTATGACCCGCTTTGTTACCAGGTTTGCCTGCGGTCTGATAAACCAACTGGTCCGTATGAAATTAATGTAATGAGCGCAGAGGAAAGCCTGGGTATAGGAACGGGTTGGCGGGTAAAAGATACAAGAAGCGGGCCCCCTTATGCTTTAATTGCACCGGTAGAAAATTATGTTGGCTGTGTACCCATGCACCAGGGCGGCATTGTTCAGACGCAGACAGGCGAATGGTGGGGATGGTCAATGATGGATTATAATGCAGTGGGCCGGCTTACCTGCCTGTCTCCGGTGACCTGGCAAAACGGCTGGCCCTATTTTGGCCTGCCAGGAAATTTAACAAGATCTCCCCGCACCTGGATAAAACCCAATACTGGTTTTAGTGCGCCACCACATGCACCTTATGAACGATCGGATGAGTTTACAGGCACCATCCTTAAACCGGTATGGCAATGGAACCACGTACCGGATGATACAAAATGGTCGCTTACTAACAATAATGGTTACCTGAGACTGCAGTCTTTGCCCGCCAGGGATTTCTGGAGTGCGCGCAATTCTCTTACGCAGCGGGCTGTTGGTCCGGAATCTGTTGTTACCACCGAAGTTGAAGCCAGGCATTTAAAAGGCGGGGACCGCGCCGGGCTTGCCCTGCTGAATGTTCCCTACAGCTGGATAGGCGTCAGCAAACGGGGCGACAGTTCCGAAGTGATGCATTTTGATCAGCAAACTGGTAAAATGAGCAGTAGCATCCTGCCTGTTTCCCGCATCTGGTTGCGCGTATATGCTGATTTTGTTACGGAGAAAGCCCGCTTTAGTTACAGTACAGATGGCTCCGTTTTTCAATTGCTGGGCGATACAACAGTGATGCCTTATTCACTGAAAACTTTCCAGGGGGTGCGTTTCTGCCTGTTTAATTTTAATACTGATAGTACCGATGGCGGCTATGCTGATTTTAATAATTTTATTGTTGATGAACCGCGTCCGCGTGGTTTAACAAAGGTCATCCCCTATGGAAAAAGCATTAGACTTACCAGCCTTGCTGACGGCACCATCCTTGCAAACTGGAAAGGTTTTGTACGCCCTGTTGCCCCAAGTGATCCATTGGCTGCAGGCAATGCCGGGCGTTTCAGGCTGCTCGACCGCGGCAAGGGTCGTGTTGCTTTGCAGTCGGAAGCCGGCCATGGTTTTGTAACAGTAAAACATACAGGGTTGATGGCGGAAGTAAGAATTGAAAAAGAAGAGCAGGGTGATGCCTCTTTGTTTCAATGGCAGGATATGCTGCAGGGAGACCTGATGCTGATGTCCCTGGCCACGCACAGATACCTGTTTGCTGACCCCGCTGCAAAAAGCCTTTGTTCGGCAGATGCAGCAGGCACAAGGCCCGATAGAAAAGATGGAACCTGTTTTGTATGGAAACTGGTAAGTGAGTAAAGAATAATCCGGCGGCTCATCTTTTAAAAAATATCAACAAATAATCCATTTAAAGCTAAGTGTCTGGCGCTTAGTCCCTTGTTTTTAATTGCAGCACAATTCCTTAACTTTAGTAAACAGCAAAAAGTAATCCGTTATGGACAACATAAAGAAAGAAGATATTAAACAGGAAGTATTTGATTTATATGATGACTATGCGCACAACCGTGTAAACAGGCGCGACTTTATGCAAAAACTCGCTACGTATGCGGTGGGTGGTATCACAATAGCATCACTCATGAGTTTTATGATGCCCGATTACGAAGGCGCTATCCAGGTGCATGCAGATGATCCCCGTATTCAATCAGGCTATATCAATTACCCGTCGCCAAAAGGAGCAGGCACTATCAAAGCGCTGCTGTCAATGCCTGCAGGTAATCAAAAAAAGCTGGGCGGTATTGTAGTAGTGCATGAAAACCGCGGCCTCAACCCGCATATAGAAGACGTGGCCAGGAGAGCTGCCCTTGCCGGGTTTGTATCCCTTGCCCCGGATGCATTAACGCCATTGGGCGGTTACCCGGGTGATGATGATAAAGGACGCGAACTGCAGGGCAAACGCGACAGGAATGAAATGCAGGAAGACTTTGTAGCGGCCTATGATTACCTGGTAAAACAAAAAGACTGCAACGGCAAAGTGGGCGTGGTTGGTTTTTGTTTTGGTGGCGGCATTGCCAATATGATGGCCGTTCGCATTCCCGGCCTGGCCGCGGCTGTACCGTTTTACGGTGGCCAGCCCCAGGCTTCGGATGTGCCCAACATAAAAGCGCCGCTGCTGCTGCATTACGCTGGCCTTGATACCCGTGTTAATGAAGGCTGGCCGGCTTATGAAACTGCGTTAAAAGCCAATAATAAAATGTACACGGCTTATATCTATCCAAATGTAAACCATGGCTTTCACAATGATACCACGCCCCGTTACGACAAAGCTGCTGCTGAGCTTGCATGGCAACGCACTATTGACTTTTTCAAAGAAAAATTACAATAATACAAAGGGGTGAGCAAAACATCCTTTTGTTATTATATTTAGCGTACAATAATTGCACGGCAGTAACTCACATAAAATCGATCGGCCAAATCAGCGGTCCGCCCCAAAGAACGGAGCCGCAGTTGCGCAGATTGCTGAAAAAATAATTAACCTGCGTGCCTGCGGCTTTTAATAATGTAAGAACAGCGTCTTATAAAAAACGCAGTTTCTCTTCTTCCAAATCCAATTTTTGCAGGTGCCTGCGCACAATCTCTTCATCCAGCATTTTATCTGCTTTGTTTTTTTTCAGCAGCCATATCCGCTGCTGGTTTAAGACAGCCAGGTAAACAGCCTTGCTTTCCGCTGCCATTTGTTCATTGTTGGCCATACTGCTGCCATATTCCCATTTACTGACCATTTGCTGCAATACCGGCAGGCTATTTAACTGCTCGCTGTAATGCGTTCTTACATGTAACAGGGCGTATTCAGCCAACTCTTGTTTTAGCTGGTTGTCCATGTCTTCTTCGGACCGGTCGTCAACATTGCGCAGTTTTATTTTCCTGATGAAATAGGGCAATGTGAGCCCCTGCACCAATAGTGTAAGCAGGATAACAATGAAAGTGATGAACATGATGAGGTGACGGTGGGGAAATGGCTGGTGGTTACCAAGCTGCACAGGTATTGATAAAGCAGCTGCCAGTGACACCACGCCACGCATTCCGGTCCAGCCTAATATGAACGGGCCTTTGTAACCTGGATTACGGGTATCCGCCACCTTTATAAAATTACGGGCCACCAGTGTAACAACTACCGCACCATAACAGGATAGTATCCGGCCAACAATTAATACACCCGTAATGAGCACCCCATAGCCAATGGCCGAACCAATGCTTACACCCTCCAGCCCTGCCATGATTTCGGGCAATTCAAGCCCGATGATCAAAAACACCAGGCCATTCAGTACAAAACAAAGACTTTCCCAGACATTAAAGCCCCGTAAACGGGAACTGCTGCTTAAAAAAGAATGCCGGTGAGTAGACAAAAGTAAACCACCGCTTACCACGGCCAGTACGCCTGAGCTGTGCACTTCTTCTGCAACAATATACATTATATAAGGTGCTACAATGCTAAGCACTATATCAGTATTAGCATCGGTAGGCAAATATTTATGTGCTTTCATAAAAATCCATCCAATCAGCAATCCAATGCCAACGCCGCCCAGCAGCATCCATCCAAAACTCAGTGCGGCCTGCTGCCATACAAATTGCCCTGTGCTTACTGCTATCAGTGCAAACCGGAAAATAATTAGCGATGAAGCATCATTCAACAAACTTTCGCCTTCCAGTATGGATTGCAGCGCCCTCGGTATTTTTACAAATTTCAAAATGGCACCAGCACTTACTGCATCGGGTGGAGAGACAATACCTCCCAGCAAAAAACCCAATGCCAGCGAAAAGCCCGGAATAAAATGGTTGGCCACAAATGCAACAGACATTGCCGTTAGAAATACTACTAAAAATGCAAAGCTGCTGATGATACGCCGCCAGCGCCACAGTTCTTTCCAGGATATGGCCCAGGCCGCATCATATAATAAGGGGGGAAGGAAGATGATAAAAATTAACTCCGGATCAATGTGCATTACCGGAATACCCGGAATAAAACTGATAGCCAATCCGGCCACTACCAGTAATACCGGGTAAGCGATTTTCATTTTATTGGCCAGCATTACCAGCAATACAATGGCTACAATAAGGCAGAGGTAAAAAGGGAAATTGTGCAGCATGTTGATTGGTTGTTGATTAACACAATGCCCAAAGATATGGATTGACGGAGGCTTGTGGCTGCTCACCATTTACTAACGCAGCACTGGCCATCGCAAATGAAATGAAAAGGGCTGCTGCACAGATAACAATCTTTATAATAAAAAAGGAGAGCTTTTACCTTCTCCTTTTTTATGTTACAGGGAAATTATTTAGGTTCTGTATAAGAGGGTTCCGCAGGTTCAATAACTTCATAATCTCTCTCCCAGCCTTCATTTTCAAGTTTGACATACTGGATGGCCACCCCATTGGCGTTGGCATCCAGCTCTGGCAGGGCCTGGTATTCTGATACCCAGCAGCGGAAAACTTTATAGGCTATGGCCAACTGCCCCGCTTCATTATATAATTCAATAATAATATCCTTGCGAAAATCTTTCAGTGAAACTTCCACGCCCAGACCGGCACCAAAGTTCCAGACTTTATTGGCCCATCTTTCAAACTCCGGATCGTGCGTAACGCCGCGTTCTATGATGATGGGCTCATATTTTGTACGTCCCGGTGCTTTCCGGCTCGTGGATGGATCGCCACCCTCCCGGAATTCCACCACTTCTGTGGTTCTTTTAAGTCCGCTCACTTTACTTACGCCGGCCAGGTATTTGCCATCCCATTTAACCCGGAACTTGAAATTTTTGTAGGGGTCGAAGCGGTCCGGATTTACTGTAAACTGTGCCATACTTTTTATTTTAAAGGTTAAATGTAAACTGCCTGCTAACAGAATTTTATAGGTATGAACGAAGGTGTAACTATCAAATACACTGTATTGTATTACACAGACTGTTCCCGTACCTGCCAGTAACGATATTACTACAGTAGCCGGAGTGGTTAATATTACGACGAACCATGTAAAAAAAAAATACCCCAAACAGGGTATCCGGCTGTAATTAAATAAACGCGCTTTCTTTTGTATGGAGCGGTCAACGCGTATCATCCGCCCCTGCAACCGTAACCAACGAACAAAAGCTTCCATCAGATCATTGAATCGTTACATAAACTTTGCAGGAAAATTGCCCGTATGCTTTTATATTTTCACGCCGATACTTTCGAGGTAGGCTTTCGAAGTATTTGCACATTGCAAAGGAGTTTTATCTTTTGCGGGCACAGCGTCCAGTTCCACAATACCCCATCCTTTAAAATTAATATTGTTTAGTGCTTTAAAAACACCGGGTAGATCTACCGTACCCTGCCCCAGTTCAACAAACTGGTAGCGTTTTGCATCTTCCCCCTGTAACGGGCGAACATCTTTCAGGTGTATATTCTTTATTCTTTCCCTGTATTGGCTAATAGCTTCTACCGGATTGCCTCCCCCTTGCTGGTAATGGGCAATGTCCAGCAACAGCCTCACATTCCGGTTATCACAACTATCAAGAATGGTGGCCACTTCGCCGGGCGTCTCACCCAATTGTGCCATGTGGTTATGGTAGTTGGTAGTAACACCCAGGTCAGCCGTTCTTTTACCAATCTCATTGAGCAATTTCCCAAATTTCTGCAAATCTTCCTTTGTGGGGTTGCCTTGTTTTGGCCTGGATGAATTGGTGACCTGCATATCACTGCCTTTCAGTGAGTACACAAACCTTGCATTGTCTGTATGCATTTTTATCACTGCTTCGTCATCGCCTGTATTGATATTGGCATTGCCACTGGAAAACATCACCAGGGGTAAATGTTGTTGTTCAAGCATAGACAGCAGTTCCGCTTGCCTGTTGCCAAATTGTGCAACAGCATTTGAGCGCAATTGTATGCCTTTGTAACCTGCGGATGTAATGTCCTGTATCGCCTGCGGAATACTGTCTCCCCATGTAATGGCGGCGTACCCGATTTTTAATTGGCTGCCGGATGGCCATGCGCTGGTTGCCAACGCGGCCGTAGCCATTGTTCCCTGCATTAAAAATGTTCTCCTGCTGATGTGTGCCGGCATAGTAATTTTTTTAATTGTACGATGCTTTAAAGTACAATTTTTTTTGCTTACCGGCCGGGAGATGTCTCAAATTAATTTGCTCCGTCAATAATTTATCATCACGCGGTTAAAATAAAGCCAGAATATTTTTGGCAGCACCGTTTACCCAATCTGTTAACTCAATGTCTATTTGTGGAATCTAATCCCCTATATTAAGCTTTTACGGCGTCGGCAGTACCGTTTTCCGGATGGCATGAAATTTATCTATAGATATTACACCATTGCTTAACAATCAACAAAAATTTTATGCAGCACAGCACTATCCCCGACAAGAATATACAATTTCTTATTAACGCCAATTACCAGCGCATGATGTCTTACGAGCAGGCAGCGTTTTTAACCAGTGAAGAAAGTTTTAAAGATTTCTATAATGCAAGGGCTGATGAAAGTGAAGCCAATATCCATCAACTATATCTCCTGATGAATGGACAGGAATCTACAGATAGCCGGCAGCTGCAGGGGTCGGATGCAACTTTCGCTCACTTGCTGCACGGCAAAAAAACGGCGGTTAAAATTCTTGCATCGATCAAAACGATAGAAGCCACTATTTTAAAATGGTATAAAAACACGCTGGCTGAAATCAGGGACCTTCCAAAACACTTACTGGCCATCATTGAAGCACAATACAGGTTGCTTACCAATACCCGCATGCAACTGGAACACCTGTAATTCGTTTATTAAAATATACGGTGCGCAGCCTTCATTTTCTATAGCGGATAAAACTTCGCGATAGAAATGACGGTTGCGCATTTTTATTTTGCAAGGGTTTCGTCAATTAATTCCCCCGGTATGCATTGGGCGATTGACCAACATACTGCTTAAACAGGCGGGTAAAATGCGGAGGATGTTTGAAGCCAATTTCATAGGCCACTTCACTGATTGATTTACTGATGTCCAGTATTTTTTCTTTAGCTATGTCAATTACTTTGGTATGTATAAACTCCTGTGCCGTTTTTCCTGTTTCCTTTTTTACCAAATCACCAAAATAGTTTGCCGACAAATTAAGTACGCCAGCACAATAACTCACCGAAGGTAAGCCGAGCGATTGCGGTTTACCCGACTGAAAATAATCGTCCAGTAATTTCTCAAAGCGCAGCAGTACATCTTTATGAACATCGTCGCGTGTAATAAACTGGCGGTCATAAAAACGTACACAATAATTAAGGAACAGTTCAATATTGGTTACAATTAATGTTCTGCTGTGCTTATCAATGGCATGGTCCAGTTCGTACCGGATTTTATTGAAACATTCCAGCACAATGGCTCTTTCCCTGTCAGAAACATGCAATGCTTCATTTGAATCGTATGAAAAGAAACTATATTCTTTTATATGCCTGCCCAGCTGCGTTCCACGAATCAAATCCGGGTGAAATAGCAGTACCCATCCTGAGGGCTGTAAAATTTTGCCGCTATCTTCAAAACCAAAAACCTGGCCGGGCGAAATAAAAAGCAATGTGCCATCCTGGTAATCGTAATGACTGCGGCCATATTTTAACTGGCCATGCGGCTCCCCTTTTAAAAAAATAATGTACAATTCTGAAATATAACGCGCTTCCCTTATAGGATTTGAAAAAGATTGGTCCAATACAGCTACCAGCGGGTGCAGGGTTTTTTGCCCGCGCTGTGTATTAAACTGGGCTACGTTTTCTATTTTAATAATGGATTCCATAACGGGCATTTAAGCGCTACAAATGTAAGCATGCCGTCCCTTCAGTGTATCCGTATTTGTACCAACCGGTAAAAATGGTAAGAAATACCGTAATTGGTATAAGTAAAGGGTAAATTATATACCTCACCTTTACAATATCAATCAGCATTACTTTCCTGTGAACCAAATAATAATTATGAAAGGAACATTATCCCTCTTATTGCTGGCACCTATCGTGGTTTTCAACCTAACCGGTTACTCCCAATCTGCCGTTGACAGCACAGCTAAAAAAAACATAAAAAAGTACCAGGCCAAAGCGCCTGGTACGCAGCCACTTGCTGCAGCAGCGTTCGGACCATCTGCAACTACCACATTAACATGGTTAGGCATGGCAGGCTTTTTAGTAAACAGCCGCGGCACTACGTTTATGATTGATCCCCTGCTGCAAGGATACGATATGCCGTTGTTAATTAATTTTCCCATCAAACCGAAAGATGTTCCGCGGCTTGATGCCGTGTTTGCTACGCACAGCGATAATGACCACTACAGTGTTGCAACATTTCATGACCTTGCTGCTGTCACAAAAGCATTTCATTCCACCATTTATGTAGATTCTTTAATGAAAAATGAGGGATTTCATTCCGTTGGCCATTTTATTGGCGATACGTTTCGTTTTGGAAACGTATCTGCGAGGTTAACGCTTGCAGACCATGCATGGCAAAATAACTTTCCCAAAACAGGTCAGCGATATTATGAACCGGGCGATGCTTGTGGGTTTTGGTTCAATACCCCGGATGGCTCCATCTGGGCACCGGGCGATTCAAAATTTATGCAGGAACAATTGCATATGCCCACACCGGATGCTATCCTGTTTGATTATTCAGAAGATGCAGCCTTTCATTCGGGTTTGGATGGGGCCGTAAAAATAGCAAACGCCTACCCAAACACACCCGTCGTACTTGCACATTGGGGCTCTGTTGATGCGCCGGATTTTATTCCTTTTAATGGCGACCCAAAACATCTGTCGGAACGCGTAATTAATCCCGGGCGAATTATTGTGCTGGCGCCAGGGCAGCCATTTATATTGCAAAAAATAAAAAAACAGGTGGTCAAATAGTTGCAAAAAAACCTCCTTAAATCTATTTACATGATAAAGAAAATTTTATTATCCACCGCGGTGATTGCTTTGTTTTTACCGCAAATAAAAGCTCAGGACAGCACTAAGCAACCGAAACAAAAAACATTAACCATGACCAGGATAGAAAGAGCAGAAAGCAAATACAAGGATTTGTTTGGGCAGCAAATAACTGCCAGCAAAACCGACCCGGAATTAATGAACATATTGCAACGTTTTATATTTGGCGAAGTTTTTTATGCAGGAACACTGGATGACAGAACGAGGGAACTTATCACCATAACCGCCCTTACTGTCAACCAAACCCTGCCACAATTAAAATCACATGCTAATGCTGCATTAAATGTTGGTGTAAAGCCAATTGAGATACGGGAAAGTATTTACCAACTGGCCCCCTTTATTGGTTTTCCGAAAGTGCTCAATGCGGTGGAAACTATCAACAGCGTTTTTGAAAGCAGGGGAATAAAACTGCCGTTAGAAAATACTGCAACCATAACAGAAGAAAACAGGCTGCAAAAAGGAAAGGAAATGCAGGTACCCCTGTATGGCGATGGCATGAAAACAGCCATGAAAGATTTGCCGGGTGGTTTCAATACCATCATCCCGGATATGCTAACTGAATCACTTTTTGCAGATTTTTATACAAGAGATGGATTGGATATCAAAACCAGGGAACTGTTGATATTCTGTGCACTGGCTTCATTGGGCGGAACAGAAAGACAAATGGCGTCACACGCGCTTGGCAACCTTAAAACCGGCAATAGTAAGGAAACATTGATTGCGGCTATGGTACAGTGTTACCCGTACATAGGTTTTCCCCGCATATCAAATGCCATTAATATTTTAAAAGATGTAAAACCTGACTGATATCATTTTCACAAAAATCATTAAAATTTAAAAAAATGGAGCAGAAAAATTATATGGCTCACCAGGATCAAATCTTTCCCAGGGGAGAAAAAGCTTCGGCAGATTATTTTACCGGAACAGCATGGGTACAAATGCTGGTTTTAAAAGAAGATATTTTTAATTGCCCCATTGGCAATGTAATTTTTGAACCCGGGTGCAGAAACAATTGGCATACACATCCGGCAGGCCAAATATTAATTTGCCTTGACGGCGAAGGGTATTGCCAGGAAAAAGGTCAACCCATTCAACGTTTAAAAAAAGGGGATGTTGTCCAGATTAGCCCTGGCATCATCCACTGGCATGGTGCAACTCCCGACAGTTATTTTACACACCTGTCCATTAGCCCCAATGCGCAAAACGGCGTAGTGACCTGGTTAGAGCCGGTAACAGACGAAGAATACAACAGTATAAAAAAATAAAACTAACATTATGCAACAACGATTATTGGGAAATAGTGGTCTTGCAGTATCCGCCCTTGGATTAGGCTGCATGGGTATGAGTTGGTCTTATGGTCCGGCAAAAGATAAAAAAGAAATGATGGCATTGATACGTGCTGCGGTTGAACAGGGCATTACATTTTTTGATACTGCAGAAGTGTATGGCCCGCTTATCAATGAGGAGCTGCTCGGTGAAGCTTTACTGCCCTTCAAAGGCCAGGTAGCCATTGCAACAAAATTCGGTTGGGTGCCTGCAAACGAACACGAAGCAAATGCAAGATGGAATGCTTTGAACAGCCGTCCGGAACACATAAAAAAAGTAGTGGAGGGTTCATTGAAAAGACTGCAGGTTGATATTATTGACTTATACTATCAGCATCGCGTAGACCCTGCTGTTCCCATTGAAGACGTAGCCGGCGCAGTAAAAGAGTTGATTACAGCAGGGAAGGTCAAACATTTTGGCCTCTCAGAAGCAGGCGCACAAACAATCCGCCGCGCACATGCAGTACAACCCGTTACTGCTTTGCAAAGTGAATATTCCCTCTGGACCAGGGAACCTGAAAAAGAAATTATACCAACACTGGAAGAGCTGGGCATCGGCTTTGTTCCGTTTAGTCCGCTTGGTAAAGGATTTTTGACCGGAAAGATTGATGAGAACACCCAATTGGATAGTTCAGATTTTCGCAACAGCGTTCCGCGTTTTACACCTGAAAACCGAAAAGCAAACCAGGTTTTGATTGACCTGCTCAACAAATTTGCCGCAGAGAAAAATGCTACGCCGGCACAAATCGCATTGGCATGGTTGCTGGCACAAAAAGAATGGATTGTACCTATTCCGGGCACAACAAAATTAAAAAGGTTACAGGAAAATAATGGGGCTACGCAAATTGAACTTAGCTACAAAGACCTGGATGAAATTAAAGAAACTGCCAGCAGAATTGATATACAGGGTGCCCGTTATCCCGAAAGTGCAGAGAAGATGACTGGCTTGTAAGTTGTTCTTAACCGAATCGTATAATGTAAAAAAAGCAATCAGGCGTCCGCATTTCAAAGCGGGCATTAAATGCTTTTCCGATAAAAAACCACTATTGAATATAAGCTTTCTTTATACCCAATTTTTTCATTTTTGATTTCAGTGTAGTAGGGGGAAGATTTAATATTTCAGCTGCTGCGCCCGCACCCCATATCCTGCCGTTACATTTTTTTAACACCAGCAGGATATGGTCCCGTTCATTTTCCTCATTTGTCTTTATACGGGTTTCTGCCGCTGAAGCAATTGTAAATGAAGGTAAATTGATATCTTCTATATGGGTGCCTTTTGCAAGCAGGATATTTCTCTCAATCAGGTGTTCCAGTTCACGGATATTTCCGGGCCAGTCATAGGCAGTAAATTTCTTTAAGACTTTCTCTGAAATGCCCATCACTTTTTTACCAGTCTTCCGGTTGTAACAGTTAATAAAATGAGTAGCCAGTGCAGGTATATCTTCTTTTCGCTCCCGTAAAGCGGGTAGCAAAATTGGAAAAACATTGAGCCTGTAATATAAGTCGAGCCTGAACCTGCCTTCGGCTACTTCCTTTTCCAGGTTTCGGTTGGTAGCAGCAATGATGCGCACATTTATTTTAATGGTTGCCCGGGCCCCTACCCGCTCTACTTCTTTTTCCTGCAGTACACGTAAAAATTTACCCTGCAGTTCCAGCGGCAACTCGCCTATCTCATCTAAAAAGATAGTTCCCTGGTCTGCCTGTTCAAACTTCCCAATCCTTTTATCATTGGCCCCGGTAAAAGCCCCCTTCTCATGACCAAATAATTCTGATTCAATAAGCGAAGGTGGCAAAGAAGCGCAGTTCACTTTTATAAATGGTTTTCCGTTTTGTGACGAAAGCTTATGAATACAATCGGCAATTCTTTCTTTACCGGTGCCACTTTCACCCAATATTAATACAGAAGTGTCTGTACCGGCTACCATACTTATATTATCAAAAACATTTAATAATAAATGGCTTGTCCCAATAATACCATTGAAGGCCGCAACGGGATATTTTTCATCACCTGCATATTTACCTGGTTGGAGCATCGTAAGGAAAGGACTTTTTTTCTGCTGTAGAAACAAGGTTTCAATACTCCTTGTCCACACATTTTCCAGGCGGTTGAAAAGGTCAATATGCTCGGTTTGATAGGTGTCGGACCGGCGGCTATAAAAGCAAAAATTAAAAAATTCCCCGTTCGATAGTTGCAAAGTCAGCAGGAGATGTGACTGCAGATCAAAAGTGGTTGCGAATAGTCTTTTGATAGAAGCTGTATGAATGGCGTTTTGGAATTCGGCGTCATTAAAAATGGCAGGCTTTTTATCAACAACGGATAATGCATGCAGGTTGTCAATCTCCTGCTTGCTGAGACCGGTAATATTACACAATTCCTGGACGCCGATAGTCTGGTATTCGTCAAACCCGATTCGCAGGAAACCCAACGCATGGCATGGGTTTTGGTCAAGTGTATTGAAACCTGCTGCGAGATAGTCGAAAGGAATATAAGGTTGCAATATTCTACCAAGTTTCATAAGTTTCTGCTCCCAGCTTTCCTTTTCATTGATGATAGTTGCCAGCTGATTTTGTAATATCTCTTCCTTTAGTAACCTTGATTCTATACTGTGCTCATTCCGGTACTGTGCTATCTCTAAAGAAACAAGCAAATCCTTTTCCCTGAATGGCTTTACCAGGAAGCCATAGGGTTCAGTAGCTTTTGCAGCAGTTAAAATTTCTTCGTTTGAATTGGCTGAAAGGAAAATGAATGCGATGCCTTTCTCCTTCAGATGCCTGGCCAGGTCAATACCTGTCAGCTTACCCTTCAAAAAAATATCGAGCAATACCAGCTTTGGGTTTTCCTGTTGCAGGATGACCATGGCTTCAGGTACAGAACGCGCAATTGCACATACCCTGTACCCGGCTTTTGTAAGCATCAGCCTTAGATAATCTGCTTCTACAAACTGATCTTCCACAATCAGGATTTTTTCTTTCATAACGCTACGTTTTGTACCTGTTGTAATGGAGCAGCAACAACTGCCATATCGGGATCGTAAGTAAATGCAATGGTAATCCGGGCGCCTTCCATATTTTGCATTAAAAATGTTCCACCAAGGTCTTCGGTTAGCCCTTTCATCAGGTTGATTCCCATTGTATCTCTTTTTTCAAGATCAAAACCTGCCGGTAAACCGGCGCCATTATCGGCTATGGTCAACAACATCTTATTCTCATCAGTATACAATAGTGAAATCCAGATATTGCCTGTCCTGTTGCCGGCAAAACCGTATTTTATAGCATTGGTGATAGCCTCATTCAGGATTAACCCAACAGGAACGGAATAGGAAAGATCCATTTCGACGCGATCAACATGTACCAGGAAACTGATACGCCGCCGTGTATCAAGAGAATCTTTCAGGTATTCAACCAACTCATGAATATAATCAGGCATATTGATAGCAGAAAGATTTTCGGACTGATATAATTTTTGATGAATAAGAGACATGGCATGGACGCGTTGCTGACTTTCCTGCATGGCAAGAACAGCCTCTTTACTTTGCAAATACCCGGATTGAGTGCCCAATAAACCCATTACAATATGAAAGTTATTTTTAACCCTGTGATGTATCTCCTTTACCAGCCAGTCTTTTTCATTTACCAGTTGTTGCAATGATACATTCTTTTGATTGATCAGCTTTTGCTGCGCTTCCAGTTCTATATTGGTGCGCTGCTTTAACCGGTAACGGTTATGTGCCAATACAAGCAACACAACAAGTAATAGCGCACTTGCCAGGATAATATTGCGAAAAGCTTTTGCTTGCCGTAAGTTCACTTTTTGCAATTCACTGTTTTTTTTCAAGAGCGAAATGTCCTGATCTTTCCTTACCAGGTCGCTATTTTTTTTATTTGTTTCATACTGAATCTGCAATTCTTCTATTTGTTTACTTTTGGTTGCGTTAAACATAGAATCATTCATGCTGTTGTATTGCTGCAAATGCCTGATGGCAGATGAATACCTGCCGCCTGCTGAATCAATCTTAAACTGCAGCAGCCTGATGCCTGCAATCATTGGAGAAGATACTGCTATGGGCAACATCTTATTTATATACGGTGCAGCATCTTTATATGCCCCTTGTTTTACATAAAATTTCGCCAGGTCATAACAGGCGATTGCAATGACCTCCGAATTTGCGTTGGTGCTGGAATAAATATCTAATGAACTGGCATAATATTTTTTAGCCGAATCGATTGCACCCCTGGCGTCGTAGCAATAAGCCATACTCTGGAAAAATGAGCCAAGTGCCTGTCCCTCCGGCGGGTTGCTTGCTGAAAGGTTTTTCATTATTCTGAATGCTTCTCGCTGGCTGCCCGTTTTAAGTAACTGTACAACCAGCATTCCATACGTGCGGTATAGCGCATTCTGCGGGTATGAACCCAGGCTTTCTCTCTTTTTTAAACACTTCTTGTACCAAAAGGCACTTTCCACAGGCTTATCCAGCAACTCGTATACCTGGGCAATTTCTCCGAAAAAATTGTCAGACCTCGCTGTATCATGCTGCGCTTCCATATATTTCTGTGAGCGTAGTGCATAATCAAGGGCTTTATTAAAATTGCCCTTATACCGGTTAACTGCGGATAGATAAAAATAAATATCAGGTAATCTATAGCCAGCACTTACTGCAGGCTTTTTAAGAATGTCTAAAAGATCCTGTTCAACACTATGGCGGAGATTATACTGAAAACGACAGAGGGCTAACTGGAGCAACACATCGATTTCCGATTTTTTGTCATTGATTTGAACATACAGCGCTGCGGCATTTTTGCATCCGGTCTCTATTTCAATGACAGGCTTACCGTATAGAAATAAAGCCTGGCTATATTTAAACCAGCTTTCCGCCTCCTTGCTTTTATCACCACGTTGCCGGTTGATGTAAACCAGTTTCATAAAGATTTCTTTGCCGCGGGCCAAACTGTCTGACCAGATATAAAGCCGCCCCAGAATGCATAAAGTTCTATACTGGCCCCGCTCAAAATTGAGGTGCAATGAATCGCACAACCGGGCAGCTTGTTGTAAAAAGCCGAAACTCTTGCCAAACGCCTCCCTGCTTATTGCTGATTGTCCGAAGGACCTCTCAGCTAATTCATCAAGTAAGTACACCCGGCCGCTATCAGCACTGCTTATTTTCAATTGATACAGCAGCCTGCTGATATTTTTTTGAGCGGTAGTATGTTGACTTTTCGCTGAAAAACTAATTCCGGCTGTAACGATAATGATCAATAGCAGGCACTTCAAGAGATTGTTTACATAATCAATGCTCATAAATAATGCCTTTTTAATACATGTATCATCTTAAATCTGAAATTGATTACGCAGGCCTTATAATCCGCTGGGGCTAAAGAACCTTTCGTTAATAATGAGATTATCAAATGAAGATTAAGTATGGAAGATAAAAATAAAATACCGTTTTATTTCGTGGTTTTGTTTATAAAACTACGAAATAAAATAGCAGCCCTGCTGTTGGTTCCCGGATGAGAAGCTGATATCCAAGCAATTAACACAGTGGTATTTAGTTTGCAAATACTACTGTTATGAAAAGCAATTCTGTATCGGGTCGTACTGCTTCAGTACTTTTTATTACCGGCGCATTCGTCACCAACCAATGCTGGGATGCATGGAAAACTTATTTCGAAACAAAAGGCTATACTACGCTGGCGCCGGCCTGGCCGCATAAAGACGCCCCCGCAGAAGTGCTCAGAAACAGGCAGCCTGATGCATTGGTTGCTTCAAACAGGCTGGCTGCGCTCATTGAGTATTATGCAGACATTGCTAAGAATCTACCGGAAAAGCCAATACTCATTGGTCACTCTATCGGCGGCCTGATTGTTCAGTTATTGTTGCAACGGGGTCTTGGTACAATGGGTGTTGCCATTCATTCAGTGCCACCACAGGGCGTCTTCACTTTTAAGTTCTCCTTTTTAAAAGCCGGCTGGGGTGCATTGGGGCTTTTTACCCCTGTTGAGAAATCCTATATGATGTCTTTCAGACGCTGGAGATATGCTTTTACAAATGGCATGGACTGTGAGCAACAGAAAGCATCCTATTACAAATTTGCCATACCGGAATCTAAACTAATGGTAAGGGACACTGTTACAAAAATTGCCAGGATCAATTTCGAAAACCCGCATGCGCCGCTCTTATTTGTATCGGGCAGTAAAGATCATACTATACCGGCATCGCTCAATTATTCAAATTTTAAAAAATACAAAAACAGCAATTCAGTGACGGAATACCAGGAATTCTCCGGGCGCAACCATTTTGTTTTAGGCCAGCCAACCTGGAAAGAAAATGCCGATTATATATTAGCATGGATTGGGAAACAATAATGCTTTTTTAACATTTACCATTTAAGGAAATTAGAAAACAAAGCTTAATGCTATTTTATAAATACTCAAACCAAACTAAATTATGAAACAGATAACTGCAAAAATTATTACGATGTTCATCATTCTCCTTTCCTCGTTTTCCGTGAAATCGCAGAAGGCTTCACCCGAGTTATTAACGCCAGATAATCATGCATTGGTGCTGATAGATTTTGAAGGCCAGATGGCTTTTGCTACCTCCAGCATCAACATTAATCTGCTCAGAAATAATGCTGCTGTAGTAGCAGGGGCTTCCAAAATATTTAATGTAGCAACCATTGTAACTACCGTTGCGGAAAAATCATTCAGTGGTCCTGTTTTTCCAGAAATCATGGAATTCTATCCCCTGGCAACTTCAAGTTATCTGGACAGAACAAGTATGAATACCTGGGAAGACGTCAATGCCTACAAAGCCATTACTGCTAAAGCCAAAAAGAAAATCGCATTTGCCGGCCTCTGGACAAGCGTATGCATTGTTGGCCCGGCTATGTCCGCTAAATCAGAAGGCTATGATGTTTATGTTATAACTGATGCCTGTGGTGATGTAAGCAAGGAGGCGCATGACATGGCTATTAACAGGATGACACAATTTGGTATTAAAACTATGACAGCAATGCAATACCTGTTGGAATTGCAGCGTGACTGGGCAAGAAAGGAAACATACACCCCAGTAAATAACCTGATAAAAAAATATGGTGGTGCTTACGGTACCGGTGTGCAGTATGCACAGGAAATGCTTAAACACTAATTATAAAAACATTACAATAAACCAAACAACATGCAAAGAAAAAATGGAATCAGACAACTTTACACTGCCGCTGTAATATCACTTACTTGCCTGGCATTTGTATTTGTACCTGCTGTGGCCCTGCACGCACAAACTGCTGCCGTCGTAAAAAATATTGTTATTGTTCATGGCGCGTTTGCTGACGGTTCTGGCTGGGAAAATGTTTACAAAATATTGAAGCAGCGGGGTTATCATGTTACAATGGTTCAAAATCCGCTAACGTCTCTTGAAGATGATGTTGCAGCAACTGAGCGGGTAGTTGATAAACTGCAGGGACCAGTAGTACTGGTCGGTCATTCATGGGGAGGCACTGTAATAACACAGGCCGGAAATGCCGCAAAAGTGGTAAGCCTGGTATATGTTGCTGCATTTGTGCCTGATGAAGGTGAGACTTCACTTGACCTAATTAAAAGTGCCGCACCTGATGCAGACAATGGCATTCTTCCTCCTGATGAAAAAGGATTCGTGTATTATGACAGCGCCAAATTCAGGGCAGGATTTGTTGCTGATGTAAGCCAGGAGAAAGCTGATTTTATGTTTGCGTCTCAGGCACCTATTGCAGTCAGATGTTTCTTAAGGCCGGTAACCAGGGCCGCCTGGAAAACAAAACCTTCTTATGCAATTGTAGCCGCCGAAGATAAAAGCATCAATCCTGAGATTGAACGCAGGGTATATAAAAGAGCCGGTTCCATTGTAACAGAAATTAAAGGCAGCCATGCGTTGTTCATTGCAAAAGCAAATGCGGTAGCCGATGTAATTGAAGCGGCTGCGCACGCTCCCACCAGATAAAAAACCTTAGGACAAAATAGATAAATTAATAATCAAGTTAAAATATATTATGCACACAAATAATTTAAAAATAAGATTGATTCCGGTTGCTATTTTTTTTGCCATACTGTTGTTTGCTGTTGGCTGTAACAATAACACGGACAAGCCAGCTGAAATTGCAGAAAAAAAAATAAGTGATACTGCTATTGTCCCCGAGAATAAACCCGCATCGCCCCCTGCCAATTTTAAACACCAGACTGCCGCTGTCAATGGCATAAACATACATTATGTTATAGGCGGTTACGGAGAACCATTGGTGCTGCTGCATGGCTTTGGTCAAAATTGGTATATGTGGAACAGGCTGCTGCCCGAGCTTTCCAAACACTTTACTGTAATAGCGCCTGATCTCCGCGGCGTGGGTGAATCTGATAAACCCGCAGGCGGCTATGATAAAAAAAATATGGCAACAGATATTCATGAACTTGTAAAACAATTGGGCTATAAAACTATTAACCTGGCAGGCCATGACATTGGATTGATGGTAGCTTATGCATATGCCGCACAATATGGTACGGAAGTTAAAAAAATAGCGTTGTTAGATGCTTTAATTCCGGGTATTGAACCAGTGTGGACGAAACTGTATACGACGGTTTGGCATTTTGGTTTCTTTGCAAGACCTGTGGCGGGCGAAATTGTAGCAGGCAAAGAAAGAATATTCTTTACGGATTTCTGGACGACTGTAACACCGGCAAAGAATTTTTTCACCAAAGAAGAATCTGATGAATTTATAAGAGCCTACTCCACAAAAGGTGCTACTACGGGAAGTTTTCATTGGTTTGGCGAATTTCCACAGGACGTAAAGGATAACCATGGGTTTATGAAAACGAAACTAACCATGCCCCTACTGGCAATGGGTGGTGAATATTTTAGTGCCCCGTTTCTTGCAACGCATTCCAGGCTGGTGGCAACCAGTGTAGCTGAAGTAAAAATTATGGGATCAGGACATTGGGTGGTGCAGGAGCAAACAGCGCAGGTACAAAAGGGTTTGCTGGACTTTTTTATATCAAAATAACTACTACCCTTTTTTTCAACACATTGTTTCTAAAAAATTACTACAGATGAAAAAAGTTGTTTTTTCGCTGCTGTTACTCTCATGCCTTACATCAGAAGCCCAGGAAAAAGCAGACCTGATAGTGCAGCATGGTAAAATAGCAACCATGCTAAAGCCCGGCGAATTTATGGAGGCTGTAGCGGTAAAAGATGGAATCATTTTAGCAACAGGCAGTTCTGTTCAAATACTGGCTGACTATAAAAATTCAAAAACAATCATTATTGATGCCGGTGGCCAAACGGTAATTCCCGGTTTGAATGACAGTCATATCCATGCCATAAGGGAAGGCCTGAATTACAACAGTGAACTCCGTTGGGATGGCGTTAAAACATTGAAACGGGCTATGGAAATGTTAAAAGAACAGGCAGCAAGAACGCCCGAGGGAGTTTGGATAAAAGTAGTTGGTGGATGGAATGAATTTCAGTTTGAAGAAAAACGACAACCCACCCTGGATGAAATAAATACGGCAGTTCCTGATAAACCTGTCTTGATAACCTATCTCTATGGTAAAGCTTTTGTAAATAAAAAAGGATTGGCTGTTTTAAAGTATGATGCCAACACGCATTATGAGGGCAGCCTGGTTGAACTGGACAAACATGGATCACCCACTGGCATGCTGTACGCAAAAGAAACACCAAAAGCAATTTACACAACGCTGGCTTTAACAACCAAACTTACGCAGGAAGAGAGGCTGAACAGCACATTGCAATTTTACCACGAATTAAACAGGTTTGGCTTGACCAGCGTAATTGACGCTGGCGGCGGTGGACAAAACTACCCGGATGATTATATGGTAGCACTTGAGTTGGCAAAGCAGGGAAAGTTAACCCTCCGGACCTCCTATTATTTGTTCGCACAAAAGAAAGGAAAAGAACAGGAGGATTATGAACGGTGGCTAACTATGACCTATCCCAATAAAAATGACCACATGCTGATTGCAAACGGATACACCACCGAAGGTGCAGGAGAAAACCTTGTGGCGGCAGCGGCAGACTTTGAGAATTTCCTGGAACCAAGAACAATTTTATCAGCGGAAATGGAAACAGATTTGGAACCTGTAATACGATTATTGGTAAAAAACAGGTGGCCTTTCAGGTTGCATGCTACTTACGGTGAATCCATTGAAAGAATGCTCACAGTTTTTGAAAAAGTAAACAGGGATATTCCATTCAATGGATTGAGATGGTTTTTTGACCATGCAGAAACCATCACTGACACAGCGCTCATACGTTTAAAGAAATTAGGCGGTGGCGTAGCTGTGCAATCCAGGATGTATTTCCAGGGGGAGTTATATCAAAAATTATACGGTCCGCCAAACCGTTCTTTACCTCCCGTTAAGAAAATGCTGGCCATGGGAATTCCTGTTGGAATGGGTACTGATGCTACAAGAATATCCACCTATAATCCCTGGATGGCCCTGCACTGGCTAATTACCGGTAAAACAATTGGCGGCATGCAGTTTTGGCCAAAAGACCAGGTACTGGACAAATTTACCGGCTTGCAATTATACACGTCCGGTAGTGCATGGTGTTCCGGTGAAGAATATAAAAAAGGAAAATTAATAAAAGGGATGTATGCAGATATGGTGATTTTATCCAGCGATTACTTTTCAATTGAGCCCGACAAAATAAAAAATATTGAAGCCCTGCTAACCATTGTAAATGGAAAGATAGTGTATGCCGCTGGCAAATACAGTTCCTATAATCCCCCTATGCCTGCAGTAATACCAGCCTGGTCACCAGTTAAATATTATGGTGGATATCAAAAATAGAAATGCTCATCTTAAAATTCAACATCATGAAATCAATTACAGCCACTGGTTCCACACTGATCGCCATCGTATTGCTTTGCTTACCGCCTTTTTTGTACGCCCAATTTCCTATGCCGCCAACAGTTCCCATCTGGGATGCCAATAAAATAACATTGACCTTACAAGAGCTCACTGAGCATGTGTATGCAATTGTTCCTGCTACTGCGGAAACGGAAACCACCAAGGGCATTCCACAGGCAACCAATGCCGGATTTATTGTTGGTGAGAAAGGGATCCTGGTTATTGAAACCATGCTCTCCAGAAGATTATATGATCAGTTGTACAAATTAATCCGTTCAGTATCGCAAAAGCCAATTGTATATGCGATCAATACAAGTGACCATGGCGACCATTGTTTTGGCAATTACCTTTTACCCAAAGAAACACTTATCATCCAAAATGAATTTTGTAAAGAAAATCTCACAAAGAACTTTGAAAATATAAAGCAGTTTATGGTAATGCTGTTTGGTAAAGAAAGAGGTATTGAAGAAAGTACTTTCAGGCCAGCAGATATGGCCATCCCAAAATACCAAAGTTTACAACTGAATATGGGACACGGCAATACGGTGAAAATCATGAATATTGGTACAGCACAATCGCCTGCCGATTTATTTGTGTTTGTAAAAACGCCTGCCCGAAATATACTTTGGGCGGGCAACCCTTTTATTGCCGAAAGCCCCGCTATACCGTGGCTTTTTGACGGCTATTTCCTGGAGCCGTCAGATAACCTGAATAAGATATATAACATGGTTGGTGAAAATGATATTGTTGTTCCGGGGCATGGCCGCATTACCAGTAAAACCGGCATAAAATATACGGTTGATTACATAAATACGTTAAAACAGCATATTGAGCAGGCAGTAAAAAACAATCTTACCATAGCCCAAACCAGGGAAGCAGTTACCATGAAAGAATTTGATAAAGGCTATGAACTTTTTAACTGGCTGCACTACAATTTTAATATCCCGAATGCTTATAAGGACATCAAAGAAAAAAGCGCTAAAAAAGATTTATAGTTTGTCAGTCATGCTTCAGTGGTTTCACTTGCCATAGAATGATTGGGAGAGCAAGTTAGTTCTCCTGCAGGCTTTATATAATTAGAAACTTTATTTATGAAAAGGACTGTTCTTTTCCTGACCATCATAAGCTCGCTGCATGCTGCTTCGCAGCATACAGCCGCATTTAAACAACTTCGGTATGATGAGGATTATTCTCTACTCAGGAACGACACCACGACAAGCTGGTATAAATCCTTAAAATATAAAGCGCTTGGCAAAAATAAAACTGCCTATATAAGTACAGGTGGCGATATACGTTATCAATATCTCTGGTTCAAAAATGAAAACTGGGGAGAACCTCCAGCGGATAAAGATGGTTATCTTCTGACAAGGCTGCTTGTACATGCTGATTTACATGCTGGAAAACATTTCAGAACGTTTGTTCAATTACAAAGTAGTCTTGCAAATGGTAAAGAAGATGCCCCTTCCCCGGTTGACGAAAACCAATTAGATCTTCACCAGGTCTTTGTTGATGTTGTCCCTTTTTCCAACAGTAAGCATACCGTAATGATACGGGTTGGCCGCCAGGAGTTACTGTATGGTTCACAAAGACTGGTTGCAGTAAGAGATGGGCCAAATAATCGGCAGGCATTTGATGCAGCAAAGCTGGTTTATACCCATAAGGACTGGAAAGCCGATCTCTTTTTTTCGCATTATGTACGTTCAAAGCAACAAATTTTTGACGATGGGTTCAATAAAAACACGAAATTTTGGGGAGCCTACATCGTAAAAAACAAACTACCCCTTATTGAAAATATGGATCTTTATTACTTTGGCCTCCGGAAAATCAACGCTGTGTTTGATGATGGCGCGGGAAAAGAAACCCGTCATTCAATCGGTAGCCGTATCTGGAACAGTAAGGGCAATTGGCGATATGATGTTGAAGGTCTTTACCAATTTGGAAACCTGGATAATAAGCGCATTGCAGCTTGGACTTTTTCTATTAATACAGGATATAAATTCAGCCGGACAAAATTACAGCCCGAAATAGGATTGAAAACAGAGTTGATAAGTGGGGATAAAACATATGGAGACGGGCAGATTCAAACCTTTAATCCTTTATTTCCAAGAGGTGGCTATTTTGGCCTGGTATCATTGATTGGACCTGTTAATCTTTTCGATGTTCATCCTTCACTGGCCTTTGATTTTACCAAAAAAATGTCATTGAATCTGGATTGTGATATATTCTGGCGGCAGCGCATCACGGATGGAATCTACGGACCCAATGCAGCGTTGATCTATTCCGGCAAAAACAGCCTGTCTACATTTATTGGTAACCAGTTTTCAACTGATCTTGTTTACATGCCTGATAAATTTCTTTACCTGCGGGTTGAATTTACCTGGTTCAGGGCCGGCGCATTTTTAAAGGATGTAAGCCCCGGCAAAGACATCTTGTTTATAGCATTTACTGCGCAGTTTAAATTTTAATGGGTGCCAGAATTTACTTTGTAAGGGCCTGTAAAAAAAAGCCGGTGATGCAATTGTCAAAAAAAGAAGGCCGGCTTTATCAAGCCGGCCTTTTAAAAGATATTCTACCTTTTCAATTTATTATCAATTAATTTTTTATAATCCTTGCTTGTAAACTTGTGTCCTGGCAAGAAATATTGATTGTGTAAAGTCCTTTTGTTAATTGGGAAACATCCAGGTTTTCGGTCTGATTTACCGCATTCAACTGGATATTTTTTACCAGGATGCCCGCTGTATTATAGATAGCTGCAACCGCTTTTTTGCCCGTCCATGCTGTTGGAATTGTGATGTAAACCTGTTCTTTTGCAGGATTGGGGTAGGCTGTCATGGTGGCGGTAGTTTTACCAGTATTGATGCTCACCACCTTGATACCTGAGTAGCTTGCATGCGCACTTACGTCAACCATTTTGAGGCGGTAATAAAGAGCATGTACATTTTCAAATGCCTGATCCTTGTACTTATAATAAGAAATGGCTTCCGTGTTTGAACTGCCATAGATCATAGCACACTCTTTAAAATTCAGCCCGTCTGTACTACGCTCCAGGATAAAATGACTGAACCCTTTTTCTGCGGTTGTTGACCAGTTCAGCATAATACCCGATTGCTGTGCAACCGCTGTAAAATCCATTAACCGTAAAGGCAACAACGAGGACATAGAATAATTAAATGATTTAAACCAAAGCGAATTTAAACGCTGACCTGCAGAAGATGCAGCAGCGCCGGTTGTAGCGCCGTAGCTAAAGATAACTTCATCTGTATTTGCATACGAAAACGTAGCCATATTATTAACCGCCAGGGTATCAATTCCAAGCGCATTAAATGATGTACCGTTTACCTGGATGTCCGAGCCTATCCAGGGATGACGACAGAGTAAAAAAATCTTTCCGGTATTATTACATTTACCACAATTCTGCAAACTGCCATTCGACTTTACTATATAGCCTTTGCCGTCGCAATCGCCACAATCTACCGGTGTGCCAGGAAGATGATCGTTAGGACAGATTGCAGTGGCTGGCAGAATGCTTGTTAATACGCTTGAAATGGAAGTGGTAACAGCATTGGCCTGGAACATTTTTATATTCTCGGCGATGCTTAGATTGTCACCGTCTACATCAATAGCCGATGCTACGAAATTTGTCATAGTAGCTTTCTTGTTTGTACCAGCTTTCAAAAAATTGACTTTGAATTTGAGCCACCAGCTTGTATTGGCCGGGGCAGTGCCATGTAAACCGACTTGCGGTTGAAGCGCCCTGTCATAACCCATACCATTTGATAAAGGAATATCAATCGTATCAAGAAATACTTCCGGTCCTGAACGGCCCATTACGGTAACGTTCGCATCTACACCCGGTGCCACATTGGTGAATTTGTAAACGGCACCATCCTGGTCTGCAATACCACTTATTAAAACTGGATTTCTGAAAACAAATTCTGTAATGGTTTGCGCATTTGCGTGTACCATCAGCAATAATAAACCAAGGGTGATAAAGGTTGTTTGAAAGGGTAGAGATCTTTTCATGCTTGAAATTTTAAGGTGTACGAAAAATGTATAAAAATGATATATGATAATTGCAAAAAACTGCTTGGTAGTCTTAAAGCGACAGTACGCTATCAGTCCTTATTCCGGGAGAACGCCTTGTTTCGGTGGAATTTGCTTGTGATTGTAACAGCTTCTAAAAAAGTAGTATTAACAGTATAAGCGGGCAGCTGCAGGGCCCTGGCTGGTAGAAAAAAATTGCGTGTTGTAGAACTTATCAGTTTCATATATATAAAGGGATTAACTGATTTTTCTGGAGGATAAATGGGCGGATCTAAGAAATAAAACAGGAGCGTTTTTCGGGAGGATTTGAATTCAGTATTTAGCGTCCGTTAAAAATTTGATGTGTTGTGTGTGACGTGTTAAATACGCAACAAATGTAATATCGGTTTTTACTGTTTGCAATAGTAGAACTACGATAACCCTGCAATGAAATAAGCAGGCTGCCGTTGTAAACCGCCAAAATGCTTTTATAGCTTAATGATTTCCAAGCAATTATTAGTAGGCCCGGCAAATCACAAAAAGCTAAAAAAAAACTTATTAATATGTGGAATACACTTACCTCATTTGATCGAATACCTTAGTGACGGTTATGCAGGGAAGTGGAGAGAAGCCATTGTTTCTATCTTTGAGTGAAATGATTTGTGTGCTGGATAACAAAAAAAACTTGCGCAGCTTCTCAGAATAAATAAATACAGGCGTCGGCAAATTCAATGGTTCATCTCATGAATTACCGTGCATTTTCCGACCCGTTTACTGTCGGCTGAACCTCCTCTATTACAGCGTCTAAGCACGGTTGTTTTTTGCTTTGCATACATCAATTCCAACCCGCGATAATATCAACTGTGTCAATTACTATTCAATCAATTTTCACCAGTGTCTGAGCAGATGCCCGGCAAAAAACCTTACTGCATGGCGAAAAGGGCATTAACTTCTGGGGCACAGGCCTTCTAATTAATTACTATTTTCAGCAGCACAGCACTATATGGTTTATATGTAATAAACCAGTGCTGCTGCATGACGTACGTCATACAAAAATGAATATTGTACGGCTATCTTTGCTTAAATTAAATAAATATGAACAGCATTGTAAAAGATCTGGCCTATACCGATGGCAAAGCCAGCAGCAGCATTGTGTATAACAACAATAAACAGCAAGCAATCATGATGGCGGTTTCAAAAAATTATAGTATTAAGCCACATACTTCGCCCACAGATGCTATGGCAATAATAACTGAAGGTGAAGTGATCATAATGCTCAACAACGAACCATTTACACTTACCCGGGGTGATAGCATCCTATTTAAAAAGGACGAAATTCACTCCCTGCATCCTGTAACAGATTTCAAAATGTACCTTATTAAATATTAGCAGCATGACCGACATCCAGGGACCTGATGATATAAAATTATTGATTGACAGCTTTTATTTCGCCGTACGAAAAGATGAACTGCTCGGTCCAATTTTCCAGCAGAAGATTCCTGGCGATTGGGCGCCACACCTGCAGGTTATGTATAGTTTCTGGAACAGCGTTTTGTTTGCCAGCGGTGGTTACCGTGGCAATCCTTTTATGAAACATGCCGGCATGCCAATATACAGCCAGCATTTTGAAAGATGGATCGTTTTATTCCATCAAACTATTGATGGATTGTTTGCAGGCAGCGTTGCGGATGATGCAAAACAAAAAGCAGTAAAGATGAGCCTGTTGTTCCAGTATAAATTGAACGATATACGTGCTGGCGGTACCACCCCTTTATTTTAAATATTTGTAGGCTGTTACCTTTAAAGCCCCAAACCACGTTTTAGTATCACGGTATACTGTTTCTGAGGCCACTGTTCAGGAAATGATTTTATTTATTTCTCCATGTATCCCAAAGTTAATAAAACCGATTTGTTGCTGAAACCAGCTGCCCTAACTAGCAAATGCCCAGGATATGATTACTGCACAATCCACCAGCTATTTTTGAAAAGCGTTCCCTATAACAATCATTGTGTACCCGAATTATAGTTCGATAATAAGCTTTATTGCTTTTTCCTTCTGGGCATTACCAAATACTTCATACGCGTGCAGCATATCATCCAGCTTAAAATGATGCGTAATCAGCTTTTTTGGATCAAGTTTCCCTGATGAAACAGTTTTCATAAGCAAAGGCGTTGTATTAGTGTTTACCAAACCCATGGTAATTGTTATGTTTTTAATCCACAGATCCTGTATTTGCAATGATACAGGTTGCCCATGCACACCAATATTGGCAATATGTCCCCCCGGACGGACAATTTTCTGACAGATATCGAACGTGGCAGGAAGGCCTACCGCTTCAATGACCACATCTACTCCATCTTTTGTCTCCAGCAATATCCTTTTCACTGCGTCTTCTTTAGCTGTATCGATGGTATCCGTCGCTCCCCATTGTTTTGCCTGCTGCAAGCGGTTTTCATCCAGATCTACCATATAGATTTTAGCGGGGGAATAAAACTGCGCGGTTAGTAACGCAGCCATTCCTATTGGGCCTGCACCCACAATCGCAATAGTATCACCCGGTTTTACGCATCCATTCAATACACCCATTTCATAGCCTGTTGGCAATATATCACTTAACATTACCATGGCTTCTTCATCAGCTCCCTGGGGAACAGGATAAAGGCTATTGTCAGCATGCGGTATGCGCACATATTCCGCCTGTGTACCATTGATAAGGTTGCCTAAAATCCAGCCACCATCCTCACAATGCCCATACATTTGTTTTTTGCAATATTCGCAGGTTCCGTCTGCTGTAATGCAGGATATAATAACATGATCACCCTTTTTAAAATTCCTGACTGCAGTGCCCACTTCTTCTATTATGCCAACACCTTCATGCCCCAGCGTTGTTCCAGGCTTTACGGAGGGCGTCTTTCCGTGTAAAATGCCAAGATCAGTTCCACAGATTGTCGTCTTCAAAATTTTTACGAGCGCATCGGTTTGTTTTTGAATAACCGGTTTTGGTATTTGCTTCCATTCTATTTTACCTGGTCCCCCATATACCAGTCCTTTCATAAAAGCAGGACCCAGCATCTCTTTCTGACCTAAGGGTTTGCCCAATACCGCATTCGATTTTTCTTCAGTTACTGTTGACATATTACTTTGTATTAAATCATACATAAAAAAAATATACTAGTCATCAAACGCTACAACAAGTTCATTGCTCACAGACAAGGTTCCCGGATCGTTTAACGCAATACGGCCCGCTTGTTCCCGATCATAGACCGAACCAACGGTACCAGACAAAACCACCTTGTGACCTTTTACTTCTATTTTGATGCCTTTTTTAATGATTGACCAGTTACGCGAAAATGCCCGTTCTATAGCTAATAGCCCTACTGCATCAGCCACACCCGACCTGATGCTGATACCATTGAAAACGCCCAACACCCCCATAATATTTACTATTGAATTTTCGGCTGCGTTGCGCTGATAAGCGTAATCCAGTTCGCCTTCAAGGCTAATCCATCCATTTTTCACAGTTACTTTAATCCTGTCGTCCGGGACCTGCCAGTTCCACTTTATTGCGTTGAGGACTGCTAAGGCAATATCATCATCTGTCTCTGCCTGTTCCGCTGTTTGTATTTCCAGCTTTTCAACAACCGCGTTTACCACGTCAGCAGGTTCCGCTTTTTGCAATTGTTCAGTGTATTTCATAATTGTGTTATTTACAAATGCTTCTGAATTTTACAACCTTATTTCAATACTAAAGCTATTAAACGTTGGAGGGTATTATCATGACAATAGTATACTAGTAAGCTGATTGTAATCAGTCGTTGCTAAAAAGGCAGCTACACTGAGTAAAAACAGCATTTATAATGACAGGCATCATTATGTACCGCTTACCAGTTGCCTAATTTGCAAAACGCCTGGCAACAGGATTTTCTTCACAGCAATGACATTATATGAAAAAAATAGTAGGAACAGGACTTGCAGCAGGCAGCATTTTATTTATTGTGAGCTATACAGGCTTATGGCTGGCCATCAAATGCTTTCCATCACTTTTTATTGAATACAACAACCCGTTGTTTAATTCTGATGGCAGACGCGACTTACTTTTTTATTCTCATGCATTTGTAATCAGTATGGCCTTATCTTGGTTCTGGGACAGGTTCAAGACTTTATTGAAAGGGTATTTCATACTGCGTGGGCTGGAATTTGGATTGATATATGGAATCGTTGCGCTTATTCCCGTTATGTGGATCACGTTCAGTTCACTTGATATAACGCTGGGCATTGTTTTCAGCTGGTTTATGTATGGGCTGCTGCAGGCCTGTGTTGCCGGGATTGTTTTTGCAAAACTTAATCCGTAAGCCCGGCTTATCCTTAAAACGGGTTTGAACTTACATCTTCATCGTCCCTGTTTTTTTCAGCCTGTTGTGCCAGCTAAACGCTTCTTCCAGCAGGTGCGGTGTTTGTCCACCACCTTTTAAAGCCCGGTTATAATAGTCAAGCAACGCTACTTTATAATCTTCATGCGTGCAGTTGTTGATGATTACTGTTGCCCGTTCCCGAGGGGCAAGGCCACGTAAATCAGCCAACCCTTTTTCAGTTACAATAATATCTACATCGTGTTCCGTGTGGTCAACGTGCGTTACCATCGGAACAATCCTCGAAATGATGCCATTTTTGGCCGTTGATGGTGAAACGAAAATGCTGATGGATGCATTGCGGGCAAAATCACCGCTGCCACCGATACCGTTCATCATGTGAGTACCGTTGGTATGTGTACTGTTTACGTTTCCATATATATCACATTCCATGGACGTATTTATTGCAATTACGCCCAGCCTGCGTATAACACCCGCGGCGTTGGTAATATCCTGCGGCCGCAATACAATCTTATCCCTGTACTGCTCAATGTTGTCAAATATTTTATGGTAATATGGCGCTGATACAGTGATGGAGGAACCGGATGCAAACAAGAGTTTGCCGGCATCAATTAAATCGAAAGTACTATCCTGTAAAACTTCTGAATACATGCTGAGATGCTCATAATCACTTTTCAAAAACCCGTGTAATACACCGTTGGCAATCTTACCAATACCTGCCTGCAGCGGTAATAAAGCCCTGGTCAGCCTTCCTTTTTTAATTTCTTGCTCAAAGAAATCACACAGATGATTTGAAATGGCCATGGTATTGCTATCCGGCGCTGCAATGTCTGCAGGGCTGTCTGGAATATTGGTTATAACAATGCACACTATTTTTTCCGGATCAATTTGAATAGTGTCTCCACCAATCCGGGAAGCTGCATTTGTTATTGGAATTATTTTACGGTGCGGGAATTCACCTGTATAATAAATATCGTGCAACCCTTTTATTGTTACCGGCACCGCCAGGTTAATTTCAATGATAATACGGTCTGCCAGCTGTGCAAAGACGGCAGAATTGCCAACAGATGTAGTAGGCACGATGCTGCCATCCTCCTCTATCGCGGCAGCTTCCAGCACAGCAATATCCATGGAAGGAAAAATGCTGGCTTTCACCTGTTCGATTGTTTCCGAAAGATGGGTATCTGTAAACAAGACCGCTCCATCATTAATGCTTTTCCGTAGTGCTGGATCCGTCTGGAAGGGCATCCGCTTGTGTAACACATGTGCTTTTGCCAATACTGCGTCTGTATCATGACCTAATGACGCACCCGTAATAAGCGTAATCTGCAAAGGATCGGTAAGTGCCCGTTCTGCCAGTGCCTGCAGCACAGCTTTACTATCGCCGGATTTGGTGAAACCGCTGCTACCAACCACCATATTATTTTTAAAAAGCATCGCCGCCTGCTGAGCCGTTACAATTTTATGCAGCATGCCGGCATGCTTGATTCTGGTGCTGTACATACGGGTTGTTTTATGAATTGATTATTCTGCAATGGATGGTAAATACAACATCAAGCCGATCATTGGTTTTAATCATACCACCTAATTTACGTGGCGCTACCAGGCCGAAGTAAGAAAAAAGAATGTTTTGGGATCCCCTGAGACAAACAATTCCTTTTTCATCCATTGAAATGGTATAATTAACCTGTAGTTGCTTTGTTATACCAGCAAGCTCTATGTCTACAATACCTGTAATCTCCTCCTGCATTACTTTTAATGCCGGATATCTTTGCAGTGAAATAAATTTAATGCGCAGGTATGGGAATATTTTTGAATGAATGGCTTTCCGCAGGTCTTTGGTCATCATAGCATTGCCACAATCAAAACCATCTACCGGGATATCCAGGGCGCCTTTCATTAAAACAACCTTGCCATTATCATTTCTAAAGCAAGTCAGCGTATCATTGCTGCCATAATCCGGAACGCTGCAGGTAAACTTATTGATGTTGGTACTGCCATTAACCAATACGGTGCAGTCTTTTAACACAATCCATTTTGTTGCATAGGTGGCGTAGTCCGGCACCACCGTTACCAGTAACAAGCACAGCGCTATGTTCTTTTGAATTGACATAATGAACTAAATAAAAGCCGGAATAAACTCATTCCGGCTTTGTGTGGTACAGGCAATCGTAGAGGAATCGTTTCTTAAAAACCTATAATAGCTTCTATCACATACCCATTGAATTTTCCGCCAGCCCGGTAGTCAGCATTCGGAAAGTCTTTGTACTGCTGAATAACATATTCAGCTTTCATCAGAATGTTTTTAGTCAGGAACCATCCGGCAGCAGTTGCAAAACGGTTAATGGTTACCTTTCCTGTATAATCAATGGAACCACCACCTGTACCGGCAGCATTGTCTGCCAGTTGTGCAGTGACTATGTTATAGCGCAACCCAATGAATAAATTTTCATTATTGCCAAACCGGTAGACCGCATCAGCTGCATACTGGTTTACTTGCCGGCTGTCTTCTTCTTTTGATGTTCTGCCGGAAGCCTTTTCGTAGGTGCCAAACAATTCCAAACCTGCTGCTTTTACAAATCCATTCAACATAAACGCGTTTACCTTCTTGCTAAAACCCGGATTAAAGCGGCCAGAAAAAGCCAGCGGTGATCCAGACCCGGTTGTGCTGGATGGGTTACCGGAATTTTCCTCCATAATATACTGGTAATTAGAACCGGAGCGATCCCCACCAAATAACGTGTTGCCGCCGCTGCTCTGGTTGCCATAATAAGAACCACTCACCCGCACACGCAATTTCTCTGCAAGTTGTTTATCAAACCCGGCTTTTAAAATAAGCGAGGGAGATTTGTGCAAATTGCCATCCGGATTGGCTGATTTGTACAAAGAGTCAATATTTCCTTTTATCATGCCATTGGTTACACCAACCATTGCAAATAGTCCATTTTTTCTCACATATACTTCCCCACCAATTTCAGTAGCGTATTCATCCATAATATTTCCTTCCATAAAAGGATTGTACAGGCTTTGACCACCATCACTGCGACGGTAGTGCTCATCGCCATAATCCACTTCAAAATGACCAATCTTTATGGTAGTCACTTTCATGATGTCTGTCCAAATCTGTCCTTTAAAAGGCAGTTTGTCAAATTGGAGGTAACCGCCTTTTACCCAGGTCTCATTGTGATGTTTGGTAGACAGATAAGTGGTGATGTTTAATCGGATACCGTCAGCGAGCTGCACATCCATATATAAATTGGCCTGGGCAGTCTGAAATCCCGGGGTTATTACTTTTAACTTATTGCCGGGAACTGAAATGCCATTTGCAAATGAACCAGACTGGTTATTTACTGCACCCGGATTTTTATGTTTCATGTTTTGAAACTGCTGCGTAAATCCAGCTCCAAATTTTACTTTGATGCCGGTGAAAATGGAAGCCGTATCCTTTGGATCCTCAAATACATTGATACCTGTTTGATCATAGCCACGTAAATTGGCAATACGCGGTTGTTGGGCAACCAGCATTACTGGTATTGAACCGGCCAGAAGAATGAGTGAAATTATTTTAAGAAATCCCTTTTGCATAAACGTAATTATTGGTAAGCTGAATAGAATATATTTATTTTCTGAGTGTAAGATTGAATTGGACGGTTACATCGTTGCCGGTTTTAATAGTACCCATCATAAATGTGGGCGGCACCATATTAAACTCCTTCATACTTATTTTTTTGCTGCCTTTAACAGAAATGCTGTTATCAGCATTTACAAGGGCGGTGGCATTAAGGCCTGCCTCTATAGTTGTACCAGCGATTGACAATTTGCCCTGGCATTTAATAGTTCCGTCCGGTTGTACACTTGCTGAACTCAGCGTATAAGATATATCAGCATTCTTATCAGTCTTCATTGCTTTGTAAGCATTTTTGTCCATGCTTTTGTGTTCGCTTTTTAATGTTTCTGCTGGCACCGTGAAATTAAGTGCGGTTAGCCCGGTTAACTTTCCGTTGTCATTTAATACCATTGTAGCGGTACTTTCACCCCTGGATGTCTTCATATCCCAGTCGTGGAGGCTGGACGTACCACTTACTACAATATTTAAGTCATCTTTCGCCCGGTACTTTACCTGTGCTTTGCAGGTGATTGCAAGGAAAACAAATAAAGAAAGAGCAAGCACTGGTTTTGTTTTAATGTGTAAGAACATAAAATTTATTTGATTTCGTAATAAACGTTCCCTGGTGACAAAGCAATAATTTCAGTATGCAAGGTAGATATGCACCACAGCGTAATCAATGACAACAATCAGCGGCGCAGGTGACAGCAGTTGACATTATTGCGCCCGTTCAGCGCACTTCTGTAGTGTTATAGCTGATTGTTTTAATAGTAAACCTGGCATAGCTGAAATCGCCCTTTTCCAGCCGCCAGAGCGCTTCAGCACTGGTTGGAATGATATATCCGTGTTTTGCTTCGTAGTTGTACATCTTACAGATCCAGGCAGCCGGTTCATCGTTCATATACCGGGTTGTTTTCATCTCCGTAATTTCTCCTTTCTCGTTCACGTTTACTACCAGGGACACTGCCAGGCCTGCGTACTTATAATGCAGCCTTGCAGACAGGTTATCTATGGGCGTCCATTCTAATTCTTTGCAGGGCAGTAAGTTTGTAGGAAACCAAACGCTTTCCGCAAGCCACCGAAGCAATTCTCCTTCATTGTAATGCGGCCCGGCTGCATTTACTACTTTGAAAAGTGATAATATCGTTACAACCAGTCGTCCCTTGCAGTTTATATAGCTATCCAGCGCGGTAAATAACCATGTTTTACCTTTCCAGATAAAGCCAGGCTTCTCAGTAGTAAAATATTGCTCTCCTTTTATACGGGACCAGGCCTTTTTCAAACCGGGCTTGAAATGTCCATCGTGTTTTAACTGTACATAACTAATATAAGCCTTGCCCTCCTGCAATACATGTTTAAAATAACGTTGTACCGGATCAGGCAAACCCACAAGCTGCTGATAGCTAAAACTTTTGCCTGAAATGCTTTTGGATTGGGAAAACAAATTCCTTACCTGTTCATTAAACCGCAGTGTATGTCTGATTTTTGCCGCAGTAAGCGTTAAGGCAACGGCAAATACTATTAACAGGGTAATTTGCATATTTTTCTATTGCATGTTCGTACGAAAGACTGTTATTTTCCATTGGTGCTTAACCGCCAGATCAGCAGTATAACCGATGCAGCAAACAATGTTGTGTATATCAGCTTATTGTATTTAGCCAACCAGTTAGGCAACCAAATATCAAAATTGTCCTTCGTGGAGTCACCATATCGTTTTGCCAGCAGGGTGAGTGGACATTTTCCCCGAAAGCACAATAAAATAAGCCCTTCGGTAAGGATGATCCCAATGCAGACAAAAACCCACTTGCCAATGTTATTGCTCACAGTGGCATAGAACAAATAGATAATTATTGCATTAAAAAACATCCAGATGCAGGTATGAACAAGTTTTATAATTGTTAGCATATTCATTTGGCTAAGTATTTACTGCGGCAATAAAAATCTATGCTGGTATACATTTTAATGATGAGCAATAAATAATGGCAGCGTACTGGTTTTAATAAGGGGTTCTGCCGTACTGGGCCGGCTTGTTGAGGCAAAAATATTTTCACCAAATGCCCCCATCACTACAATAGCCGCAGTTTTTTGCAGCAAATATGCATGCAGTGCATTACTGGGTTCCCCTGTTATTGAATCAAATCCTATATTGGAATATTGTAATTGAAGAAGCGCCCCAATTTCTTCTTTATGCTTCACTGGTGCATCTCCTGTACAGTTTATCTGCAGCACCGTTAATTTCTTTTCAGCGAGAGAAGGAAATAAATGAGAAAATTGTTTGATGGCGAACACAGCAGACGAACTTCCATCATACGCAAAAATAATTTCCTCAATACCATGAAAGGCATAAGGCGCTATTATAACCGGGCATTCACTTCGGCTGAGTACGGCTTTTGTAAAATCTGACAGCATCTTTTTGTGTTCTGCATCAAACGACATTTTAGCATCGAGGACAATCAGATCAGCAAACCGGCTTTCTGAAACAACTTTCTCCACCTGGATATCTGCCGCGAATGAATTTGCTTCGGCCTCAATATTGTCTTCTTTGCACCTAAGCCCACCTGTAATAGCCGCTGCATTATTTGCGCACTTTCCACAGCATTTTGTAGCAGTAACCAACCTGACTTTATGCTTGTGGGGATCGGGAAATTGATCCATATTTTTCATTACCATGACCAGTTGCCCGGCATTTCTCTCCACGAAAACGCCTGTTATTTTTGCCCTTGTAAGCCCGGCAAGATAATGTGCAAACGCCGGTGTTGCCGGGTTTGGCGTCACGAATGTTTCAGTTGGATTATAATCAGGCATCTAATGGGTTTTTAGCAAATATTTTTATAGACTGACGGTGCAGGTGATAATGACCAGTAAGTCTATCGCTATTGCGAGGACTAACGCAGGAAGGGTGATACGGGTTGACTGGGCGGAAAGATTTAAGGTAAAGACCAGTATCAGGGAAATCATTGCCGGTACGATAAATCCGAAAGCCGCGCCATGGATGAGGATAACGCCCATCGTTAACGGGAAAAAGACTGCTGCCATGGCAATGAGTGAAACACCTGCCCAGGCAATATGATGTTCCTGGTCCTGGGTGGTACACCAGGAAAAAAAACGACGGGCGATAGTAACACGTTTTGCTGCGGTTTGATACCAGGCAGTTTTATCTTTATGGGCAATAGTGTATAACATTGTATTAATTTTTTGTACCGCAAAGATGAAACAGCGGGGCTGCTATTTTTATGACGGTTGTCAGTCATTTTCCTGATCGTTGTTTTAGCTATTCAGAAACGGCTATTTAGGGCTACATTTATGCATGCAGCAGATTGGCCAGCCTGATATTGATAACTATTACCGCTATGAGGCGCTTTTCAACAATGCCTCCATGGGTATTGTGGTGGTGGATAACCAGGCCTCTATCCGCTCCATTAACCCTTTTGCCCTGGGGCTTTTTGGCTATACCGTCACTGAAATCCTTGGCCGGCCTATTGAAACACTGATACCCCAACGGTACCACCATCATCATGTGAAGGACAGGAATGACTATATAGCCAATCCCAAAAGCAGGCCGATGGGTCTTGGACTTGATTTGTTCGGCATAAAAAAAAACGGCAGTGAATTTCCGGTTGAGGTGAGTCTGGGCAGTTATACCGACAAGGAAGAAAAATATGTGATTGCATTTGTGAGTGATATCTCAGTTCGAAAAAATGCCGAAGCTGAAATTGTGAAACTGAACAATGATTTGGAATTGACGGTTGAACAACGTACACACGAACTTACAAAAGCGATGAGATTGCTGGAAGGATCAGAAGCGGAAATGTCGAGATCCCTGGAAAAAGAAAAGGAACTGGGAGAACTAAAATCAAGGTTTGTGTCCATGGCATCGCATGAATTCCGGACACCACTCAGCACCATTTTGTCTTCTACCTATTTAATTGAAAAGTATACCCTCACCGAAGACCAGAATAAAAGAGATAAACACCTGCAGCGGATTATTTCATCTGTCAGCATGCTGACAGATATCCTGAATGATTTTCTGAGTGTTGGTAAAATTGAAGAAGGTAAAATACAGGTAAGGATTACTGAGTTCAATATTAAAGAACTGATGCAGTCTACCATAGAAGAGATAAAGAATAACCTGAAAAAAAATCAGCAGATTGCATATGAACATGAAGGAAACACGATGGTATGCCTGGATACTTCTTTACTCCGTCACATCATTATGAACCTGGTATCCAATGCCAGTAAATTTTCACCGGAAACAGGCACTATAGAAATAAAAACGATTGTTGATGATTCATCCATCATTCTGTCTGTAAAAGATTTTGGTATCGGCATTTCTTCTGAAGATCAGAAACATTTGATGGAAAGATTTTTCCGTGGTGCAAATGCCAGTATGATACAGGGAACCGGGCTGGGACTGCACATAGTGTCCAAATACAGTGAGCTGCTGAATGGCAATGTTGTATGCAACAGCGTGCTGGAAGAAGGAACTGCATTTATTATTACTTTTCAAACCATCCAATCCAATGAAGAAAATATTATTGATTGAAGACAATGATGATATACGGAATAATACCGCAGAGATACTTGAGCTGTCCAACTACCAGGTTATTACAGCGGCCAATGGAAAGCGTGGCGTGGAGCAGGCCCTTGAACATCAGCCGGATTTGATCATTTGTGATATTATGATGCCCGAACTGGATGGCTATGGTGTGCTGCATGCAATTCACAAAAATGAGACAATAAAAAACACACCGTTCATTTTCCTTACAGCAAAGACAGAGCGGAGTGATTTTCGCAAAGGCATGGAGCTTGGTGCAGATGACTATATCACAAAACCGTTTGATGGCACTGAGCTGTTAAATGCGGTGGATAGCCGGCTTAAGAAACTCGACCTTCTAAAACAGGAAATACAGCCCGGCCTGGAAGGATTGCAGCATCTTATAGAAGCCACATCCGGAAAAAATACATTGGCATCAATTACAGAGGGGAGAAACACCAACAGATATAAAAAGAAACAGACTGTTTATTCGGAAGGCAATCATCCCAACGCGTTGTTTTTTGTTATGAAGGGCAAAGTAAAAAGTTTTAAAGCAAATGACAATGGCAAGGAATTGATAATTGATATTTTCACCAGCGGAGATTTTCTGGGCCATATTGCTTTGTTACAGGAATCTGTTTACAGGGAAACTGCTGAGGCGCTGGAGGATACAGAACTGGCGGTGATTCCAAAAGCCGAATTCAGGGATCTCATTGATAACAATAAAGAAGTTGCACAGATATTTATCCGTATGCTGGCAGGAAATGTAGCCCTGAAAGAAAATCAATTATTGGGCCTCGCCTATAATTCATTGCGAAAAAAATGTGCCGATGCACTCCTGCTGCTGCAGAAAAAATACGGGGATAAACGAACCAGCGCTTTTACAATTGACATCAGCAGGGAGAACCTGGCTACGCTGGCGGGCACTGCCACCGAATCTCTGATTCGTACGCTCAGTGATTTTAAAACTGAAAAACTAATTGAAATTAAAGATGGTTGCATTACTATCCTTGACCAGAAAAAATTAGAATACCTGCTAAACTGATGCAAGCTATTTCCTTTTACTGGCTATATGTTATTAGAAAGATAGTGATTAAAAGAAGACTGCAGGCTTCTGAAAGAAATTTCGGCAAGTATTATATGGTGCCTTACCAACGCTAACTGGTCTTCAAGGTTTTTATCCGCATAGCCTTTTTCAATTGACGCAACAGCAAGTAATTTCTCAAAATCAGCCACCTCATTGCGCAGCAGCGTTACAGTATTGTCAGTATGCAAAAAGTTGGTTTGATAATTCTCCAGTTTGGCCAACAAAGACGCTTTGAAATCTGATTTCAAAATTTCCGACAAGCGGTTTTTAAGGTGAATATTTTCTTCCATCAGGAAAGAGAGCAACCTTTTACTGGTTTCACTTTCTGATAATAGTTGTTTAATGCGGCCTGGTGGCATGCTGATCATTTTTAAATTACTTCTGCTGATCAGTAAAATTATCTCATCCCTGCCCTTTTCTATCAGACAAATATCATCCAAATACATGATTGGCGTCACTGCACGGGCGGTTAATAACCGTTTTACGGCTGGAAATTGAAATAACTGTGTTGCGCATGTACAGCTGTATATCTCAACAGAAAGCATGGGCATCGAAATACGCTTTACATGGTCATTTACCCTTCAGCGTTTATTTGCCGTTAGAGAATAAAAATGCCAGGTTAAGAGATGATTTACCAAACCAGGATAAGAACAAAACTTACCATGTGGAATGTTTTACCCGCCCCCTGTAAGCGATGCTGACCAGGCGCAACTAAGACAAAAGCGAAAAAAACAGCGGTGCCCGTGCACTATTTTGGTCCGGTTTGTGGGTTTGTAATCATTCATCAAAACACACAAACTATGATGACGAAAAATAAAGCCTCGTTTACTGAAGATTTGGCCGGCAAAAAAATCACGGTTATTAAAGAACTAGATCACACACCGGATGAAGTATGGAAAGCCTGGACAACAAGTCAGCAACTTGATAAATGGTGGGCACCAAAACCTTATAAAGCGATAACCAGCAATATGGATTTCAGGGAAGGTGGCTCCTGGCTTTATAAAATGGAGGGCCCGGACGGCAATGGGCAGTGGGACAAATTTGAATACAGCAAAATAGAAAAGCCGGAATTTTTTACCGCGAAAGCTGGCTTCAGTGATGAGAACGGACAAAGAAAACCGGGCGAGCCGGTATGGAACTGGAAAAATAGTTTTATAAAAACAGCCAATGGCACCAGGATAGAATCAGCCATCAGTTTTGATAAAAAAGAGGATATGGATAAAATACTGGAGACAGGGTTTGAAGCAGGATATTCATCCGCGCTGGATAACCTGGATGAGCTGTTATCTCATTAGTTTAAAAACCCTGCCAGTATAAACGCTGCGCAGGGTTTTTGGTAACCTCAACAAATCATCGTTTGATAGTCGCACATGCAAATGGCGAATGCCACCGATGGCAAATGCTCATAGTGGCCTGGTAAATGCACGCGGAAACAGCATTCAAATCAAACAAAATATTTATTTTTGAGTTATATGCACCCATTCAAAAAACCCTTTTACATTATCGGTCATAATCCCAACACAATTGAAGAGGCAAAAGATTTTTTGCAGGCCGGCGCCAACGGGCTTGAGCCGGATATTGTTTTTGCAAACAATAAATTTTATATCTCTCATGAGGAGCAATCCTCTTATGATAATATAATAACGCTTGAAAACTATCTTCAAGGCTTAACAAATTTGCTCCGCGGAAATGCCTACCCCCTCGCCTTTATTATTTGGGATATTAAAACAACCAATTTCAATCCCAATGAATTTATAATCATTGTAAAAAACTGCCTGGCGGAATTTTTTGATACTGTCTGCATGTTAATGACGCATGCAGATGACCACCTGTTTCTCAGCAAATATAACGGCGCTTACAGCAATGTGGGGATTGGGGTGGACGAATCAAACACATCAGCGCTGGCACTTCAGTCTTTTTTTACCAGCGCAAAACAAAAAAATTTCAGCTATGCAGACGGCATTACTACTATCTTAACCAAACCAGGCGTATATAAAAACATCAGAGAAGCGCAACGCTGCCAGGCATATTATCCCACCCAAAGTTTCAGCTATATTTATACCTGGGTTCTTTCCCAAACACCGGCCATGAAAAAGTATCTGAATCTTTATATAGATGCTATTATGGTAGACATCACAGCTGTTGACAAGTTACTGGGCCTGATCAATGAACTTCCTTACAAAAACGTCTATGACCTGGCCACGCCCGGTTATAATCCTTTTACAAGTGCACCTGCAACCCGGTATATACTTGAGATAAAAACTGCGGACGAAACCATGGCCGGAACGAATGGCAGCTTTATATTTACCATTGCGGGAGCAGAAGAAAAAAAACTTGAAAGTCTGCCTTTCCATGCCGGTAACGAAAATGATTTGGAGCGCGGAAGTTTAACGGCGCTGATTATACAGGGAGCTGATGTTGGACCGGTAACAAGTCTAACCATATTAATGACGGAAGGCGGGTTGCTGGCTGGCTGGCTGCCGGAAAGTATTGTACTCACCTGTAGCGGCAGCGATATAAAATCCACTTTTATTTTTAATCCACAAAACAGGAACGAATGGCTGAGCGTAGGTCAAACTATCACTAAATACCCCGTTTATAGTTAAATAATTGATAGCGAACTTCAAATGACCTGGAGCGCTCAAAAGTGATTTATCTTTCAATTGCGCTGCATTACCGGTATATTTTTTTTGTCAGATGCCGGTATACCATGCCCAGCCCGTGTCGCCGGTATCTACAAATTCGTCTGTGACAACAATTCGCTGGATGTATTTCACACTTTTGTAACCAATCTGCGTTTCTACCCGCACCCGGATGGGTGCACCATGGGCAACAGGCAGGTCCTGTCCGTTCATGCCGTAGGCAAGTATAGTTTGAGGGTGCAGGGCATCCAGCATGTCAATACTTTCCATATACCCATCATAGGCATAAAAATTGACATAACGCGCCTTCTTATTGAGGCCAGCGTTATGGAGTACGGTGCTTAAGGGCACACCCGTCCATTCAGCAATGGCCGTCCACCCCTCTTCACAGGTGTGCCGGGTTATTTGGGTGCGTGCAGGAAATGCTTTAAGATCTGCGAGCGGGTAAGCTGCAGGCCGGCCAACACTTCCTTCCACTGACAGCCGCCAGTCAGCAAAAGAGCCGCGGTGCAGTTGCGCGTAAGCATCACTGTATTGAACCTCATGGTCACCCCGTATTTCCGGATCCCCCGGGTTGGTGGTTCCGGTTGCGGGAAAAGCTGATATGTCGCTTTGCAAATATTCTTTTACCAAAGACTGCCCGGGAAGCAATGTGCGGTGTGCCGCATACGTCAATGCATCACCCATACGCAATATATTACCGTACGTGGGCGGTGATTTCTTTGCGCAACCAGTCAGTAGTATGCCACCCAGCGAAGCAAGTCCTGTAATAATCGCATTGCGCCGGGTAATAAGGTGTTTCTTTTTCATATTATTTACCTATAGTCATGCCCCGCATTTGTTTCCGGAATCCCGACCTGATTACCATCAGCACATGCACCAGCAGGAACAGCAAAAGCGTCACCGATACAAAGAAATGAATAGTACGGGCGGACTGCGCGCCGGCAAACATTTTTAGCAGGAACGGATATGCTGCTGTAATCGCGGGCGACATTGTCATACCTGTCATTACAACCAATGGAAACAATAAAAATATAACGGACATGTATATATATTTTTGCAGTAAACCATAGTTCCCATTCAATCCTGCGGGCATTTTCCGGATATGCCCAAGAAAATCGCTTGTAAATAACCGGAAGCTGAATTCGCTTGTTTTTGGCCAGAGCCGCTTTTTAAAATGGCCGCTGAAAATGCCCGCCAGCAGGTAAAATAAACCTGCCAGGAACAGCACCCAACCTGATAAAAAGTGTAAACTACGTCCCCAACCGTTTTGATTGAAAATTTCATAGGTGCGGCTTGCACTTACCGGTGACCCCGGACTATCAAAAAAAGGCTTTGCTTTTTGCCAGCCCTGGTGATGATAGTTCCGGCTAATGGGCAACTCAAACAAGGCTGGTGTAAGATCATTTCCTGTATCACCCCAATATAATCGTGGATGCACCATTAAAATTTCAACCCCGCTAAAGATGAGTGCAAAAAAACTAATGGTTACAATCCAGTGAGTAACCCGTACCCAGAGCGCATGCCGGGTATAGCCTGAGACCGGCGGAAATGGAGTAGTTACTGGCGTTTGATCAATCATCATTGATTTTTATCTTGGCAAAATGAATATACGTTTTTATTGCCAAATACCCCATCCCGACGGGACAGCACAATTGCCGCCCAGTGCGTAAAATAAATCCAGCCCAGTAAAACAAAAATCTCTCGTTGAGACGGTTGCACTAATTAATGTTGGTAAAAACGCTCTTATTTTAACGCAAGGCCTGTGGTACATATCAGTGCTTACCATTAAGCGATCCGGGATGTATGATAAGTTTTTAAAAAACCTGCAATCATCTCTTGCCGCACGATACGTAATGAAACCAGCGCTCAATCCCGCCTGTTTATAAATTTGCCAAAAAGGCTTTATTTTTTAGTTAATTTGTGCGGCAGCATCAAAAATTTGTCCTTTCTATGCAATTCACTGACGGAGCAGAATTAGAGAAAACGATATTGAACGCACCCATTGGCATCTGCTTACTGAATGCGGATACTTTTATTGCGGAGCTCGTTAATGATAAATTCCTGGAAGTAGCCGGTAAGCCCTTTGAAAGCATCTTCGGCCAATTCTATTGGGATGCCTTTGCGGAAGTACGATCTTATTACGAATCAGCCTTAAAGAATGTAGTGGTAACTGGCGCGGCTTATTATGCAGACGAAGTTGAAATGGTGCTCATACGCCGAGGAAAAGCGGAAAACATCTTTGTGACCTTCGTGTATGCTCCAATAAAAAATGAAGCGGGCGCGGTTACTAAGGTGGCGGTCTGGGTGCTGGAAAATACGCGGCAGGTTGTTGAATTAAAGAAGGAAGTAGCCGCGAAACTGGCGTTTCAGCAAGAGCGTGATCGGTTCAAAGGATTCTTGATGCAAGCCGCGGCCGGCATTAGTATTTTAAGCGGGCCGGATTTAATCTATGAGCTGGTTAACCCGGCTTATGAGCAATTTTTAGCGGGCCGGGATTTATTGGGCCGTCCAATCTTTGAAGCGGTACCGGAACTGGTAGGAACGCCCTTGCAAGAAATGTTGTTACGTGTTTATCACCACGGCGAGCCACTGGAGGTTAATGAATTATTGGTGCCGATTTCTGAATATGAGGGGGGACCGACAAAGGATCGCTATTTTAGTTTTAGCTATCAACCCTGGCGGGATGAAAAAGATCGGATAGAAGGAATGTTGGGAATAGTATTTGAAGTGACGGGCTTGATAAAAGTACAACAAGAGTTGAAAGCAGCCCGGGCAGCAGCCGAGCAGCAAAAAAGGGTGTATGAAACGATCGCTTCAGGCACGCCTGACCTGATGTATGTGTGGGACTTGCAATACCGGTTTACCTATGTAAATGATGCTTTACTGCAGATGTGGGGGAAAACCTGGGATACAGCGGTGGGGAAAGGATTGCGGGAGAATGGCTACGAAGAATGGCATGCGCAGATGCACGAAAGGGAGATTGATAATGTTGCCAGCACCAAAAAATCAGTGCGTGGTGAAGTGTCTTTCCCCCATGCCGTTTTAGGCACAAGAGTGTACGATTATATTTTGGTACCTGTGATCAATGAATTGGGAGAAGTAGAGGCGGTTGCAGGCACTACGCGGGATGTAACAGAACGCAAACAAATGGAGGAAGCGCTGACCAAAAGTTCAGCAGATTTGCAGGTCTCCAATGAACAGATGGCAGCAATAAATGAAGAGCTGGCAGCGAACGTTGGAGGATTGACTACTGCTAATGATAAACTGGCCTCGTTAAATAACCAGTTGTCTGAAGCCCGGCAAAAAGTAGCAGAAAGTGAGACTATGCTGCGCCTGGCCATTGATGCCGCCAATTTCGGTACCTGGTTTATTCATTCTGTGACACGCGATTTTATAACGGATGCGCGCTTAAAAGAATTGTTTGGCTATCATGCCGAAGAAGACCTCTCCATAGAACAGGCCCTGGCGCAAATCACTGATGAGTACCGGGGTTATGTTAGCGATAAACTGGAAAATGCCATTTATCATGGAGGCGACTATGACGTAACTTATCCCGTTATTGGGCTACATAATAAGCGCCTGCGCTGGCTGCGGGCCATTGGGAACCTTAAAGTAGATCCATCAGGCGCCTTCTCTGCATTCACGGGTGTGGTGATGGATGTTACCGAGCAGAAGCTGGACGAACAACGCAAAAATGATTTCATTGGAATGGTCAGCCATGAGTTGAAAACACCGCTGACCTCATTAAGCGGGTTTATTCAAATTTCAATTGCTAAGCTGAAGGATAATGAAGATTTGTTCCTTGCCGGAGCCATGGACAAAGCTTACCTGCAGGTCAAGCGCATGACCAATCTAATCAATGGATTCCTGAACGTGTCCCGACTGGAATCCTCCAAACTTTTGCTCGATAAAAAAACATTTGATCTGGGTGCACTCATTGAAGAAGTGATATCGGAGATAGCATTAACGGTGTCTACCAATGAATTTAAACTGCAACTTGATAACACTATTATTGTTAATGCTGACCAGGAAAAAATTTGGTCTGTAGTCACTAACCTGATCAGCAATGCCATTAAGTATTCAACACAGCATAAAGTAGTGGAGATTAATTCCAACATTACTAACGGCAAAGCGCAGGTCAGCGTGCGGGACTACGGAATTGGTTTAGCGCCTGAGGATAGAGAAAAAGTCTTCGAGCGTTATTTCCGCGTGCAAAACAATAACACCCGGCATATTGCCGGTTTTGGCATCGGCCTGTATCTAAGTGCCGAAATTATAAGACGGCATGATGGAGAAATTTGGGTGGAGAGTGAACGCAGCAAAGGTTCAACCTTTTATTTTACCCTGCCGCTGTAGTTAATGAGTTTTAAAAAACAGGTATCTGCACCTATGCTATTTAAAATAACGGTGTTTACTACGGCCTTACTATACCTTATTCCATTCCATGCATTAAACCCGTTTTTTACAACTGGAACTGGTATATTGCCAGCACTGGTCGTTACTAAACCACACGGGAAGCAAAATTTGCCTGTTAAATAAAATCTAAGCTGTAATTACCAACACGGTTTTAACCTGGCAAAAAGATTGGTTTAATAAACTGGTACCGAACTTATTTTTATTCTGTAATCACATCCAGTTCTCCATAACCTGCAGCCTGGTCATTTTCTGTATTCTTTAACGCCTGCAATTTTATATACCTGGCTTTTACAGGTTTAAAGTTTTTTACTTGCCATAACGGGTTATTTTGAATATTGGAGAATTCGCCTTCGTTAACCAAATTCCAGTCAATATTATTTTGCGAAACAAAAAATTTATACAAAGTGATGATACCTTTTGTGCTGCCTTGCCCGGGCAGGTATTTAAAACCTGCCAGGTTTTCTTCTTTACCGAAATCAATTGCTATATCAACAGGCATTTTTTTATCCTGCGTTTGGTACCAGGCAGTGTTCGGATTTCCGTCAATGATGTTGTATATGTTTTTGTCATCAACACCGGTTATCTTCCAGTTCTTCCTTACAATATCAAATTTTTCATTGGAAACGGGGCTGCTCTTGCCTGATGAGGGATCATAAGCGATTGCCTGAATATGTATCTTTCCGCCTGAAAGCAAAGGAGCGTTGTATTGCGTTGATTTTTCAGTAGGCAATGATCCATCCAGTGTATAATAAATCTCCGCTTCTTTATCAGCGGGCGTAATTATTATTTCACCCGACTGCTTTCTTATGATTTCAGGGGCCGTAAGTACTACCGGTGAATTATAAACGCCAATGTTTGAAATAAGAGGGGCACTTTTTGAATCTGTAATATGTAAACGCAATTGTGTTGCTTCCACTGTTGAAAACCGGAGGATACGTTTATAGCCTATCGTAGTTTCTTTAGCCAACTGCTTCCATTGACCATTTACAAATGCTTCAAGGGTGAATCCCTTTACTCTTTGCCCCAGCCGGATATATTCCTGCACTAAAAAACGGTTGAAGGTAACCGGCTTGTCAAAATTAATTGTCAGCGAAGCGTCTGTTACACCGTCATCAGTAGCCCAGTAGGTATTTTTATTATTATCAATTACTTTATCGGCACCAAAATTTTTATCGTTGCTCCGGCTATTGCTGGCAGTTAGTTTTGTTCCGGATACCAGGTTTACGGCAAATGCTTCTTTTACCGCACTGGCAAGCGATACTACCGCCTTTTCATCATTTGGATGGATCAGTCCATCCGGTGTAACAGGAAAGTTAAGCAGCATGGTACCGTTGCGGCCGATAGAATTGTAATAGGTATCAAGCAGCTGGGGCAATGTCTTCACCCGGCTGTCTTCGTAGGTATGATAGAACCAACCCGGCCGTATGGAAGTATTTACCTCCCCCGGAACCCAAACATTTCCATTTTCAACACCATAACGCAACATATTTTCAGGAACGTCGCCCGTTGCATTTAGTAAACTCCAGTTGGTTTCGCCAACATAACCAGCCTCGGTTCCCACCCAGCGGAGATCGGCCCTGTCACCGTTATCATTCCATATTACAATGTTTGGCTGCAGCGCACGAATCATTTTATACGTATTCATCCAGTCATAATAGGTTGTACGGTCTATCTTACGGGTCTCCCGGGCACCACCATAATAACCAGATCCGCCATTGGCCCCATCAAACCAGATTTCAAAAATATCCCCGTAATTAGACAGTAATTCCCTGAGTTGATTTCTAAAATAACTAATGTATGCAGGTTTTCCATAATCTGCGGAGTTTCTATCCCATGGAGATAAATAAATGCCCAGCTTCAATCCAAATTCTTTACAGGCATCCGCCATTTCACGAACGATGTCACCTTTACCATTCTTCCAGGGACAATTTTTTACCGAATATTCCGTGTATTTGGAAGGCCAGAAGCAGAAACCGCTGTGGTGTTTGGCAACCAGGATTACTCCTTTCATACCTGCTTCCTTACAAACACGGGCCCATTGCCGGCAGTCTAAATTAACCGGATTAAAAATTTTCGGGTCTTCATCACCGTTACCCCATTCCTGATCGGTATAGGTATTTACTGAAAAATGGATAAACGCATAATACTCCATCTCCTGCCACCGTATTTGATTTTCATTTGGTACCGGGCCATAAGGCAACGGTGCATTTTTTTGTGGATGCGCAGAAAATCCTATTAGGAACAAGAATAACAATGCTGTGATTGAAGTCTTCATAAATATCTTTTATCTACCTGGTATAAATTGCTTTTGTAGTACTCTCCCCCCTTGGCGATGTGGAATTAGTGACTACAGATAACAAGCCATCTTTTGTAATCGTCCAAATTTCCGTTGATTTAATTTCAAAAGACTGGCCGTCCCGTTCAAAATTCATGGTGCTGGATACTGTAAGTGTTTTACCATCGTCAGACCATTTGGCGGTTGATTTTCTTTTAGAACCAGCAAATCCCTCTGACTCCGTTACTTTGCCATCAAAGGTCAACTTTACTGTAGTAGTTACAGAATCACCCCCATTGAAACCGGGGCTTACTCTTGTAGTTGCCAGGGCGTCTTCTTTTTGTTCTGCTTTTATTGAACGGGCAACACGGCCACCAAATTCACCCAGTTCGCTTTTTGCTTCATTTAATTTCCAATCACCCGTGAAGCTGGCACGTTGTGCATGTAATGCGAAAGTGCTGAACATTACCAATACAAAAGTGAGCACTGCACAGCAAGATCTAAATAGAAACGTCTTTTTCATATTCCTTTTTTTGTTGATTTAAAAATATTGTTATGCTTACTTTAGAAATTACAATTTGTCTGTTAAAAAACTGCGCCCGATAAAAAGAAATAGAAATACACACATGGCGGCAAATAACTTACCCGCCATTGCATGTGCAACCAGTCATTTTTTTACTGTTCAACAACTTACCGGTCCGTCCAAAATTTTCAGTAATCATTCGTTGCCGCTTTTCTTTCGTACCAGCCGGATATAATAGATTGCGCCTGCCGTATTTCCAGGCAGCGGCTTAAATTTCACGGTGATACGATCCTGGTCTTTGATCATTGCTTCGGGCAGTGCATATACTACCTCAATAAATTTTTGCTGATTCCATTTCCCCGTAATAGTTTCTGTCACCAGCTTCTCTTCATTTATGTAGATTTCAAAACTCCGGTTTCCTCTTTCATTTCCCCAATAGCGTACTACCAGACTTATAGCAGTTTCTTTATTGGTGGAAAGGCTGTAACTAAAATATCCTTCATTGCGGGCATCTCTCCAAAACTCATCCAGGTAATTGCCCGTGCCGGAATTTTTCTTTTCAATGCGGTGATCCGCTTCCGGCTGTTGTTCGCCCGGCGCTACAAAATCAATCGTGCGTTTTTCCAATGCCAGTTTTTCCTTTTCAATTGCAGCAATGGAATCAATATACATTTGGTACTGGTTTTTATTAAGCGTCATCCAATAAACCATATACCTTGCATCATGGATGGTATAAAATGGTTGAAGTAAAAGATCCGCAGGATTAACCATTTTTGTTTGACTAAAAATGAAATTCAGGGGTTTGCCAACTACAGGTTTGAGATTAACTGCTGCTGCATTAACATCGTTGTCAATTATTATGGGTGCTTTATCTACCGGCAACTTTTTGCCGCTGGCGATATGGCCCCAGCGGCCATCGTCTGCTACCAGCCCCTTTAAATCTTCTGTGCCCGTTTTAGCCCCCAGGAGTATTGGACCATGCAGCAAAGCAATATAATTTGGATTACCAGGTAAATGCTCGGTTGAATTGTGCATGGGGAGCATTATTTCTACCACATCACCTTTCCGCCACAACCGTTTAATGCCAATATAAGAAGATGGATGTTCGGCGTATGGAACAGCTTTATTATTCACAGTAATTGTTAATGCGCCATCTCTCACCCAGGATGGATAACGAACCATCAGGGTAAATGAAGAATGGCTGCTTTCTATAATCAATTTTGTTTTTTCCTGGTAAGGAAATGACGTGGATTGTCTCAGTTTTATTTTTTTCTCTTTCCAGTTAAGTTCGGAGTTAACAAAAAGATTAACGAACAGTGAATCATGCTGGTGTGTGTAAATGAACTGGCCATATTTTCCAGGGTTTTCCATGCCGCTGCCAACACAACACCACATCGCTTCATTTGGCGTAGAATATACCCGGTAATGCCGGGGTCTTACCGGCGTAAAATAAACATAGCCTCCATTAACCGGGTGTTGTGCAGAAAGAATATGATTGTACAACGTTCTTTCATAGTAAGCGGTATATTTCTCTGCCGGATTTACCCTGAACAGGTCTTCGGTAAGCTTAAGCATATTGTAAGAGTTACAGGATTCAGGACCTTCAACATCGCTGATAAACTCATTGGAAGCTGCGGCGCTGGGAAAGAACTCGCGCCTGCTGTTTCCGCCAAATGCAAGAGTCCGGTGGCCCGTAACGGTCTGCCAGAAGAAGCTTCCGGCTTCTTCATATTTCCTGTCATGCGTCAATTCGGCGATGCGCTCAAAGCCAACCGCTTTTGGCACCTGCGTATTAGCATGCTTATTATCAAGGTTGTCATTGGCGGCCGCCATGGCATCCAGCAGCATGTTATGAGAAAAACGCTTTGCTGCCGTTAAATATTTTTCGTCACCTGTCATCTGGTATGCATCTGCAAAAATTTCGTTCATCCCACCGTATTCCGTATCCAGCATAGATTGCATTTGTTCATTGGTAAGCGAGGAGGTAATATGTAAGCCCCAGTCGCAAAATTTCAAAAATATTTTTTTAGCCTCATCATTACCGGTATATAACCAGGCATCCCTGAGGCCGGCGTACATTTTATGTACATTGTACCAGGGCACCCATGCTGCACGAAAGGCAGCAAAATCTCCTGCCTGTAAGGTGCTCCATATTTTTTTGCTGTCCGGCACCGCACCAACGTAGCCTTTACTCCAGTCTGCCCCGCTTGTTGTATTTGCATCCTGGCAGGCTTTAAGCGTTGCTATCATATAATCCATTCTCCTTTTGCAGCCAGTGTCACCGGCTGATGCATAGTTCATTGCCAGTGCCGATAAATAGTGCCCGCCGACGTGTCCGTCAAGCCCCGCCCAGTTTGGATAGCGCTTACCTTTTTCAGGCAATCCCGCTTCATTCAGGTAAGGTTGCAACAGCCGGTCCACGTTATATTTTAACAGCGTTTGAATATTCAAATCACGGGCATGTTTAAACGGACCGTCAAGCAATTTTACTTCGCTTAGCGAAAATTCGTTAGTATACAGTTTTTCCTGCGCCTGTATGTTACCGTACGTAACAAACAGGCCTGCCATCAAATAAAAAAAATAAATCCGGTGTGTCATACTTATCTATTCTGATTTATTAATTGCATACCCCATTAACGAAAGCATTTTTTCAGCGTATCGTTTTCCAAATGCTGCATACCCGTCTGCATTAAAATGTAAATTATCTGGTGCATCCGTACACCCGGCCGATGAGATTACATATGCATTCTTTATTTCCTCCGGCAGCGTGGCAATAATCTTATTCATACCTGCACAAATACCACCCTGGTCGGCATTAACCGTTTCTCCTGCCAGCAATGGTACTTTTTTGGTTTTGAGGTGAAGGTCTTTAAGCAGGTTACTGTAGACCCTGTGTACTTTTTGGGCCCACAGTGAATCATTTGGATTGGATTCTCCCTGGTGCAGCAGTATGCCTTTGATGACGCCATCTTGCTGGGCAAGCGTTGCCATTTCCACCAGTCTCGCATAAGGATTACCGTCATATTCGTTTATCATTCCAATCATCCATTTGGGCGCAGTGGTTATATAAGATTCATAATTGTCTTTATCAAACAATTCGATTTTGCAACCGCCTACTGACACATTAATGATACCCACTCTAACATTTTTGGGTAAATTGGCTACCATAGCCCGCCCAAAAAAATCTGTAAGTGTAAGTCCTGTACGGCAGCGGCACAATGGTGGTATGGCAGTGTACCATTTCCCTTTTTCTCTTTTTAAATCCGGGCAGTCCACAGCTTCCATCACCTGGAAACGGCTATCTATACCTATGGTATCCCCGGGCCGTATTTTTGCATTACCCTCCATATTTGATTGTCCAAAACTGAGAAAGATGTAAAATTTTTTATCCTGTGAAAACGAAACCACAGTTGCCATGATAAAAACGGACGATATAATAATGCTCCTTTCTATTTTTGAACGGGCTGTTTTAATTAACTGCATCATTTGCTTATTTACTTATTTACTTACCTGCAATTGAAAAATACTTACAGAATAAGGGTCAAGTATTCTTTTAAATTTTAATGCTACGCCTTTTATATTGGTACTAACCGGTATAATTTTCTCCGGATCTGCGATCGTATTTGTGGCTTCAGGCTTATCGCCGCTAATAACATGCATCACTGCGTCTGGTGAAATTTTAGTAACTCCTTTCAGTTGAATGTTTACCGGTTGCTTTTTACCGGTAGTATTAACCAGTTTAAGATAAACGACACCGGTTTTTTCAGTCATTGTCGCGCTATAAAAAACAGTTGGAACGAGTGTAGCTATTTTTATACCCGCTGTACTGTCTCTGCGGCTAAGGGGCTTGGGTTGTACAGGTATATTTTCTGCTGTAACTGTTACAATTTTATCTCCCAGTAAGTTTCCGAATAATTTTTGAACATAATAAGAAGGAGAACCGTAACTGTTTAATGCATTGTATCCAATCAAATCAGAATCCCACTGCCATGCTTTTGGGGCAGTTGAAGTAGCGGTATTTACGTTTACAAAAAGCGGTGCATAACAAGACATAATGATAAGATCCGAATTACGTTCCATGCCCGTCATCCACGCGGCATCGCCCAAAGCAGCATTTAAGTTTGTTGTGGGCGCTCCTTCTCTTGTAGCCCATTCGCCCACAAATATTTTGGGGCCGTTGCGATCATATTTATCATATTGTGCAGCATTCTCCCACATAGACCATGCGTCCCGGTAGTAATGTTCATCCAATATTTCCGGCTTTTTATCCGTAGTTACTTTCATTGTTGGATATTGTGCATCCGCGATGGTGGATATACAATGCAGTTGCGGATATTTTGCTTCAATAGCAGTCCTGAATTGGTTAAACCTGCCATCATAACTGTTTGACCTGTCAAACCAATCTTCATTTCCAATTTCTACATAATTCAATTTAAACGGTGCCGGATGACCATCAGCCGCACGTTTTGCACCCCAATACGTATGCACATCACCTATCACGTATTCAATCTCATCCAGGGCATCATCCACATATGGCTTTAACAACGGACCTGCATCTACATGATCCCCATTGAGTGAATAACCGGCATATACACCTAATAGTGGCTCTGCACTAATATCCTCACACCATTGTAAAAATTCCAACATCCCCAATCCATCAGAAGCCCTGTAACCCCATGAACCATTATGACCGGGCCTTTGTTCTAAAGGCCCCAATGTTGTTTTCCATGGAAAGGCATCTGTAATCAATGGGCCTTCCAGATAATTACCTCCGGGAAAGCGTAAAAATTTTGGTTTCATATCAGCCATCATTTTTATAAGATCGGGCCGGAAGCCGTTAGGATTGTTATTGTAGGTTGGCGGAAACAGGGATACAAGATTGAAATAATACACACCAGTCCGGTTGGTAGTAATCACAAACCGCGCATCTTTTGTTGGCGTTACGTTGGCACCGGTTGACAAAGTCAGGTTATATTTTTTCCAGTATATGCTTTTTTCAAGATTAATATTGCCTGTTGCATACACCGTTTTACCATCATTACTTTCAATGGAAACCGTTATTGGCCCGGGAGTATTGTTTTCAATGATTGGCAACGCCGGACCGGCGGGCTTTGCTTCCCAGGGCCAACGCGGAGGTTCCCTGCGATCGGTTCCTTTTAAGTAGAAGGATGCCTGGTAAGTGGTTGAAGGTGTTACAGGAATACCCCAGTAACCTTCGTTAGCTATACCTACCCGTCCGTCGGCCATTTCTACCGTAAGCCTTAAGCAAGTGGGAAGTGCCCCATTAATAGCATTTCCGCGCTCATCAAAAGGAATCTTTTCTTCTGTTGGGGCTATTAATTTGATAGCCGCTTTTGAATCTGCACCTGTACGCACAAGACTCCATGCTTCAGGGCTGGTTTTATTGTCTTTAAAAATCCGGTTCCTTATTAATTCCGCATATAAACCGCCGTCATAGGAATGGTTTATTTCTTCCGTCATCAGGCCATATAACATGGGACTTACATTGGCCCCTGGCTTTGTAAAGTCTAAATTCAAATCAGGTGTTTGTGCGATGAGGCTGCCCGCAACCAAACACCAAATACCCAAAGTAAGTACCCCGGTTTTAAAAATATTTTTTTTCATGTTTTCTTGTTGATCGTTAAAACTCTACGCTTAAAATTTATTTTGTCTCCCTGATATACAAAGATTTTACATCTACGGTAGTAACGCTATGATAATGACAAAGCTGAAAACCAATATTTCCGGCAGAAAAGCCGGCATCGTGCAGCATGTCGATTGTTTTTACACCATTCAGCCACGCTTCAATATGGTGCCCTTTTGCTTTTATGTAGTAATGGTTCCAATCATTTTGCCTTACAATTTTTGCAGCCAGGGAATCTGGAAATTTTTGTACCATATTACCTCTTCTTTCTTCCCATAAAGATCCCCAGTAGCCATTTCCCATATCTATCTGGTAGCCTGGTGCATCATCCCAGTTTGTGGGATTGATGCGAATGCAAACACCCGAGTTTCCGGTTGAATCACCCACCATTTTTATCATCACATTTAATTCAAAATCGGTATACACTTTTTTTGTATAAGTGTAATGATGTTCTTTTTCTTTGGCCATTGCACCGTGCAGCATTTTATTTTGCAGCTGCCAGAATGCTGGTTCAAAATTCCAATCATCCGCAGATGAAAGCAGATTTACCCAACCAGTGCCAACTGGCTTGTCATGCACCAGTTTACCAGCCATTGGTAATGTGTTTTCTAATGTAGTGCTTTGCTGCGCAAAGACAATACTGTTTACCAATACCATTGCTGTTCCAACAAAAAATAATTTACGGGGAATAAATTTCATTATAGTAGTTATTTAAATAATAGCTGCGCGAAATTGTAAAGGTTGTTTCTCCATACCGGCCAGCTATGACCACCAGGATAATCGGAATAGCTATGCTTTACTTTTAGCTCGTCCAGCTTACCATTCATTATCTGACCATTTTTATACGCAATGTCTTCCTGGCCACCTTGCGATAACCAGAATACTTTCAGGTTGTTATTAATTTTATCCGTGTTATTTTTCATGAAATCATACTGCTCATCCGCCAGTTTGCTCATCATGGGTATTATCCACCCTGAGCTGAACACACCCAGGTGTGCAAACATATCAGTATTATTAATTCCGGTATAAAGCGTATGCATGCCTCCCAGAGAAAGCCCTGCTAATGCACGGCTATCCGGGCCTGCCAGCGTCCGGAAATTTTTCTCCACAAAAGGAATGATAACTTTTTTTATTTCCGCTTCGAATGTTTTTAAGGAATTTTCTATGCCATTTGGACTAAACCCTCCTGCTCCAATATTTGCGTCAGGCATAACAACAATCATTGGGGTTACTTTTTTGGCGGCAACCAGGTTGTCAATGATCAGGTCGGTTTTACCCTGCGTGGCCCAGCCTGTTTCATCTTCGCCACCTCCGTGTAAAATATACAGCACCGGGAATTTTGCAACCGTGTTTGAGTCATACCCCGGTGGTGTATAAATGTAAAGCTGTCTCCATGAATTTGTAACGGAAGAATAATATTTTTTAATTCTTATATCGCCATGTGGAACATTACGCAATGCATAATAAGCGCCGCCTGCAAAAGGTATTTCTATACCGCTCGCCATTCTGCCCATACCATAAAATGATTGACTGGCGGGGTCTGCTAGCGCAATGCCGTCTATGAGTAATGAGTAATAATGAAACCCCTCGCTGATAGAATCTGTTGTTACTGTCCACACACCATTGCCATCTTTTACAAGGTCATATTTTTTACCCAAATCAATTTGTACTTTTTGTGCATCAGGTGCTTTTATACTAAATTTCACGCGGCTATCGCTCATCACCTGTGGGTATGCGCCGTTGCGGATATTGGTAGCTGCAGGCGCACCCGCTACCGGATATTTGGAAAATGTGGAAGGATCAACCGGTTTGAAAAGCAATTGTGAAAACATATACAGCCCGTTTTTCCAAACCTTAAAATCATGTACACCGGGTTCAATAAAATAAATATGCGGAACGTCGTTGTTCACAAGGTAATCGTGCGTTCTTTTACTGAACTGGATTAATCCATCGCTGGCACCACAGGAAATATAAAGCAGTTTGATTTTTTCTTTTGCTGCATTTACATCAGGCACCAGTTCCTGTGGCGTTTTGGTATTGGGTGCGGAAGAAAATCCACCTATCCACGAGAAAAGATCCAGGTTACCGAGACCAAAATTTAATGACTGGCCCCCACCCATGGAAAGGCCAGCAATGGCCCTGTGATCCTTATCGGCAAAAACAGGAAATTTTTTTTCAATGAAAGGAATCAAATCATTCAGCAAATCGTTTTCAAAAGTCGCAAATGCCTGTACTTTATCCGGAGCCATAATATTTCCGGTTGAGCGATCGTCTTTCATGGCCCTGCCGTTCGGCATTACCACAATCATTGGCTCAATTTTACCATCGGCATACAGGTTATCTAAAATCACCTGCGGCTTCCCCCCATTCAACCATTCTTTTTCATCACCGCCAATACCATGCAGTAAATAGAGGACTGGATATTTTTTATTTTTTGAAAAGCCCGGTGGTATATAAATGATCGTCTTCCGCTTTACACCAACTGTTTTCGATGCATAGATAAGCGTATCTATTTTACCATGCGGCACTGCCCTTACGGTATCAAAACCTGCAGATGCGGGTTTAACAGCATCCTGTGCATCCATGATAAGGCAAAGCAGGCAGCATGCTGCGATAAAACTCATTGTCTTTTTCATATATTATAAATCTTTATGGCTGGTTATTTTACAGGTTGTATAATCTGGTATTCGCCACTTAAATGCAGTAAGCTGAACAGGTACAATAATCCGTCATAATAAGGATCAAAATACCCATCTTCATACGGCTCCAGCCTGGCATTCCACAATTCACTGATGAAGGCGTTACCGCTTTTTTCTTTGTTAATAAGTGAAGTGGAAGCAACCGTAGCCAGCAGTCCAATGGAATGTCTTAACTTTTTAAATCCGCCTGCCTGCAAAATTGAGTCAGGCCTGGTTCCATCCAGGTTAAACTGATCTCCGAATGTGGTAATGCCCTGTGAACGGAAAAATTTTTGTATGCGCTGTGCATATTGTTGCTGCCATACTTTATCTTTTCCAAACCAGTTATAATCCATCGCTATGTTCATGGGCACCCTCCAGGAATCGTAACGGAATGCAACAGGTATCCACCTGGTGTTATGCGGTGCTCCGCTGAACTCACTGTAATCAGGATTTAAGCCCGTAACCGGGTGACACGCCCTTTGCAAATACGCCCGGGAAGTATCTGCACATTCTTTGTAAAACTGTTCATGGCCATCATTTGCATACAATGCCCAGGTTTCCATAAATGCGGGCAGGTGATAGGAAGGATCCGTCCAGGTATAACCGTTGCCCTCCGGCACAAAGCTAATCTGCCTGTGTTGGGTGTTGATTACGTTGAAAATATTGCCGGTTCCATCTTTCCTCCACATGTTATCCAAAATTCTCCTGGCTTCTGCATAGTAATCAATACCTGTATGATTGCCCCATCGGTTAGCCGCAAATAATAAACTGGTTACAAAATATAACTCCCCGTCAGAAGCGGAGCCTTCTGAATTCTTTTTCATGGTTGCCGGGTTAATACTCCACGCAAAATATGCTTCTCTTGGTCCGTCCTGGTGTTGTATATATTTTTTAGACCATCTCCATATCCTGTCAAATACATTTTTCTTGTTAAGCTGTACGGCCACCATCATTCCGTATGAAAGCCCTTCTGATCTGGCATCGTGATTTTTCAAGTCAGACACATAACCCATTGAGTCGCCCACTTCAAAATATATGCGCTGCGGGCCTTCAAAAAGATCTTTATACGCTTTATCAACTTTCTCGTCTATAGCAGATTGGTTATAACCAGCCTCGGCAAATACATTCCGGTACCGGCCCGATTGAAAAGCAGCAGCATGGCCACTGCTGCTTTTTTTATTTTGGGCAACCAGGTTTGACGCAGTTATTAACAAGAAAAAAGCAGGCATAAACAGCAAACAATAGTTGCTTTTAACCAACCTATACATACATTTTTCTATTTTCATTTTACTGTTTAAAAATTAAACTGGCATATTGTTTCAAATCCCTTCTCCAGGTTAGCCACTCGTGACCGGTACCCGGCGATTCATAGTAAATATGTTTGATGCCCTGTCTATCCAGCATCGCCCTGAAGGCACCCACGGAACCCGGGAATGGCTTTGGCTCTTTGGTACCAAGTCCTAACCAAAACACCGTAAACTTTTTATTGACTGATGCCCCATCTTTAAATTTTCCATCCAGGAACATAACAGGATCTACTGGCTCTTCACTTGGATAATTGGATGTGCCGCTAAAACCGCCATAGTGAGAAAATTTATCCTGGTTATTCATAACAATCCGCATGGTTTGATTAGCACCCATTGACAGCCCTGCAATGGCACGGTGTTCCCTGTTTGCAATGGTCCTGAACCTGGCATCAATCATCGGGATGATTTCATTGATCATCACTTCCTCAAAAATTGATACCGGACGGCCCTTATCATCCGGCGTGGCAGTTCCATAGGGTTTATAAGCGTACCCGTTATCTATGACGATAATCATGGGCACTGCTCTTTTCTCTGCAATCAGGTTGTCAAGGATAAGATTCGCCTTACCCTGAACCGCCCATCCTGTTTCATCCTCAAAACTTCCGTGCTGCAGGTATAAAACCGGGAAACGGGCTTTTGTTTCAGCCAGGTAACTGGCTGGCGTATATACAAAACAACGTCGCCACATACTGGTGCGTTTGGAAAAATAGATATTCTCACTCAGTAAACCATGCGGCACATCTTTCAATGCATAAAATTCTTTATCGGAGGCAGGTATTTCAATTCCACTGCCTGTGCGGCCGGCTCCATAAAAGGTATTGCTGCCGGGATCTGGCACCGCAGCACCATCAATATTTAATTGATAATAATGAAATCCCTCATCCTGCGGTAATGATTCACCAGTCCACACACCTTTTTCATCTTTCACCATATCATATTTTTTGCCGCCAATATCCAGCTGTACTTTAATTGCCTGCAGTGCAGCGATGCTGGCCCTGACCCGCCCTTCCGAATTTACCTGCGGAAATTGCCTGCCGGGCTGATTGGTAACGGCCGGTTTAAAATCGTCAACAGCAACCGACTGGCCTGTTTGCGCAAGTGAACCAGTATTAAAAAAAATAATTGCTGAAACAATGATTGAAATACAGTATTTCATTTTATAAATTCTTACAGAGACAATTAATAATTTAAATAATACAGCAACATTCTTATGATAGATTAGTTTTTAAACAGCAGGGGCGCCATTTCATGTAAACTGCGGCGCCAGGTAAGAAATTCATGCGCCGTATTTTCAGAAATATAGGAAACCGCATTGTAGCCGGCTTCTTTTAATGCCAGCACTGCATTCTTTACGCCATCGGGTCTTTCTTTGCTGCCACAACTAATAAAGATAAGTTTCACTTTTGATTTGTCTTTGATATCTGCTGGAGCATAAGTACCTCCGCTTAATAAACCGTAGTAAGCAAAAACATCGGGCTTATTAAGTGTAATGGTTTTTGTTTCCATGCCGCCCATTGAAAGACCGGCCATGGCACGTTGAGACGGCGTCGCCATGGTTCGGAAATTGGCGTCTACATAAGGAATCAATTCGTTAACGAGCACCGTTTGAAAAGAATCTATTTTAAAATCTTTCATGCCACCCCATTTAATTTCATTGGTCATTCCATAGGTCATAACAATGAGAAACGGTTTGGTCTGTCCCTGTGCAATCAGGTTATCCATAATCAAATTGGCGTGTCCCTGGTTACTCCACGCCGTTTCATCTTCTCCCCAGCCATGCTGCAAATAGAGCACGGGGTATTTTGTTTTTGTGTCTTTATTATAACCGGGCGGGGTATATACAAAAGCACGGCGGGAGGTACCAGTGCTCGGTGAGGGAAATAGTATTTGCTGCACATTACCGTGCGGAACATTTTTTAATGCATAAAACTCCTGGTCATGCGCAGGTATTTCAATGCCGCTTTCCCAGCGAACAGACCCGAAGTAATTTTTAGCGCCGGGGTCATTAAATTTACCGCCGTCAATTCTTACGTTGTAATAATGAAATCCTTCATCCATTGGCCCTTCTGTGGTACCCATCCAGGAGCCATCTTCGGCTTTTTCAAGTTTGGTACCGCCCCTGCCACCTAAACCCAGGCTTACCCGCACACTGTCTGCTGAGGGCGCTATGATTTTAAACCTGGCATAACCCTGTGAATTTACCTGTGGATATTCCTGTCCTGGCTGATTTAAAGAAGAAGGTTTGAAATCTTGCAGAGCAGCAGGCGGTGTTTGTGCAATGGCCGATCCGGCAAGCAAAGACATGGCTACTACAATCGATAAAAATTTAATTTTCATTTTTTTTTACTTTAGATGGTTGACTTCTAATTTATTTTGTTATCAAAGTATACATCCGGCCGGGTTGAACCGGTAAATCATACACAAAAGTTTCGTTTAATAATGAAGGGTTAATTAGGGCGTTTTCAGCAATGACCGGTGCAGGGGTTTTTTCAACCTGGTAAAAAGGATTTTTGTTTTCACCAACCGCTTCCGCGAGTCCCATTCCTGTTTGTAGTTTTATTTTATTTGGAACGCGTAAGCGGAGATTGCCCCCCAGCGCAGATTTAACGATAAGTTTTACCAGTTTTCCTTCTTTCCATTGCATATCCACTATTTCGAAGCCACCTCTTGCCCTCAAGCCAGCAACACGGCCAGCCTTACGCCATACATCGGGCAATGCCGGCAACAGGTTTATCAACCCATCATCGCTTTGCATCAGCATTTCTGCAATGCCAGACGTACATCCAAAATTACCATCTATCTGAAAGGGGGCATGTGCGTCAAAAAGATTATTGTAAGTTCCTCCACCACCTTCTATAGTACCAACCGCGGTAAGCTGGTTTTGTATCAGCTTGTACGCATGATTACCATCCTGCATTTTGGCCCACCAGTTAACTTTCCATCCCATGCTCCAGCCGGTTGATATATCGCCCCGCTGAATGAGGGTATTTTTTGCAGCGCTGTATAATTGGGGAGTACGATAGGCTGAAATCTGGTTGGAAGGAAACAATCCATACAGGTGAGAAATATGACGGTGGTTATCTTTTGGATCGTCTATATCGTCTAACCATTCCTGTAATTGTCCATATTGGCCGATGTGCATTGGTGAAAGCCGGTTCCGCAAATCCAGCAAGGAGTCTGCAAAAGTCTTGTCTTTGTTAAGTATCGAAGCGGCTCTAGCTGCGTTGCTGAACACGTCGAATATAATCTGGTTGGTCATGGTTACACCAGCATCCAGGGATGATCCCTGGTGGGCTTTCGGGGCATTTTCGGGCGACATATCCGGGCATATCACCAGCCAGTGGTGGGTAGGGTCTTCTATTAAAAAATCAGCATAAAACAATGCAGCACCTTTTATTACAGGATACACAGCCCTCAGGAATTTTTTATCACCTGTATATAAGTAATGCTCCCATAAATGCTGTATAGGCCAGCCTCCACCATTTATCCAGGCGCCCCAGAAAGCACCGTCAACCGCACCGGTTGTACGCCAGATATCAGTATTGTGGTGTGCCATCCAACCCCTGGTGCCATACATATCTTTAGCTGTTTGATGCCCTGTTACCGCCATATCTTTTACCATCTGCAAAAACGGTTCATGCAACTCGGATAAATTAGTTTTTTCTGCAGGCCAGTAATTCATTTCAGCATTAATATTGATTGTATACTTGCTGTCCCAGGGCGGACGCATTTTGTTATTCCATATCCCCTGAAGATTGGCCGCCTGGCCGCCAGGCTGAGAAGCTGCTATCAAAAGATATCTTCCATATTGAAAATAAAGCGCAGCAAAAGCCGGATCATTACTGGCGGTAAAATTTCTCAACCGTTCATCAGTCGGTAAGTCTGAAGCGGCACCCTCACCCAGGTACAGCTTTACACGGTTAAAATAGTGCTGATAAGCTTGTATATGCGCTTTTAAAATTGTTGGAAATGTCTTTTTTACTGCGTTGGTAAGATATCTTTCTGTTCTTTCATTTTCATCACCACTTACATCGTCATAATTATTAAAACTGGTAGCGATGGATATATAAATGGTAACCTCATCTGCATTGTTTACAATAATAGATGTATCGGTGAAAGACACAGCACCGCCTTTGGGTACAAATTGCACAATACCTTTATACTTCACCATTCCTTTTACACCCTCATGGTCAATGGTTGTGCCTGCAAAAGTTAATTGTTTTGCAGTGTTTGTTTTAATCAATGCCCCTGGCATGCCTGCCATATAAAAAGCTGCAAATGAGATGCTTTTTGGCTTGCTTGCCGTTAAATGCAAGATAACCACCCGATCTGGCAAAGATGCCAGCGCCTCTCTAGTGTAAGTGATGTCATCCACTTTGTAGGAGGTTTTTGTAACCGCTTTTTCAATATCCAGCTCCCGGTAATAATCTGCATATTTATCATGGCCTTTAAAAACCAGTTGAAGTTCGCCGCCAGGTTCAAACATCTGGCCCTGGGATTTTTTACTTATAATAACTCTGTTAGCCAGTTGTTCAGCTTCTTTTTGCCTCCCTTCAAAAATCAGCCGCCGTATCTCAGTCATCGAATCCAAGGCCAAAGGGTTGTCATTCCGGTTAGGGCCACCGCTCCATAATGTATGTTCGTTTAGCTGAACTATTTCTTTTTCCACATTTCCGTATATCATTGCTCCCAATCTTCCATTTCCAATGGGTAATGCATTTTCCCAAATTTTTCCTGAAGGCTGTTTATACCAGAGCTTTAAACCAGTTTTATTTTGTGAAAAAACGGTACAATATATAAGTATTAAAGAGATCCAGACAATGTGTTTCATTCTATCAACTTTAAAATATTTTCAAGCGCTTTATTTTCTACACCCTTCCATCATACATACAGGCAAACAGGACTGCAACGCTTATTTTTTTTCTGACAATACTCCTGCTATCTGTTCTGAAATATTATAGTAATTTTTCGTTTTACTTTTTCTATTTCATTGACTCCGCTGATCCTTCAAATTTATTCCTGGCGCAATACCACGCCGGTTTGATTTAAAGGCCTATCCTGCCATTTTTTTAATTCTTCTAATGCAGCTGCTATCTCCGGTACAGGCCGTTTACAGGTGCCATTTTTGCATATATATATGAGCGTTTCGCTGCCAAGGGTCTTTCCTTCCAAAAATGGAAGGTTGGCAGCAGCTGCCGATCCCATAAAAACAGATGCCGGCAAATATGATTGCTGCAACAACACATTTTTTGTCAATGCGTTCTTACCCATAATGGCAACTTCGTTACTGCCATAAGAAAACAGACCTGCCAGGAAACACCATGCCCCATAAAATTCAGTTTTACCATCTGAAAGCTGCCCTGACATTTTTGCCAGCATTTTTTTTGAAAACACCCTGTACGTTTCGTCATCAAAATAAACGCCCAGTTTATACAATACCCCGGCCATCACTGCATTGGATGATGGCATCACATTGTCTGCCAATTCAAGTTTACGTACCAGGCTACTGTCTGATAAAACAGCACTGTAGTAGAACATGCCTGATTTGGGTTCGTAGAAATTTTTGATCGCATAATGAGCGATTAATTTTGCGCAGTTGAGCCAATGTATATCAAATGTTATTTGATACAATTTTATATACGCTTTTGCGAGTAATGCGTAATCGTCAAGAAACCCTTCCAGGTGCTCCTTGCCTTCATGATAAGTCCGGTACAATTTACCGTCACTGCAAATCCTTTTTTCCAAAAAACGGGCATTGTCAAGTGCAAGCTCTAAATAATGTTTTTCGCCAAAAGCTGTATATACATCTGCAAAGCCTTCTAATAATAGTGCATTCCATGACGTTAGCACTTTATCATCAATGGTTGGCTTAGCCCTCTTATTGCGCACATCCAGCAGTGCTTTATTGGCCATAGAAAGTTCCGCGTTAAAACCAACCGGGTCTATCCCATTTGCACAGGCAAATTGCAATGGGGATGCCAACGCATACAGTATATTTTTTTTCGCCTTCCAGTTTCCATTGCTGCTAATATTGTAAAATAATGTAAGCCTGTTATTGGCAGGTAAAACTGCGGCAAACTCGGGTGCAGTCCAGGTATAAAAGCTGCCTTCGCCATCTTTCGTATCCGCATTTACAGAACTTGAATAACCACCGGAGATATTTGTCAAATCCCGTTGAATAAACCCAGTAATTTCCTGCGCAATTTTCTTAAAGAACTCATCTCCTGTAACCTGGTAGGCATGGGCATATATGCTAATAAGCTGTGCATTGGCATACAGCATTTTTTCAAAATGGGGAATACGCCACAAACTATCGGTGGCGTATCGGGTAAATCCGCCGCCCACCTGATCGTATACGCCACCAAGCGCCATTTTGTTGAGTGTTGTTGTGGCAGCATCCAGGGCGCTTTTGTTATGTGTGAGAAAATGGTACTGCAATAAAAATTCAATAAGGGCCGGAGCAGGAAACTTAGGCATCCCTTTTAGACCGCCGGCCGACAAATCCATTTTTGGATAAATATTGCTGAAAAGATGCTGGTACGCTGTTTTATCAAAGCCATTTCCAGCACTATCGCTTAGCACAGCAAACTCCTGTTGCGCAATGCCATTGGAGAGCGCCTGCGCCTGCAGCAGCACTTTTTTGTTTTGTGTTTTATAGGCTGCGTCAATCTGTTTCAATAAACTTAGCCATCCTTGTCTGGAATAATAAGTGCCTGCAAAAAATGGTTTGCCATCCGGCAAAGCAAAGGCGTTGAGCGGCCAGCCTGCATTGCCGGAAATAAGCTGGCAGGCATTGCTGTACACGTTGTCTATATCGGGTCTCTCCTCCCGGTCAACTTTTATACAGATAAAATTTTGATTCATGAAGCGGGCAACAGCCGTGTCCATGAAAGATTCTTTTGCCATCTGGTGGCACCAGTGACAGGAAGCATATCCTATACTAATGAGCAAAGGTTTATTTTCGCGCTTTGCACGTTGCATTGCTTCCGATCCCCATTCATACCAGTTTACAGGATTGTCTGCATGCTGCTTCAGGTATGGACTGGACGCAGCGGAAAGATGATTGCTGTTTTTGGACGTGCAGGCACAAATAAATAATGAAAGAATAAAAGCCAGCAAGACCAGCTTATATTCCCTGCTATTGATATGGCGCTTAACGTAAATCATTTCATTTTATCAAGTTGCTGAATACCCGGAGTGAATCATTGTTTGAACTTACTAATATACGCCAGCTATTTTTCATCTTAACCACCTGCATATCCTTTACGTTGTAAGGAACAAAAAAGCCAGTTTGGCCAGATTTCACGCTTTCAAACTGCATATTGCCCAAACCCTTTAAAAATACACCGGGCGAGGCGTCAGCCGGCGTGGTTTCCACTTCTACATCAAACTTATTGCCCGCTATCAGTATGTCTTTCTTTCCATCATTGTCAAAGTCTTTTACCAGTATTCCGTTTCCGGTTGACAACTGCGCCGCCAATGGCAACCGCTTCACGCTAAATTTTCCATTATCATTGACAAGTATCACACTCGAAAATAAATTCGCACTATAATGAAGCGCAGATTCGATTTCTTCTCCAAGAATTGTTTTCAAATCAGATTCAGCAAACGATAAATAAGACGCAAATTTTTTTGAAATAAAGGGGCATTGCTGCGAAGTACATTCCCTGCCCCGTACCGGCACCTGTACATCGCCGCTGTATTTTGCCAGGAAAATATCATTGGTGCCGTTATTATCAAAATCCCTGGCGTACACTTCAAAGGGTCTTTCAACACTTGCCCTGAACTTATAATTTTCACCCAGGTTGCCGGCAATGATATCCATATCGCCATCTCCATCTATATCATCGGCTATCAATTTATTCCACCAGCCTGCGGTATTTTTTAATCCGTATTTCGCAGCTGATTCTTTAAATGTGCCAGCATTGTACTCATATATTTTGATGGGCATCCATTCACCTGCAATGACCAGTTCAGGTTTCTTATCCCCGTTTAAGTCGGCCCATATGGCTGCATTTATCATACCGGCCTCTGCAAGCTCCGGCGCTATTGCTGCTGTGCGATCAATAAATTTTCCCTTTTCATTTACAAAAAGATAGCTGCGGGGAGGTTTAGGATAACCATGTGGCACCACCTGGCCGCCACGGAATAAATCGAGATCCCCATCGCCGTCAAAATCCAATGCTACCACGCAGGAACCACTGCTGGCCGTATTTGGCAACACCGATTTTATAAAGCCGGCGTTACCATCATTCAGGTACAAGCGATCATGGTACATGTCCGAACCTTCGTTAAACTCACTGCCACCGCTTACTACATACAGATCCAAATCGCCGTCCTGATCGGCATCAAAAAACAATGCCCCCATATCTTCAAAAGCTTTGTCATGCTCAAATACTGGCATTTGCTTTTTAACCAGTAGGTCTCCGTCTTGCAGGTATAAAGCACCCGGCTGTCCTGCAGCACCGCCAACATAAAAATCTTCTGCTCCGTCTTTATTTACATCGCCGGCAGCTATGAACGGTCCTGCCCTGCCAAGCATATGCGGCAACAAGACCTGGTCTTTGTACTCATCATAATTATTTTCCTTGTGCACGAAGGGCTGTGACAAAATATTGGTAGTTTCTGCAAACACAGGGTTATACTGCGGGTCTCGGTTAATAGCCGGAACAGCTGACTGATAGAGCACTTTTATTTCCTGATTGGGCTGAATATTTTTTAAAACAGTTTCTTTGTGATCCAACCAGGTGATGACCACGCTGTCTATAAGGGGTATTTTTCCTAAACCAAAATGTACACGGGGATCATTGGAAGAAAGGTACCCACGGACCGTTTTCTGTTCAAAATATTGCTGCATTTTTCCGCCATAATACAAGGCAATTTTGGCACCTATACCATCCCGGTTGGTAATGGGGCCTTCCAGTTTCAGTTCAATAAAATTGTTTTGCTTATCCGTGGTGTTTTCATACAGCAAGGCCTCCTGGTCCAGGTTATTGATAACAAGGTCCATATCTCCATCGTTGTCAAAATCAGCAATGGCGGCACCGTTGGAGAAAGTGCTGTCTTCAAAGCCCCAGGCCTGGGATACGTTTTCAAACGCAAGGTTGCCTTTATTTTTAAACAGGTAATTCCTGACTTTGATGGGGTCATAAATCTCCAGGAATTCTTTAAAACCCTTCTCAAACATTTCTTCACCTGATTTATACCGGTATTTATTCGCCTCGATGTAGGCATCCTGTTTTTGAAGAATATCGCCGTCAAATAAATCCCGCCGGTATCCATTCGCAACAAAAATATCACGGTTGCCATCATTGTCAAAATCAGACAGCAGGGTTGACCAGCTCCATTCTGTTTTTGATACACCTGCCAATTGTGAAACATCGCTGAAAAACAGATTGCCATTGTTAAGGTGCAATACATTGTGCATGTATTGCTTTTGAAAGCCACTGTCCACAATGGCATGAAAACCCTCCACATCCATGCGCGGCATGGAGACTTTGGAACGTTTATAATTCTCTGGCAGCATTTCCATCACCATAATATCTTCATTGCCATCATTATTGATATCAGCTATATCGGCCCCCATAGAAAACAGGGAGATATGGTTGGTGGCCTTTTTTATTTCATCTTTGAACGTGCCGTTTTTCTGGTTAATAAACATGTAGTCATTATCTGCATAATCATTTGACACAAAAATATCTTCGTAGCCGTCTTTATTCAGATCTGCATTGACTACTGATAAGGCGTAACCGAAAGTGTTGCCAATACCTGCCTGCTTGCCTATTTCAACAAATTTGCCGCTGTCATTTCGGTATAATTTATTGCGGCACTTCTCAGGCGGGTTTCTTTTACCGGATACCATTCTTGACAGACCAAGATAGAATGAATCGGGGCGGGCGGATAGATATACATCCAGATCATTGTCATTGTCCATATCAAAAAACACGGCGTGCATAGTGTATCCATCGTCATCAAGTCCGTATTTTTTTGCATCTTCTTTAAAAGTGAGGTTACCCTGGTTTACATAGAGCAGGTTTGTTCTTTCTTCATCGCTGTCACGGTAGCCCCCCTTGCAAACATAGATGTCCATTAAACCATCATTATTGATGTCTACCATGGTTACGCCGTTATCCCAGCCTTTTCCACCATCAACACCTGCCGATTGTGTAATGTCCTTAAACTTCATTCCTCCCCTGTTCAAATACAATTTGTTGGGCACGTCATTTCCTGTAAAATAAATATCCTGCAACCCATCGTTGTTAATATCAGCAATGCCTACACCAGCGCCGTTGTATACATAGGCAAAGCTGTCAAAATTGAGTCTTTTAAAATCCTCTTCCACCATATTATTGAAAGTAATACCGCTTTGAGAAGCAGGTATCTTTTTAAAGACAACAGGTTCTGCAGATTTTCTTGCTTCTTCATTGCCAGAACATGCAAAAAGAAATGCAGCTCCCATGATCAGAAAATAAAACGCAGCTATGTTTTTTGATAATGACATTCATTCGTTTTTTTATATTTCAAATCATTTCAGCCCCTCTGCGTAATGTAAATATTTTTGCCATGCTGCTGCTGCAACCTGGCGACCCAATTTCAATCCTGCTGTATTATCAGACTGAATATGGTAACCACCTAAAACACGCGACAAGCCCGCCATGTTGGCGGTTTTTGTAAAAGAGGCAAATTGTAGTGTTACCATTTCCCCGGTCACGGAATGCTCGGTGGAGGCACCGGGTACCCTTTCAACCTTATCCCCAAAAAAATCGCTTCCTGTATACAAGCGCAGGGCTTCCGCACAAGCAGCACTCACTGTACTATGGCCCGATACATAAGAAGGAAATGGCGGACAAAGAAAAGTATCTGGCGAATATGGCCGCCATTCACGGCCTGCTGCCTGTATAAAACCTTTCTCAGGTCCGCCCCATAATTTTATTACCCGGTTTGCATAATAATCATGAACCAATGAATAAGGGCGGGCGAAGTCGTAGTACATTTTTGCATCCCAGCAGGCAATAAATGCATCCATTGCAGTGGCCTGTACAAAAAAATACATTTTTACATCTTCGTCCAGCGTATGCTTATCCCGCTGCGAAACATACTGCGAAAATATAAACCAATGACCCGCCTGCTGTACAGATTTCGGGCCGTCGCGCATAAATTCTATCAATGCTTTTTGCTGATTGGTAAGATGGGCCTGCATAGACACCACTTCTTCAATTTGCCTGTTCAGTTCATATGATCCTATTGCGGGAGGCGGCACCGGGCGAAACTGGCTGGCGGAATCGATCATAAGTGGCGTCACTTTACCCCATTGTGGTGTGAGGCAGGCAGGGGCAAATTTCCCGCCTTTTCCATCAGCAAAATATTTGGGTTGCCAGCGTTTTATATCAGTAAGCGTATCAGCGCTGTTTACCGGCTGGTAATTGGTGTAATCAGCATAGGCCTGTCCGTTAGATCCGGGTATATTGCCGGCCTGGTTGGCGCCATCTTCATACCTGCCTTCTATAACAGATTTTGCTGCCAGGTTACCAATGCCTGCCGGCGTAGCGGGGTTCAGCGAATTATCAGCAGGATCAAACCCCATTTCACGCATGGTTTTTTTCAGCAGCGCGGAGTCTGACACGAAATATTCCATCATGGTGCGGTAAGCGGCATAGCTTATTGCAGTTTCTTTATTTTTCAGGGTTTGGTCAGTAGCTGGTTTTCTATCTGTGTTTTTCAGGTAAAGGGGAATTGCTTTAGCGTCGTAGCGGCTCCAGGCATCAAATACTGCTGTCCATATCAGGCCGAGGTATCTTGAAGTAACCGTAGGACGTGGCTTGAATTTTTCCGTATCATTGGCGGTACAGGCCAATACAATATTCCCCCATTGATAGGCCAGGTTATTTTTCCCTCTTGGTTGGTTGGCAACTGTTTGACAGTGCATCAAACCCGGCATTAACCAACACAAAAATGTGATCAAAAAATATATGTGTACATTCTTATAAAACAGCTTAGCCATCATTGTAAAATTTCAAATCATACCAGTCAGCTACTGGTAATCATACACTGTCTGCGGCAACATCTTATTCTTTCCGGAAAATATTTGCCCGGGGTATTGCTATGTTTGTTTATCCATGTGCATAATACTTATTCTTTTAAGATAAAAACAGGGAGAAAAAATTCTCCCTGCTTCATTTTTAGACTAACTACTGCTTATATGAGAGAGACTTTTTAATAACCAGTATTCTGCGGATATTTAGGCCCTTCGGTAACCAGATCTATTTGCGATTGCGGAATAGGCCGCAACATATTGTAAGGCTGCACACCTGCTGAACCTTCGGGATTGTACAATTGAACACGTTGTACCAGTGTTTTTGTTCGGGAGAGATCCCACCATCTTGTATCTTCCCCAAAAAACTCACGGCTGCGTTCATCCAATATAAAATCAAGGGTTACGTTAGCGGCGGTAATTTGTTGAGCTGCTACCGCTTGTATATACTGGGCAGGTGTTTGATTGGCTTTTGCTGCAGCTCTGGTTCTAAGAACATTAAGCATGTTTGCTGCGTCCTGTAATGTTGCGCCACCTTTAAAGGCAGCTTCTGCAGCAATCAGGTACAAATCTGCAAAGCGAAACAGGATATATGGTCTGTCTGAATAATCATTCATATCGGCCCTGGTAGAGTCATCCCACTTTCTCATACTGGGATAAAAGGCTGTTGTATACGGCACAGTTACGCCAGGCAAATGTTCAGGTTCAAAAATTACTCCCTTAAAGGCAGCTCTTTCTGCCGGAGTTACTACCCTGTCAGTCATCCAGATAGAGGTATCTACCTGGTTAATCAAAACACCCCTGGGTGTTGTGGCACCTGTTGAGCCCCTTACAGAAGCTGCAGTGCTCCCGGACAGCCATATTGTTTGAAATGTTCCGTCATAACGGGAGTCTGTGGCCCGGTTGGCAAATGCCTGGTCAATAACATATTTGGTATTGGGTCTGATGCGCTGGAAGGGCCGGCCATTTGCTACATCTCTAACGGTCATGTTTGCACCGCCAGTTGCAGGGTAGTTAGCATTAACATTGGTGTAGGTAGGGCGCCAAAAGAAATTGGATTGATTTGCCCCGGCTCCACCACCGCCTGAACCCGTTGCATTATTCTGTCCATACTTCAAATCTTTGGTATGATCTACAACAAATAAAATTTCTTTGCCGTATTCGTTCCCTTCCACAAACACTGATGGGAAATAGGGCATCAAATCCAGGTTATAAGTGGCTTTGCTATCAATTAAATTTTTTGCAGTTGTATAAGCTGTGGTGAAATCTGCGGGTTGACCAGCAGCAGACCATCCCTTCCAAAGGTATGTTTTGGCCAGTAGGTATAAAGCGGTTGCTTTGGTAGCAGGTTTACCAGTGGTAGCAACGGGTGCATTTGGTAGATCTGCTGCTGCTTCGTTTAAATCTTTAATAATCTGCGCGTACACATCCGCCAACGGGGCAGGCGCATCCGCTGTTGATGCAGAGGTATTAAAAGTTGTATGCAATGGCACTTGGCCAAATGTGGTTACAAGATAAAAATAACAGAATCCGCGCAGGAATTTTGCCTGCGCCAACAATTGGGTTTTTGTAGCGGCGGGTATATTGGCATCAGCACCATATTGCAATATGCCATTGGCAGTGTTGATGTCAATAAACAAAGTATTCCAGAAACCCCCGTAATCTTCTGTATTGCTTTTTATAGCAGGATTGTTATACGTAAACCAGTGTGTTACGTCAGCGGCAGAACCCCGCTTTGTCTCATCAGTACCAGAATTATACAGCTGGGTAAAGATCTGTGTACCCCATTGCCCCCGGAAACTGGAATAAATACCGGCAATACCACCCTGAAGGCCATCGGTAGTTGTAAAAAAGCCTGGTGTAAAAGATGTCCTTGGTTGCTCTTCCAATATTTTCTTACAGCCCATGACTGCAAAAAGCAGGGTGGTAAAAACAAGGCTGTAACTAAAAAATTTATATTTCATAATATTAATTTTGTGGGTTAGAATTTTACGTTTAATCCAAAAACAAACTGGCGTGTGGGGGGAACACCCATTCCCACAACAACTATACGACCCGTATTGGATGGGATAGCTGTCTGACCACCCTGGGAACCTATTGCGTTACCAAAGTTATTACCGTTGCCTTCCGGATCAAGCCCAAGATTGTCCCTTACTAACGGTGCCCAAAGAATAAATGGATTTTGTACGGTTACATAAGCCCGGACGGATTTAATACCTGAGTTACCGAAAAGCTTGCTGGAAAAATTATATCCCAGATCAATGGTCCGGATCTTGATAAAAGAACCATCACGATAAGTAAGGGTTGAAGTAAAATTCTGGCCATCTCTTCCCGCATCTGGCTGGGGGAAGTCATTAGTAGGATTGGTGGGCGTCCAGTAATTTACCTTTAACTGCTCAACCCTGCTGTTTCCGAAGAAAGGATAACCGGCACCACTACCATCTGCGGATAGGTAAGTTGCCACAGCTGTTTGACCAAAACGGCCAAACATAACAATGTTTACATCAAAATTTTTGTACTCAAAGTGATTTGTTAACCCTGCTACCAGTTTTGGTTGAAAAGTACCAATTATTTGCCTGTCAGCTGCTGTAATGGAATTATCCTTATTTACATCTTCTATCTTAATATCTCCCGGAGCAACGCCATATACGGCAGCTTGTGTTTTCTCATCAGTTTGCCATATCCCAATTTTTTTATAATCATAAATCACCGCCAGGGGCTGGCCAACAAACCATGCGTTTCCAATATCCTGTTGCAAATTATTTTGCAGCGCCACAATCTTTTCCCTGTTTAAAGAGGCGTTAAAATCAGTGCGCCATACAAATCCATTGTTCCTGGTACTCTTTATGTTTATACTGCTAAGCGTAAACTCCATCCCGTACGAAGAGGTTTTGCCGAAATTACCTGTTTGAGAATTGATTCCAAGACTGCGGGGCAAGCTTTTATTCAACAAAATGTCATAGGTCTTTGTAGTGTAATATTCAATTGATCCGGACAAGCGGTTATTGAATAAACCAAAATCAACGCCAATATTTGTTCCGCTGGTTTTTTCCCAACCCAATTCAGGATTAGGGGCAGTGTTTATGAGATAACCATTGGCAAAATTTGTACTTGGCAGGCTACCGGAACCGAAATTATAAAAATTGGAGCCCAGGCTTCCCAGCGTTGTGTAGGCACCAATACCAGCATTAGAGCTTATGCCCCATCCTGCTCTTAACTTAAGGTTGGACACAAATTTTACATTTTGCATGAATGCTTCTTTATCAATATTCCAACCTACAGAAACGGCTGGATAGGTAGTCCATTGATGGCCCGGTGAAAGCACGGAAGAACCATCTGCTCTTACCGTAGCGGTAAGTAAATACTTATCGTCAAATGAATAGATAGCCCTGCCCATGTAGCCAATCAAACCGCTTTCATTGTAATTTGTACCTTGTCCAAGAGCTGCTGGAGTAATTGTATTTACCAGCAGCCAATTATAATCCTGGATAAAATCTGCCGGCACTCCAGCGCCGTTAAATTGTTGTTGCTGGAAATGGTTTTTTTGAACCTCCTGCAAAGCGAGTACCTGCAATTTGTGTTTTCCCCCAAAGGCTTTATTGTAATCCAATGAATTATTAATGGTGTACTGCCACCCTTCTGCATTTGCCTGACTGAGGTTAGCACCTGCTGTGGTGGCATTGGTATTAAAAACTGTATTGGGACCAGTATAGTTGTCGTTAAGGGTTTGAGACCAGCCAAAACCAAAAGTTGTTTTAAACTTAAGATTTTTAAGGATACTTAATTCGCCATAAAAATTATCCTGGAACTGGAACCGCCTTTGGAAAGCCCTGATCAGGCTATTATTGCCAATGGATGTAAGCGGGTTAATTTGAACCTGATCAGCACCCTGTTGAAGGGCGGGTTGAAAGTTGAGGGAGCCATCGGCTTTATAAGGTTCAAACAATGGCGATAACCTGGTTGCCGCTCCATAGGCATTGGTACCGGTTCTGTTCGACCTGTTCATGGTATTAAAACTGCTGAAACCAACTTTAACCCGTTCGGATATCTTATGATCAATATTTACATTAAAGGAAAAACGCTCCAAATTCTGATCGCTAATTACTCCGGTTTCTTTATAATAGCCACCACCAAAGAAAAACTGCGTTTTCTCATTGCCGCCCCTCACATTTACATCATGGCTGGTTCTTATTCCTTTGGTCAGCAATAATTTCTGCCAGTCTGTGCTTACACCCTTTGCAAGGTTGGCAGTTTCATCTGCTGTAAGTGCATATAAATTTTGACCCGGCGTATTTGAGTTGCCCACAGCTGCATCTGCTTTAAATTGGGCATATTCCGCACCGTTAAATAGTCTATACGTGCCAATAACATCCACCAGTCCAACATATCCATTATAACTGGTCACCGCTTTTCCTGTTGTACCCCTTTTTGTGGTGATAATCATCACCCCGTTTGAACCTCTTGAACCGTAAATGGCGGTGGCAGATGCATCTTTTAAAATGTCAAGACTGGCAATGTTTTCAGGGTCAATATCATTAATGCTTCCTCCATACGCCATACCGTCTACAACGATTAATGGACTGTTATTGCCGCTTAGCGAACGGCTACCCCGGATAAGAATCTGGCCGGTTGACCCGATATTTGAACTGTTGCTCACAATATCCACACCTGCTGCCCTGCCCTGTAGCTGATTAAAAATATTAGGCGCTTTGATTTCGTTCAGGGTTTCACCTTTAACTGATACAGTAGAACCCGTTACATCTTTTTTTCGTTGTGAACCATAACCGATTACAATTACCTGGTCAAGATCGGTTGAACTTGCAGTAAGCGATATATTCACAACAGCGCGGCCGTTAACAGGTATTTCTTTTGCAGGATAACCAACAGAAGAAATAACCAATGTACTTTTTGATGGGGCAGTTATCTGATAATCACCATTGTCGTTGGTTGTTGCACCCGTTGTGGTGCCTTTTATAATAACAGACACGCCGGGTATGGGCTGGTTCTTCTCGTTCGTAATACGACCTTTAACAGTAACCTGGGCCTGGGCCTGCATCGTAGCACCCAGCAAGAAAATCGAAAAAAATAAAGTGACCAGCTGCCTGGTGCGTTTTAATAACCTGTTGGTTGTAAAGACCGTAAGCAAGGAAGTTTGCATGTGCAGTTTCTTCATAAATCGTTTTTAAAGATTGTAAGGTTGTTGGTTACTCTATTGAATGATGATGGCTGGAATAATTGTGCCCTCCGGAATGGAAGTGTTTTTTACCCTGTTTTCGGGACAGACAGCTTTATGGCCCGCAGGCTTTAGAGAAAAATGGCACGGTTTGAAACGAAGGTTCGTTTTGAAGGGAGAAATCCACCGCCAATAAGGAAGCGCCCAGATTAAAGAACGCATTGAACCGAAGGGTCTGGCATTTTATAACAGGCAACATCATCGTTAATACATTTTTCAAAAGCAACTAGTCAAATCGTTTGAGCCAGGGAAACATCCATCAACTTATGGATTACCAGGAGATATGAGTCTCCCATCCGGTTGATTTTTGCTTCTAAAGGCTGTTTTGTTTTAATAACGCCGGATAAAAGTAGTTTTTAGGCTATTTCTACGATGGCTCATTTGTTGAAGATTAGGGAACAAATGTTTATTCTACACTTATTGTAGCTTTCAGGCTGCAGAAACCCCCTCCATGCAACATTTTAAGTATTGAAATCAGGTTTAAACGGAATGGTTGGCAAAGTATATAATTACACTGCGCACATGCAGCACACACGGTAAGCTTAAAGTCCTCATGAAAAAGCACACTATATTATTATGTGCCCGCCGGGTGAGGTTCTTTTTACCCCGTGAAAAGTACCCACGGCGTTTCCGGCTTTTGTTTAAGTGGGTACCAGGTAACCGAATTTTTACGCTGCTTGTCTGGGTGGTGCAGTATGGAACCAGAAATCGGTATCTTTATTCAGATTAAATTGATTGCCTGACAGATGCTTTATCAAAAGACTACCCTGCTGATTTTATGTATGATATTGCTGACATTGTGTTTAACGGCACAACAAAAGAGCATTAATTTCACTTCGCTTACCACTGAAGATGGACTCTCTTCCAATACGGTAAATGCTATCTTAAAAGACAGGTATGGTATGGTTTGGTTTGCCACGGAAGATGGCCTGGACAGGTTTGACGGCACGCGTTTTACCGTATACAGGCACAGGCCAGATGATTCTTCAAGCCTTCAGGCAAACGAAATATTGTCTTTGCATGAAGACAAAGCAGGCAATTTGTGGATTGGCACAAGCGGGGGTTCCCTTAATTTATATAACCGGAAAACTGATTCTTTTATCAGGTTCCCCTCCGGAGGTGGTACGCCCAATGCCATACACAATAATGTTATCAGAAGTATCTGCAGCGACTACGCAGGCAATATATGGATAGGGCATTTTGATGGTGTTAATATCCTTGACCCCATCACTAAAAAAATCACGGAAATCCCGGTTGCGACTGGTCATCCCGCCTATGCTTTCAATTCAACCAGTAAATGCCTTTTTGAAGACAGCTTTAACAATATGTGGATTGGTACTGCAAAAGGACTGTTTCAATACAATCCTGCCAACAAATCCATGCTGCTGTTTTTGCATTCCGATAAGGATTCCGGCAGTGTAAGCGGCGATAAAATAACGGATATTACGCAGGATAAAGCAGGCAATGTTTGGGTAGGTACCGAAAAGGGATTAAGCATGTTGCGGCCCGGTAGTAATCAATTTGTCAACTTCAGGCACACTGACCTTAACCCCCACACGCTAAGCAGCAGTTTTATTAACTCCGTTGCAGTTGATGGAGATAAATTATGGATAGGCACTTCGGAAGGGTTGAATATTATGGATACCAAAACAGGTGAAATCACAAAATTTACGCCCGATCACCGTAATATGCACAGCCTCTCTGCCGCAGCCGTACGTTGCGTTTATATTGATAAACAAGGCATTTACTGGCTGGGTACCATACGGGGCGGCGTTAATAAATATGACAAAAATTTAAATCTCTTTAACCATGTACGCAGCAATGTTTTTGATGAAAAGGGGCTAAACGCGTCTATTGTAACTTCATTTGCCGAAAATGAAAATGGTAAGGTATTTATTGGCACTGATGGCCGGGGACTAAGCCTTTTTGATCCTGCCAGCAGGTTGTTCCGGCACCTTAGCATCCTCTCGTTGAGGAACCTGCCTGGGAACCGGCTTCCGATACTGGCACTGAAAATGACCAGGAAAAAGCAACTTTTAATTGGAACCAGCGGAGATGGCTTATTTATATTCGACCCTGTTTCTTTTACCTACCAACAACTCATGCAGGGCGCTGTTGCAGAGGAATTGAACGCGGATGAGGTATATAGTATAACTGAACTTCGCAATGGCAATATCATGCTGGGCACCAACGGCGCAGGCATCATCCTGCTAAACAGTAATTTTAAAGTAATTGCCAGGTATACGCCGCTTCCACGGCTGGAGAATGATATACTGCTTCCTTTTAATGGATATATCAGGGACGTAAAAGAAGATAAAGACGGCAATATCTGGATTGCGACACATGGTGGAGGCCTCGGTATTTTACAATCAGCATCCCATGTGTTTACTAATTTCAATACCCAAAACAGCAAATTGCCAAATGACAAAGTAAATTGTTTGCTGGAAGATACTCATGGTTTTATGTGGGCCGGTACTTTTGGCGGCGGTATTGCACGTATTAATATACCCAGTAAACAGTTCGAGGTATTCTCGGAAAAGGAAGGCCTGCAAAACAGTAATGTTTGTAAAATAGTAGAAGACCAGGCGGCATTAATTTGGGTGAGTACCAACAAAGGCATCAGCAGTATTGATGCCGCTTCAAAAAAGATAAATAATTTCAATTATCACAACGGGCTTCAGCACAACAACTTTGTACGGGGCTCAGGTATGCGTTTATCAGACGGCCAGCTTTTATTCGGTGGGCTCGATGGCTTTAACTATTTCCATCCTGCCTATTTAATAAAAAACAATAATATACCGCCTGTCTTACTTACGGGTTTGCGTATATCTAATCAATATATACATGCTTCCAATGCAGGGCCTATTACCGAACATATTTCTATAGCCAAAGAGATAAACCTGGATTATAAACAAAATTTTGCACTTGATTTTGTGGGATTAAGTTATACATCTCCGGAGCAAAACAGGTATGCCTATAAACTGGAAGGATTTGATAAAGACTGGAATTATGTGGGCAACATGACCTCTGCCCCCTACACAAATCTTGACCCCGGTGATTATGTTTTCCGGGTACGGGCCAGTAACAATGATGGTGTATGGAATAATGTAGGCAGCTCCGTAAAAGTACATGTACATCCGCCAATATGGAGAACCACATATGCCTATGCTGTCTATCTGTTGTTGTTAATTGCTGTATTGGTGTATATACGCCACAAAGGGATACAGAAGATACACCGGAAATTTGCATTGGAACAGAAAAGAAATTATGAAGAACAGGAACGGCGCGAAGCAGAAAGAACCCATGAACTGGATAGTCAAAAAATTAAATTCTTAACCAATTTAAGCCACGAGTTCAGGACACCCATATCGCTGATTCTCGGACCTGTTGACAGCCTGATAGAAAAAGAAAATAATATACAGTCTTTCCGTCAACTGGATATGATTAAACGAAATGGACGGAGGTTACTAAACCTGGTTAACCAGCTGCTTGATTTCCGCAAAATGGAGGAACATGAATTAAAACTGCACATGGCGGAAGGCGAAGTGGTGAGCTTTGTAAAGGAAGTGGCAGACTCATTTAAAGATCTTGCCGAAAGAAAGACCATGGATTTTGTGTACACCAGCCAGATTGATAAACTGTACGCTTATTTTGATCATGACAAAATGGAAAGGGTATTGTTTAATGTGCTGTCGAATGCCTTTAAATTCACCCGGCCATGCGGTAAAATCATGCTCGATATAAAAAAGGTAGCTAATATTAAAGACGAATCAAAAACATGGGTAGCCCTAAAAATAAGTGATACCGGCATTGGAATACCGGACGATAAAAAAGAAAAAATATTTTCCCTGTTTTACCAAAACGATACTGATGCATCCATTCTCAACCAGGGAAGCGGTATAGGGTTGACCATTACAAAAGAGTTCGTAAAAATGCAGGGAGGTACCATTACATTAGAAAGTGCACCTGAACTGGGAACCGTATTTAATATACTCCTGCCATTTACCAATTGCCCTGCCCCTGCCAACAATATGGATACGGTGGAGGCAATGATGGTGGCAGAAACAAGAAACAAAACCTTTGAACCGCCGCAGGCACCTCATGAATTTTTACAGGATCAAACAGAGATGCCTGCTGTTTTGCTGGTAGAAGACAATGATGATTTCAGGTATTACCTAAAGGATAAATTACAATTGCGGTATAAAGTTTATGAAGCAATAAACGGCATTGACGGCTGGAAAAAAGCACTGGCGCTTCATCCGCAGCTTATTGTGAGCGATATCAGCATGCCCGAAATGAACGGAATTGAACTTTGCCGGAAATTAAAAGCCGACAAAAGAACCAATCATATTCCAGTAATATTATTAACTGCCGTAACTGCTGAAGAAGTACAATTGCAGGGATTGAAAACCGGGGCAAACGATTATATCACCAAGCCTTTTCATGTGGAGATGCTAAATGAAAAAATCAACAACCTGCTGGTGTTGAACACTACCTTAAAGAATACTTATAGCAAACAATTCAAACCTGTTTCCCCGCAGGTAGAAATACAATCAGCAGATGAAGACCTGTTACAGTCTATCATGGTTTATCTGGAAGAAAATTTGTCCAACCCACAACTTTCGGTTACAGAATTAAGTAAACATGCAGGTATGAGCCGAAGTTCATTGTATGCAAAACTGCTTGAACTGACCGGCCAGACGCCTGTGGAATATATTCGTTCTGTTAAGCTGGACAAAGCAGCTGTTCTGCTGCAAAAAAGCGATATGAATGTTGCACAGATTGCATACTCTGTTGGTTTCTCTACGCCGAATTATTTTGCAAAATCCTTTAAAGCAAAATTCAACCTGCTGCCTTCGGAATATATTTCAAAGCTGAGGCAGGAAGGCAAAAAAAATGGTACTGTTTAAGAGCATCCACGCAAGAATGCTTTTACATTTTATAATTTACGGGTACGCTTCCGGTGATTACCCGGCAACTGAATTACCGGGGCTTTATGGAAATCAATTCAACCTGCTTTCCAGGAATTATTTCCTTGTAGGCAGCATTTAAAAACAAGGCCTGGATAGAATGATTCAAAGTAATGGACAATAACAAACTTGGTACAAAGCCGCATTATCAAATTTTAGATGGGCTTCGGGGTATAGCAGCTATTATTGTAGTAATCTTTCACCTGGCCGAGCCGTTGGCCAGCAATCATCTTGACAATATTGTAAACCATGGCTACCTGGCAGTTGATTTTTTCTTTCTACTGTCAGGCTTTGTAATTGGTTATGCGTACGATGACAGATGGGACAAACTAACTATCCGCGGCTTTATCCGGCGCAGGTTCGAGCGGCTTCAACCACTCGTTGTATTGGGTATGACACTCGGCGCCATAGGTTTTTACTTTACCGATTCAACCATATGGCCGTTCATTCATACGGTGCCCGTATGGAAGCTGCTAGCGGTTATGCTGATAGGTTATACAATTATACCCATCCCACTTTCTATGGATATTCGCGGCTGGCAAGAAATGCATCCCCTTAATAGTGTGGGCTGGTCATTATTCTTTGAGTACATAGCCAATATTCTCTACGCACTGGGGCTAAGAAAATTGGCTGATAAAGCATTGGCTTGTTTTGTAGTATTGGCAGGCGCAGTTCTCCTGCATTTTGCTGTTACTAACGCTAATGGAGACCTTACCGGTGGCTGGACACTTAATACCGCACACATGCGTATTGGGATAACGCGTACAATATTTCCATTTTTTGCCGGTTTACTTTTATTCCGGGTAGCACGGCCAGTATATATTAAAAATGCTTTTTTATACTGTAGCCTGCTTGTTGCGGCTGTTTTGCTCATGCCCAGAATAGGCAGCGAAGAAAAACCCTGGATGAACGGTTTGTACGAAGCTTTTTGCATCATTATTGTCTTTCCACTAACTGTCTATATGGGCGCAAGTGGTCTGGTGCGTAGTAAAACGGAAGATAAAATTTGTAAGTTCCTCGGCAATCTTTCCTATCCATTATACATGACGCATTATGTGCTTGTCTATTTTTACGTGGCATGGGTAAGCAATCACAGCAGCATTACAGTGTGGCAGGCCTTGCAGTATGCCCTGCTCAGCTTTTCAGGTGCTATCGTGTTGGCTTATGCAAGTTTAAAATTCTACGATGAACCGGTAAGAGCCTGGCTGCGAAAAAAACTCGAGTAGCAAAATAAATAAACTGACTATTTATTTATTATTTGGGTATCGTATCTATATAATTAGAAGTCCTGCATGGCAACAAAATGTCTATGTATGCAGTAATTTAAAACATAATATTAAAAAAAAGAAAAATGAACCAAGCGCCTCAATCATTTCGGCCAGGACAAATGTTATTATTGACACTTGTCTTCACCACATTGTTTGCCTGTAACAGCTCGCATAGCGACACCCAAAAACAAACAACAACTGACACCGTTGCAGCTAACATAAAAATGTATACCAACGTGTGGGACGAAATAGTTAATAAAAGGAAGCTGGACAGGTTTAATGACAGCAATTTTACAAATAACGTAATAATGCACGTTAGCCCGCGTGATGCTGTTGGCATTGATAGTGCAAGAGCCTATTATGCCAATTATTTAACGGGATTTTCTGATATTACGTTTACGATAAAAGATGTATTTGGAATGGGCAACAAACTTGTAAAATATTGGAACTTTAAAGGAACGCATACAGGTGTGTTTTTTGGAATTCCAGCTACCAGTAAAAAGGTTGACATAGACGGTGTTACGTTGGTCCGTATGGAGAACGGAAAGATTGCCGAAGAAAGAGATTTCCTTGACAATTTAGAATTTATGCAACAACTTGGACTTATACCGAGATAGCAAAACCCTAAAAAACTGAAAAAGACTACTGCCAGCACGAAGTTTTGTGCATGCATTGCAGTACCTCAGTGAAATGGGTAGTAGTTATCAATGTTAGATGCATTTTAAATATGAAAGCATTCATTACTTACGAAGGATTGCCACTGAATTCAGGAGGCGCGCATAGCCTTGGAACAAAGAGCCCTGAGAAAGTTTACTCAGACGCGACAAAGTTTATTGAAACCTTTACAACCGCCAAACGTCCTGCGTCGTTAAAAGTTATTTTTTACGCATCGCAAAGCGGTGCATATAAATCTCTACCAATTCTCTGGGAGTTAATAAAGAAGATGGGTCTACCCAGTTTCGGAAGCTGGAACCTGAAACAAAATAAGCAAAGATTCTTTACATTTAAGCTTCGCGGGATAAAGACCGGCCTTTCTATCCTGGAAAAGTATTCGGGTTTACCAAATAATGAATACGGACCAATTGTTATTTCAGTTCTCTGGCATTTTAAATTTATAGATCCGCGAAGCCGTGAAACACTCCCTGGCCAGCATGAAATACCAAGTTTAGATGAAAGAATTTACAACTCAGAAATTTATCTTCGGCTATCGCGCAAATCAACGATCTCGGTGTGGCTCGCCTTCCCTTTTAGTTCATTAGACGAATATGCCTTGAAATATATCAGCGATGCGACAGATTGTTTACCATTCAAGCCATCGGATAAACATTGGAAAATTTGGAAACAGTCGGCAAAAGGGAACTGGACATCAAAAACCCTGACATTAAACGCAGGTTAACAAACTCCTTTAGGTCATAGGAACTCGCTGCAAGAATAAAAAGCAAGATATTTCCAATCAGCAGCGGCAAAAGTGCAACTGTTATAAAACATGATTAACTGGATGTTGAATTAATTTAATTGTTACCCACTGCGCATGAAAGAAATTTTCCTATTCATTCTGATTTGCATTCACCTATTATTACTATTGTGTCACCTGGCTCTCCTGTTGAAATTAGTTCCATATAGAATGGTCTGGGGCGGCAGAATAAAATCCGATAAACAAATGTATCGGTTTGAAACGGTATCCATAATTATCACAATACTGTTTACAATTGTGCTATTGGCAAAAGCCGGTTGTTTAGGCATTGCTGTACCGCAACGACCAATAACCATTTCCTTGTGGATCATGACAGTTTTATATTTGGTCAATACGGTTGGAAATTTAAAATCAAATAACAGAATTGAACAAATAATTTTTGCGCCGCTGACAATTGTGCTGGTTATTTCATTACTGGTTATTCTTTTAGGAGGATAATTAACTTGCCCATACTTTAATGTTTTCATGATTTATAATCGATCAAATGAAACCAGTCACTTTTTTTTAGCGATAATATTGGCCACCCATTCACAAGGGCAGGTTTCGAATAAGATATTAATTGGTCAATAACGTAGTTGTATGTGAAATCAAAAATTCTTTTACCTGGAGTTTAGCTGCGGGCGGCGCGCTAAGAATGAATTTTGGGAAAACCGTTTGTACATGCAAGGCAGGTGAAGTTCAATATGAAAAAGGATTAGATGGCTTTATCGAAGGCTAAATACAGGTTAATCTTTGTTCCAGCGATGAGGTAACAGTTCTTTTATTTTATTGATATGGCTCTATCACATCACAAGGCAAAAAAAAATTTCCTAAGTAAATGACAAAAGCCCCGTGAGAGGCTTTGTTCATTTATTTTCTAATCCGTTCTAACTTTCAAAATTTAGGGTCGCTTATACTGCATGGTTGGATACAAGCAATTTATTATTTCCCTTTTGCTTTCCAAAAAAACTCTCAAACAAGCAAGACATATCCAACTCATCTATCCAAAACTGATTCAAAAAAAATAGCCTGTTTTTGCCGTGTACTTTTTGTTAAAAATGAGAATAAAATCATTTTGTATAAACCCTTTTAATCTATAAAATTTATTCTCCTTCCATTTATACGATATAATATAGTCGCAACTATGTTAGTAAGTATATCATAATTGCTACCGTCATTTAAAATATGATTAATTTGTTTAGCTGTAAAGAAAGATATGCCTTGACGTAAAAAATATATTTTAGCATTTATAAATACATCTAAAGTGTCCTTAGTTGTCTGTGAATAAGTTTTAAACTCTACAAATAACTAGTTGCCCTTATATTGAATTTATCCCCTGCCATTACTTTTAACGTAATCCCAGGACCTATCTTTTCGCCACTGCCATTTACCCTGGGATCAATGCAGATAATCAATTTCTTTCAGCACAGAATCCAACAATAATTGTGACGCTTTATCATATGTATACGTTTCTTTAAGTATATTTTTGACTACCAGATTGGCCCCAGGTGATAATAACTGACTGTTATTGTAAAAATTATTAACCATATGGAGATGATCCCAGGTATTTCGCCCATGAAAAACGTATATATACATGCAGGGCATCATTAGCGGAAAAATATACTTTAATTCGATCAATTTTTTCGTAAACTCAGTATCTTCTCCTTTACGAATTTCAGGGTATTTTATCTGGCCTCTTACCAAACTCGTCTTACACATTATACTTCCTTCCCAAAGTCTCAAAACTGAAAAATATGTTTTACTTCTTAGCTCGTCGTGCATTATCCAATTAGTCATGACACATCCCCCCTTCTGACTTTCACAAATAGCGCGCATCTGCATTGCTAGCCTGTCCTTGTGAAACCAGTCGTCATCATCCCATTGGCAAAAGTACTCGCCTTCACATATATTTATAGCAAGGTTCCGCAATGCTCCTAATGTAAGTTTAGGAGTTGAGTCAACTTTGACTGTCGAAATAGATTCGTCCGTTATGCTTTTTACAAAGTCTTCTGTTTCAATATCATCATCCTCGTATACGATAACCAACTCCTTGTTTGTATAAGTTTGTCCCAAAAAACAATTTATTGCCCGTTTCAGCAGATCTGGCTTTGCTCTTGTTATGCACAGACAAGAAATTAACTGCAAATTCATTATTTTAACATTTTACTGGTAAATAATATTTTTTTTGAAAGTATAGACCAATACACTGAATAATTAATTAAGAATAGTATTGAAGTTATTTTTATTGACCAATTTTTCCACAAACTCGACACCTGCCTCCTCCCTCTGCTTTTTTTGAAATATTTTGCTCATCTCAGTGATCTTCTTTTTTATCGTCTCATCATGAGTAAGACTGACAATATGATTTTTGAGCTGACATTCGGAAATTCTATCGACTTTGTCAGATAGACCCAGATTACTATGAACAATCCTCCCAGCATTAGACGGCTGATCCCTGGCAAGAGGAATTACCAACATCGGCACTGCACAATAAATACACTCTTTGATTGTACTTAACCCTCCATGGATAATGGCTAGGGACGCGTTTTGAAGTATGTCTGCTTGAGGTGCCCAATCTAAAACCGTAACATTGGAAGGATTTTCTGGTAGATTTTTCCTATCCATTGCTCCGCCCAAAGCCAAAAACAAATGAAATTCCTGTAACTCTGAAGACTTCATGACGTTAATAAGTTTCGAAAAAAATGTCACAACAATTAATCCGTATGCTGGAAGCTGCGTGCCAAATGAAGCATATATAATTTTCTTCCCAGATGCAGTTTTCTGCCATACCTCACGCTGCCTTTCACTATTTTGGAAACGTACAAATGGGGCCAAATAACACACATTGGCTTTATTTTTAGACTTAACGATTTCTAAATCTTGCGGACAGGCAATTAGTTCACTCAGTGTCAATAACGGCTCAACCAATTTTTCCATAGAAGTAAGGGCTACTCCGCAATTTGAAAAAAAATCAACTAATTCAGCAATGTTTTTGCCGGGAAATTTCATAATCTCAGAAACACACCGTTGTGCCAGAGTTACTCCCTCTTCAGGAAGACATGGCGTGAATATTACAGGGTCTATTTTATATTTGTAATGGATAAGCAAAATCTCAAGTTTTAAAACTGCACTGATAATAAACAAGTCCGGCTTATAATGGGCAAAAAATGGATCAAGTGCCCCTTCAATAATCTTACTAATATGGGACAAATGTTGTTTATCTGCATTGAGTTCAACCACCTGATCCATATTTTTTACCACGTCATTGAATCCGAAAGGATACAGGTCTTCAAATAGCCGATAAAATTCAAACCCATTCTGAATTACTATCTGTTCATTATCGGGCACACTTATATAAACTACTTTATACCCTCTTCTTTTCAGCGAAACAGCGAGGCCTAAACTAGGCAGGATGTGACCTTCCTGGATATCCATCATAAATGCAATTGTTGCCATAGCTGATTTTTATAAACAAAATGAATCGCCTGTTTTTACTGACGATGGCTGGGGTATGAAAATGGAAAATTGTGGCTTTAGAAATGAATGTATTTCAGCGCAATAGTGGTTTTATTGCAATTGGTAGCCAACCAAGCGGCATAGCCGTCATTTATGTCTAGTTTTTTCAGAAACCACTCATGTTGACCACAGGTCACAGAATTACCAGTAATGCTAATTGTGTCCAGGGGAATCTCCATTCCACGGCCATCAGCTTTCATAACACTTTCTTTCATTGACCAATAGGAATAAAATGCTTTTAAAGGGCGACGGTGTCGTTTGATTCGATCCCATTGCGCCTCAGTCATTACTCCAACAAAATCTTCGAAATTTACAGGCCGGATTTCCTCAATATCTATCCCAACCCTAATTTCCTTGCTGATCGCGCATAGTACATAGGAACCGGAATGAGCAATATTAAAATCAATCCCAGAAGATAAAAAGGGGCGTTTATATTCATCATAACGAATATTTTCGAGCTCGCTTGCCTCTAATCCTAGCTCACAAATACCTTTCATTAGCAATATTTTACCTGCAACATTTCTGAATTTATCATCCCATTGAAGGTATCTTAAATTTTCCTGACGAAGGGACGATGGAAGCATCGAGAAATAAGAAAGGTATGATTCAAAGGTTAGACCACTGGATAGCCTGGTATAAAGAACATAAACCATTTGGCTGGCCTTCACCATACCTGTAAAAAATTGATTCATCTTGGCAATATTAAAGCTTCGCCTTCTTTTGCATCAGCTGATAAGTAAGATACCCGGCAAAAGCGCCTGCGCCGCAAACTAAACCTCCAATTAGAACTGCTATTACTATTAGCGAGCTCCAGTGAGGCAGGAAAAACATTTGACTTACACGACTCATCAAGGTAGTATTTGAATCGTGGATTTTAATTAATATCGCGGCCAGCCATACTAAGCCATTAGCGATAAAGCCATACCAAAAAGCTTTTTTTGCGTGTTTTCCCAGGATAAAAGCCGTAAGAAACGAGAGAGGACCTATTATCCACCAGTAATTAAGGAATTGAACCAGGATAGCTAAAAGAAAAAGTGCAAAGAATAGCATATTATTCATTTAATAGTTAAAGTAAATCTGGCAGAGTCAGCAAAATCATGTTCCGACTGCAGGAATAGCAGGGGTTGAAGTCTGCCGCCCTTCCAATCCCGGATAAAATTATCATAAAATTGACTTCCCGGATTTCCGGATTCTCCCCCTGGAAAGATGCCATAAGCTTTTACCGGAGTTCCAAGTTCAACTACCATACGCCATGAGGGGCCGAAATCTTCAGTTAGAGCATTTACGGTATTAGCAGCACCGCCTGCGCTAAACGGCCCTGATCCAAACGCATCAATACCTCCGATGTGGGGTATTCGGCATTGCCTTGAATTACCCCAGTTCCATTTTACCAGATCCACACCAAATCTGGCGGTCAGACTATCTACAGCCTTTACAAAACTTTCATTAATCAATAACCGTCGGGTTTCCTTTTGCGGCGTTTGACTATTGTCAAACCAAAGAGAATTTCCTTCCATTAACAACAATCTTTGAGTTCGATCTCTCGAAGGCCATTTTAAAGATTGATTTCTTTTATTCACTTTGTCGCTCCAGATGGCTTTGTAGAGTATATCCCACCAAAGATTAAAAATAGTAGCTCCTATTGAACCTTGATCATAGTGATAGTCCCAGTTATTGAGCTCATTTAAAGCATATTTATAGGGTTTGCCGAATGTTGTATCCAGCGTTGCCAATAGCACAGGCAGCATACTTGCCGACAAGGTGCTGTATGTATCATTTTGGAGAGCCTGCATCGAATCCACCGTTGCTTTATTTGTGTGAGAAAGCCAACTATTAATCCTTAGTGCACGCTCTGATGACCCGAATTCCCAACCTAAATAATATGGATAGCAAGAATCTACCGGGATTTGGTTAGCAGAGCTCAAATAGCCTTGCTCAGGGTTTTTACTCGAAGGGTTGTGCAAAGAAGGGATCCATCCATTCCAGTCTTCAACGGGCGCCCCTCCATCTAATAGGAATTTACCCTGGTCTTTATATCGTAGGGGGAACTTTCCGCCTGTGGCTATTGCAATATTGTTCTTTATATCAGCAAAAATAAAATTTTGAGCGGGGGAACAGAAGAACCCCAATGCTTGCTGAAAATCGCCAAAACTTAAAGCCCTGTTTAAAAGATAAAATGTTGTTATGTCTTCAGATGCTTCCAGTGTAGTCCAACGCAACGCATATGCTATAACGGCATTGTCTTCGTCGTCAAGCTTTTCCCAAGGGCCGGATTTCCTAGCAATAGGCCCGTGAAGAGTATATGAAATAGTATCATAAAATGGTTTTTGCCCTCTGATAACTATCTTTTGTACACGCTTACTCACAAAGTTCCATTTGTCATTGTACCAGTACTCATTTTTAGATGGGTCGCGAAATCTTATTCTATACCAATCCCGAACATCTGCTCCGCTATTGGTAAGCCCCCATGCAATATGATTATTAAATCCAACAAAAACGCATGGAATACCAGGTATGGACACCCCATACACATTTACTGAAGGTGACGCCATCTGAAGTTGATACCAGACTGACGGCAATGTCAGGCCCAAATGCGGATCGTTGGCAAGCAATGGAAATCCATTTTTTGTCTTCTTCCCATTTACTACCCAATTATTACTACCAATTCCTTCGGGCTTTCTTTTTATATCCAGATCAGCTGCCGCCACAGAAAGTTTATTAACTGGTATTTCCGGTAAAGACACTGGACTAAAGAGCCAGTTGGTGTGTGCCGGCATTATAGGCTCCGAAGAAAACGGCAGATCTGGGTAGAGATCTGCTGTCATTTCCGGCCCAAATTTCTTAAGTGCACTGCTCATTTGAAAATCATTGGCGCCAGAACTTAATGTCTCTGCCATCAATTTAAAAATCAGTACTGATTTTAGTGGAGTCCATTTCTCAGGAGCAAATTTCATCAGTTTATATTCTACTGGATATCGGGAAGGAGTCAGTTCTTCAATATATGCATTAACACCATCAGAATAAGCATCCAGCACTATTTTCATCGTACTGTCCTTCTGCATTAAGGCCAGCGATTTTTCTGCCGCATACAACAAGCCAATACGTGCATAGTATTCATCTCTATCCAATCCCTGTTCACCCTGCACTTCTGACATTCTGCCTGCTGCGGTTCTGCTTTGCATATCCATCTGCCATAACCTGTCCCTGGCAGTTACATAGCCCTGGCCAAAATAAATGTCGTAATCATTTGAGCCAAAAATATGCGGTATTGCAGATAGATCATACTGAACAGTAACGGGTTTATTGGTTTTATGCACCTGCACCACGATCTTTTTACTTTGTGATTCTAACTCTGCATTGTTCCAGAATCCAGTAGCAGGATTCAACACATCGCCCAACGGTGGAATATTTCCAAATCTGGTGGTTAATAAGAAAATTAATCCCATGATAAGCTCAATAGCCAATACTGCCTTTAAAAGTTTCATAATACAAAATAATTAGTTTGTTGACGACCCTGTAATCATAGACAGCAGTTCTAATCCGGCATAAGCATGCCGATTGCTTTTTGTACAGCTTCCTTATAATAGTAGCCACCAATAGCGATGTCAAAAACTGCCATACCCATTGGGTTAAACATGACAACCTCCCGGCAATTGTTTAAATTTATCTTACAATTACAAATCAAATCGATCATCGAAATTGTATCTTCCAACTGCAGGCCAGCCAATTTATGCATGTTTTCAATATCCGTATTTTGTCTACAGACTTCCACCCAGTCATCAACAATAATTACATCCATATATTTTCGCATGCTTACAGTATAATCTCTCAGTGATACATTCAAATGCAATGAACCCTTTTTAGGCGGAAGGTCTACATATGGATTGTCCGAAACTGTACAGGTAATAAAAATATCAGCATCAGTATAACATTCCTGCCACGAATTACAAATTTGTATTTTGTCTCCAAACGCCGAATCAATACTGTCGCGCTCAATCCCTTTCAAATCATATAAACAAATCCGTCCCATACGGCCTTCCATCAATGATTCAACCATCTGCAAATGAATTCTGCCTATGGGGCCAAATCCTATAATACTGACATTAAACAACTCTGGAATCTGTCTCGCTTTTTTAAATGCATCTATTATAACCCCCGACACTGCTGCCGTACGTATGGCGCTTATAGCAGTAGTGTTTACAGTGCAGAGGGGCTTTCCTGTATCTTCTTCGTTCAGTATAGTAACTGAATGTGCCCTGGGGAGGTTCTTGAGAAAATTGTCAGGAAAACTGGCTATCCATTTAATGCCTGCCATAGATGTATTGCCTCCTATATAGGCAGGCATGGCAATGATGCGGTTTTTACTGTTCTTATAACGCAAATAGGGCTTAACGGGCTGTGAATATTCACCCTGATGAATATTAAGTATAGCGTCCTGAATAACCCCAATCAAAGCGTGCCAGTTGGTACCTATTGCGTCCAGGTGATCTTTGTTTAAATACAACATTGCTATTTTTTGATTTTAAAGAATTATATCTTCAGCCAGTACTGGCAGATTGGGTTTGGCACACATTCCTGTAGACCATTCTTTATTATAAATCGTATCCAAATATGGATAGCCTTTATCGGGTAATATTATGAGTGCAGATGGCTTTTCATGCTGGGAAAGTTTTGAAAAGTACGTTTTCGAAGCGCTGTATACGGCGCCAGAAGAAGCCCCTGCAAAAATAATCTGCTCATCCAGCAGCTCAAAACAGCCTTTAATAATATCTTCTTGGGAGACAATTACCACATCATCAATACTGGCATTTTTCATAATCGATGGTACCTGACTTGCCCCTATACCAGAAATAAAGCGCTTTTTTGGAGGCTGTCCAAAAATGACTGAGCCTTCGACGTCTACACCAATGATCTTTATCCACGGCATCTGTTTTTTTATGGTTTTCGAAACGCCCGTAATTGCGCCACTTGAACTGACAGCAATAAAAATATAATTTAGTCCAGGTAAGGACTGCATAATCTCATTACCCAGACCATAATAGCCCCTGTAGTTACTAGGATCATTATACTGATCCGCGCAAAACGAATTCTTAATTTTCATACACATCTCACTAACTGTATTAATACGGGTTAAGAGATATCCACCAGTTTTATCGCGTTCGCTGACTTTTACCACTTTGTATGACATCAGGTTAAGCAATGCTTCGTAATCATGATTAATGTTTGGATCAATGACAGGAATAAATTTCAGGCACAATTTTTTGCAAATTGATGCTACAGCAATCGCCAGATTACCTGAGCTGGATGCAATGATGACGGTATCCTTGTTTATTTTACCTTTTTTGATACCGTTGTAGATCATGCTGTAGGCTGGACGGTCTTTGGAACTTCCAGAAAAATTGTAGTATTCCAACTTAGCATAAAGCTCAACAATATCGCTCTTAAGCCCCCTTAATGGCGTGTTTCCAATGAAAGCGGAAAGCGTTTCAATTTCTTTTAACATAATTAACAATTAAAGTGTATAAGATAATTTTGTTCTATTACATAGATTCATAGTGCAGCCTTGTGGCATCAATGAATTATGCTCTTCTCTGAACAAGGCGCTTACCCAGTTAGATCAATAATGTAATCCTGAAAAATAAACGCTATAATTTATCAGAGACCATCCAGTTAGCACGGCGAACTACTGTGTTGGTAAGCTAGTTTAGAAGCTGATGGCTCCCGGGCCAGACAGAAGATTGTTGGCTACTAGGGGAGTTGTTAGATAAATCTATTTCTGCATTATTCGCATAAAAATCAGCTGCTTAGCGAAATAAGGGTTGGGCAATTTCCTTCGGACTATTCTTTCAAATTTAAACCTACTGCTTATTGTTCTTTGACCCTATCTTTTTCATTGTCGGCACTGGTTCTTTCGTGATCACGTTGTTTTGTTCTCTTACCAAATTGGTAACTGAAAGTCAGGTTAACAAAACGCGTATCATTGATATTTCTGGTGAGTTGTTCGACAAGCCTTATGTTGGTGACACGGTTAGTATACTTTATGCTATAAAAGATATCCCTTACGTTCAATCTGATTGCAGCTTTATTATTTAATATTGACTTCCTTACACCGGCACTTACCTGACCAACTGCATTGGTAACCGTCTGTCCTTCCAGTTTCTGGCTTTGGTAATTAGCGTTTAATTCAGCCGACCACCCTTTCCCCAACTTGAACTGATTATTTATGGAGGCACTTGCCAAGAAAGCGCTCGTATCAAGGTTACTGCCATACAACTGACCCTGGTAATGGTCATTTAGCACATCGCCATAGAAATTTACGGTCCACCATTTAACAATATTCTTAGAAAGTTCAAGACTCAACCCCCGGCTGATGTATTTACCAGCATTACCAGGACGTTCAATCAGGATGTCGTTTTGACGTTCAGTGGTACCAATAAAATAGTCCTTTGTATGCCCATACATCAATGTAATTTTAATCAATTCTTTATAACTATACGCCAGTTCTATATTGTGAGAAAGCATTGGCTTCAAAAATGGATTACCGGCATCGTATGTAAATTTATCAATGAAAAGTAAAAATGGGTTAAGATCCTGATAATATGGTCTGCTAATTCTTTTCCCATATGTAGCTGTCAATACACTATTCCCGTTGGTATCCAGTTTGTATGAAAGATACCCGGTCGGAAACAAATTGGAGTAGTTTCGTTTGAATACTGAATCAGGCTTCATGACATTACCCAGTTGCCCCCCTCTTGCAACCGTGTTCTCAAACCGGAGACCCGCCTGTATGGCAAACCTCCGATACTCTCTGCTGAAATTCACATATCCCGCATTGATTGTTTCCTGGTATCGGAGATTATTTGTTTTATCATAATCGGGAGTTACCAAATTACCGACCCTGTTAAAGTATTCGGCCAAATTACGCGTTTTTGTAAAACTAGATTTAACGCCCGCTTCCATCCTTGTCCCTTCAGATAAAGGATGTATATAATCGGCCTTAGCAGAGTAAATGTCAATATTAGTAGGTAAGTTACCTATCACCTCATCATTACTCTTTAAAGTATTATCTGGATTATAAATAAAATTATTAAAGGATTGGGCATTCCGCCACGAATAATTAACATAATCAAGGTTTGCAGATAACTCTTTGCCATTGTTATCATAACTGTGAATCAAATTTAAGTTGACAGCTTTATTATTCCGGTGCTCAATGATATAGCTATCTGCCACTACGATTGAATCAGTTAAATTACCGGAGTTCAACAATTGATTGTTAGTATTAATTCTTTGCGAAATGGGAGTGACAAAGTCAGAAAAAACAATACCCCACGTCGTCTTTTTTGTAATATAATGGTCGAATCCGAATTTGACAAGTGTACCTTTTTGTTGTCTTTTATTTATCGAGTTAGTCTCAAGGGCTATTTTCGCTGAGCCATCAGCATTTTTATACTTCCTGTCAATTTCGAGGAGCAGGCGCCTTGTGCTTTCAGAATAACCGATGTTGGCAAACAGGTTAACTTTCTTCATTCTGTAGTTGAGATTAAGAGAATTACTTGTTCTTCCGTAAAAGCCTTGCGCATAGCTGGCAGTAACCGAACCATTAAACCCCCCTGCTTTGATCTTTTTTGTTTTTATATTGATAATTCCGGCATTACCTGCTGCATCATATTTCGCCGGAGGATTAGTAATCAGCTCAATTTTATCGATGGTCCCATAGGGGAGAGAACGCAGATAATTTGACAAATCTTCACCAGACAAATTTGTTGGCTTATCGTCCACATAAATATTTACTCCTTTCTTTCCTTTTAGATTCAGGCTCCCATCGCTGTTGATTGATATACCCGGAGCAATTTCAAGTATTTCCATTGCGTTATTTCCAGCGTTTGCAATTGCACCGTCTATGTTCAGGACAGTCCTGTCAATTTTTCTTTCAATAAATGGTCTTTTTGCTGATACAGATACTTCTGCCAATGTCCCCGCGCCATTTTGAATAAGTACAATATCAGGTAACGAAAATGCCGCCTGAGATACATTAACAATTAAAGGTTGGCTGTAGTATTTTTTATACCCAACATAAGTTACTGAAACAAGATAACTGTCAATACGTAGATGTTCAAACTGAAACTTTCCTTCATTATCAGTAACGTCCGTTTTAACCAACCCCGAATCCTTTTGCCTGAGCAAAAAAACAGTCGCGCCGATAAGGGGTTTGTTGTTCATTCCATTTGTGAGTCCACTTATCATTGCACTATCGGCCTGACCTTTTACAGTCTGGCAGATTCCATTAGTCAGCAATAGAACGACACAGAATCTGACACAAAAATGTCGCATAGAAATTAATATTTGGGGTAAAAAAATCCAGCCCACTGGAATTAAACCAATGGCGCCAACTTATCAAATAAGTTTCAGGAAAATTGAACGCTTTTGAGAGGGGTGCTTAGAGACTGCCATGCAGAAAGCAAAACAAATTTGATTTGTTTGCTTTTACTAGAATAGCTTTTAACAGTTATTATTGTTTTTTAGTTTTACCTGCTTCCTCATCATCTACCCATCCAACCATATTATTATGAAACCTGTATACAATTGCAGTGTTACCCGGCTTCATAAATTTCTTTTTAAATGAGGCATGTATATTCGAAGGCTGTATTTTATCATTGACAATAAATTTATCCTTGCTGAGAAAAAAGGACAATCCAGTAGCTGTAGTTATAATATGATCTTCCAGCAGCGATTTGATAAAATCATCGAAAAAATCATATGTCTGTAATTCCGCCTTAACAGGTCTGTTACCCATTAAATCAAAACCGTTTTTAGAACTTTGAGATACTGAGAATTCTTTATTCTGATCTGTTCCGTTTCTCTTGACAATTCCGCTGTCACTATATTTATGGGGGGCTACTCCGCTCTTGTCCCCAATATTCATCGGTTCTGACATCGTTCCGTTACTCAAGGAGGGGGCTATCCCCATCAGCGCTTTCACTTCCCTATTTCTTGCAATTTTCAGGTTCATTTCCTTTTCATCAATACCCGATATCAATGCATCCCTTTCCATAATTAATGAATCCAGGGATTTCCCCTTTTTCCCAGCATGCGAAGTTTGTAACGTTTGTAAGCGGGCCTTCATTTCAGCCAGATCCGGGTTAGCTTGCTGCTGAAGGATTTCATATTTTCTATCAATCTCTTCCAATTTTTTTTGTAATTCAACATTTCCGGGCAAAGTATCCAGGCCATTGGATGTTGTAGCCTTTTTGTTCCCGCCATAAATTGCTAATACAGATTTTGGACTTACCTGATGTTGGGTGGTTTTAAAAGCCACCAGTATAAAGCCGGCAATAATAATGCAACTGATCAGAATATACTGGATCGTTGGTGACAGTGTGCTATTACTACTGCTTACAATTCTCTTAATTCTAACAAATAGTTTGTTTCTTCTCCCTGGAAATGCAGGAGCTAGTTTAATATTTAAAAAACCATGATTATGAAAAGCAAACAATGCTTCGGCCAGGGTTCTTTTATCTACAGCATACCTGACAACGGCATCATCGCAGCAATGTTCTCTTTCCTCATGTAACAATGAGGAAATCCACAATATTGAAGGATTGAAAAAATATAATTTTTCCACAACCCCCTGGAAGATATTAACTAAATAGTCGTTGCGCCTTATATGGGCAAGCTCATGACATATGATGGCTTCAACCTGATTAAGAGGAATATTATTCAGTAGTCCGACAGGAAGCAGTATCAGTGGTTTGAAAAAACCTACTACCAGTGGCACTTTAATAAGCCTGGACTCTCTGATATTAACAAGTTTTTTGATACCCATTTTGGATTTAAATACTCCTAATTTTTTTATCCAGAAAGAATCGACCTGCAGCCCTTTATCTTGCTTTAACTTTTGAATATAAACTAACCCCGTACCCATTCTCATAAACAGGACGAGTATAATTATCAACCAGATTTCTGCAATCGATCTGGAATGGATACTTAAAAAGCTACTAAGTTCTAAAACCGGAAAAAGAGAATCATTAAAAACACCTCCGTCAGTCCTGCTAACTACTGATTGCAAAAAGCTGCTGTACACACCAGTTCCCACCATCCCGTTTGAAACAGTAGTAAATTGATATGACAAATAGAAGGTAACAATACTAAATAGAATTTGAGAGATAAACAGAGCCATCAACAGATTATACCTTGTATCAGCTGTACTTGTCTTAGTCCGCGCGATAACTATTGCAGCCAGAAAAGCCAATAGAATCCCCTGCCACAGTGAATGAACCAACGTCCAGCTTACTACAGTAAACAGTTCCTGGGTAAATATTTCGCAAAAAGAGAATGTATTCATAAAACATTTTTAATTGTATTAATAATTATGCTTTATCCAGCTCATCCAATAGCTTTCGGATTGCTTTCAATTCATCCTGCGAGGTTTTTTGATTTCCCATGAGCTGCATCATTAATTTTGTAGCAGATCCTTCAAATAGGTTGGAGACAAACTTATCCACTAAATCGGCTTTCATAATTTGCTCTTCATGCCTGGCTGTAAAGACATGGGTCATACTATCTGTATTACGTGTAATCAATCCCTTTTCGACCATGATCTGCATCAACTTAAGCGTGGATGTATACTTAACATCCCTGGTGTCATTATTTAATATTTTATTGACTGACCGAACGGTACTGGGTCCCTGTTTCCACAAAACCTTGAGTATTTCTAATTCCGACTTTGTTGGCGAAATATCGGGCTTACTTATATTCATAATTTAAAGTTAGGAAATTTTTCGTACGAAAGCAAGATTACCTTTATTTTTTTTTTCAGCCTGCTCCTTTAAACTGCTATTTCCCGAAAACTCCTCAAAACAGTATCGACCAGCCTTGATATTCCGGACAAACCGTAAAAGTGCCCAGGTCCAGGAAAAATAAGCCACCAGCATTTTTTGAACCGGGTACATGAGAACACTGGGCAGGACGATCCTTCGTATTTCTTTGAACTCAAGCGGTGCAATTAAAAGTTGCCTGACACACCAAAACATTCGTAACAGATATATCGCACCTAAAAAGTAAAAAAGCGCTTTAATTCCCAATATTATAAATATGAACAGGCTTAAGAATGGAAGCAGGAGTATAAAACTTACTGTCAAAATATCCATTATGAAGATAATACCCAGCCTGCTCATTTTCGATAATTCATAAAAATAGGCGCTCTGTTCCTTATAAACTGTTTCCAGATAGCCCAGGTTCCACCTGACACGCTGGTTAATAAGCGTTTGAAATGTTAAGGGGGGGCGTGTTAGCGTAAGTACCTGTTCCTGGTATATTGTCTTATAACCAAGCTTAAGTCCAATCAGGGTTGCCTCTCTGTCCTCACCGTTTCGAAGGCCGCTATGCTGCTCATAAATTGCCAATAAATGAGTCCTTTTATAACAGGCGCCAGCACCTGGCATTACTCCCACACTTCCATCCTTCTTGTAAAATTTATATAAGCTCCGGAGTAATGAGTATTCTGCCTGCTGAAAGCGAAAAACAAGGCCCCTACCCTCAAATGGCAACATCCGGAAATAGCAGCCCATCAGGTTACTTTCATTCCTAAGTTCGCCAATTGAGCTTATACAGGTATCCATTCCTTTAATATCGGTATCGAAATCGGAAAGCACAATGAATTCATGCTTAATTGACCGAATGGTTATAAAAATAGCGCCTACCTTGTCGGCATTGGGTCTAACGGCTGCTAGAAAAAAAGCACCCGGGTATTCGCCTAGAAAACTTTTCAATTTTCGTAAACTGCCATCCGTCGATCCATCATCAATAATTATCACATCCATCCTGCCATGGTATTCGGTAGAAACGTGCCGGAAGTAGTGTAACCTATCCTCAAAATTAGGCTTGGAATATTCATTGTATTGAGGTACAACCAGCGCTATCTTATTATTACCGGCAGGCTTGCCGGCCATCCAGCCCAATTTTATTAACTGCTTTTCAATTTTTTCTAACATGTTTAACATATTAAGTGATACGTTCTTCGAAGCATTTTTTGAGATCATTTGTGATTGGAGTCTAGTGTTGGATCTGGAACTGCTAGCTTGTGTAAAATCATATGCCTTGGCTACACCGGATAACACAACCGCAATCACCGGCACCTCAGGCTATCTAGCCTTTTATTATCCCAATAGATGAATTTGATAAATAAATCCTTCAATAAAGCACCGCAGCCCTTCAGAAGTATAGATGCCGGTGTCATATTTAACAGTCAGTTCGATTTCAACATTCATATAAAAAAATTCTATCTCCATGTCAATAGGTATAAGGTTGCTTACTTCCCTTCTTAGAGGAAAAAACTGCACGTCCGGTTGACTGTCAGTATTGGCATTGTCGTTTTGTGCTCTTAGAAAACTCGAACTATCGGCATACTGCATATCTATTTTCCAGTAATCATTGATCTCTTCGCCCGGCGGTAAACTCATGGATGAAAACTCAAAAAGCGAAAATGCGTTTATTCTCATCATATCTTCGTTTGATTCTTTCACTTTCTGTACAATATCAAGTATAGAATCATTGTGTGAAACAGACGCCCTAAGCAAAACCAACTTCGCAAAACTTCCTATTAGGTCCTCCGTACCCGGGTGGTCGCGGCCGAAAATATAAGTACCCAGCAATATGTCATTCAGCCCGGTTTGGTTGAATATATATTTCTTAAATAATGCCTGCAAAACGATAAACATACTTGCAGAACTCTTTTTAGACAGAGCGCTTAAAATCCCTACAAGTCCGGTATTAAGTTTAAATTTTTCTATACCTTTTATTTTCTCCGAAATGTTTCTTTTTGCCGTTTTTTTAGCGCAAGGAAGGAAAAATTTCTGTGGCAAATTCGGAAACCTTTTCTGCCAGTATAATTTATGCTCAAGGCGATTTTCTTCATTATGCCGGCAAATAAATGACATGTACTCTTTAAACTGATAGGCCAGTTCTCTGAACACAGGAATAGTACCGCCACAAAAAGAGTTATAGGCTATCATAATATCGCGGAGCAGTATCTGATTAGACCATGTGTCTGAAATACTATGGTGTATCCTGAAAGCAACGATGTGATTTTTTTCCGATTCGCGGATAACCCTTGCAATGAACAGCGGGCCCTGGTCCAGCTGGAAATCATGTCCGGCAAAACCTGTAATATCTTTAAGTGCATCTTTTGTGGGAGTAGGAAAAGCGGTAAAGTCATAAAAACAACTCTTGTACTTTTCAGGGTTTACAGCTTCAATCTTCATCATGTATGTTTCATCGATTTTGTGAAAGGTTGAATGCAGTACCTCATGCCTGTCTATGACTGCCAACATCGCTTTATCAAATACATTGAGATCGAAATTTCCACTCACCTTGTATAACAAAGCGATATTTCCATGAAAATGATCATCTTTCTTATAGTCTTTATCAATATCATCATTTACCCAATATAGCTGGATGGGTGTAATAGGATGGTACAATTGCCCATTTCGCACAATTCCTCCGTCCTGACCTGCTATCTGTGCCCCATTTTCCGGTCCAACTTTATTTTTCTGGAAATACTCAATGATTTGACTGCGATTTTTTTGCAGTTCCTGCAAAATGGAGGGTTCCAGAACTTTATTCTTTTGATATATCAGGCTGAGACTGTTATTCTCGAATGCAATTACAATTCCTTGGTTATTCGCCTTCTCAATAATGTTCATTACATTCATCAATTCTGTACCACGCATTTTTTTATAATTTAATCGTTTCTGAATTTTCTATTTTCATCAGAGAGTTGTTCAGATAAATTTTTATGAACTTTGCCAGTTCTCCAATAGTGGGAAGTGCGAATATGGTATCCAGCCTAAGTTCCACGTCCAGATTTTTCTGGATCAGGTGCACAATTTTTACTGCGAGTAAAGAATGTCCCCCCAATTCAAAAAAGTTGTCATGTATACCAATTTGGTCCAGCCCCAGCAGTTCCTTCCATATACTAGCCAGGGCAATTTCGATGGCGTCCCCTGGAGCTTCGAAAATGTTCAACTGCTGCGATTCGTTATTTATTGCGGGCAAAGAACGCCTGTCTATTTTCCCATTTTTGGTCAGCGGCATAGATTCCATCACAACCCATGAATTGGGCACCATGTAATCGGGAAGATGCAGTCGTAAATAAGCTTTTAGTTGTTGCTGATCAAAATTAGATCCTACGGCTACATAACCAATCAGCCGCAGTTCACCCATCCTATCATTTACTGTGACGATGGCGACATCATCCACCATGCCGCTCTTGCGTATACTGGTTTCAATTTCCCCCGGTTCTATACGGTAACCGCGAATTTTCACTTGTTGGTCTGACCTTCCAAGGAAAATGATATTTCCGCCGGCAGTATATTTTACTGTGTCACCGGTATCATACATCAGTAATTTTTGTTTTCCCGGTATTTTGATATCTACAAAACGCTCAAGGGTTAAATCGGGTCTGTTGATGTATCCGGTAGAAAGCCCTTTTCCACCAATATACAATTGCCCCGGAACACCTACAGGGCAGAGTTGCCTGTTTTTATCAAGCACAACAACTGTGGTATTTGAAAAAGGCTGACCAATGGGTACAGTCCGATCAAATAAAGCATTCTTCGGAACAATAAACAGCAATTTACCAATCGTTGTTTCCGTAGGGCCATAGTGATTGACCACAACACAAACCTCAGACTTCAATTGGTGGATCATGGCAACTGTACCGGCCTCAAGTGCTTCGCCTCCAAAAATCAACAGTTTGTGCGGCAATATCAATTGACCAGGCACACATAGTGCCTTCCAGTGAGACGGCACAATCTTTAGGCACTCTATTGATTTTTTTTCAACATATGCGAACATCAGATTTGGATTAGTGATAATCTCCTTTGATACTATATGCAGCGTGGCCCCCGAAATCAACGAGCAGTAAATTACCGTATTTCCAAGGTCGGCAGCTATCGTTGAAACAAGTGCAAATGATCTGCAGGAAAACACCTTCGTCTTGCTGTCTAATCCATATAAATAATCGACAACGCTCTCATGTTTTATGAGCACACCTTTGGGCTCACCGGTTGACCCGGAAGTGTAAATAACATACATGAGGCTCTCAGGAGTTGGATACCTTTTGGGCTTCGTCCTGATCTGGACATTTATTTTTGCAGCATCGGCCTGGTAGCAGATTATTATCCGCCCGCTTTCTTCTGCGTTGAACAGATGGAAATACTCCTCGTCGCATATGATTGCAGCTGCCTTGCTCCCTTCAAGCAAAGAAATTAGCCTGGCATGCGGCAAGTCCGGGTCGATGGGTAAATAGGCAGCACCCGTTTTTAACACACCCAGAATACTCACCATCATCTTGATACTTCTGTCAAAGCAGATACCCAGTATAGCTCCATTTTGAATACCTATATTACACAGATAGTGAGCCAGCTGGTTTGATTGCTCGTCAAGTTCCTGGTAGGTTAACGATCCGTCTGCACTTATCACTGCAATTGATGCAGGGGAACATTTTACTTGTGCTTCAAACAGATCTATAATCGTTTTTTCTGTGGGATATTCGACCGAAGCAGTACCAAAATCATTAGTTAATTGTTCGGATTCCTCATTTGAAATAATTTTCAATTTCCCAATTTGAGCAACAGATTTCTCTGTGATTTCTATCAGCAAATTTTCATAGTGTTGCAGCATTCGGTGGATGGTTTCCCGACGGAAAAGGCTGCTGCTATACGTCATATTCAACTGTAATCCCTGTTCTGACTCATTAATAGAAAGGTGCAGTTCAAATTTTGCAGCTCTAGTTGGAACATCTTCAGACTGGAGCGCAGCTTCACCAAGGTCGAGCTCATCGCTGGCCGGGAGGTTCTGGAAAGTAAACATTACCTGGAAGACCGGATTGCGGCTCATATCCCTTTCTACTTCCAGTACTTCCACTAT
>JBDSLR010000017.1:0-365557 GCA_039916305.1 Chitinophagaceae bacterium | reverse complement strand
GCTAGCGTTCATCCTGAGCCAGGATCAAACTCTCCATTGTAAATGAGTTTTGACCATTTGGCGTCAATAATTTTTCAAAAAAATCAACGTGTGTGATCGGTTAATTATATGTCGCTTAAACCTTACTTCTATATTGCTATAGAATGTTGTTACTTCCAAACTTTCAAAGATCTTTTGGCTTTTTTTGCCACCCAATTTTTGATTGGGGTGCAAAGGTAAGAGCCGTATGTATTCAAACAAAATTTTTCTTTACTTTTTCAACAAATTTTTTGTTGATTTTTCAGGAAACATTATTTGAAGAACTAGTGTTATTGTTGCTGATTTTTTTCAGCGGATTGCAAAGATAAGGTGAGATACTTTTACAACAAAATTTTTTCTGTTATTTCTCAAAATTCTTTTGCACTTTAATGTCTCATTATTAAGAACTTATTTCCCTTTTTTTCAATCGGGGTGCAAAGATAACCAGATGTAAATACTTACCAAATTTAATTACTAAAAAAAGGCAATTTTTTTCTCTGCAGGCTTTAGCGGTGAGCGATCCTTCTGTTGTAGTTACTCCCTCAGTATTAAGAACTTGTTACCCTTTTTTTCAATCGGGGTGCAAAGATAACCAGATGTGAGTGATTACCAAATTTAATTGAAGAATCTTTGCTGCTGAATACAACCGTCAGCCTCAAAGTCGCATCAATAGGGCGTTCTCGCAATAATTTTATTTCCTGCTTATTATTCAAACAGGTATCCTGCACGGAAAAAATGCAGTGATTATCGAAATACTTAACTTTAACCCGTAATTACAAAATTTTACAATTATGACAAAAAACCTGACACTTATCGTTATCCTGGCACTGGTATTAGTATTGGGCGGCTGCGGCTGCAACAGTTATAATGGCCTGGTTACTACTGACCAGTCTGTAAAAAATTCATGGGGCAATGTAGAAACGAATTACCAGCGCCGTACAGACTTATACAATAGTGTAATCAAAACCATAGAAGGCTCTGCCAATTTTGAAAAATCTACTTTAAAAGAAGTTATTGAAGCAAGGGCTAAAGCTACTTCCGTAAATGTAGACATTAATGATCCTGAATCATTGGCCAAGTACCAGGCTGCCCAGGGCCAGTTGCAGAGCGCTTTTGGCAGGCTGATGGCTGTAGCCGAAGCGTATCCTGATATTAAGACCACCAAGGCCTTCCAGGATTTTCAAACCCAGATAGAAGGTACTGAAAACCGTATCAATGTGGCCCGCCAGGATTATAACTCTACCGTAAACGCTTATAACCTGAAGGTGAAAACTTTCCCCAATAACATTTTTGCGGGCTTCTTTAAATTCTCCGAAAAACCATATTATAAAGCGGACCCCGGAAGCGATAAAGCACCTGACGTACAATTCAATATTAAATAACCAGGCATATATCACCGATTATCTATGGCTTTATTATCCCTGTTTGCTAAGAAAGCACTGCTGACTGAACCGGATACGTCCATGATAGTAGAAGCTATCCGCGAATCCGAACAGAAAACCAGCGGTGAAGTAAGGGTCTACGTGGAAAGCCACTGCAAATTTGTTGATTCCCTTGACCGGGCTTCTGAAATTTTTTATAGCCTCAAAATGGAGGAAACGGAACATCGCAATGCTGTACTGGTATATGTGGCGGTAAAGGATCATCAGCTGGCAGTGTTTGCAGATGAAGGCATCTATAATAAGGCAGGCGCGGCTTTTTGGAACAGCGCTGTGAAAGAGATGCTCCTGCATTTTAATAGCCGTGACTACGGAAAAGGGATCGCTTATGTGGTGACTGAAATAGGGAATACCCTGCAGACGCATTTCCCCTACGAAAGCAGTACAGATAAGAATGAACTGCCCGATGATATTGTTTTTGGCAAATAACTATAGGGCCGGCCTTTGGCTGGCCCTTTTTAATTTTTTTGGATGAAACAACTACTTGTTTTTGCGTTTTTATTGCTTGCACAGCTTTCCTGGAGCCAGACCATACCCCCGCGCCCAAATCCACCCAGGCTTGTAAATGACTACCAGCATGCAATGAGTGCTGACCAGGTGGAAGCCCTTGAAAGAAAACTGGTTGCCTATGATGACAGCACCTCTATCCAGGTAGCCATTATAACCTATGATATAAACGATGATTACCCGATTGAGATGGTGGCGCTTAAAATTCTGCGCGAATGGGGTGTTGGTAACAAGAAAACAAATAACGGCATTGTAATACTGGCTGATATTGCCCACCGGAAAATCAGGATTGAAACCGGTGGGGGTATGGAAGGCAGCATACCTGATATAACTGCCAAACAAATAATAGAGTCAGAGATTGCGCCTAATTTCAGGAACCAAAACTATTACCGCGGTTTTGACGAAGCCACCGATGCCATTATTAAAGCTGCGGCCGGTGAGTACAAGGCACCGGAGGATTATAGAAAACGCGGCAATAAGGGTGGCTCTATCATAGGGATGATCGTTATCTTCATCATCATTCTTATTGTGCTGTCAAATATAGGCGGCGGCGGACGTGGCGGTATGATGAGCAGAAGAGGTTTCAGCCCCTGGATCTTCCCGATGGGTGGCTGGACTGGCGGCGGCGGAGGGGGTGGCGGCTGGAGCGGTGGAGGCGGCGGTGGTGGCTTTGGCGGATTTGGAGGCGGTGGTGGTGGCGGTGGCGGTGCCAGTGGAAGCTGGTAAAAGCAGGCTTTAAGCAATAAGCTTTGATCTGCCAGCTCGTTTGCCCGGTTGGATGGCAAAAATAAAAAATCAATATCTGCCTGCAGTCACGGGTTCAAATGAATATCATTAGCGTGGCTTTTAATAAAATAAAAAGGTCTGTTGAAACGAATTTCAACAGACCTTTTTGATCCAGCCAACTTATATAGGTGCCTTGCCATGCAAGCCCGCTAATGGCTTACAGCCAGAAGCTAAAAGCTTTCTTCTAAAAGCCTTTCTTCTCTTCTATCCTGGAATTGATGTATTTAATTTGTTCCTGCAAATCAGGATTGCTTTGAGAAGCAGTTCTTTTCTTGTTTACAATACTTCGTAGCACCACATTGTTTATGAACGGCGTGATTTGCGCCTTATACTGTGCAGGCACTGCATCGCGTAGCTCAACAATCATATCTACTCCTTTCTTTACTTTCTCTGTATTGCCCAGCTTGGCAAGGTATTCTGCAAATGGTTGAAGGGCTTCAAACTTGGCATCTGATACCGGCAGTTTCCCGAAATTACCAGCAATAACATCAAAATCTTCTTCGCCCCCACCCGCTTCTATCAAAATCTGGCTAACTACCCCTGCCAGCTTGCCTTTCATGGGCAGCTTCGCGAATGTTTTAGCATTTGCCAGGGCCGCCTCAGCATCCAATTGCGCCAATGCACCCAATGCTTCACCGGAAACACTGTAAGAAGAATCCTGCACTGATTTAATAAACAATGGCTTGTAATCTGCTTTTGCATACTGGCCCAGCAGACCCAATGCTGCAGCCCTCACGGTTGGCTTTGTGTCATTCTTAGCGATATCGACCAGCAAAGTTTCTATTTCATTTTTTACATTCGCTTTCTTTAGATCCAATTCACCAATAGTGTAGCTCCGCAACGCAAAATAACGATCTTTCATAGCCGTTTTGAGCAATGAGAGCGCCCGCGGATCCTCCTGCACTTTTGCACAAAAATCAATGGCTTCTTTCCGATCAAGGTAGCTACCGGCATACGTGTACTGGTGAATAAAATTCTCCACAGTCTTGTCGTCTTTTTTGTCCCACAACATTACTTTATCTCCATCTACATTTATTAAATCCGGCCTTTTCTTGTATGGGACACTAAAGCTGTCTGTTTTATGCTCAATCCACACATACTGACGGGTTTTATTTTTTCCATTGTATACATCAATGGCTACGGGCAACCGGAAAACCTGCTCACCTTCCTGTACCTGTTGCACAATTACGGTAGCTTTCCCCGCTGCATCATCGTAGGTATAATTGATGTCCACTTTGGGATTACCACTGCCAAAATACCATTGGTTAAAAAACCAGTTCAGATCCAGGCCGCTTACTTCTTCAAAAGCCAGGCGCAACTGGTGCGCCTCCCCTGTTTTAAATTTGTTGGTAGTCAGATAGAGATTCATGCCTTTGAAAAAAGCACTGTCGCCCAGGTAGGTACGCAGCATATGCAGTATGCGGCCGCCCTTGTTATAACTAACTGCATCAAACATATCTTCCTTGTCTGCATAATGAAAACGTACCAGGTCTTTGGCTTCACTGTGACTGCCCAGGTAGCCCTGCATGTCTTCAAAATTCTTATCATCACCTGCATCTTTGCCATATTTATACTGGTTCCAGAGCACTTCGCTGTAATTGGCAAATGATTCATTTACGGTAAGATTGCTCCAGCTTTCTGTAGTCACCAAATCACCAAACCACTGATGAAAAAGCTCGTGCGCCACATATTCCTCAAATTTATTACCATCCACCAGCTCCCTGGCATCCTGCTGCAGGGCATCTGTGTGCAGGGTAGCGGTGGTATTTTCCATAGCACCGCTCACGTAATCCCTGCCGGTAATCTGGCTATACTTGGCCCAGGGATATTCCACCCCGGTGATGCGTGAGTAGAAAGCGATCATTTCAGGCGTGAGACCAAATATCTTACGCGCCACGGCCGCATAAGGTTTCTCTACATAGTAGCTGACTTCTTTACCCTTGTAAGCATCCCTGACGATGGCATAATCGCCCACGCCCATAAAAAACAAATAAGGCGCATGGGGAAGATCCATTTTCCAGTAATCGGTCCTGGTGCCGTCTGTATTTTTTTTCTGGCTGGTAAGAAGGCCATTACTGAGAGTTACATATTTCTCCGGAACAGTCATATATATTTCGTCTGTACAGCGCTGGTTGGGCTTATCAATAGTAGGAAACCATACTGAACCGGCTTCTGTTTCGCCCTGGGTCCATATTTGCGTAGGCTTTTCCTTGTCTTCTCCTTTTGGGTTGATGAAATACAAGCCTTTAGCGTCTTTAATGGCGTCGCTCCCTTTAACTTTTAACTCATTGGGTTTTGAGGTGTAATCAATATAGACGGTATATTTATCGCTTGCATTGTATGCTTTGTCCAGTTTTACAGAAAGCACCATACCATCATATGCGTATTTTAATGGAGCCAGGGACGTGCCTTTTACAAGGGCTACTTTATGAATGTCCATTCCTTTTGCATCCAGGCTCAATGAATCAGTTGCATAAAAATGCGGTTTCAGCGTAATCCACGCTTTTCCATACAGGTAAGATTTATCATAATCAAACTTTACATCAAGTTTTGTATGAACCAGGTCATTGATACGCGGGCTGGTTGCCCTGTATGCATTGGATCCGGTATCATCTGGCAGGCGGCCACCGGATTGGCCATTGGCAGCAACAACAAGCGCAAGCAAACTACAAATCAAAAAAGGTCTCATCATATTTTGAAATTTAAAAGCCGCAAAGATAGGCGGCCGGTTTGGCACAGTTTGTAAAAAAAATGGTAAATGGCAATGCTAATGGGCGTTTTCTATTAGATTTGTTGGCAAATCACCACATTATACTGCATGAAGTACCTGGTTGCATTATTCATTCTGTTTTTAAGTACCCTGCAAACGTTTGGCCAGCAGGATTATTTTGTTTATTTACAAACAGACAACAGCCAGGCTTTTTATGTACGCATCAATAACAACGTTTACAGCTCCACGGCCAGCGGCTATCTTATTCTTTCCAAGTTACCCGACAACAATGCAATTCTAACAATCGGATTTGCTAAAAGTGTTTTTCCTGAACAGTTATTTAACATTCCTGCAAGCCATAAAGATGCCGGGTATATAATTAAAACCTTTGGTGATAAAGGTTGGGGCCTTTTAAACCTGCAAACCTTGGCTGTTATCATGAACAGTAATCCGCCAGCGGAAAAAAAAAGCCCTGAAATAACCGGCAGCAGGAAAAATGATGCTTTTTCATTACTGCTCTCCAATGCAGTAAACGACACTGCTGTATTGTATGCAGTAAGCAAGCCAAAAAAGCAGGTTGCTCCCGCAGTGGTAGTCCTTGCTGAAGAAAAGAAAAAAGACAGCACGCTAAGAGAAGATTTACCGCTGAAAGACAGTGCTGTACTGGCAAAAAATTTACAACCGGTTAAAGATAGCAGCCTGGTAGCAATTCAACAGGTAAAGGCTGCAAAGGATACCATTGCTATTGCCCCAAAAAACTTACCTGTAGCCAGAGACAGTGTTGTGGTAAAAAAGACCTTACCAGCTCCGGCAGTTGTTGCTGAGCCCAAAGCCGCAACCGTAAAGGTTAAAAAAACGCCTCAAAAAAAGCAAGTGATTGGGCAAAAAACGGATACGCTTACCGTTGGCAGCAACGGCCCTGCAAAGCCCGCCGTTACAGCTGTTGTTAAAAATAAAAAGGAGAGAAAAGACACCATTATTTTAATGAATGGCCGGCCTGGCGAAACAAATAAAGCGCTTGTAAAAAGCAAGCCCGTGAACGAAACGAAATTGCCGGCAACTACTAAAAAAGACAGTGTGCAGCTGGCAAAAAACGATACGAAACAAAAATCACTGCCTGTTTCTAACAACTCAGTTCCTGCAATTAACCAACATGTGCCGCAAAAAAGCGATACGTTTAAAGGAAATGCTGAAGTGAAAAAAGATACCCTGGCTACAAACGGGATCAGCAAAGCTGCGGAAGAAAAGAAAGACAGTGTTATTAGTATACCGGCAAAAAGAAGACGACCATTGGTCAGCAAAGCTGCCGAATTGTTTACAGATACTTCTTATGTTGCTGTGTTTGTAGATGAATCCAGCGACAAGTATGATACCATACGCATCAGTATACCGTTTAATGAAGCAATAAAAGCTGCAAAACAGGATAAGGCAGCAGTAAAAGAAACCATTTCTCCGGCTGCGCCCGCAACTTCACCAGTTACAAAAACGGAATCGATCGATAGGATCGCCAAAGACACCACCACAACGGCTGTAGTGCAGTTAACAACAGCACCTGTAAAAGCCGATACGGCACTTGCTAATAAAGTGGCAAGAGATAGCATGGCTACTTTGCTCCGCCAGCAAATGGTAGCAGTCACTCCCAAAAAGGATACACCCGTCATCAGCAAGCCTTTAAAAGACAGCAATACGGCAGTGATACCATCGCCTGTGCCAATGGCCATAAAAAAAGATGCGCCCGTAGCACCCCCCGCCACGGATTCAATAAAAACAGTACAAGCACCCGCTCAGCCTTTATTTTTAAATTCTGACTGTAAAGAAATTGCTTTTGACATTGATATAGATAAGCTGCGCATCAAAATGCTGTTGGTTACCACCGATGAAGACCGGATTGCGCTGGCAAAAAAACTGTACAAACAAAAATGCCTGTTGGCAAAACAGGTGCGGGCACTCAGCGAGCTTTTTAAAAATGACGAGGGGAAATATAAATGGCTGGATGCTGTTTACCCGTTTGTATCAGACAGCGGCAATTTCGCTGCACTGGGCGATCTGTTAAAAGATGATTATTACCTCAACCGTTTTAAAGCAATGCTGCGCAGATAATACTGCACCACCTGTCTATGCCACAGCGATATTTTCTGGAAGTGATGTATAAAGGAACCGGGTACAGCGGCTTCCAGGTACAGAAGAATGCGCCCGGCACCATCCAGGCCGAGGTTGAAAAAGCAATTGCTATATTACAAAAACAGCCGGTTTCGCTAACGGGTTCTTCAAGAACGGATGCCGGTGTACATGCCTGGCAGAATTTTTTCCATTTTGATTTTGACGGGGCCATCAATGTGCATTTTTTATACAAGCTGAATGCCATTATGCCCAGGGATATTGTCGCAAAAAATATCTACGCCGTACTGCCGGAAGCACATTGCAGGTTTGATGCCATTGCCCGCATTTATCATTACCATATTTACCGTGATAAAAATCCTTTTTTAGCAGACAGGGCTTACTATTACCCCTATGCGCTGGACCTGGAAAAAATGCAGGAGGCGGCAGCCATCATTAAAACATATGCTGATTTTACCTCTTTCAGCAAACGCAATACCCAGGTAAAAACTTTCCTCTGCAGCATTGCTGAAAGCGGGTGGAAGCGGGATGCGGGGCAACTCATCTACCAGGTGAAAGCCAACCGTTTTCTGCGCGGTATGGTAAGAGGGTTAACGGGTACCATGTTACAGGTGGGCAGAAACAAAATAAGCATTGACCAATTCAAAAAAATTATTGAAGCCAAAGACTGCAGTATGGCTGATTTCTCTGTACCCGGCCATGGATTGTTTTTAACCGGATTGCAATACCCCGCTGCACTTAACCTTACACCACTTGCTATGCGGTAACGGCATGGTTTTGGACACGGCTTCGTTAAATAAATGCCGCATGAAACTACCCCTGTTAAGCCTGCTTTTTATAACGATGGCCTGCTGTAATAAGAAAGACAGCAGCGCTACGGCTGCCGCTGGCATACAAAATAAAGTGCTGACCGAAAACCTCAACTATCCCTGGGAAATTCTGTGGGGACCGGATAATAAGATATGGGTGACCGAACGAAATGGCAGGATAAGCCGGGTAGACACAGCCAGTGGTGCTGTAAGTCCCCTTTTTACCATAGCGGAAGTGAAAGCGCAGGGTGAAGGCGGCTTGCTGGGCATGGTGCTGCACCCAAATTTTACCGCTAATCCATATGTGTATGTCGCTTATGATTATGAACAGGCAGGAAGCTATAAAGAAAAGATTGTACGCTACTCATTTAACGGAACATCCCTTACCAGCCCTTTTACTATCATTGATAATATCAGCGCTTCCAGCATTCACAATGGGTGCCGCTTACTGATAAGTGCAGATCTTAAATTATTCATCAGCACCGGCGACGCCTCCAACCAGTCATTACCCCAAAACAGCACGTCTGTAAATGGTAAAATCTTACGGCTCAACCTCGATGGAAGCATTCCCGCTGATAACCCTGTTGCCGGCAGCCCCATATGGAGTAAGGGCCATCGCAACCCGCAGGGGCTTGTATTTGTAAACAATGCGCTGTTTAGCAGTGAGCATGGGCCCGATAGTGATGATGAAATAAATATTATTGAAAAGGGCCGCAATTTTGGCTGGCCCGATGTAAAGGGCTTTTGCAATGAAAGTGCTGAAGCCAGCTTTTGCAGCGCCAGTAATGTGAAAGAACCCATCAAAGCATGGACGCCTACACTTGCCGTAAGTGGAATGGGTTATTATACGGCCGATGCAATACCACAGTTTAAAAACTCTTTGCTGGTAGCTACCCTTAAAGGAAGCCGTTTAATGCAGCTAAAACTCAATGATGCCCATACCACCATTACTGCAACTACGGAGTTGCTGTCCGATGAATATGGCAGACTGCGGGATGTATGTATTTCGCCCGACGGCAAGGTATATGTATGCAGCAGCAATGGTGGAAACGATAAAATAATTGTGCTGTCGAAAAAATAAAGTTCATGAATGCTGATTATCACAAGGCAGAACCGAACTATGGGTGGCTTTGAATAATAAAAGCAGGCTTGACATCTTTTTAAAAAAAGTAGCCGCTGATTGTACAACCAGCGGCTACTTTGTATGGAGGAATGTATAATTATTTTATAGCTGCAATACCGGGCAATTCTTTTCCTTCAAAATATTCCAGTAACGCGCCACCACCCGTGGATACGTAGCTAACTTTATCAGCAAAGCCAAACTGGTTCACCGCCGCAACAGAATCTCCACCGCCTACCAGTGAGAAGGCGCCGGCCTGGGTAGATGCCGCAACAGCCGTGGCAATAGCTTTGGTGCCATGCTGAAATTTGGCCATTTCAAAAACACCCATTGGCCCGTTCCATAAAATTGTTTTTGACTTTCGGATTACATTTGAAAACTGATCAATAGCGGCAGGGCCAATGTCAAGTCCCAGCCAGCCGTCCGGAATATTATTACTGGGCGAGGTAGATGTATTGGCATCAGCAGCAAACTTATCGGCAATGATAGAATCACCTGGAAGGTGAATGCACACGCCTTTTTCAGTTGCTTTCTTTAGAAGATCCAGTGCGGTTTGCAAACGGTCTTCTTCGCAAAGCGAATTGCCGATTTTGCCACCCTGCGCTTTCATAAAAGTGTAAGCCATGCCACCGCCAATGATAATATCAGTGGCCCTTTCCAGCAGGTTTTCTATAATCAGTATTTTATCAGACACTTTTGCGCCACCAATAATAGCCACAAAAGGTTTTTGTGTTTCATGCATTACTTTTTCTGCACTGGCCACTTCGCTTTCCATCAGCAACCCGAACATTCTTTTTTCTGCCGGAAAGAATTGCGCAATAACCGCCGTGGAAGCATGGGCACGGTGTGCGGTACCAAAAGCATCATTTACATACACATCACCCAGCTTGCTTAATTTTTCGGCAAAGGCAGGGTCGCCTTTTTCCTCTTCTTTGTAAAAACGGAGGTTTTCCAGCAACAGCACTTCGCCCGGCCGCAACATATTGGCGGTCATATAGGACTGCTCACCTATGCAGTCATTGGCAAAAAGAACGGTAGCCCCGTCCAGTAATTCGCTCAGGTGCTTTACCAGGTGTTTCAAAGATGATTTGTCTTCCGGGCCGTCTTTGGGCCTGCCCAGGTGACTCATTAAGATAACGGAACCGCCGTCTTTCAATATCTTTTTTATGGTAGGGATGGTAGCCCGCATGCGGTTATCATCCGTAATAGCAAAAGTTTGCTTATCCAATGGCACATTGAAATCTACCCGTATCAATGCTTTCTGACCGGCGAAATTGTAGCTGGAAAATTTGCTCATGAGGAGAAATTATATTGAATTTTGAATTTTAAATTTTGAATGCCTGTTTGCACAGCACAATTCAAAACTTAAAATTCAAAATTTATAACAATGGCGTTATTTACTTGATTAAACCTGCAAAATAATTTACAGTGCGCACCAGCTGGCTTACATAGCTCATTTCATTATCGTACCAGCTAACTGTTTTTACCATTTGGGTATCTCCAACGGTTAATACTTTGGTTTGGGTAGCATCGAACAAAGAACCAAAATGGGTACCTATGATGTCTGAGCTTACGATTTCATCTTCTGTATAACCAAAGCTTTCATTGGAAGCCGCTTTCATAGCAGCATTCAATTCTTCTACGGTAACTTTTTTGCCTAAAATGCTTGTAAGTTCAGTCAAAGAACCGGTAATGGTAGGCACACGTTGTGCACTGCCATCCAGTTTTCCTTTCAACTCTGGCAGTACCAGGCCAATGGCTTTGGCGGCACCGGTAGAATTGGGAACAATATTGGCGGCTGCAGCCCTTGCACGACGCAGATCACCTTTTGGATGCGGTGCATCCAGGGTATTCTGGTCGTTGGTATACGCGTGAATGGTGGTCATGATGCCGGTAACAATGCCATATTTATCGTTCAGCACTTTTGCCATAGGCGCCAGGCAGTTGGTAGTGCAGGACGCGCAGGAAATAATGGTTTCTGTACCATCCAGGATAGCATGATTTACATTGAATACCACGGTTTTTAAATCGCCGGTGGCGGGAGCAGAGATAACCACTCTTTTGGCACCAGCGGTAAGGTGGGCAGCAGCTTTGTCTTTATCTGTAAAGAAACCGGTGCTTTCAATTACCACGTCTACCTGGTGGGTACCCCAGGGAATTTGCGCCGGGTCTTTCTGTGCATATATCTTTACGGTATCTCCGTTTACTACAATTGAATCATCGGTGGATTTTACATCGGCATCAAAACGGCCTTGTGCACTATCGTACTTTAAAAGGTGTGCCAGTACTTTAGGGCTTGTTAAGTCATTAATGGCCACTACATCAATACCTTCCATTTTGTAAATCTGGCGATATACCAACCGGCCTATGCGTCCAAAACCATTAATGGCGACTTTAACAGTACTCATTGTTCAATTAGATTTAATTAGTTAAAAATTTCGAGGTCACGAAGGTACAATATTGAAATATATTATGTTTTACATTTTATAGCCTGTAAAATGATCTCCAACAGGCTGATACTGGTAGGTTTTGGATGAATTTTACCGGGGTTCGGTAAGACGAATAACCGGTTGCACATAGCAGGCGGGTAGCTAAAATGACAGCATCGGGAATAAAAAGAGGTAATCCGGCAAAAAAGTTTTGGCAAGATTTGCCCCGGCCGTTATCTTTGCCGTCCGAAAATCAATTGGCCCGTTCGTCTACCGGTTAGGACACCAGATTTTCATTCTGGTAATAGGGGTTCGATTCCCCTACGGGCTACAAAAAGCAAGAATTAAAACTTCTTAAAAAGTGCTAAACCCACGTCAAATTTACTACTGGCGTGGGTTTCGTCGTTTTACACCGCGCTTTTAATTTCTCAATCCTCCTTAATTTTTTTACGGGTTTGTTTACGCTTTTTTAAAAGATGCCGTAAACCAAACAATAGTATGCCTTCGATGGCCATAATGTTGAACTATGCGCAGTCATACTATATATATATTTGAAATAAGGACTACAAAGGAAGTATTCAAGTTGCATCAATCATCAGCTGATTGCTGTGCTATTCCTGATGTCAGGGAATCATTTTCCGGGTTCCAGATGTAAAACATCTCTTTATGGTCCGTACACCAATATTCTATAAACCAATCTAACGTCACGGTTGAATGGTACATATCTCCCGTTGCAGTCAGCATCGTTCCGCATTCTGGGCATTTCTTTTTTATTGCTGCAAGACGCAGATTAGAAATTTTTTTATCGCATCCATTGTTAGATAAAATATCCATGATGGTAAGGTTTTTACAATAAAATTGATCAAAAAATCTGACACTGCATTTTCTCCCTGGTTTTTTAGCATTACCCCGCTTTATTTAAACAGCCGGTGCCGTAAACAACGGCTGAACCAGCAATCTGGTTCTTTAAAGTTTATCTTTATCAATACGAACACATCAATCCTTTTCGCGATGTTTGACACACCCTATATCTTTTCCAGGCTCAACGACCAATCTGATGCCGGCGCAGCATTGGCCGGGTTGCTGGCAGATGCGCGCGCAGCAGGCGACAACAGCGATGCCTTTATATTTTCATTTGGTGATATGCTGACGAAAGAAACCAGTACCCAAAGAACTTATTTGCTGGCCCATGATGGGCGCCTGGTCGTTGGCATGGTCATCCTGGTGATTGACCCCGCGGTTACGCTTCCGGGCGTTGCCCAGCTGAAGGGCATTATCACCAGGTCGGCTTACAGAAGAAAAGGTTTAGCCACCCAGTTACTCGGGATGGCCGGAAAACTGGCAGCAGAAAATGATAAACGGATACTAACACTGGAAACCGCTACAGGTGACCATCCCGCGCATTTCTTTAAAAAAACGGGCTTTGCAATTAACAGTAATGTACCTGCATTTTCCTCCATGGCCGATGGGCGCATAATTGACACCGTTATTTACTGGAAACGGGTTGATAGTGCATAACAATCCGGCATGCATTTAAAATTACGTTGAAATAAAAAACGGAGCAGCCGCCTCCTCGCTTACTATCAACAAAGCGTGTATTGAACTTTGCCGCACAATTAAACCCAGCAAGATTAAATACCTGCAGGTGTTGCTGTTTTTCATCCCTTTTCCAAGGCATACAGTTATTACCTGATCGATATGCTTATTTTTTTAGTTGTGTGGTTCTGATGCGGACTGGCTGCAACGCAGGCAATACACTACCGGGTGTGTCCAGGTAAAAATAGGCCGTAGCTGACACATCATCCGATCTGTAAAAATTGGCAAAACCACCCGGCAAGCCCGGCGCATCCAGTTGTGTAATATGATCTTTTGTATAAAGCGGAACAATGGAAGTTTGGTCATCAATAGCAACTGGTATCATTGGCGCACCAGTTTTTTGAAGTTCAATCACCTTCTCTTTGCTGTTGCCGCCCATTTGCTGCAATGTGACGCGGCAATCCGTTTTGAAATAAATGGGATCGGGAATATGGTAACGGTAAAAAGCCCAGCCTGCTTCCTCTTTATTTGCCAGTAAGCAACCTGCAAAATCATTGAAAAACAGGCCCTGCCCCCAGCCCGTACCAATATAATCTTCAGCACCCGTTCCCGCCAGGGTTGGAAATTTGTTATCGCCATCCAGGTACATCTTCACTTCCCCCTCACCCCACCAGTAATCCTTGTATACCGGGTTACTGTTAATGCCAATATTTACACCCAGGAAACGCCCCTTACCAGTTATTTTGGGCAACAATTCAAAATCTTTACCAAGTGTGGTGGCAGTGTCACGGTTCCAATAGCTGTGAAAATATAGATAACTGCTTTTCCACGTCGTAATTTTTTCAAAATTGATATCAAAAAAAACATGGCTGAGACGCTTGTGTGATTCGTTGGTTAATTGGATGCGCACCCCTTTTTTAAACGGCATTTGAATAAAGCATTGAAATGATCTTCCCTCGGGGTTAGCAAAAAAAACATTATTAAAACTGGCAGTCTTTCCTAATCCCATGCCAAAAAAATCCCCGAATGGTACGGAAACGGCGGGTGATTTACTGTCGTCCCAGAAGATTTCGAGTTTTAATGATCGCAACATTTCCGGTGAGCGGTCATTAATGGTAAACCACATCCGGTTAATGATACCCGGCCCTGTACCATTGAGTAACACTCTTGTTTCCCCGGCATTTAATCCATTGGAAGGATGTCCCTTGGCCCCGTTATTTTCCATAGCAGCTTTACCTTTTTCAGCGGTAATATTCTCAAAACTGCTCCAGCGGGGTGAGCTATTGCTGTCAAATTCAAAGAGGTTTTTAGCAGGTGCCTGCTGTGCATACATAACAATGTTTAGTACAGCACACACAAGTGTAAGGGTTATTTTATTCATACATATTATTTCAAATAATTAACTGCCGATCGTATATTTTTTGGAAGCATCAAACAATACCAGCACCCAATCCTTTCCATAACCTGCACTGGGTGGAATAAATTGGTGCTTGCCTTTGTTTGTCACCTGGGTCACCGGCGTGGCTTTTCCATTGCGGGGATCGTACCAATAGCCACGCAGGATTGCACCGCTTATTTTTTCCATCAATAAAGTGAACGGCCGGCCTGCACAACTATATACCAGCAAATAATCCTTGCCACGCGTGGCCTGTACCCTTTCTGCAGGCACATTAGTGTTTTCAACAACAGCAGACTGGTCAGGTATGCGATCTGCTTGCGGGAAAGATTCCAGCAGGCTTTTTACGTACTTCATCTGGTTGGCGCCAGGCAAATCAAGTGCCTCTTGCCAGGTAAAATGCGGCCCATTCACTGCTTCATGCTTTGGCGAATTCATTTGCCACACATCATGACATCCGTATGTATGTCCAAATGCCCCGGCAAAAAGATCCAGGTAAGCAGATCGTCTTACATCAAACGCATTAGACGTACCCAGGTCCTTCACGTTGAAACAAACAGGATGGTCTTCATAAATCGGCTCAGCATCCATCACCGGTTTTACCAGCGTCATATTGTACAGGGTTTGAATCTTATCGTACACCGCAGCGTCCCGGCAATGCCCTGTTTGAAACATGTGAAAGCTAATCCATTCATCTTTGGAAAACCATTCTGCAGAGCCCAGTTGGTTTGGTTGCGGATGAAAACTTATGACTGCTTTATTATTCGTTGCTTTCATAATGGCATTACCCATGGCCCGCCAGGTATTTACATCTGCTTCACCGCGGGGAATGCGATCGCCACCAAGTACCCAAATAATATTTGTTCTGTTCTTGTAACGGTTGGCAAGCCATAGCGCGTAAGCGGCCGCATTTGTTTCATTGAAAATTTCCGGTCCCATGCCCCAGCGATCTTTAAACAGCTTATCGCCCCATGTGGGCAATAATGCAATGCTGATATTATAGGCCGCTGCCCGGTCAATAATAAAGTCCACGTGTTTAAAATATTTTTCATTGGGGCTGGCGGGATTATCATTTATCAAGGGAATATCGCCATTGGCGTTGGGCGTATGCATTCCATCCAATTCTGCCAGCACCACAGCCTGTACTACGGTAAAGCCCTGTTCGGCTCTTTTCTTTAAATAAGTGTCCGCCCCGCTGCTGTCTAAGCGGTGAAATAATTCCCATGCAGTATCACCCATCCAAAAAAACGGTTTCCCATCTTTCAATAAATAACGGTGATTGGCGCTCACACTAAATTGCGCAAAACCGCAGGAACTCATTACACACAAGGATAACACTATTATAATTTTTTGCATAGTTGAATTTTAAACTTTTATTTATTTAAAGGCAACGCATATGCCACATAGCTATCGCCCGAAGTGGTCTTTAGTTTTCCGCCGCCACATGCTATCACCACATATTCTCTGCCATTCACCTGGTAGATGGATGGCGTAGCAAATGCTGCCGCCGGCAATATTACTTCCCACAACAAATCACCATTCCTTTTGCTAAAAGCACGCAGCCTGCCATCCTTTGAAGCCGCAATAAATAATAGACCGCCAGCGGTTATTACGGATGCGCCATAATTTTCTGTACCAGTAGGTATTTCACTATTATGAAAACTGGTATCGTTGCCTAAAGCCTTCTTCCATACAGACTCACCCGTGTTTACATTGATGGCATTGATGCTGCCCCAGGGTGGGGCAATAGCGGGAAGCCCTTCCTTTGTCAGAAACTTAGCGATGCCTTTAATGGCGTAAGGAAGTCGGAACGGATCATTTCTTCTATACGTGCTATCCTTAAATGATTTTTGTTTTTCTTTTGTCTCATTCAATATAAACGATGCAATAGCCTGCCGCTGTACACTGGGCAATTGTTTAAATGATGGCATCATTCTACGGCCGCTTTGCACCAGGGTATCAAACGATGCATGCGAATATTTTGTTTGAATATTAATAAGCGAAGGAATATTGTCAGAGCCTTGTCTTGCAGGGCCGTGACAAGACATACAATTGTTTTGGTACAACCTTTCACCTGCCTGGCCCATATTTTCATTGTCTGCAGGAGCTGCCAGTGCTGTGGCTTTCACTATCCATGCCATTTCATTGGCGTTGATGTATAGCATCCCTGTTTGCGGATCAAAGGAAGGCCCACCCCATTCTGCGCCACCATCCAGCCCGGGAAATTCAAGTGTACCCTGCAACGAAGTTGGGTTGTACATATGGTCTGTCTTCAATGCTGTCCATATCTTTTTAATCTCCTGGTAAGACGAATCCGGCAGTAAGGTATTGAGATCTTTTTCGGTAATTACCTGCCGCATAAAAGCCGCAGGCTTTACAGGATAGGGTTGTGTTGCAGATAATTTTTCCCCGGCAAGATCAGAAATAGCAGGCACCGGCTTTTCAATAATGTCATAAACCGGCTTTCCTGTTGCCCTTTCAAACAAAAAAATAAAACCGGTTTTTGTGGCAACAGCTACAGCATCAATCTTTTTGCCTTCCTTTTCCACGGTAACAAGCATCGGCGCAGCGGGCAGGTCACGATCCCACACATCATGATGAATATACTGGAAATGCCATACACGTTTACCGGTGGCTGCATCCAATGCCAGTACACAATCTGAAAATAAATTATTGCCTTTTCTCTTGCCGCCATAAAAATCGTAATTAGCAGACCCGGTGCAGGCAAACAGCAGTCCGCGCTCTTTGTCCAGCGAGAAACCGCCCCATGCATTGGCGCCGCCAATAGTCTTCCATGCTTCAGGATCTTCCCAGCTGTCATAACCATATTCACCTGGTTGCGGAATGGTATGAAATATCCATTCCTGTTTGCCTGTGTTTACATCAAAGGCGCGTATATGACCGGGTGCCGCCTGCGGACTCTCACTCACCCGCGTGCCCACGACAATAAGGTTATTAACTATAATACCAGGGGACGTAGCACTTACAAAAAGGTCCTTCGCATTGCTGCCCAAGCCAATATGCAAATCAAGCTTTCCATTACTGGCAAAGCTCTTTAAAAGCTTCCCTGTTTTTGCATCAACGCAATGTAAATACGGACCCGCCGTATAATAAATTCTTTTATCATTTTCCCCTCCATTAAAGTAGGTAATACCCCGGCAGTTATTCTGATTGAAAAACTCCCGGTTGCCCGTCAATGTATCAAAAGGATCAAACTGCCATTTGGCCGATCCGGTAGCGGCATCAATGGCAAATAATTTCAAGCGGGGACTGGTGCCATACAAAACACCATCAATGATAATTGGATTGCATTGTATTTGTGAATGATTGGCAGTGTCTGCATCGCCGGTATGATATTCCCAGGCAAGTTGTAACTGCTTTACATTGTTTGTATCTATTGCTGTCAATGAAGAGTAGTGAATATTTTCGTTGGACCCCCGGTATTGCTTCCAGGTTTCATAAGTCTTTCTATGCTGACATCCAAAGCAGGCTACTACAGCTATCAGCATGCAATAATGCTCAACTTTTACCCGTGCAATTTTCAGCAGCATACTATTTTATTATTTATTTTCAATTTAACCTAGCGGTGTTTTCAAGCCGCACGTATTGTATACTTTTTCCCCTTTTCAGTCTTAAAAACCATTACATTATTTGCCGCACGCCAAGTTGCTATCTTCCTTGATCCTTCGAATATTTTTACGGAGCGACTTTGCAAACGGCACTCGTTTCCAAGTGATGAATAAATGACCGATGAAACAAGTGAATGCTTACGCCAGGAAATATCTACCACAAATCCGCCCCGCGCACAAAGCCCTGTAACGTTACCCTCTTCTAACCAGGATGGCAAGGCAGGCAATAATTGAATTTCTCCGGTGTGGGACTGTAACAACATTTCTGTGATGACCGCAGTAGTGCAACCGTTGCCGTTTAGAATAGTGGACGACCCTTCGGAATTGAACAAATTGGGAAACAGGCCATAATTATCAGCCGATTTATTCTGCGCAGCTACATACCGCAATTGGTATTGAAGGGTTTGCCAGGCGCTGTCGCCTTCACCCAACCGTGCCCAGCAAGCGGCCTTCCATGCAAATCCCCAGGAACAATTTGTTTTCTCACGCAGCGATAATGCTTTTTTTGCAGCTATTGCAAGCGCAGGGGTATGCAATGAAGAAATTTCATTCCCCGGAAAAACAGGATACATATGAGAAAGGTGCCGGTGCGCGGGATCAACCGGCTTCCATTCTTCCGCCCACTCCAGCAATTGACCCTGGCTACCAATTTTATAGGGTGCCAGCAATTTCGCTGCTTCTTTTAATCTGAGGGAAAAACTTCTATCCACCTGCAGTATTTCAGCAGTAGCTATGCACTGGGTAAACAATTGTTTTATTAAGGCGATATCAGCAGTACTGTTGCTGCTTACCATTGCAGTATCTCCCTGCTTTGTAATAAAAGTATTTTCAGGAGACACGGAAGGCACGGACATCAACAAACCATTGCTATCCTTTGTAAGCCAGTCGAGGCAAAATAAAGCGGCGCCTTTCATAACAGGCCATGCATGTTGCAGCAGAAATTTTCTATCGCCTGTAAAAAGATAATGATCGTACAAATGAGCGCTTAACCATGGACCCGGCATATTCCAGCTGGCCCAATGCGGATTACCGCCGCCATAATTGCCCACGGGGCCTGTCTGCCGCCAAATATCTGTGTTGTGGTGTGCGCACCAACCCTTCATTCCGTAATTTATTGCAGCTGTTTGTTTTCCATTGATGGAAAGATCTTCTATAAACCGGAGAAACGGCTGGTGCATTGCTGAAAGGTTGGTAGTTTCCACGGGATAATAAAACATTTGGGCATCGTGGTCAATACACCAGTTTGAACTGTATTCGGGGCGAACTTTATCATTCCAGATGCCCTTCAGGTTTACTGGTTGCCCACCAGTCCGGGATCCTGCTATTAAAAGATAACGGCCGTATTGAAAAATGGTAGTAATCATTTCAGGATCCGCGTACTCGTCCATTTCTTTCATGCGCTCATCTGTGGCCCGGTCTTTATAAATGCTTTCCCCCAGGTTCAGGTGCACGTTGCTGAAAAAAGGAATATAATCGGCCAGATGATTTTGTAGCAATTGCTGGTATGATTTTGCTGCAGCAAGTTTACTATTTGCAGCAGCTTGCACTGCTGGATCTTTTCCATGGAGTCCCGGCGACTTATCAAATCCGTTATAGCTGGTTGCTGCAGCAATAATAACGGTAGTGGCGCTGGCGCCCTCAACCTGGATAATGTTATTTACACAACGCACAACCCCACCATTGGCATTCACCAGCAAATTCACTTCAAAATTCATTCCCTCCCCCTTTTCATCATTTGCGTATTGGATGGCCGCCGAATCTTTTATCTTCCATAAGTAAACAGGGTCTACATGTTTCGGGCATTTCCCTTTAAGTACAATATGATTGTTTGCAATTGTTTGCAGGTTATAATGGAGCTTACTGCTTAATTGAATTGAAAAAGAAACCGAATGCCTGTGTTCACTGGTATCATGATAAACAATCACCTGGTCGGGGTAACTGGCGAATACCGTGCGGGTATATTTATTTCCATTGCTTGAAAAACTGGTCTTGCTGATGGCGCTATCAATGTTTAGCTCTCTAAGATAATTTGATGAATCCTTTAAATTCTTATACGCGATGTCCAAATCTGCCAACGGCAGGTAAGACTCCGTGTAAGGCCCCTGCATAAATTTGGCAAGGCTGTCAGCCCGCTTATAATTTTTTGCCGCAACTGCTGCTCTCACCAATGGTAAATATTTTTTAGCTTCCGGATTGTTCCAGTTATGGGGCGCACCGGACCAGAGTGTCTGCTCATTTAATGGAATATGTTCTTTTACGACACCACCAAAAATCATTGCGCCCATGCTACCATTTCCAACAGGCAGCGCCCCGTTCCAGTTTATTGCCGGCTGCCTGTACCATAAGCGGGTAGAAGCAACATTACCTGCTGTTTGCGTTACAGGGCATACCGATCCAGTAAACAGAAAAATAATTAGCATGAGTGACCATTGCATTTGCATACCTGTATAAAATTATAAATTGATTTCGCGTTTTGCACCACGTCGGTTTATCACCAGTACTTTTTTCATTTTATCATTCACAACTACAAATTGCGCAGACTGTGAAAGAAAAGAGCTGCCATAATATATTTCTTCTTTCCGTGTAGCGCCATTTTTAAAGCTGATAAAAATCAGCTGGTCATCTTTATTTAATCCGATCAATTGCTTAGCCGGCGTTTTGTTCCGAAAAATTTTTAAAGGACCTTTATTTTGGGACGCGACTATTAAATAATTATTACCCGTAGTTTTTAACTGAATCAGTGCTTTGCCATCACCAGGTATATAGATGCCGCTTTCGAGCGCGTTCGTCGCAGCAAAACTTCCGTTACCATCGCCCGTCATCAGCAGTCCATTGAAGGCATCGTATCGCCCATTGGTCACTTCATTGCCAAAATCATTTCCCGTTATCAATACATCCAGGTTTCCATCATTGTTAAAATCGCCCACCTGCATCCCAAACAAAGGCGCTAATTGCGCGGCTACGGGCAATGGCTGCATAATAAATTTACCATTACCCATATTTTTTATCATTACGCTCTTAAAATTATTAACCCGAAGCTTATAAGACCCTTTCATTTGCGCCTCTGTAAACAACTGCTGAAAGTCTGCGTTTCCAAAATCCTTGTAGGTTAAAAATTTTCTTTTTAAACCTGGCAACTGGTTCATGATATCGTCACGGTTGAATGCAGTGTACTCTTTTTTTACGCCGGCTGCATTTTTTAAAAAATTTGTAATAATCGCATCCTGGCTTCCATTGCCATCAAAATCTTTTGCGTAAATATTTACCGGGTATTGATCACTTGCTCTGAAAAACGAATTTTGGCCAAGGTTGCCAACGATATAATCAATATCGCCATCATTATCAAAATCGCCCGCAGCAATACTATTCCACCAACCAGACTGGTCGCTCAGCCCCGATTGCGGTGTTCTATTTTCAAATTTTCCGTGGTTGTTCTTTAAAAAAGTGATGGGCATCCATTCGCCTGCCAGTATTAAATCAAGCTGGCCGTCACTGTCGAAATCAGTCCATACCGCGTCACATACCATTCCAATATTTTGCAATGCCGGTGCAATAGCAACAGTAACATCAGTAAATTTAATTTTGCCATTCTTTGAATCATTCCTGTAAATAAATGAATTAACGGGCAATGGGTATTGCCCTGGCAAGCAACGGCCGCCAATAAAAAGATCCAGGTCACCGTCATTATCCAAATCCGCGGCCTTTACACAGCTTTTGCTGGTGAGGTTTACTGGAAGTACACCACTGGTATCAAAAGAAAAATTTCCTTTACCATTGTTGATAAATAATTGATCCTGATAATTTTTTGTATTGGCCCCGTACTCATTGCTGCCACTTGCACAATACAGGTCTACATCTCCGTCGCCTTCTGCATCAAAAAGAAGCAAGCCCAAATTTTCGGGTTTACGCGGATCTTTACCGGTTACAGCAGGCATTTCTTTTGTAATAAATTTGCCATTGGGCTGCTGCAGCAAAACTTTTCCTGCATTATCACCGGAGCCACCGATGGCTATATCGTCCAGCCCATTACCATCTATATCACCAGCTGCCAGCCCCGGACCATATTGAGAAAGCTTATGCGGCAATAGCCGCTCCTTGTCAAAATCTATAAAATCCATTTCCTGGTGCAGGTAATCCACGCCCATTTGCCGGGTTACGTCCGTGAAAATTGCACCTGTTCCTGCCGCCCCATTTTGCCATGTATATTCTCTGTCAGCATCTACAATATTAACCGCCAGCAGTTGATTGGCACGCACATTTTTTAATTTTTGCATTTTATTGCCCGGCCAGATAATATGAACAGAATCAATAACAGCTATACTGCCCAGGCCAAAAAAAGCTTTGGTATCACTGGTGGATAAATACCCGCGGTAAGGTGAATTTTCAAAGACTTGCTTTTTCCCGTTATCATAATAAATTTCTGCCCATGCGCCTATACCAAACCTGTTCTTGCTATCTCCAAAAAATTGTATTGTTAAATAATTTACAGCTTCACTTTTTGCTGTCCTTGTTGTATTCTCATATATAAAAGCCTGCTCATTTATATTGTTAATCACATAGTCCAAATCACCATCATCATCAAGATCAATACAGACAGCTCCGTTAGAAAAAGAAGGCTCACTTATACCCCAGGCGTCTGCAGCATTGTCAAATTGAAGGTTACCCTTGTTTTCAAACCCGTAGTTTGGAATTTTAATAGCAGGAATCTGTTCAATGAGTTGTTGCTTTGTTATTTTCTTTTCGGCCTCCATTCTGAACGAAGCAAAATCATGATCGGTAACATCTTTCGGATACCCGTTGGTAATTAACAGGTCGCGGTTGCCATCGTTGTTAACGTCTGCTATCAGGGGGCTCCAGCTCCAGTCGGTTTCAGCCACGCCTGTATAAAAACCAATATCACTAAATACAGGATGCAATACTGAATCATTATTACCGGTAACAGGTCCGGCGTTTAACTGCAGCGTATTCCGGACGTATTGCAGCAGCATGTCATCATAAAGCATATTCTGGTAAATAAAATAATTATTACCATTCATATTCTTCTTTTTGCGGTAGTTGTTTTCCGGGTTCATGTCTACTGCAATGATATCTGCCAGGCCATCATTATTGATATCAGCAATATCATTGCCCATTGCATTTTGGGAACTGTGTTTAAAATATTCTTTGGCTTTATTGGAGAAAGTACCGTTTTTGTTATTGATATAAAGTAAATCACTGCCATAAAAATCATTGGTTACGTATATATCTTTCCAGCCATCGCGGTTGATATCTGCAATGCCAACCCCCAGGCCGAAACCATGCTCAGTAATACCGGCTTCCCGGGAAACATCAATAAATACAGGATGCTGCAGGGAGTCATTCCAGTCGTTCCTGAAAATCTTATCTATATCCGCATAACTTTCATCCAGCTTATTACTGCTAAAACTGGCAGATGCACGTTTTGCCAATTGTGTTGTTACCAGGTACATATCAAGGTCGCCATCATTGTCATAGTCGAAAAAAGCAGCATGAACCGAATAACTTGTGTCATCCAACCCATATTCAGCAGCCATTTCTTGGAAAACCGGGGTGCTGTCTTTATTTAAACCCTGGCTAACGTAAAGCAGGTTTTTTCTCTTTTCGGGGTTGTTTTTAATACTGGTGCAAACATAAATATCCTGCCAGCCATCATTATTAATGTCAACTACTGAAGCGGCATTGCACCATCGCCCCGACCCGTCAACATTGGCAGCCGTGGTTACATCCTTAAAAGACATATGCCCCTGGTTGAGATAGAGTTTGTTTGATACCATACTGGCGGTAAAATACAAGTCTGGCAATCCATCATTATTAAAATCGCCCGCTGCTACCCCACCGCCATTGTACAAAAAATCCATGTCAATAGGATTGATGGAGTCATTTTCCGTGATATTGTTGCTAAATGCTATGCCTGAGTGTGACGCCTGTATTTTTTTAAACAAAGTGGAGTCAGCATGGCAGGCGCTAATAAAGACAATAGCTGCTACAAACAAATATTTATCTGCTAAGCGTATGGCTTTGAGTGGCAATGAACGCGTCATTTTGAATTCAATCGTTTTTATCGTGTACTCCTGCCCGGTTATTATAAGTACAAAAGTTATTCTTTAATTGCCGATTAACCGGTTATTGTTTTTTTATCATGACAAAATAATTATTGGCTACTCCATTGTGAGCAGCATCTGCCCCGGGTAACACAACCGCACCTTTTTTAAACAGCTTACTATACACATCAAAATATCGGTATTGGGCAACTACCTGCCCCTGTTCTTTTTTATAGGTTTGCAACCAGGCAGGAATAGTTGAAACAAGCAATTTATCCATCTTTTCATAAGCGATATAAACAACTACATCTGCATCCACCTTAAAATGCAGGAATTTATCCGCAGTTTTGTTGGCATCATTTACATTAGTTTGAATAAAGGTTAAACCGGCATGCTGACCAACATCACTAAAGTTTATTTCTTCGGGATTACAATTCAGCACACTGTCCTTACTGTCAAAAAATGGTGCCTCGCCGATTGAAATTTTGGATAGTCTATAGTAAGCACTGTCGGTAGCTGCTTCTCTAACCAGCACATCGCCGGTTCTTTTATCTTTTACAACGATTGTATAACTGTCAATAGCACTTTCGTTGTCCAGGTCAACTGCTTTAATAGCTATTTTGTAAATACCTTTTTCAACTGGTATGCCTTTTAAACTTCCATCGGGATACAACAGCATACCCATTGGAAGTTTTGACCCATCCATTACACTATAATTGATCGTTCCATTACCCCTGGCCTTTATTGATGTTCTATAATAAGCACCGGCGTATGCAACCGGTAAAGCCATGGGAACTAAACGGGGTGAAATTTTTACCCTAAGTATCGTAACTGCAAATGAATGCCTGCTTTTATTGTCGTAGGCAATGGCTTCAATCAAATTATCACCCTTTATGGGCATAACGGACACTACGTAAGGTTTTGAAAATAAAGTTTTGATTAGCCGATGGTTGACATACACTTCCATTTTGCTAACAGATCCGCCGGGATCATTTGCATCGATTGTGAGTGGTACGGATTTTCCTGCAATAGCCGGTATTGGATTGACGACCGGGGTAAAGAATACCGAAGGTTTTTTATTACCATCATTTATTTCACCGTAGGCCCAGCCAGTCAGATCTTGTGTACTGGCAGCGATCCATTGCACAGCATGACCAATACCTTTAAAGTTAGTATACCTTGGATAAACACCGGTCACCCATGTGCTGCCCGTATCCTGTATCCCTGCATTCAATGTTCTTATAGCAGCTACCTGTTTGCGTAAATTCCTTGCATGAAAATCTGTTTCTCCCTGGTTGGCCCAGATAGGAACGCCTTTCACTTTCAGCGAGTCGCCGGAAAAATTCATTCCCATGGGAATGGCCGCAGCAAAAAAGCCCGGATACCGCTGTATAATGCTGAAGACGCCTTCTCCTCCCATTGAAAAACCTGTTACATAAATTCTTTGTGGATCTCCCTGGTGATGTGCAATCAAATTATCTATGATGGCTTTTAGCGTCACAAAATGCTGTTTCCAGCCGCGTGCAGTGGCTGGCGCAATAATATATGTTGGAACAGTTTGCTTGTTTGCCCCAAATTGGTGCCACATGCGCACCGGGGGATCCACAGCATTTCTTAAACTGGCGTGATTATCAGTTCCGCAACAGCCATGCATAAATAATACCACCGGGTATTTTCTTCCGGCTTGCAGTTTTGACGGCGTATACAAAGCATATTCAGTAGAATCCCTTTTTTGTAATGACCATTCGGGAAATCCTTTATAATCTATTTGTCCCATTGATACGGCTGGAACCATTAACGTACAAATTACTAATACCGGTAAAAAAATAGTTTTCATTTTTAGTTCTATTTTAAGAAGCCGTAATATTTCTAACTCTACTTATACAATGTAACCACACTGTTGGCCGGCAATACAATATTATCCGAACTGTTCACAACACCTGCATCTATACAATTATCTGTTGCAGTAGTATTGAACTGGTTAAAACCTGCCGGCACATCCCCGGATAGTTTTATAACCCGCGCTTCCGCGTTATCGTTAATCAATACAATGGTTGTTTGCTGATTGGCATCATGTTTAAATGCCACGGGATATATCTTGCTGGATTCTGCCGCTTCGGCACTGATCCGAACGGCGCCCGGCCTTATCCAGCGGTAAAAATTTTTTGATGCATAATAACGGTTGCTTTTAGTGCCTGATGAACTCATCAAACTGTATTCATCCAAAGTGCTGGTGCTAAGCGTCCAAAAGACCCAGGCAGAGACATTGCCAAATTTCAGTGCTGTATAAATTGCCTTTGCTAAAGCCATGGCCCCGCTCCAGTCATTTTTATACCCCGATGTTTCTGTCATCCATAATGGCTTGCCGTATTGCGCTCCCCAGCTATACATGGTTTGCCATGTTTTCGCATCCGGACTGCTGGCAGTTATGCCGTCCAGCGCATAGCCATGCACCGCTATAATATCTGCATATTGCCTTGCTTCAGTATCACCAAGGGAAGGCATTACCATCGCTGAAACCCCATCCAGGTAACCTACATCTTCCGGAAGAAATAATTTTGTTGTCAAACCTTCATCTTTAAATCGCTTACCAACAATTTTAAGCAAGTCACGCATAGCAGACCCATTATAAAGACAAGATTGGTACATCTGCGAAAACCTGGGCTCATTTTGTATACTGAAAGCGTATAAATCAATGCCGGTTTGTTGTTTTAGAATTTTTATATAGGCGATACACATTTCCGCAAATTCATTGTACATGCCTGTGCGCAATTGATTGTCTGTTACTGAAGGGTTGAAATTGTACACAGGGGCAGCATTTGCACCCGTTCCATTATCAATCCTGTTATTTGTTTTCATCCAATAGGGCGGACTCCAGACTGTTGCAATAAAAGTATTAATACCAGCGGCTTTGGCATCTTTAAAAAATTGCAGCCTTGTGCCCAAAGGGTTGTGTTCACCAAGGATAATGGTATTTAGATTGTATTTGGAAAGATCGGTTACAAAAGGATCGGCATTATCATTTGTATATTCAAAATTGGTGGGCACTTCATCGCGGATGATGCTTATGCCTAAATCTGTAAGCCGGTTTATATAATCCGTACTGGTATAAGGGCCAGCGCTCCATGGCACGTCCTGCGCGCCAAAGCCGCCAAAGCCTGTAATAGTTTGATATTGGGTGTTGCTGTTTATAGTAACCGGGGTTATAATCGTATTAATGTTTACACTTGCAGTAACAGCCGGTGATTTGCCATCTGTTACCGATACCTTAACTATATATTGCTTGCCTGACGGATAGATAAACGAAAGGGTACTGCCTGCTTCCTTAACAGTTCCTTCGCCAAAATCCCAGGCATACTTCAGTGGATCATTATCAGCATCGCTGGCAACAGCAGTAAATGTGAACGTGAAGGGATTGATGGTTGTCAGCACAACTTGCAGATTTACTAGCGGCACTGAATTAGCCTGTTTTGTTTTGCCAGACTTATTGCAAGCGCCGAATGGAATAATAAAAAATAACAGGTATACAATAATGATGGAATGTTTCATGCTTGTACTTTTTTAAAAAGGCTCTCTGAAAAGAGAGCCCTTTAACAAATGCCTACTGCTTATGAAAAGATTTTAATACCCGGGATTTTGTTTCATGTTAGGGTTAACGTCCAGTTCACTGTTTGGAATGGGCATGTAAAGATGTTTTGTAACATCAAATGCCATTGCTACATTGGAACTGAAGAACGCATTGTTAAGGGTGACAATGCCCTGCATCTGCCACCTTCTCAAATCAAACCAGCGCTGGCCTTCACCTGCGAGCTCAATAAATCTTTCATTCATAACCCAGCCCATTATTTTTGCTTTGTCTGTTTCTGCCGTTGAGTAGTTTGCGGGCACAGTTCCGGCAGCAACCATGTTTCTTGCGCGGGTTCTTACCTGGTTAATCAATGCAATGGCTTCGGCGGTTGATCCTCCGGACTGCAAAGTTGCTTCCGCTTTCAGCAGCAAAACATCTGCGTAACGAAGTATTCGCGGATTATTTGCAGAAGCCACATTCGTTTGGGTGAATTTATCCCTGGTTCCATATTTACGGATGGTTTTATCGGATACATTCAAAGTTGTATCCACACGCGGATCACCTGCATCAAATGCGGCTACCAATTTTGAGGTTGCGTAAAACCTTGATTGCCCGTTCAGCGAAACGTTTTTATAAAATCCCCAGAACACTGACATTGACCCAATGGCATTATCAAAATCATTGGAGAGCCATACATTATCCAGTCCAAATGGCTGCGTAGCCTGGAACTCGAAAAGTGACTCTGCATTGTTTTCTGTATCAAAAGCAAAATTATCGGCGAAATTGGACACTAAACTTACTCCGGTAAGCTTATTAAAGGCAGCAATAGCAGCGGCATAATCAGCCGTTGTTTTTGTAGCAGAAGCTTTAAACACCAGCGATTTTCCCAGCATGCCGTTGGCAGCATTGGCCGTTACCCTTCCTGCATTGGTGGCGCCCCAGGCAGCAGGCAGCAACCCGGCTGCATCGCCAAAATCTTTTATCGCCTGCTCCAGTAATTGTGTACCGGTTGTATTAGGTGGCGTAAACTGGCTGGCTTCTGTAACACGGTCGTTCCTGAATGGTGCCGTACCGTAATAGTTCCACAAATTATAATACGCAAGGCCCCGCAAAAACAGCGCTTCTCCCTTATTATAATTTTTGAGATTAGCAGTTGTATAAATGCCGTCTTTTACATCGCCCACTTTTTGCAATACTACGTTGGCACGGGCAATCAACTGGTACCAGATGGCGTACATGTAAGACACACTTCCATTACTTGGCTGCAGCTGGCCAAAAGTTTCAAAAGCCTGGTTCGCATCGTTGGTAGTTATATCGTCTCCTTCCGCAAAATTCATGGGCGCCAGCGAGCTTCCGCCATTATACCAGTATACATCACTTAATTTGGAATAGACACCGTAAACAGCTTTTTGAAAATCTGATTCCTGCGTAAAATAATTGGCTTCAGTAGGGCCGTGTGGCAAAAGGTCGAGTTCTTTTTTATTGCAACTTAAATTGAAAACAGTGCAGGTTGTAAAAACCAGGAACACTGCTTTAAAAATATATTGTTTCATAACGTAATTAGTTTGTGTAAATATTTTAAAATCCAGCAGTAACACCTACCAGGAACTGGCGGGTCACAGGTATCAGATCGTTCTCAGGATCAAGACCTTTGTATTTAGTAATGGTAAACACATTCACGGCACTTACGTATATCCGTATGTTCTGCGCAACTTTTGTTTTGCTTAAAAGATCGGCTGGCAGTTTATAGCCCAGTTGTATATTTTTTAGCCGCAGGTAACTTGCATTCTCCACATAGCGGTCTGATATGCGATTGAAGGCCGCAGGGTCCCCGTAAATCGCACGCGGCATTGTTGTTGAGTGATTGGCTGATGTCCACCGGTTAAGTGTAGTAGCCCACTGATTGGCAGCACCACCCATCGATTCAAGTCCGGCTCTTACGGTATTGTATTTCTTTACATCGCCCGTTCCCTGGAAAAAAACATTTAAATCAAATCCTTTCCAACTGGCGGCCGCAGAAAATCCATAATAATATCCCGGAATTGTTTTGCCAAGATAGGTTCTGTCATTGGAGTTAACCAGGCTGTCAGGTGTTTTACTATACCTGTCTTTTGAACCCGCTGCAGGATTTCCGTATACATCCTGGAAGTACATATCACCCGGCTTATACGTATAGCCACCAATATTGGCATCGCCTTTAGGATGTGCTGTTTTCCAGGCATCAATTTCTGCCTGGTTTTGAAAGACGCCGCCCACTTTATATCCCCATAAATAGAACATCGAATAACCTTCTTCAATTCTTCCAAACTCATTGCCTATAGGCGAACCACCATTCAGTTGCTTTACGGTGTTTTTTACGGTTGTAATATTTCCACTCACATTAATGTCAACTGCACCTATTTTAGTATTGTAACCCAGTTGTAATTCGATCCCCTTATTACTTACCTGTGCCACATTCAAATTGGCGGGTTGCTCAATACCGGTATTTGGAGGAAGGGATACCGATTGAATGATATCATACGTTGTTTTACTATAGTATTCAGCAGTAACTGAAAAACGATTTTGAAACAACAATGCATCAAAGCCAATACTGCTGGTTCTCACTTTCTCCCAGGTCAATGTGGTGTTTGCAAAATTGGGTAATGTGGCGCCCTGGTTTTGTGTTCCGAAAGCATTGCCATTGCCCGAGCCGAAAGGATAGTCTGATGTTAAACTGATATTGGATAAAAATTGGTAAGGACCTGCTGATTGAAAATTTCCCAACCTTCCCCAACCACCTCTTATTTTTAAGTCATTAACGAAGCTGTTAGCCGGAAAGAATTTTTCTGAGCTGATTCTCCATGCTGCAGCAAAAGATGGAAATGTTTCCCATTTTTTGCCGGGTGCAAGTCTTGAGGACCCATCACGCCGGACAGTTGCATCAAAATAGTACTTGTCTTTGAATTTATAACTAACCCTTCCCAGGTAACCGATCAATGCATCTTCCTGCAGAATACTTGCAAACCCGGTGCTGTAGGGTGGCTGGTTATTAATGCCCCTGTACTGCAGATCGGTGTAATTAACATTACCACTCAGATCATTTACATTCCACCTCGAAAACTGGTCAGACACATTGAGTAAGACATCTATACTGTGATTGCTTTTAAAAGTATGGGCATAGGTAAGGGACAGTTCTTTATTTAAATTATACGTTCTGCCTTCCCGCTCGCCATATTTTCCCTTTGCGTTTCCGTCCTGGCCAGCGTAGGGGTTACCAGGCGTTTGGGAAAAACGCCATGCATCAAAATTTGCCCAATTTTTCCGCAGATTGGTATAGTATTGACCCCCAATGGACCCTTTCAATTTCAGACCAGTGATGGGTTCAATCTGTATGTATGCATTGCCCAGTGCGTTCATCAATTGATAGCTGTTATCATTTAATGCCTGCTGGGCGAAAACGTTGAAACGGGTCTGCTGACCCCATAATAATTTAGGATCACCATTTGCAAATACGAATGGTGCACCCGCATCCAGCTTTGCAGGATCAAAAGCAGGATTAGCAACAAATGTTCCGGAGGCTACCGGCTCAAAGCCGCCGGGGCCGGTCTTGTTGTAAAACGGCTGAAAAGGAATTGTGGCCATCATTGTTCCTAAATCACTGCCCGTATTTTCAGTTGCATTCTGCTGAATTAAACGAACATTTAAACCGGCAGAAATATATTTGGAGATTTTGGAATCCAGGTTGGTGGCAATTGAGTAACGTTCAAGACTGGTTGCTTTCAGCGGGCTTTCCGTTTTTGTATACCCCGCAGAAAAATAGTAAGTGGTGTTATCGTTTCCACCGGAAACCCTTGCACTGTAATCAAGTAAAGGCGCATTTTTATTTCTTAATTCTTTCTCCCAGTTATAGGTTGCACTGTTACCGGCATACGCGGCATTTGATGCATCGTATAACGGCCCGTACTTCTGTGCGAAGGTAGTATTGGCATCCGGGTTGTTGGCATATGCTTCCTGCAGCAGGCTGAAGTATTGCCGGGTGGTAAGTGTACTGATTGTTTTTGGAATATTCTGTACACCATAGCTGGCATTTACTTCAACACGCGGCCGGCCGGATTTTCCTTTTTTAGTTGTGATGATGATGACGCCATTGGATGCGCGAACGCCATAGATAGCTGCCGCAGATGCATCCTTCAGCACGCTTATAGATTCAATGTCTGTAGGGTTGATCATTGAAAAAATATTCAGGGGCGACCTGATATCGCCGGTGGCTCCGGAAGTTACACCTGCGCCGCCTTCAAAAATTGGCACGCCATCGATTACATACAATGGTTCACTGAAGCCAAACGTATTAACCCCTCTTATTCTAACAATGGGCCGGGCGGAAGGATCTCCACCGCCGCTCTGTATAAAAACACCTGCTGCCTTGCCCTGCAACGCCAGCTCGGGCGTCATGGAAGTGCTCTTTGCAATATCTTCCGATGACACGGTACTAACGGCGCCGGTTACATCTTTTTTTCTTCTTGTACCGTAACCAATAACTACTACTTCATCAGTCTTGCCATCTTTGAGTTGCAGTTTAATTTTGAATGTGCCGGCTTTTGAAAATTTTATTTCTGACACATCGTACCCTACATAGGAAATGACCAGCACGCCAGCTTTGTCAGGCACTTCCAGTGTAAAATCACCAGCGCTGTTGGTAACGGTACCAAGGGCGGTTCCCTTGAGATTTATGGATGCGCCAGTGAGTGGCGTGCCCGTAACGGCGTCAGTAACGTTTCCGCTTACCGGAAAGTTTATGGCCTGCTCCTTATTTGGTTTTTCATTTGTTTCTTCTTTTTGTTTCAACACAACTGTTTTGCCTACAATACTGTAAGTAACTGGTTGATCTTTAAAACAAATTTCCAGTACTTCGGCCAGTGTTGCGTTTCTTGTTTTAATACTTACAGACCTGGCTTGTTTAAGCCACGCATAATCATAAAAGAATACATAGTCTGACTGCCGCTCAATCACTTTAAAAACTTTTTCGAGCGTAACATTCCGTTCAGAAATGTTTAACTGAGCATAACCTGCTGCACTTACCTGCAGGCAGGCAATGGTTAGAAAAAGAGCAGTTAATTTCATAATAAGCAGAATTTGCCGCTTCATTCCGTTTAGCACGGAATCAGTTTTTTGGCCAGTGATTGTAAGCTGTTCTTCAAAAGAATCTTGGTTACAAAGTGCCTTAAAATGCATAGCTTCGTTTGGTTTGGTTAATGAATGAATAAGCTCTCCAGGTTTATTAAAAGTTAACTTCACATCGGCCAGGAGTGTCTCACCACTTCTGGCTTTGTATTAAGCCAACAAAATGACTATCAGCGTTTAAATTAGTTTATTAAGAGATATAGGTATTCAGGTGCAAGCATTACGGCCGCACTGTTATTTTTTTGTTCTCGATATTGAAATGCACTTTACTTTCTTCAAGAATTTTCAGTACTTCAGATGCATTGCTGTTGCGATCAATCTTACCGCCAAATAACCGTTCCGGAATTTTTCCTTCGTAGCTGATATCAACGTCATACCATCTTGCAATTTGCCGCATAACGCTTTGCAGGCTGGCCCTGTTGAAAGCAAAATAGCCATTTTTCCATGCTACAACTTCATCCATGTCAACATCGTTCACCACTTTTACCTTTTCGTCCGCAGTTAATTGCGCCTGCTGGCCTGGTTGCAGCATGACTGCATTATCCCCTTTATGGAGCATTACACTTCCTTGCAGCAGTGATGTTTTTATGGCAGCTTCATCATTGTAGGCATTAATGTTGAAGTGCGTACCCAGCACTTTTACTTCCATCCCATTGACGTTTACGATAAATGGTTTTGCAGGATTGTGTGCTATTTCAAAATAAGCCTCCCCTGCTATTTCTACTTTTCTATCATCACCGGTAAACGAAGCAGGATAGGTAATGGAACTGGCGGCATTTAACCAAACGCTGCTGCCATCTGGCAACACAAGTTTGAATTGACCGCCCCTGGGGGTAGTTAATGTATTAAAAACAATTTCAGCATGCTTTGACCCCAATGCTTTATATACCAGCTGTCCGTTGGCAGACTTATTAATGACTGTGTTTCCCTGCAGGGCTATTTTGCCGGTTTGTGCATCATCAAGGCTAATAACAGACCCGTTTGATAGTGTTAACGTAGCCTTATTTCCGCCGGGCAATAAATCATTTTGCTGTGGCAAAATTGTTTTTGATCCTGATAAAGTAAGATTACCAGCAGGTGTTTTCATCGTTACTATCCATATGGCTGTTGTGGCAACCAGCAGAAAGAGTACAGCTGCTGCCACGCCTGCAAATCTTCTCCAGGGCAAGCGCCTAACCTTTACCTGTTCAGCGGGCCTTCCAAGTTCATATTGATCCAGCGCTGCTTCAATTTGCAATGCTACAGAAGGGTCAATGCGTTGCGTTACAGAAATATTGTCGTGTAAAATCAGGTTGTACTGATCAAGCGCTGCTGCTACTTCCTGTAGCGGGGCGGTTTTCAGCCAGTCGGCAAATTGCTGGTGCTCCGCTTCGGTATTGGTTCCTGCGGCAAATCTGTGAAGGAATGTTGTAATGTCTAATGGCTGCATTCGTGTGTCTTATCTAAAAGACGAACCAGCTCTTCAAAAGACCCCCTGTCAAAAAAAAATATTTTACAGTTATTGTATTGTATGAAGAAAGACCGCCAGCATTACCGGAACAGACATCTCGCTGTGCTCACCCAGATATTGCCGTACAAACCGTGAAGCACTGTACAGTTGTTTTTTCACGACCGATTTGGAAATGTTCAATTGTAAAGCAATTTCGTCCTGCGAAAGGCCATTTTCTATATTCAATCTGAATATAAGTTTGCGTTTGGCTGGCAATCTGTCTATGGCCTGCTGAACAATTTGATAATACTCCCTGTATGCACAATGATCGCTGGTAGTTGAGGCATCCGCGTCTTTTGTGCGCTTGATTTCTGCGAGTACTTTGTGCCTGATTTGAAGGTGCCGTACATTGTCCAGCAATTTATTTCTCGCCATCCGGAACAGATAATCCTGTAACGATTCTATCCGGTCTAACTTGTCCCTGTTTTCCCAGATTTTAATGAATATTTCCTGCAGTATTTCTTCGGTTTCTTCTTTGGATTTAGTGATAAGAAAAACATACCGGTATAAATGTGGAAGATGTGCGGAGTATAGCTTTGTAAATGCCGCCCTGTCGCCCGAAGCAACCATAGCAAGCATAGCTCTTTCATCATAAGGGGCTGTTGTAAGCATGGCAAACAGGTATAAATAAAATCATACCGGAGGCTTCGTCAGGGCCTCATCATAACAGGTATAACAAGGAAGATAACAAGAATTTCTACCGTGCCCGTCATGTACTGTGCTGGCTGCCTCAAATTTCACGCTATAAAGCATTGACTTGAATTTCTGTTCTTCAGGAACCTGCCTTACTTATTGCTGCTGGCTCTATAAATTGAAAAACCTTTTCTCTAATGTTTACAGAAACGGCGGGCAAACTCTTGAGCGGCGATAGACCAAGCGGGAATAACCAAACGGATAGTTGGATACTTATAGCACGCTACGGCAGTGAAATTTGGCATCAATAATAGTTGGGACCAGGCAGGGGTAAAACATATATTCAGTAAGCAAACCTAATTTTTGTATGCTTTTACCTGGTCATGTATAAATTTCAATTTAGCAATTACCGGTCCTGCAATCACAAAGGGATAAAAATCGGGATGACCCATGCTGCGGTTCAAGCTATTCACTGCAAAAGTGAGTGGTATCCAGAGCGCGATAATATCATCAAAATTTTCTATGCTGTAAGGATCCTGGTCGATGGTAGCTTTTAGTGCCTGTTCTTCCTTTGCTTTCCGGGGATCGAGGGCTATACCAAATGAATAAGCTGTTTCTAGTGTATCCATCAGGTGCAGGTAATGCGCCCAGGTTTCCGCCCAGTCTTCCCATGCATGTGAAGTTGCGTACTGGCTGATGAAATGATTGTTCCAGTCGGCGGCCGGCCCATTAGCATAGTATTGCTGTAAGGCCGTATTATAATCTATCCTTTCATCACCAAACATGTCACGAAACTGCTGCGCAGCTGTTTCATCCTTTTTATAAAAAACATCCCAGTAGTAGTGCCCTATTTCATGACGGAAATGCCCAAGCAGCGTTCTATACCGTTCTCCCAAATCCAATTTATTTTTTACCCGCTGTGCTTCGTCTGCTTCATTTATATTTAATTCAATCCTTCCATTGTCATGCTGGGTGATGACCTTCCTGGCGGGGTCATTATCTTCAAGAAATTCAAAAATCAGCCCTTCTTCCGCATTGCCTTGTTTTTTTTCAACCGGCAGGCGTAAGCGGGATAATGAATACAGCAACCGGTGTTTGGCTACTTCGATACGTTGCCACTCAAATAGGTTTTCAGGCTTTTCAAGAAAAGGAATCGTTTTATTAAGGTTACAGGCCGGGCAAAATTGTTCAGATGAATCGGCAGGAATAATCCAATTACATGCTTTGTGTGCTGCGTTGGTACAAAACCGCCAGTTATTGTTCCTATTTTTTAAATCAGTGAATACATTATCTACCGCAGGTTCCAGTGCATGCATTGTCAGTGTACCCGCGTCAAAACCAATAACTGAATTACAATTTAAACAAATGCTGTTCTCAAAATAAAGCAGGTTTTCGCATGTAGAACAAGTATATAGTTTCATTTTTTTCTGAGGTTATCACCAACCAGTTACAGTTAGTAGTTATATTGTTGTAATGTATGAAAATTTATAAGTATCCCCTTTCGATACCTTTATTTGAGTTGCCCAGTTTTTAAACAACATGCCATCCTGCCGAAAATAAAATTTTTAGAACAGAGAAAGACATACGCGGTATTTGGTCTTCCGGACCATATGGACTTCTGTTTGCGATTATATGGGCAAGACAAATCATTCCAACCTTAAACTATGTGAAATTAATTCTACAAATGAAAACGCTTTCCCATTTGAACTATTGAATAGCACCTTCAATACGCGGATATAGACACATATTTATATGGCATACTTATTCGTAATTGCTGTATTAATCAATATTATACTGTAACCGTTTAAAATAAAACCTTGTATGCCAACCCCCAAAAAAAGTCCGACTGGCCCAAAAAAGACCAGTACAAAGATCGACGCCCTCTCGCCATTTACTGAGCAGGCAGCAAACAGCTCGCTCAATACCAATCATGGCGTTAAAATAAATGATGATCAAAACAGCCTGAAAGCGGGTAACCGTGGGCCGAGTTTACTGGAAGATTTTATTTTACGGGAGAAAATTACGCATTTTGACCATGAGCGGATACCAGAACGCGTTGTACATGCCCGCGGATCCGCTGCACACGGCGTATTCAAATTATACAAACCCATACCGCAATACACAAAAGCGGGTTTTTTAAATGATACGGCAGTAGAGACACCTGTCTTTGTACGATTTTCCACCGTGGCAGGTTCACGCGGATCTTCTGACCTTGCACGGGATGTGCGTGGTTTTGCTGTGAAATTTTATACCCAGCAAGGCAACTTTGACCTGGTAGGTAATAATATGCCTGTCTTTTTTATACAGGATTCTGTGAAATTCCCTGACCTGATTCATGCTGTAAAACCCGAACCGCACAATGAAATACCGCAGGCTGCGTCTGCGCATGATTCTTTCTGGGATTTTATTTCACTGATGCCTGAATCTGCTCATATGATTATGTGGGCAATGAGTGACCGCGCACTGCCACGCAGTTTAAGAATGATGGAAGGTTTTGGCGTGCATACGTTCCGGTTAATAAATGGAAAAGGCGAATCCTGCTTTGTAAAATTTCATTGGAAACCCCTGCTGGGCGTGCATTCAATTGCCTGGGATGAAGCCCAAAAGATTTCTGGCAAGGACCCGGATTTTCATCGCCGCGACTTATGGGAAGCAATTGAAAGCGGTGCGTTTCCTGAATGGGAACTGGGCATACAGGTAGTACCTGAGAAAGATGAACTAAAATATGAATTTGATTTGCTGGATCCTACCAAACTCATTCCGGAAGAACTGGTACCGGTACAGCGCATTGGTAAAATGACGCTCAACCGCAATCCGGATAATTTCTTTGCAGAAACTGAACAGGTGGCTTTCCATGTAGGCCACGTGGTACCAGGTATCGATTTTACAAATGATCCGCTGATGCAGGGCCGTTTGTTTTCATATACCGATACACAATTGATTCGCCTGGGCGGACCAAATTTTCACGAAATACCTATTAACCGGCCAATAGTACCCATCCATAATAATCAACGGGATGGTCATATGCGCCAGCAAATTAATGCCGGCAGGGTAAGCTATTCTCCCAATTCTTTGGGTGACAATTTCCCGTTGCAGGCAAAGATGGCTGAAGGCGGGTTTAGTTCCTACCCCGAAAAAATAGACGCTGTAAAAGTGCGCGAAAGAAGCGCCAGTTTTTTTGATCATTTCAGCCAGGCCAGGTTATTTTTTAACAGCCAGTCTGATCCGGAAAAAAATCACATCATTGATGCGCTGTCTTTTGAACTTGGAAAAGTTGAAACTGTTGCCATCCGTACACGTATGATTGGCATATTAAGCCAGATTGAAAAATCGCTTGCAGCTGCCGTGGCATACAATCTCGGTTTGCACGTTCCAAAAAAACCGGAAGAGCCAATGAACCATAGTATTCCGGCGGATGGTGACCCGAAAAAATTTCAGCCCTTCAAGGCACAAAGCAGTATTGAAGCTTCGCCTGCATTGAGCATGGCAGGCACTATTAAAAATTCCATTCAAACACGCAAGATTGCTATACTTGCGTCCGATGGTGTGGACGAACCTGCATTGAGCAGCATGAAAAAAGCGCTGGAAGCAGCAGGTGCTGTAACGCATATTATTGCGCCAAAGCTGGGAATGATTACTGCTGAAAACAATGCGGCCATTCCGGCTGATCAGAGCTTCCTTACGGCCGCTTCCGTTTTATATGATGCGGTATATGTTGCCGGGGGAACTATAAATGCCGCCAACCTGGAAGCAGAACCGGATGCCGTACATTTTATCAATGAAGCATTCAAACATTGTAAAGCCATTGCTGCAGAAAAAACTGCCATGCAGGTGCTCAAGGCCACTTATTTCAGCAAAAAATTACAGGATAAGAAATTAGAAGAAGGCGTACTGATTGGCGAAGGCAAAAATTTGTCGGCCAGCTTTATACAAGCCATTGCGCAACACCGTTTTTGGGAAAGAGAAAAACAAAGAAAAATCCCCGCGTAAAGGGGCACCAGTAGGGGGGCAAAATATTCATACTCACGTTTACAACTATAAAGAACCCTTCGTGCCTTTACTTACAGGCAGGAAGGTTCTTTTTTTATAAATATTTACATAAATTCAATTCATACAGCAGCGGATTTTATTTGCCCTGCTGCAATAAATCAATTGCTTCCTGGTTATTTTGCTGAATAGCAAGATCCAATACAGACAAACCGCGTGTATCCAGGATGGTTTTATCTGCGCCATGTTGCAGCAATAATTTTAATAACTCATTACGGCCAAACATAGCGGCAAACATTAGCGCCGACCCGCCGTTGCCATGCTGTAGATTTAAATTAGCCCCTTGATCAATAAGCAGTTGGGCAATATCCGGGTAACCTTTAAATGCCGCGCCCATCAATGCTGTATTACCGCCTGCATCCGCAGCATTTACGTCGGCACCATTTTCCAGCAATAATTTTGCTGCTTCATACTGGTTGTTATAGCAGGCTATTATTAAAGGCGTATAGCCTTTTTCATCACGTGTGTTCAGATCGGCCTGCTGGTTAATCAATTCCTGCAACACGGCTATTTCACCTTTTCTTGCGGCCGGAATAACCAGTTCATTAATTGGTACCATACTAAAAGTTTAAAAAAAATTAAAATCAGCCGTTAGTGAGTTCGCTTATCAAACTACAATGGCGTAACTGTTTCATTACTATTTTAATACCAAACTATTTAAAAAGCACGCCTGAACTTCGAATTAATAAATGCCAGTAACCGCTGCGCCTAACTCAAAATTTACCCGATCATAACCTGCGAAAATCTTATACCCATTAAAACATGGCTGAGACTGTTATGCCAATAGTCTTTGGATTACCGAGGTGAATGCCGCCAAAGTCATAACCATATTCAATGTATTTTTTATTGGCAAGATTTCGCATCCAGCAAAAAACATCGAGCCATTTAGTAGTTATGCCTGCTCTTACATTTAATAAGTTGTAACCAGATTGTTCAATGGTATTGGCGAAGTCAAAATAACGTTTGCCGAAATAAAACCATTCGCCTCTTCCAACAATCCTTATTTTATTCTTTTCACTTATGGTATAACTATATTGCAGCGCAAGCATGGAAGTTAGATCTGGTGTAAATATTTGTTTTTTACCAGTAAGATTTACTTCCTGTCCATTGGAGGATATACCAAGCGATTTGTATGTTGCATCTGTATATCCAATGCTGTAGTCAACCTGTAAACCTTTTAGCAGATTGGCAGAAATCTCTGCTTCTGCACCCTTGCTTTCAAGCTTGCCGGTATTTTTTGTTATAGTGATGGCATCCGGTAAAACAAGGGTTGGCACCTGTGCATTGTTTACATAAGTTAGAAATACTGCAGCATTTACCCTGAGCCGGTTATCAAAGAAATTATTCCTGCTACCCAATTCAATATTGTTGCTGTACTCGGGCGAGTAAGGATATAAAGGCGGTTGCGAAGGGTCGCCGGACAGTTGTGTAAGTCCGCCCGTTCTGAAGCCACGGCTATAGGTAATATACAAATTATTATTTGCTGAGAAAGCATATTGCAGGCCAAGTTTTGGTGAAACAGCATGGTAATGAACAGTGGCCGACGTGTCTGGTAATGTCAGCATTGCATCCATCCCATCGGGCTGGTACTCTCCTCGTACCTGCAATTTTTTACGTTCATAGTCATAGCGGAGGCCGGCCGTCAAAGTCAACTTTTGTGTGAGCGCATAGTTTGCCTGCGCATAAAAAGCAATGCCCGAATTTTTGCCGGTGCTTGTGTTAATGGTAGAAAAATCCGTTCCGGGAACGCCAATTACGCCGGCATCTTTTCCAAAATGGGTGGCTTGTTTATTGGGGACCGCCTGGCTAAAAAAATAAGCGCCCGCAGTCCAGCTTAACGCCGCGGCTTTATTGGCAGGAGAATTAACCCTTAACTCTGTGGTAAAAACTTTTACATTGTTCCAGTCGCGGCCATAATTATTGCCTACCGTAACGGCATCAAGCGGTGAGAAATCGCCATCAATAGGTGTATCATAATAGCGGTAATTATTTTGCCAGGCTGTTTGCACGGTAAAATCTGCCGCGTTACCGCTATGACTTACCGACAATGACGTGTTATTGGTTTGATCTGTCATTTTACCCAGCGCATTCTGGTTCAATACAAAAGGATTGTTCAGTGCTTCGTCCGCACCATTTACGATGGGAAAAGCGCCCTTATTTTTGTTTAGCTGATATTTACCGTTTAAGGCAATCGTCCATTTTGAGCCGGGCAAATATTTCAGGTAATAACCAAAACCATCCTGTTGCTGCCTGTCAAAAGAAGTTTGATTAAATTCGTTTTCATAAAAACCATTTCTTTTACTAACCGTACCCGATCCGCCTGCAAACAGCTTATTTTTTATAACAGGTATGCGCAGCCCAACACTATAACGTTGCTGGTTATAATTGCCAAAGCTTGCCTCGGCAAATCCGCCGGGCACATTGGAAGGCGCTTTGCTGATAATGCTTATAACACCACCCATTGCATTTCTTCCATACAAGGTGCCCTGTGGCCCCCTAAGAATTTCTATCCGTTCAATATCAGTTAGCTGCGGTATATAAGTATCCAGGCTAAACTGGTTAACACCGTCTATATAGGTTGTAACGGCGGGGTCATAAGAACTGGTAGTAATCCCTCTTACAGCTGTTACATTTCTTTCGTCGCCCGGGCTACCGGCATATAAATTTGGAACGATGCCAGAGAGATCTTTGATGTTCCATAGCCGGTAATCCTTTACGTGCCGGGCGGAAAGGGCGGTTATACTACCGGCAATATGTTGCATCAACTCTTCTTTTTTACCGGCCGTTACTACCACATCTTCCAGCTGCACCTGCGCCTGCTGCAATTGGAAATTAAATGACTGCCTGCCTGCATTGCTTACAACAATTTCTTTAGCGATGGCCGCATACCCAATGGCAGACAATTCGATTATATACTTTCCTAGCTGCAGGTTTCCGATAGTAAAGGCGCCGGATGCGTTCGTACTGGTAGTTACGCGTGTGTTGAGCAAATGAACACTAACAAGCGCAACCGGCCTGGATTGAATATCTGTAACCACTCCCGAAATAATAGCCACCTGGCCATTCGCCTTACCAGTACATGCCACTAACAGCAGTAAACAAAAAAATCTGGTCATATTAGTTATTCTCTGTGAATTTTCTTTTCTTAATAATGCAAACCGATTACCGTAATGACCGCTATGAATACCAACTATGGATCAAATAAACAGTAGCACTATTTTGCGCAGTAGCACTATTTTGCGTTAAACTGCACCGACGCTACGCCGCCCTTAATTGCCTCCTTTCCTTTATACAAAAAGTAGATGCTGTGCATTTTGCCATCTGCAACTGGTTCAACAGGTAGAATAACGGCGCCCGACTGCTGTCCCTTTTTGGGATCCGGCATGCTGCCTTTACCCAGCAGTTTACCATCCGGGGCATCAAGCCTTGCTTCAACATCAAAGCCCTTTGGCATATTCTGCCAGCGGCTGTTTACAGCAATGCTGCGAACTCCGGTCAGGTCAATATTCTCCACTGCAAACCATCCTTCTGCAGCCGGAAAAATAAGCAGGTTCATACCGCCGCCTTTGTACGGCACAAATCCGTTTAATTTTTCATTGCCCCTGAAAGTAATAGTATTGCTGTGCAGGGAGGCCACTGCATTGCCTGTTAATGCCTTGATGTTATTCCCTCCTTTATCAGTATAGCTCGCTGCTATTACCAATGTGCTGGCAGGTTTTGTATTGGCTGGCGGAACAACACTGCCGGATGCAGGTAAAGATTTTTTTACAGCTGATGGATTGCCCAGTGCCAGTATCCAGGAGACGATTTGCGTAGCATCCTCCTGCGATAAATTTGGATGGGCAGCCATCGCCACTTCGCCCCATACCCCAGCACCACCTTTGATTATTTTTTGCGTGAGGTAACTGACTGCATTAGGGTCTTTGGCATACTTCTGTGCAACCTGCAGAAAAGACGGGCCTATAGATTTATCAGCTTCTTTATGGCATGCTTTACAATCAAGGGAAAGCATTACACTTTTGCCGCTGATGTTGGCCATGCCCTGCTGATGACCCAGCGTTGCACCTGCTTTATCAAAACCTTCTGCATAGTCAACCGACACAAACATGCTGGCCGGATCAATCTTAGCAGTATCATGCTTATCATTCACCGTAACAATATACTGAACAGGCACACCAGGCATATAAAAAGATTTGTTGCCACTTGTAAGGGTAATGCTTACAGCCGGTGCTTCATTACCTGCATACACAGGCACTGCAGCGCTTACTGCTGAATCGCCTTTCTCATCCAGCACTTCCACTGAAATCTTAAAATCGCCTGCTTTGGTGTAAGTATACGCCGCCGCGGGCGAGTCCGTTTCTTTAACGGTTCCATTACCGAAATTCCATTTGTATTTTATTTTGTCCTTTTCAGGATCGGCTGCTACGGCTTTCACATTTACCGTAAAAGGAAGTATACCGGAAGTGTTGTCAACAGTAATTGAACTCACCACGGGCGCCCTGTTACCGCCATTGAAATCAATTCTTGCAAGCCCGGCATCCGGATTTTTTGAAAACCAACCGCTGCCGTATTCAAGTAAATATAATTTTCCATCAGGTCCCACTTCCATATCAATAAGCGAGTTCACTTTGATAGAACCAAAGAAAGGTTCCATTTTGTCAAAGTCGCCATTGGGCTGCAGGGTCACTGCTTTTATCCATCCCCGAATCCAATCATATATAATCAGCTTGCCATTATAATAATCAGGCAATCGTGTTTCTTTGGGAAACATATCTGTGTAATACACGGGGCCTGCCATGGCATTTCTGCCACCGGTACCTACCTGCGGAAAATCGGGCGACGCTGCATACGGGTACCAGATAAATGCAGGTTGTGCTGGTGGAAGCTCTCTCAGCCCGGTATTGTTTCTTGATTCATTGAGTGGCTTCGCCGCATCAAAAGCAGGGCCGCTTGCGCCGGTTGCATAATTATAGGGGTGATAGGCATAATTATTTCCTACAAATAAAGGCCAGCCAAAATAGCCCGCTTTACGCGCCTGGTTTACTTCATCGTAGCCACGGGGGCCACGGGTTGCCATGCTGTCGTTCTGTGCATCGGGTCCTACTTCGCCCCAATATAAATAACTGTTTTTCTGATCTACTGATATGCGATAAGGATTTCTGTTTCCCATTACATAAATTTCAGGTCTTGTTTTCTCCATCCCTTTAGGAAATAAATTACCATCCGGGATCTCATAACTGCCATCATCTTTTACCCGGATACGCATAATTTTTCCGCGCAGATCATTGGTATTGCCAGAAGATCTCCTCGCATCGTATTGCTTATGACCGGGCTCATCATTTAAAGGACCATAGCCGCTGTTTACATAGCGCTGCCCTTTCTCATCAAAAGGGGTTGAGTTATCGCCGGCTGAAAAATACAGCAAGCCATCCGGGCCGAACGCAATTGAACCGCCGGTATGGCAACAAATTTCGCGTTGTGATTGTACATCCAGGATTACTTTTTCTGTAGCATTGTCCAGTGTATCATTTTTAAACGTAAACCTGGACAGGCGATTAACAGATGTATCTATGGGGCTGTAATAAATATATATCCAGTTGTTCTTTGCAAAATTTGGATCTTTTGCCAGTCCGAGTACGCCTTCTTCCGCGTTTACACCGGGTGTACTGGTTTTAAAATACGCATTCAGAAAACCAACCTGTTTTACTTTTTTTGTATCGTTTTTATACAACATGATTTCTCCGCGCCGCTGGGTAACCAATATATCGAAGTTGGGAAGAATGGTCATTTCTGTTGGCTCATAAAAATCGCCCTGGGCCAATTGTGTTTTTGTAAAACGGTTATCGTCGGGCGGTATCAATGTTTTAGATTTGGAATAATCCAGGGCTTTGTTGCCGCCTATTGCATACTCAATACCACCTAATATGTGGTTAAGGTATAATTCATCAGCAAAGGATTCTTTGGTATGGCCCAGGTTGGTATAAAAAGCCCGGCCTCCGTCATAATCGTGGTACCAGGCCATAGGATGATAATCAGCATTGGCGCCGCCGTGGTATGTTTTTTCATCAATGGTCAGCAAAACTTTTACCTCTTTACTGAGTTTTTTAAAACTATAAAATTCATCTGTGCGTTTCCATTGTTTGGGCAAGTGTTTTGTTGCCCCATTTGAAGAATCCACCACGGTAAAAACGCCTTCCTGTATATTCGGAAATGTATCATTGATACCAGGGTGACTTAAAAAATAGCCACCTGCAAGGCGTCCGTACCAGCCCCAGTCGTACTCACAATCTGAAGCGGCATGGATGCCCATATAACCACCACCGGCCTGTATATATCTTTCAAAAGCTGCCTCCTGGATACTATTAAGTACATCACCGGTAGTACTTAAAAAAACAATGGCTGCGTAGTGCTTAAGGCTGTCTTCATTGAATACCCCTGCATCCGTAGTGGTATCCATTTCAAAATTGTGCAGGCCGCCCAGTTTTTGAATAGCGAGATTTCCTTCAGCAATAGATTCATGATGATAACCAGCTGTTTTACTAAAGACCAGTATCCTGGGTTTACCGGATTGTTTGTCTGAACAGGAAGAAATGGAAATGAGTATTGCCAGCACCAGCAGGTGCTTAATAACCAGGAACGAATGCTTCATATGGCCAATATTTGTTGTGATGTAAATTAGAAATGTGGCAAGCCTTTTATTTAAAGCTTGCTGTAAATATCTGTCATAAAAGCTGATTTTTACAAAAACATTGGTTGCTTAAAAGACTTTAAGCCAGCTCATGGCAATCTTAGGGCCGGCTTCTTTCACAAAGGGGAAAAACGGCAGCGGATGAGTGCGGGTATTATGCCACATGATTCCGCCGGGGCGCTGCGGCACTGCAATTGCTGAATTCGCCAAAATCAGAAAGGACCCTGTTCCTTGCGCCAAATATTATCTTTTTGTGTTAAGATCGGGAAGCCCGCTGTTTGGCAACGGTACCTGCATCTTGCCTTTTTTGTTTGATAAGAATGCGCCGGAGGTAATTGGTCAATCTTTTATTAGTGGGGTAGGTACGGTGTTTGGTTACATTGTTGAAAATAAGTGCCACTACAAAAAGAATGACTGCCCCGGTGAGAATGGGTGACAGTACATACCAATAACCCAATGCCTTAATTTTTCCGGAACCTATCACGGCAATCAATGCTGTTGCGCCGCCGGGCGGATGCAGGGTCTTGGTGATTTGCATCGCCACAATTGAAAGCGCTACTGCCATCGGTGCGGTAAGCCAGATAATGTCGGGCAGCAATTGGTAAATGGTAACACCAATGACTGCGCAGATAAGGTGCCCTCCAATCAGGTTACGCGGTTGCGCCAGCGGACTTTGGATAGCACCATAAATAAGTACGCTGGATGCACCGAAGGAACCGACAAGAAATATGTTTTCTTCCCGGGCGAGGAGGTGGCTTTGAAAAAATGCAATCAGGCCAATACCGGTAAACGCACCCAGGAAAGACCAGCAATGCTCCCGGGTATCAACCAGTGTTTCTTTGTAAATGATGTAGCGCGATATGCGCAGGCTGCGTTTTATTTTATGCTTCACCCAATGTATCGTTTAAACACGCCGCTGAACTCATAAGACATGGTATATAAAAGATTGAAAAAAGTTTGCCCCAAAAGGGACGCATTCTACTATTTACATGAAGGCAGTTTACCTGCATTAATGCATCGTTTAGCTGGAGTAAATAAACCTGATAGCAAGATGAACAGGGTCTTGCCCGTGTATAAGTCCATGCGGCATTATTGCCTGCCGGGTTTAATCCCGCATGAGTTTCTTCCCCTTGCTGGTTGTAGAGCTGATCAAAGGTTGAGGACACCGGTGTACTTTCATCTATCCTGGACATATCTTCATCAATTGTGCTGCTAAAATATTATATAAACCATGTTTTACGTACATTTATGTACTATTTTTTCATTAAAACCTGTTTTAAACTATGTTTAACAGGCAAACGAGATTAATTCAGTAGCATTGGGCATGAGAAATGAATCCTGTAATGTGAGCAGTTGTTTTCTATGCAGTCACTGTACGCCTGAGTGGCGGGATTTGATAGCGGTAAAGAAAACAACCCTTCGCTTTAAAAAAGGTGAACAGTTATTTAAAGAAGGCGAAAAAGTTACCGGAATTTATTTACTGTACTCCGGGGCAGTTAAAGTGCATAAACATTGGACAGATCAGAAAGAATTGATTTTACGTTTTACCAAAGCAGGTAATATGCTTGGGCACCGCGGACTGGCTACAGGAGATGTGTACCCGGTATCTGCAACCGCTTTAGAAGACAGCACAGCCTGTTTTATTACAAGCAGTTTCCTGGAAACAACCCTTAAAGCAGACCATGCTTTTACCTACCGGCTGATGCAATTATATGCTGCTGAATTGCAAAAAGCTGAAATGCGCATGCGCAACCTGGCACTGATGGATGTCAATGGCAGAATAGCTGAAGCATTGCTTGAACTGCTGACTGTATATGGAACTAATAAAAGCAAATATATTTCTGTGACTGTTACACGGCAGGATATTGCCGCTTACGCAGGCACTACCTACGAAACGGTTTTTAAAATGCTGAGAACACTGATTGCTTCTAAAACAATCAGCGTTACCGGCAAAAGCATCCGCATAAATAATATTGACAAACTGAAGGGTATCATTATGGCCTAGGGCCAATTCTCCGGCAACAATCTTGATTTTAAAAAATTAAAAAATGATTTTTTCGAAAAAGATTTTGAAAAAACAACTTTTTACAGATCGTTCATGACCGCCGTTTTTGCAGGATTGGCGGGCACCGTAATTTGTATGATTTACGACCTGGCTTTTGTTCAAATCATGTATTTCCCGTTTTCATCTATCATTAACTTAAGCATGTACACACTACGTACATAGTGCCCAATTGACGGTGCAGACGGAGATTACGTTTTCTAAGTAACGGGCTGAACTGCGACCAACCTGTTAATAAAGCTACCCCACCTAAAATAATATGTGTGTAAAATGCCATATTCCAGGCTTTGTCGGCCAGCAACGCGGCTGTTTTAGAAGAAAGGAGTCCAAAATTCCGGTCTAAAAAAAAATAAATGCCAGGATATATGCCCACGATGCATGCTAACACAATGACTTTTACCCATATAACTTTTTTCATCATCAGGTTGTTGTTTTGGTGACGCAGTGCTGCAATCGGTTACAATTTATTACCCCAATACGGCAGTGAAGTATATTGTACGCCATATGGTGCAGATACGGGCAAATATCGCGTATATGTACGGTTGCAAATGTAATTTCCGCCCTTTATCTTCGCATCGGTTTTTCATAGGATATTGGATTTTAAAACGGGGTGCATTTCTATGCTGCCCTTTTTTTATGCCCGTCCGGTAATAGAATTCACCTTCGCATCCGCAATGATAGGATTTCCGCTTTACAGGAAGCACAATATAATAGTTGTTGAACCAGGCTGGCTACAAGCGCTGCTTTTTACCTTACTTTAGCAGATTATCGGGCATTTAATGTTATCAGCTTCCTGCGCTAAATTATTTTTCCTTATTGGTATGCTGACTGTGTCAGGATTTGCGTGTAAACCCGGATATACGCTTTCCCTGCCGCCACGCCCGGCTGCTGCACTCAGTGGTTCCGCTTTTTACAAACAAGCCGTTGCTTTGCGATGGGATGAGCGGGAATCCATTGCTTTAAAAGAGCTACTGGCAGGAGATATTCCCAATTTTCTAAAAAAGTTTGTGCCGGTTACTGTCAACATAACCGCTCCCACTGGTAAAAAAATACAAGCAGTTTATTTTGTAATGCCCGACTATCTATCCATAGGCAGCAATGAAGATTTTGCGCGGCTGCCGCTTACCCCTGTGACGGCGCAAATCATTGCCGACAGCTTTCAATGCTTTCTGCCTACCCGTAAAATGGTAAATGATATCTATCAGCACGCCACGGTTAAACTGGAGCCTGTTCCGTTATACGCATTCCGCGACAGCAGTATTACTTTCTGGCACCACCATTTAATAATAGAAGGTCAGCGCAAAGGCAGAAAAGGATTGATTGCCGGTGTCAAAAAAGATGTGGTCATCAGCGGGTCAACAGGGCGCCATGCAAAACCAGACAGGGAAGCTATTTACGGATGGCACCAGCTAAATGGCCAACCCATTCAACCCCTGTATACCGGTCATATAAACTGGTGGGTAGACTACAGCCACGGCATCCGGCTGGTCTACCGGAAAATTAAAATAAACGGCCACTGGATGGATTACAAAGCCGTGCTGCAGCACCCGGTATATAAAGCAGTCTTATGTGATGAAATCTTTTGCGATTGCTACCGGTATTAAGCCGCGGCTGCCAGAATATGTCTAAGCAAATTGCCGGGCCAATCAAAATTTCTCAACCAATGGCAACAATTCAATAAGGTTATTAATGATATAATCGGGATTGGCAGATTGAAGCTGTTCAGGCGTATGTGCACCGGTTGTAATACCGATATTCAGCCCGCACCCGGCATTTCTCCCCTCTTCTATATCAATTATAGAGTCGCCCACTTTTACAACTGTGTGGGCATCCGTAATGCCCATCCATTTCATGGCCAGCAAAATCATATCCGGATCAGGACGGTTATGAGTTACATCAGATGCAGTAACCAGTTCATCAAATTCAACACCCTTCTGCCATCCCATTTTTGTAATGAGCGATTCGGCAGTTTCCCTGTTGTAACCGGTATTTAATACCGCCAATATTTTCCGCTGCTTCAATTCCTTAAATAGTTTTACTGCATTATCCTGCGGCTGTATAGCAAGCGTATCATAGGCCGTTTTTAAATACCCAATAAATACCTGGTATATACTACCGGCAAGTTGCTCATCATGGTTTTGAGCATACACACTTAAAATGGTTTTTATGGCCTGCAATTTTTCTTTGCCCGCTCCTTGTACAAGTACCTGGTCCAGGGTGATGTCAAATCCTTTCTCATTTATAGCCTTCTGCAGCGTTTTATACACCACATTATCTTCATTAACGGTAGTACCCGCCATATCAAAAACAACCATTTTAACCATATTGTGTATATTTCTCAATTGCAAAATAATTCATCCTGTAGTGAAAAAAGTAAAAGAAATGTTACCGCATCATTAAGTAAGTATAGCGGCAATTCAATCTGCCTGTTGCTTAAATGCTTTCAGGTATTGAAGGGGTGCATGGCCGGTAATTTTTTTAAAGACCCGGTTAAAGCTGACGGCACTGCTGAACCCCGCTCCATAGGCCACCGAAGACATACTCCCTGCATCGCCTGAAAGAATTTTCTTACACGCTTCGCTGATACGGATTTCATTGAGGAAATTAATATATGTTTTACGGGTATGTTTTTTAAAATACCTGCAAAAGGCCTGGGGTGTCATACAGGCAACGCCTGCCACCTGCTTAAGCCTGATATTGTCCTGGAAATTATCCATGGTAAACTGGTACACATCATTCATGCGCAGCCCTTCCGTATCAGAAAATGAATTTTCAGCAGAAACGGTAGCCAGTGTTTTCCATTCTTTTATGTCGGCCATTATTTGGAGCATCCTTATAAAAGCGGCCAGGCGCATACCCTGCTTCGCTTTTTTTACCAGCAGCATTTCTTCAACAACTTTCTTTTGTTCCTGACCCGGTAGTTGCAAGCCATAGCTGCTGCGCTGCACAAATTTTTTTACAGTTTTTAATTCAGGAAGTTCCAGCAATGGTTTTAAAAAGCCATCCGGGTTAAAAAAGAAAGTAAGGGCATGTATCCCCATTTTCCGGCGCTTGTCAAAATAGGGCGGATCGCTTTTAAAAATGTGTGGCTGATTGGCGCCCAATAAGTAGATGTCGCCTGGCTTAAAGGGTTGCATATAATTACCAGCAATCAATGTTCCCTTGCCCTTCAGTATCCATGTTATCTGCGTCTCATTGTGCCGGTGTAAGTGATGATAAAAATGTGGCAGCATATCTTCCTGCACAATAACAGAATGCTCTTTTGCTACCGGTATGGTAAACTGTACAACTTTCATAACAATAAAAAATTGGCGGGCAAGAAAAAAGAGGTTCACTTTTAACCCGCATGCCGGGACCTTGTTTATTTATTATAAAAGCGCCAGCCCGTTTTAAAATCCCTGGTCAATGGCTGATCGGTCAGAATGGCCCGCAGCATTTCTACCGGCAAGCTATTTTCACGAAGGATGGCATCATGGTATTGCCGGTAAGTCATTTTCTTTGAATCTACCAGTTCCCGTTTTAAGGAAAGAAACTGGAGGCCGCCAATCATGTACGCTATCTGGTACAGCGGTCCGTATCCGCCGGTAAAAGATCTGCGCACTTCACCTTCTGCATTCGCCCGCTCGTGCCCTACACGATCTACCAGGAAATCGATGCATTGCTGCGGCGTCCATTTACCCAGGTGATAATTAAGGGAGAAAATTATTCTTGCACAACGGTGCATGCGCCAGAACAGCATCCCTATTTTTTCTTCCGGGGTGCGCGGAAATTTCATGTCCCATAAAATCATTTCCCAATACAAAGCATTTCCTTCTATCCAGAATGGCGTATCAAAATGGCGATAGGTTTTATATCGTTCATTCATGTATTGTTGCAAGTGATGGCCGGCAATCAGTTCATGGTGTACAGTAGCACGGGAAAAATTAGGGTTATTGCCGCGCATACTCATCATTTTTTCTTCATAGGTCATTGTATTGGTTGGATAAGAAATAATCAGCGATTCACCACCCAGGAAAAAAGGGCTTACCCGCTGGCGTTCGGGCGACATCATATACATACGCCAGGTCTCCTCCGCTTCAGCGGGAATGGTCACCAGGTTGTGCTGCTTTAGAAATTCAACCGATTGTGTGTATAAATCGAACATGGCTTCCGGTTGTTTACCAGGTGCCACATAGGTATTTTTCACCTTTTCCTGCGCAGCTTTCCAGTTGTCAGCGAAACCCATTTCGCGGGAGGCCTTCAACAATTCTGCATCACACCAGGCAAATTCTTTATTGGCAATATCTACCAGTTCTTCGGGTGTATAGGGAATAAACTCAAGTTTTAGCTGGCGCACCAATTCTTCCTGGCCTATAGGGTTGCCAATAATTCCGCTGCCATCATCTTTTTGAGAAGAAGTCTGACGGCCTTTCTTTTTTAATGCCGCCGCATACAAATTGAGCAGGCTGTCTGTGGCCGCATAGGTTTTGGGCACCCACCAGGTAAACAATGGATCATAACCGTTATAAAAATTATAGTAGTTTTTTAAAGCGGCCTGTAATCCTTTTGCAGCTTCTGATGCAAGACCGGCCTGTTTCATGTCCATACTGTCAGTCTTTTTCAGGCTTTCTATATTGCGGTTAATCTCTTTGTTGGTCTCATTCAGCTGTTTAGCAATAGCTGCCCCATCTACTGCCAGCCCCCGGCGCCTTGGTACTTGTAAAGCATACAGGCTGTCCGAAAACGGGAGATACCGTGCTACCTGGTCATATGTTTTTTGTTCCTGTTGTAGCTGGTATTCTTCATCTTCCAGGTCTCTCTTAAAAAGCAGGTAATCTACTTTACCATTAACATTCATTTTATCAAAAGCCAGCTGCTTAAGTTGTTGCTGGTAATTTGCCAGTAACTGCAGCCGGCGCTGCCTTCTTTCAGGAGAATTATAATCATTGCCCTGGCGAATTCTCCATCCATCATCTGCACCAGCTGTTGCATAAAAACGCATGATGCTTCCTTTGTCTGCCTCATACTGAATCATCATATCTGTCATTTCACTCGCCTGGGTATACAAACCTTTTGTGGCGGCAGCCTGGCTAAAAGAGTTATGCAGACAACAAAGTATACTTACGGCAATAATAAAAGCAGTTTTGTTTCTCATGAAAAATGTATAGTTGTTATTATAAATGTAGCAGACACTGTTTAACCAAATGCCGGCACTAGTTTTTTATCACCCGCACGCCAAATACCCTGCCGGCTGTTTTACCATAATTGGCTTCTATGCGCACCGTCATTTTGGGTGTATGTTCAATCAACTCACCTGCCAGCGGATAAGCTTTGTTATAAAACTTACCCGTGGTGCCACCATTCCATTCTTCTGTGGCTATTTTACGATCGTTTACAATGATATCAAACTTGCGGTCTTTATCATCCCCAATATAAGTTAATATAAGGCTGTTACCCGCACCGGCTGCATATTCCACTTTCATTTCAAAAGAAAAAGAATGGCCGGCCCTGGCCTCCCTGCCATTGATGCCCATTGCATCACTTACATAAGATCTTTCAGTGGCGGTTAAGTTATGATCCCTCTCCGGCTGCATTTCACCAATCCGGAAATTATCAATCGTTCTGGCTTCCAGTTCTTTTTGATCTTTCTTTTCTTTTTCATATTCTTCCTGCCTGGCCGTCCATTGCGTATTGGTAAAATAATCCCAGTACACACTGTAATAATTCCTGTAGGTTTTATAAAATGGTACCAGCTTTATATCAAAAGGTTTACCGGTAGCCCTGGTTTCAAAAGTCAATGGTTCACCGGGCACAGGAGTAATCCATTCCCGTATATTTTTATTATCTGTTAATAAAACGGGTATGCCATACACAGGTTCAGGCATCTGGCTGCCCAATTGGCCTGCCAGTACCAATGGCCCATACAAAAATGCCACCCTGTTAGCATTGTCCGGCATACTTTCCGTATATAGACTCATGGCTGCTGTAAATACGATGCGGTCATTTGTTTTCCATATTTTCTTTATCGTAATAAATCCATTCTCTTCTGTTGAAGGAGCTGAATGTCCATTCACCATTATTTTATATCCATTTTTGATCCACCAGGGTTTTCTTATTCTCACTGCAAAAGAAACGGGCTTTTTGGCGCTGATACTTAAAACCATTTTCCCTTCTGCGGGATAATCTGTTTGCTGGGTAATGCTGGCGCCTTTGCTTTTCCAGTTTAGTACAGATGGTATAAACAGGTTTACATAGAGGCTGCCATCTTTTCCCTCATAGTAAATACCTTCCCCGTATTTGGAATGGTTTTCCATACCACTGCCCACGCAACAGGTAAACGTATTAAAAGAATCGCTGAACGATTTTTGGGTACCCATGCGCAACGGAACAAAATAACACATCATACCAGTTTCCGGATTTTGCGAAGCCAGGATATGATTGTACAAAGCCCTTTCGTAATAATCGCCCAGCGCTGCATCCGGCTGCCACGAAAACAAATGCCGCGTCAGCTTCAGCATATTGTAGGTATTGCAGGTTTCACTGGTGTTATCGCTCAGCCGGTCGTTCAACTTATCTTCTTCGCCGCAATATTCATAATTGCTGTTACCACCAATTACATAGCTATGGTGCTGCACCATGGTTTGCCAGAAAAAAGAAGCAATGGTTTTATCGGACACGCGCCCGGTTAATTCGTATTGAGTGGCACTACCAATGGCCTTGGGCACATTGGTGTTTGAATGTTTGCCAGGAAGCGGATCAATTTTCTTTGACAACGGCTCCATTACAAAATCATCGTAAAACTTATAGGAGAGATCCAGGTATTTTTTTTCTCCGGTTACCGCATAGAGACTGGCCAATACGTCATTCATGCCACCATATTCGCAGCGCAGCATTTTTTGTAATTGTTCCGGGGATAAATCTTTAAGGGTATTTCCGGTCCAGTTGGCCATCTGCTTCAATACTTCCAAAGCCTGCTTATTGCTGCAATGCATATACGCATCCAGCAAACCGGCCATTACTTTGTGTACGGTATACCAGGGGCTCCATCCACCATTAAGATCGAACCCGCCTGTTTTAATTTCGCCCCTGGCCAGTTTACCAAAAATGGAATCTTCTTTGGGGATAGCGCCCACATAGCCCGTTTTCCTGGCCTGTTGGCAAACAGCCAGCTCCTTAACAATGCTGTCAACTTTATCTTTGAAACGCTTATCGCCTGTAGAGGCATACATCATGGCGCAGGCAGAAAGATAATGCCCCAGTGTGTGGCCAGACAGTCCATCACTCTCCCATCCACCATATACAGCCCCTTTTGTGGGCAAACCCGCATTCAGGTAAAACCGGTGCAGTAACCGTTTGCTATCCAGCAGTAGTAAATAGGCCGCATCCCTGTCCATCGCATTTTTGAAAGGACTACCATTGAGCAGGCGCACATCTTTTAAATTAAAAGCATATGCCTGTATCGGAACAACAGGTTTCACCCTTATGGCAGCATTGTTTTTTTCCGTTACATACGATTGCGGTTGAGCCTCCCCTATACAAACTGAAACCAGCAGCAGCAGGCCAAAATATTTTTTTTTCATCCTTCGTTTTTGAAACATTACGGAAAACGGCTATTAGCGGCCGGGCAGACAAGCACGACTACCAAAGCTAAAATACCGTGGGCAATAAAAGCATTGCCCACTTGATAATTTCTTAACCGATATTAACCTGCTGTTGGTGAAAGGCGAACAATTTGGGATAAATGAGGCAAAATAAATATCCGGCGCTCACAAATAGATATGTGACATTCCTGTTACGCAGGTAAAATTCCTGGTGAAAGCTGGCGGACTGGCGCTGATTACCGCGAATGATTTTTGATGGGATGATTAAAGTAACTTCCGCTTTATGCAACCTGTCAGTATTAACACACTGCCGTTCTTTGCCTACGCCCTCTTCTCATTCTGTAAATGAAAAGAAATCTTGCCGTGCAGGTCTTCCGGGCGAAAAGGTTTAGGTATAAAATCAATGAATCCTTTTTGCAGCAAATCGGCCAGCATATTATCGTAGGCGGCAGCAGTAAAGGCAAGTATAGGTACTTCAGGGTTTATTTTTCTTATTTCAAGCAAAGCAGTAGCACCATCCATTTCAGGCATTTCCAGGTCGAGCAGGATCAAATCAAATTCGCCATTTTTAAATGCTTCAACGGCGTGCTTTCCATTGACCGCTTCTGTTAGTTCAACACCCCATTTCTTCAAAAAACGTTTTGCAATGGCCATGTTTACGGGGTTATCTTCGGCCAGCAAAATCCTTATGCCATCAAGCGGTCGCAGATCTTTGGCTTTTTCTTCATTGATGTACATTTTGCGGTGAATGTTTATTTTCCATTCCACCGTAAACTGAAATACACTGCCTTTTCCCATACTGCTTTCCAGCACCAACTCGCTGTTAAACATGTTTACGAGTTCTTTGCTGATAGAAAGGCCGAGGCCCGTTCCGCCATATTTACGGGTGGTATCCACGTCGGCCTGCGTAAAACTGGCAAAAATTTCTTTCTGTTTTTCTTTGGGGATGCCGATGCCGGTATCCACAACCATAAACTGCACTGTAACCTTACTGCTGGAAGCAAACAGCCTCTTAACAATCAGGCAAACACTTCCCTCCCTGGTAAACTTAATGGCGTTTGAAAGCAGGTTACTCAACACCTGGTTTACCCTTGTCTGGTCGGTAATAACTTCTGCATCCAGGCTTTCGTCAATCTCCGTATAAAAATGCAGACCTTTTGCTGCCACCTGCGGAGCAAACTGGGCGGCTATTCTTGTTGTTAACTCTTTAATATTTACGGGAGCTTCTTCCAACTCCAGCTTCCCCGCTTCAATTTTATGATAGTCGAGCACGTCATTGATCAGCAGCATCATATGCTCAGACGAGTATTTCAGGATCTGCAGTTGCTCCAGCTGGCTGTCCAGGTACTCATCATGCAGCAATAAATTAGACGCACCTATAATGCCATTGAGGGGTGTCCTCAATTCATGGCTCATATTACTCAGGAACCTTGATTTAATCTGGGCAGCATCCTCTGCTTTCTGCTTGGCTTTCATCAATGCAAACTCCGTCATTTTTACATCAGAGATATCCAGAATACTTACTTTGGTATACCGTACACCCTTGTACGTAAAAGGTACAACACTTACATAACCATAAAATTTTTTTCCCTTTTTGGTATTGAAGGTGAGCTCGCCCTGCCAGTTTTTGGCATTCTCTGAAACAGATTGCGCAATGGAGTTGAAATGTTTTACCTGTTCCTGGCTGAACCAGTTTGCTACGGAAGTGCCCTCTACTTCACTTATATCATCTGCTTCAAATAACTCAAGTGCGCGGTGGTTGCAGTTGGCAATAATGTCTGATTCATTAAATATGATAAATACGCCGTCGAGGGAGGTATTGAAAATAGTATCACCGAATTTTTTTTCCTGTAAAATAGTTACTTCATTTTCCTTGTTTAAACGCAATATCACATAAGAAAAGAAGATGGTTGCAGAGAGGGAGACAAAGAGGTTACTGTTATAAAGGGGCGCATACATGGTCTCCTTTATAATCTGAATATCATTTACCTGGGGGTTACCCAGTATACATACTAATAGTGACACCAGGGTAATACCGCATACCAGCAAAAGCTCGCGTAAATTTCTCCGTATACTAACTACGGAGGTAAGGGCAATAAAATAAGGAAAATACAATAGATACCCGCCCGAACGAAGACCTTCTACGTGGCTGATAACAATTAAATAAAGGTTTATATTAATAACAGAAATAATACGGCTGGCTTCCAGCTTGCGCCTGTAATTTAAATAATAGGCCACCAGGAACAGGTAGGCCGAGGTTACGTTTATAAGTCCGCTGATGTATAACTTGTGGTATATATAGATACCCACCGAAAAACAGTTTACCAGCAGGGCAAGAATAATAAACTGGTTGAAGCGGATTATTTTCTTTTCTGTATCCCTGGAAATACCCTCACTTACCCCTGTATAAATAATATCCTGATAAATTGACCAGGCAATATGTAATAATTTTTGCTTCATAGAGTTATTAGATGGGTATTTTCCAATTTTCACGGTAATGCCACTGGTATATAACGAAAAACCTGAACATCTATTTTCCTATGGGAAGCGAAACTTTACCTAAACAGTTCATTTTTAACGAAAAAATGGACACAGAAGCCCTGTATAGCCTCTATACAGATGATTTTGCCTACATAGAAGAAATCTTTGCCACCGTACTTCAGCACTTCGATGCAGATTTTAACTCCGCGCAATCAGCCTACGAAAACGAAAATAAAGACGACCTCAGAAAGGCCATCCACAAGATTAAGCCAACTTTTGGCTACACCGGCTTACTGCAAACCCAGGCCATGTGTAAAAAGTTTGAGGATGCATGCGAAGGCGCTGCTTCAGTAACCGATTTAACCGAAGCATATATACAAATTAAAAATTCACTGCTGGAAGCAAGGGATATCATTGAAAATGAATATACCCGGTTGAAAGCTTTTAATGCCAATCCACTATGAGCCTGAATTGTATTATTGTAGAAGATCTGCAGGTTGCTGCTGATTACCTCAACCGTTGTTGCGAAAAAAGCGGCCAGCTTACCGTTAAAGGGCATTTTGCCGGTGTACCCGAAGCATTGGCTTTTCTTAACAGTAATGTGGTTGATCTAATTTTTCTGGATGTGGAAATGCCGGGCGCTACAGGATTTGATCTGCTTGACCAGATTGCCTATTCGCCTAAAGTTATTCTTACCACTTCCAAACCAGAGTATGCATTTGATGCTTTTGAATACAATGTAACCGACTTTTTAAAAAAGCCATTTACTTACCAGCGCTTTATGGACGCGCTTAAAAAAATACCGCCTGCAGTTCCTGAAGTAGCAGAAAATACCATTACTGAGACTGGTCTCGATCATATTTTTATTAAATCAGATGGTAAATTGATACGCCTTAATAATGAAGATATCCTGTATATAGAGAGCATGGGCGATTATGTAAAATTTGTTACCGGTGAGAAAAAATACATCACCCACAATACCATTAAAAACCTGGAAGAAAAAGTAAGCAAACTCAACTTTATTAAAGTGCACCGTTCTTACATAATTAACATAGATAAGATCAGCAATATCCGCGAAAACGGACTATTTATCAGCGGCAAAGAAATACCCATCAGCAAAGCCCATAAACAGGAAGTGCTGAAGAGGCTCAATATTATTTAGCGTATAGTTTGTTAGACCTTCGTGTAAAAAACTGGACCTGATATACCCTGTGCCTGCATGCTGAATACAATTAGCTTCCCCGCTGAGTTATCCGCACTTTACCCCACCTAATCGTTTGTCAGGCGCCAGGCAGGAAGAATGTGTAAAAGTTAAGTAATTACGCCCTTAATTTCTTACAAATCATCTTTAGATTTTCCTTCAATTCCTGCTATCGCCGCTTCTCTTTTATTTGAAAAATTGTTTTTATTCCCTTGAAAACTCCTGCATTCAAGCAGCTGATTACTTAATAAGGCTTACCAGATTCAACTTTGTTTAATACTTATTCCTAAATCTGCTGCAGTACATTATCTTTGCGGTGATTAACCAACTAATTGAATGAGCTTACCCTTCCTGGTTCTGGCTGACGATGATGAAGACGATCGCTTTCTATTTTCCCAGGCTATACTGCTGGTAGACCCTAGTATTGTTTGCAGTATGGTTGGCAATGGCCGGGAGGTAATGACCCTGCTGTCAAGCGATTTTCTCTCACTGCCCGATTTTATTTTCCTTGATCTCAATATGCCGCTGATGAACGGGCGCGAATGCCTGGCAGCAATCAGGCAACATCCCGGGTACAATTCCTGCGTTGTTATTATTTATTCAACTACCATGGAAGCTGAGGAAGAAGCCGGTCTAAAAGCCGCCGGTGCCGCTGATTGCCTGGTAAAGCCAACCGGCAAACATGAGCTGGCAGCATTATTGCGCAAATGCTGTGGCTTATAAAAGCAGTCGCATCAATTTTCTGGCTGTTGATAAGGGAGTGAGATGATAAATGTGCTACCCTTTTTTTCTTTGCTGATTGCAGTAATATAACCCCCGTGTTTATCAAGTATTTTTTTGCACAGGGCCAGGCCAATACCGGTGCCCGGGTATTCTTTGCGGGTATGCAGGCGCCTGAACATCTCAAAAATTTTTTCTGCGTATTCGGGGTCAAAGCCAATTCCGTTGTCCTTTACATACACCCGGCAATAATTGTTTTGCAATCCTGCTGACGTGGGTTGCCTTTCATCGGCATATATTTCTATGACCGGCGCCGTGTCATCTTTTCCATATTTAACGGCATTACTGAGGAGGTTGAAGAATACAGTCTTCAGCAAGCCTGCATTTACAGGCAGTTCAGGAAGTGGCCCTACAATGACCCGCGCATTTTTTTTAATCAGTATCTGGTCCATTTCTGCCAGCACCTCTGCCAGCAGATCATCAAGCGGTACGTCTGCAATAATCAGCGGACCGGCAGCGATTTTTGAAAAGGACAATATATCTTTTATCAGTTCCTGCAGGCGGGCGGCGGATTGCTGTATCCTGCCCAGGTTCGCATTGTCTTCTTCGTCAAAATCATGTTCGTGTTTTTCAGCGATCATTTCACTGAAAGCACGGATTTTGCGCAACGGTTCCTGCAAATCATGGGAAGCCATGAAAGCAAACCTGTCCAGGTCTTTGTTTGCTCTTTCCAGTTCATCAATGTTCCGCACCAGTTCTTTGTTCAGTTCTATAACCTGTGCTTCGGAGTTTTTGCGTTCGCTAATCTCATTTTGCAGGACATTATTAATGCTCAGCAATTTCTTCTCCTGCAAAAGCAACTGCTGGTTTTTTTTATAAAGATCAATGAAGACGGATACCCGCGCACGCAGCAGTTCAGGCTTAATTGGTTTGTAGATATAGTCTACGCCCCCGGTCCGGTACCCTTTGAAGATATTTTCCTCTCCGTAAGTATTTGCAGTAATGAAAATAATAGGAATATGCTTTAGCTTCTCCCGTTCAAAAATAAGCGCGGCGGTTTCAAAACCATTGAGGTTGGGCATCTGCACGTCCATCAATATCAGGGCAAAATCAAATTGAACAAGGAGGATTTTGAGGGCGTCGCGCCCCGACCTTGCCTTTACAAATTCATACCCATCTGCTTCCAGTATTGTTTCCAGCGAAAACAAGTTGTCCTCGCGGTCATCAATCAGGAGAATTTTCTGACTCATGTTTGGCTATATTATTTATAAAACCAGATACGCATCAGGGAAAGCAACTGGTCGATTTTTAAGGGTTTGGTAATATAATCCGATGCACCTGCCTCTATACATTTCTGCCGATCGCCTTTCATAGCTTTGGCTGTTACCGCAATAATGGGAAGCGTACTGTTTTTATGTTCCCGCCTAATCTTCTGCATGGTTTCGTAACCATCCATTTCCGGCATCATGATGTCCATCAGAACCATGTGCGTGGTAATGGTATCATCATTGATGATATGTATGGCTTCACGACCGCTCTCAGCTGTGGTAACATTAATATTGTACCGTTCAAATACGGTAGTGAGCGCAAAAAGGTTACGCACATCGTCATCCACCACGAGTATGTTCTTGCCCGTTAATATATCTTCTTTAAGCCGGATACCTTCAATCAGTTTCCTTTTTTCCCTGGCCAGCTGACTGTGGTTCACATGCAGGCGGATAACCGCTTCATCCAGTAAATGCTCCAGGGAATTAACCCCTTTCATCAGCACTGCACTTGATTTGCTGGTAAGCGCGTTCAGTTCATTTTTATTAAAATCCTTTGCGGAGTACACAATGACCGGCGTGTGCAGTTGTTTTTTTGAAGCAACCTGGCTCAGCAGTTCACTGCCTTCCATATCCGGCAGGTGGTAATCTACAATGATACAGTCGTAATTATCATTTTTCAGCTGTTCAACTGCAGCCGCACCAGTAGCCGCAATATCAACTTTCATTACGTCGCCTTCCAGCATATTTGCAATCTGGGATGATTCGATTTCATTGTCTTCCACCACCAGGATTCTTTTTGATTCCTTATTGCTAAAATATAATATATCGGTAAACAGGGCATTAAGTGATTCATTGCCCAGTGGTTTGAGATGGAAACTACGGGCACCCCTTTTGATGGCAAGTACACTGTTTTCTTCCCCGGAAATAAGGTGAATGGGAATGTGGCGGTAATTCAGATCATTGCGCAGCAGATCCAGTACTTTCCAGCCACTGGTATCGGGCAGTTTAACATCCAGTGTAATGGCAACCGGCATATACCGGTTAATGAAATCAAATACTTCAATATAACTGACAGCTATAATCGCCTTCAGGCCATTTTCATGGGCCTTATCAATAATAATCCGGCCAAAGCGCATATCGTCTTCCACAATGAGCAACACATTGTCGGCCGCTGTAATATTTGAGCGGTCATCGCCTGTATCGTTAATCATTTCATTAACGATGCCGAGACTTTTTGCTTCACTGCCGTCACCGCTGCGCAATGAATGCAGGATAGAGTCAATTTCTCCATTACCGGCACCGAGGGAATATTGCCGGTAACCGTTGCCGCTATCCCGCCCGTTGGTCTTGCTGATCAAATCATCCACTACAGGAACAAACAGGGTAAAGATGCTGCCTTTTGATGGGTGGCTTTCCAGCTCAATGCTGCCACCAAGCAAGTCTGCAAGGCCACGGCTAATGGACAGCCCAAGCCCCGTACCGCCATATTTACGGCTCGTTGAACCCTCGGCCTGCTGGAATGCTTCAAAAATGATGTTTTGTTTTTCCTGCGGAATACCAATGCCGGTATCGCTGATGGCAAAGGCTACCACTCTTTCGGCGTTGTCAAGGTTGGCATTAGCGGTCTTCCAGTTTTTCTTTGCCTCGTATATTCTTAGACGAACTTCACCTTTCTCCGTAAATTTAAATGAATTGGAAAGCAGGTTTTTTAAAATCTGGTTCAGCCGCTGAATATCGGTTTCCATGGAAACCGGCAAATGTTTGTCCACCTCAATCGCAAAGCGCAAATGCCGGGCTTCGGCAATTGGCTTAAAGGTTGTTTCTGCAAAAGCTGCAATTTCGGTAAATCGTACAGCCGAAATATTTGCCGTAATAAACCCGGATTCAATTTTGGAAAGATCCAGGATATCATTAATCAACTGTATCAGGTCATCGCCGCAGGAGTGAATGGTTTTTGCATACCGTATTTGTTTATCGGTCAGGTTCCCTTCCACGTTTTCGTACAACTGCTGGGCAAGGATGAGCAAGCTGTTCAATGGTGTACGCAGCTCGTGAGACATGTTGGCCAGAAACTCTGACTTGTATTTAGAAGTAAGTGTAAGCTGTTCAGCTTTTTCTTCCAGGGATTTACGTGCTTCTTCCACCTCACGGTTCTTTTCTTCCACTTCATTTTTTTGCTTCACCAGCAGCAGTGCCTTGTCCTGCAATTCATCGTTGGTACGGCTAAGTTCTTCCTGCTGTATTTTCAGTTCCCCTGCAAGCGACTGAGACTGGGTCAAGAGTTCTTCTGTTCTTGAATTGGCTTCAATCGTATTGATCACGATTCCGATACTTTCTGTCAGCTGTTCAAGAAAGTCAATATGGGTCTGGCTGAAGGTGTCCAGCGAAGCCAGTTCAATTACCGCTTTTACATTGTTCTCAAACAGTACCGGTAAGATGATCAGGTGGGTTGGCGTAGCCTTACCAAGGCTGGAACTTATTTTTATATAGTTTGCCGGAACATTTGACAGGATAATGCGTTCTTTTTCCAATGCCACCTGGCCTACCAGTCCCTGCCCAATGGCAAATTCACTGGCGATGCGTTTATCCGGCGTATAGCCATAGGCCGAAAACAGGTTAAGCCGCACCTGGTGGTTTTCTTCATTTTGTTTCAGGATGTAAAAAGCGCCGTAATGGGCTGTTACCACCTGTGCCAGTTCAGACAGAATACGCTGGGTTACGGTTTTTAAATCTTTCTGACCCTGCAGCATTTGCGTAAACTTGGCCAGGTTGGATTTAAGCCAGTCCTGGTCGTGATTGCGCAAAGTTGTTTCTTTCAGGTTCGCAATCATCTGGTTGATGGTATCTTTCAGTGCTTCCACTTCTCCTTTTGCTTCAACCCGGATGGTTCTTGTTAAATCCCCCTTGGTTACAGCAGAGGCCACTTCAGAAATTGAGCGCACCTGCGTTGTCAGGTTTTGCGCCAGCTGGTTTACGTTTTCCGTAAGGTTTTTCCAGATGCCCGAAGCACCCGGTACAGAAGCCTGTCCGCCAAGCCTGCCGTCCACACCTACTTCGCGGGCTACGGTAGTTACCTGGTCTGCAAAAAGCGCCAGTGTATCAATCATTTCATTAATCGTATCTATCAGCTGGGCAACTTCACCACGGGATACAATCGCCAGTTTTTGTTTCAGGTTACCGGTTGCAACGGCTGTTACTACCTTAGCAATACCACGAACCTGGTTGGTAAGATTGGATGCCATCATATTTACGCTATCGGTCAAATCTTTCCATGTACCACCTACTCCCCGCACTTCCGCCTGACCGCCGAGTTTTCCATCCGTGCCCACCTCCCTTGCTACGCGGGTTACCTCAAAAGCAAAAGAGTTCAATTGCTCCACCATGGTATTGATGGTATTTTTAAGATCAAGGATTTCGCCTTTTACGTCAATAGCCACTGTTTTGGATAAGTCACCACTTGCCACTGCTTTTGTAACCTCTGCGATATTGCGCACCTGTGAAGTAAGGTTACCCGTCATCTGGTTTACAGAATCCGTTAAATCTTTCCAGGTACCGGCCACTCCGGGCACGAAGGCCTGGCCACCCAGCTTTCCATCGGTACCTACTTCACGGGCCACACGGGTTACTTCCGATGCAAAGGCCCGGAGCTGATCCACCATGGTATTAAGCGTCTCTTTCAGTTGTAATATTTCTCCGCGTACATCCACGGTAATTTTTTTGGACATATCACCGTTCGCTACCGCAATGGCCACCTCTGCGATATTACGCACCTGGGCTGTCAGGTTACCGGCCATCTGGTTTACCGAATCGGTCAAATCTTTCCAGGTACCAGCCACGCCGGGCACATTGGCCTGTCCACCCAGTTTTCCTTCTGTACCAACCTCACGTGCCACACGGGTTACCTCTGAGGCAAAACCGCGCAGCTGATCCACCATGGTATTGATGGTATTTTTTAACTCCAGGATTTCCCCTTTTACATCCACACCAATTTTGCGTGAAAGGTCACCGTTGGCCACCGCCGTGGTTACTTCCGCAATATTACGCACCTGGGAAGTCAGGTTACTGGCCATTTTATTTACACTGTCTGTCAAATCTTTCCAGGTACCGGCTACACCTGGTACATCGGCCTGCCCACCAAGTTTTCCTTCGGATCCCACTTCACGTGCCACACGGGTTACCTCTGAACCAAACGCATTAAGCTGATCCACCATGGTATTGATGGTGTTCTTCAGTTCCAGGATTTCTCCTTTTACATCCACGGTAATTTTTCTGGATAAATCCCCCTTCGCTACGGCGGTGGTAACCTCTGCAATATTGCGCACCTGGCCGGTAAGGTTACTGGCCATTCCATTAACTGAATCCGTAAGATCTTTCCAAACACCACCCACACCGGCCACCGTTGCCTGTCCACCCAGCTTGCCTTCTGATCCTACTTCCCGGGCAACACGGGTTACCTCCGAAGCAAAACCACGCAGCTGGTCCACCATGGTATTGATAGTGTTTTTTAATTCCAGGATTTCTCCTTTTACATCCACATCAATTTTACGTGAAAGGTCACCGGTTGCCACGGCAGTTGTTACCTCTGCAATATTTCTTACCTGGCTGGTAAGATTACCTGCCATGATATTAACGGAGTCCGTTAAATCTTTCCAGGTGCCACCCACACCCGGTACGTCTGCCTGTCCGCCCAGTCTTCCTTCCGAGCCTACTTCACGCGCCACGCGGGTTACTTCTGAACCAAATGAGTTCAGCTGATCCACCATGGTATTGATGGTATTTTTTAATTCCAGGATCTCGCCTTTTACATCCACGGTAATCTTTCTCGACAAATCTCCTTTGGCCACCGCGGTGGTTACCTCAGCAATATTGCGCACCTGCCCGGTAAGACTGCTCGCCATACCGTTTACACTATCTGTTAAATCCTTCCAGGTACCGGCAACTCCCTTTACCTGTGCCTGGCCGCCCAGTTTTCCTTCGGTTCCTACTTCCAGTGCCACACGGGTAACTTCAGAAGAAAATGAGTTCAACTGATCCACCATGGTGTTGATGGTATTTTTTAATTCCAGAATTTCCCCTTTTACGTCCACGGTAATCTTGCGCGATAAATCGCCTTTGGCCACAGCCGTAGTAACTTCTGCGATATTGCGCACCTGGCCGGTCAGGTTGCTGGCCATCTGGTTCACTGAGTCCGTTAAATCTTTCCACACGCCACCCACACCTTTTACTTTGGCCTGCCCGCCCAGCTTTCCTTCCGAGCCCACCTCGCGTGCCACGCGGGTAACCTCTCCGGAAAATGAATTGAGCTGATCCACCATGGTGTTGATGGTATTTTTCAATTCAAGAATTTCTCCTTTCACATCCACGGTTATCTGCCGGGATAGGTCACCCTTGGCAAACGCGGTGGTAACTTCAGCAATATTGCGCACCTGGCCGGTAAGGTTACTGGCCATCTGGTTCACTGAGTCCGTCAAATCCTTCCAGGTACCTGCAACTCCTTTTACCTGCGCCTGGCCGCCCAGTTTTCCTTCTGTACCTACTTCCAGTGCCACACGGGTAACTTCAGAAGAAAATGAGTTCAACTGATCCACCATGGTATTGATGGTATTTTTAAGTTCAAGGATTTCTCCTTTTACATCCACCGTAATTTTTTTGGAAAGATCTCCTTTGGCCACCGCCGTGGTTACTTCAGCAATATTGCGCACCTGGGCGGTCAGGTTACTACCCATCTGGTTCACAGAATCTGTCAGATCTTTCCAAACACCGCCTACGCCTTTTACTTTTGCCTGGCCACCAAGCTTACCTTCCGATCCTACTTCACGGGCCACACGTGTTACCTCCATCGAAAACAGGTTAAGCTGTTTTACCATGTCGTTTACTTCTTTCGCAATCCTGGCAAATTCCCCCTGCAGGTTATGTCCTCCTATTTCAAGGGGCATTTCTTCTGAGAGGTTGCCTTTGGCAACGGAGCTGATTACATGCGCAATCTGGATAGTTGGGTGCACAAGGTCCGAAACCAGGCCATTGAGAGAATCAATACCGGTACTCCAGGCACCTTTCAGCCCGGGCACTTCAATACGCTGGGTAAGTTTTCCCTGTTTGCCAATGGTATTGCCGGCGCGGGTAAACTCCAGCATCATCTGCTGGTTTAATTCTATGATATCATTCAGCGTATCGCAGATTTTGCCTTCCAACCCGGTATGGTCGATGGGCATGCGGACGCCAAAATTACCATTCTTTACTTCAGTGAGTATCTGCAGCAGATAACGGTTGTCAACGGTATCTGTTCCGTCCCGTTTGCTATAAGGATTAATATTGACAGATGCGCCGTTTTGGTGCGGCTTGCTTCGTTTGGGAACGGCAACAGCTGTTGCCTTTTTAGAGACCAGTTTTTGCGTGGTTCCCTTTTTATTACGGATGTCAGACATTGGAAAATTGTTTTATTGGACAATCAATAACAATATGCTATAACTTACTGGAAATGCAATTAAAAATAAGCGATTTTCGGGCACGAAAAACAAATATCAACGGATCACTATTATTTTCCCAGATTGTATTAAGTTTGATGCCATTACTTTAGCGCTAATCCACTTATTTATTTGAAAACAACATGACTACAGCTGCCAGCGCCATGAAAAATATTTCTATTCTCATCATCGACGATGATGAGGAAGATTTTATTATTCTCCGGCGGTACATCAACCAGATAAAAGGGAATACCACATTTACCCTGGACTGGTGCGAGCATTACCAGGAAGGACTGGACGCCATCTGCCGGGGTAAACATGCTATTTATTTTGTTGATTTTAAACTGGGTCAAAAAACAGGGCTTGACCTGATACAGGAATCAGTTAGTAATAATTGCGAGCAACCAATTGTATTGCTTACAGGCGCAGGCAACCAGGATATTGACCGCCAGGCCATGCAGGCTGGCGCGGCCGATTACCTTATAAAATCCGAGCTGACGACTGAAAAGCTGGAGCGTTGTATCCGCTATGCAGTTGCCCGTCATGAATTCCTGTATGTGCTGAAAGAAAATGAGCAAAAATACCGGGGCATTTTTGAGAAAACGAAGGATTTTATTTTCATCGCCGGCGAGTCCCTTGCTTTCCTTGAAGTGAACCAGGTAGGTACCGCCCTGTTTGGTTATTCACGGGAGGAATTTAGCTCCATGCGCCTGCCGGATCTACTGCTCTATGAGAGCGATGGTAAGCTGATAAAGGAAACGCTGGAACAGTCCGGCGAGCTTAATGATATGGAGATTGAGCTGCGGGCCAAAAACTTCCAGGTCATCAATTGTGTTTTGTCTCTTTCAGCTGAAAAAAATGCATTGGGCGCTTATTATTTCCAGGGTATTATTCACGATATCACCGCCTTAAAAAATGCGGAAAAAGCTAACCTGCAAACTACCCGGCTAAAAGCCACGGAAAGACTGGTGCGTATACTTGCCCATGAAGTGCGTAACCCACTGAACAATATTTTGCTTGCCATTGATCAGCTGGAGAATATTGAAGAAAAGGATAAAATCTACCTGGATATTGTTTCGCGCAACAGTAACCGTATCAACAACCTGATTACGGAATTGCTGTATGCTTCCCGGCCATCGGTTACAGAGCTGTCCGAAACAACACTGGAGTCCGTTCTTGAAAAAAGCATTGCAACCGCCACAGACCGGTTGCTTTTAAAGAAAGTCAGCATTGAAAAAGACTACCGGGCCCCTTCAGCGTTTATAATGGCTGACCCTGAAAAACTGAGCATGGCTTTTCTTAATATCATTATCAATGGTATTGAGGCTTCGCCCGCAGAACATGCAAAAATGACCATCAGTCTGTTGGAAGACAGGGCACACTATACTGTATCTATTGCTGACAATGGCCACGGAATTGACGAAGAGAACCTGTCACGCCTTTTTGAACCCTATTTTACTTCCAAGTCTGCCGGTATGGGATTGGGCCTTTCGTCTGCACTCAGCATATTTGAATCCCATAAGGCGCTGGTGCAGGTTAAATCTGCCCGGGGAGCCGGTACTACTTTTCATGTTATTTTCAAGAAATAAAAACGTGATTTAGCCGGTGCTTCCTGGAAGGCGATAACCTGCACCTGGTGTAATCCTTGCATCAAAGACATTACAAAAGCCACTTTTATCAAGTGGCTTTTGTGTGTAAAGAACCGTCCGTGTATTATTTTTTAGCTACATCAAACTTGCGGAAAATCGACTTAACGCTGTTGGCCAACTCTTTACTTGTCAGGCGCCGGCTGTCTACCTCGTCTGTTGTCCAGCCCTGCCAGATGGTTTTATCAGAGCTGGCATCTGTAACGGTGATGGTGAGGGTACCTTCCCGCACAGGCACATTGTAATCTTCATAACCCCAGAACTGAGATGGATAATAGATAGTGCCATAACGCCTCGTGTAGGGGTTAAAATACAATCTTGAAGTGGCCCTGGAATAGACCGGGTCGCTCTGCCTTTTAGTAGTGCGTTCAATCAGCACATCATAGCTGATAAGCACATCAGGGTTGGCGCTTACTTCCCGCCAGCTGGATTTTCGCAGCTCCCTGCTAACGGCGTCATGTACATTTTTATCTTCCAGGTCATTTGCCTTGCTTTTTTTACCGCTGTTTTCATTTATCCAGGCAAAGGTTTTATACCTGCTGAAATCCGTTTGCTGATCCTTTTCTACGTGCACGGGGGTGCTGCAACCGGTTATCAGAAGACCGGTTATTGCCAACAACCCCAGCATGTATACACCCATCTTTTTCATATGCTGAATTTTATTAAATGAACAATGATTTACTCAGCATATAAACGGCAAATACAGCCAATGGCTTACTAATAAACTGTGAAAGTTTAGTGAACGAAATGTGAAGAGTATGTACGATGCCTAATTTCATAATGTCTGATTTTTTGATATCTGATGTACGATGGCGTTGAAAACCACCAATTAAACGCACATCAGACATCAAAAAATCAGACATCACACATCAGCATCAATCATTTATGTTAGCCCAATCTCATAATGCTGGGCGGGAATTTCTATATCTGTAAATCCTTTTTTAAGCAGCCTTTCCCTGAATGCCTGCTGTACATCATACTCTCCGTGCACTAAAAAAAGTTTCTTTACAGCCTTTGCATCCTGGCAGGCCAGGAACTGGCTGAGATCTTCATAGTCGCCATGGGCACTCATACTGCGGATAGATCCAATCTCTGCATGCACCTCGTGCCTGATGCCATAAATACTTACTTCTTTAGCCCCGGCTACCAGCCTTCCACCCAGTGATCTTGGCTCGCAATACCCTGTCATTAAAATAGTATTGCGACTATTTTCAATACTGTTGCTGATATGATGCTTCACCCTTCCCGCATCGGCCATACCACTGGCAGAAATAATGACACAGGGCTCGGTAAAATAGTTAAGTGATTTGGATTCATCTACCGTTTTTATATACCGCAGTCCCCTAAACCCGAATGGATCATTATCGGATTCCATTATTTTCTGGATGTTTTTATTGAAATAATGCGGATAGTTTTTCATTACCTGGGTAGCTTCAATACTCAGGGGGCTATCTATAAAATATGATACAGGCGGGAGCCTGTTTTCCAGTTCCAGCTGATTTAGCGAAAACAATAATTCCTGTGTACGGCCTACACTAAATGCCGGCATAATTAACTTGCCCTTTTTCTGCAGACAGGCTTTTTCAATCCACTGTAACACCTGGTCCGGCGTGGTAAACACATCGTCGTGCAGGCTGTTGCCATAGGTAGATTCAATAAGAATATAATCCGCCTGCGAAAACACGTCCGGTGACCGAAGTATCAGATCGCGGTACCGGCCCACATCACCACTGAAACTAAGCCTGCCCGTTTTACCGTTCTCCGTAATTTTCAGGTGTACAGCCGCGCTGCCAATGATATGGCCTGCGTCTGTATACTGCAGTGTTACATGCTCATCAATTGTATGCCAGTCGCCATACTCAACTGTCTTAAAATGATCAAAACATTTCTTTGCATCTTCTATATTGTATAGAGGACCCACATATGGCAGGTTGTTGGCAGCCCTTCTTTTATTGGAAAACTTTGCATCACCTTCCTGGATTTCGGCAGAGTCCATCAGTAAAATTTGTGTCAGCTCTTTTGTTGCCGGGGTGCAAAAAATATTGCCAGCAAAGCCATCTTTTACCAATTTTGGTATTAACCCGCTGTGATCTATATGAGCGTGTGATAAAATCAGCACATCAACTTCCTGGGGATTAAAGCCCCAATTGCGGTTAAGGCCATCTGTATCTGCACCCATACCCTGGAACATACCGCAGTCGAGCAGGTATTTTTTTCCATTGCTGAGGGTAAGTAAATGTTTTGAACCGGTTACTGTGCGGGCGGCGCCGTGGAAAGCAATCTTCATATGCTTGTATTTGGTGATTTTGAAATGTTGTGATTTTTATTGAACTACACTGGCCAGATGATTACTGCCATTATTCCGCCAAATGCAATTACGAAATCATCCTTCGCTATTTACTCCTGGCTTTAAACGACCAGGTAATAAAAAAGTCTGCAATTTTTTCGCCCTGTTCATTAACGCCATGCGATGCTGCCGCAAAAGATTGTCCTTCGCCTGTTGCAATCGCCTTTTCGATGGTTGCTTTTAACTGGTCGCCGTCGCTGCAGGTAAACAAAGTGATGCCCGTTGCCTTTTTAAAATATACTGCTTCCAGTTTCACTACCAGCATTGAAACGGCTGGTATCCGGTTGCGGACATGCATCATGCCGAGTGAGCCGGTACTCATTTCTGCCGCCATGGCCAGGCAGGCAAAATAGGTGGATTGAAAAGGATTTTGCGAAAACCATTTATACGGTATGGAAACCACGGCCCTGCTTTCATCTATTTCTTTTATGCGCACCCCGCTGAAAAAAGCCGCCGGTAGTTTAAAAAAAAGAAACATCCTGAACTTAACAGGATGTTTCATCAGTTTAATAAAAGTTTGTGTTGCATTGCTCATGTAATACGGTTGATCATAAATGGCCGGTGAATATTTAGTTCTTGTCAATTTCTACAATGCATGCCACCAGGTTATTATCGGTGCCGCTTGTAGTAAAGCCCATGTTTCCCTTTCCGCTGCTTTGGTAGCGAACGCCTTTGATAAGCTGGCTGCTCAATGCAGCATTCAACCTGGCTGCGTAATCCTGCCCCGGGCTCTGGCTCAATTGCTGGTTTAGCCGGTACCAGTCGAGCGGTTTCTTACATACTACCACCGCCATCATATCCCGGGTGCCAATGCTATCTGGTGTAAGGCTTTTATCTTTTGGAAACAGCCGGTACCCGGCAATACCGCAGAAAGGAGCATATTTTGTTTTAGTGGGATCTTCCTTGTTGGGGTAAGGAAACAGGGTGTAGCTGGTACCATCAGTTTCCTTACCAAAAACGTACACATAGCATTCTGTACTGTTTTTTACTTCCATCTTAAACTTACTACCTTTTCGCACGGGTGTTACCGTGATGAACTTGTTATCGCCGTTTGTCCGCAACGGTATATATCCACGGGCTACTGTTTTTTTCTGAGCGGCGTCATAATCTACCTGTACCAGTCCCACTTCGCATTCAAAAGCCTGGTTAGCCGCCGCCCCAACTCTTTGCATGGGTTCCAGTCCATATGCTTCGCGTACATAATATTTAAAAACCGGATACTGGATCCATGCAAAACCATTAGTGCCCCATTCCGGACCCCAGCTATTCATAATTAGAAAAGATCCGCCATATTTTTTATCGTCATACCCTACTACACACATGGCATGCCCGCCAAAACCCTGCATGCTTTTATCACCTCCTTCCGGCTGCCAGAGATCTTTACCCATCATGTTCTGCATAAAACTTTGTCCTACCATCATACCAATGGCCACCGGTGCACCCTGCGAAAGATTTTGTTTAATGGCATTCAGATCAATTACATCTGTCCGGTCGCCCAGGCTCAGCCTGTTAAACCCGCGCATTTTATATTGGGATGCCTCCTGTACCAGCTGCTGGCCGGGCTGGGTACTGCAATCTTCGTCTGTATAAGGAAACGCATTGTACGGGATAGAGCCCTGTTTGGTCATATATTCCATCCCTCTTTCTATGTAAGAACCCTGGCAACCATCCATGCCAATCTGGTTATATAAAAAAGAGGGACTGAATTTTACGTTATTACCTGGCTGCCCGGTGCGGGCCGATTCCAGGATTGATCTTGCTGCATAAGCGCTGCTCCAGGCAACGCAGCTCCCCTGCTTTCCCTGGTTACCAACCGAAGGGGCAAATTTTTGCAGGTTAGCACTTTCAGGCAAAGGGTTTTTTGTATTATCCTCCGTTAATGGTTCATAAATACTGGCTTTAGCAAACTCTCTTGGATCTAAGGTACCACCGGTTGCCAGTTGCCCTACTGTATCCAGCACGCCGCTGCCCATATTACAGCCACCACGGCCAAACATAAAATAAGCAATACCACCCACTACCAATAATAAAATACCCATTTTACTTCGGAACAAACCAAAGAGTAAGGGAAGAAGATTCAGTAAGCCGCCACCACCGGAGAATCCCCCACCGCCCCGCCCCCCGCCATCATTATTGTCATAAGAAGATTGTTCTTCCTGCGGGTCGTCTGTCATTCGGATGGGCATGGGGAGAAATATTTTAATGATTTATAATATGCTACAAGTTAAGTAAAAGGTTTAGAAGATGGCGGCTGTCATCACATGAAAATAACCATTGCGTTGCAAGTGTATGCCGCAGGTTTACCCGTTCAGTATTGGCGGGTTCCTTAAAAACTACCGCAAAGTAGTATTGCTGTAAAAAAACGATGATCTAACTTGCAGCTGCAAATAATCATCATACTAAAAAATTATTCTATGCCTGTTAAAAAAAAGAAAGTTGCCGTTAAAGCTAAAAAGGCAGTGCCTAAAAAAGCAGCACCAGCCAAAAAGAAATCCGTAGTAGCCAAGAGAGGCATACCGATACCCAAATTCCCTCTTCCGGCAAAGAAAAAGTATACGGTGTACATTGGTCAGTCTGCTTTTTTTCCGCAAAACAGTGAAAACGGGTACATTGATCTTTTCCAGGAAGGCAGGTGCACTGCAATACCTAACCGCGATTTGCATACCCCTATTGTAGTGCCAGTAGGCGCCACGCTCAATTCTATTTCAATTCATTATATTAATACCACGGCCAACCCGGTATTGTGTCTTTTTCTGCGTCTGCATGCCGACAAGTTTGCACCTTCAGGAACAGTTGAAATGTCTTTTATCAACATGCCGCCGGCTATTCTGCCGCCCAATAATTATCCCACAGTAACAGATACCACTTTTGCAGATGGAAATATTATCCAGGACAGGTACCTGCATTTCCTTGAAATACACGGCACCGGAGATTTTGGTGCAGCGGGAAAAATTACGGTGAGGGGTGTAAGCTTTACTTATACATATTAGGCAAAGAGATTGAAAGAAATGGTTTCGCGCAAGGCCAGCAGTGCTAACAGCGTTAAAAATTTTGAATAGTACATTCAGATTGTGGGAAGAAAAAATTCCGGGCAGGGCCAGCAGTGCTAACAGAGAAAAAGTTCCTGTTAGATTATCCTGGTATAAACGGTTGCCCTGGTACGGTAGTCTGCTATAGTTGCTGGCGCCATAAAAGCAGCACACGCTTAGTCCTTTAGCGTTACAATATTTTTCATCAAATCTTCCAGCCCGTCTCTTCTCCGGATGAGATGGGCTTTATTATCTTTTACCAATACTTCCGCTGGTTTAAACCTGCTGTTATAATTAGATGCCATTTCAAACCCATAGGCACCGGCGTTTTTAAATACCAGGTAATCACCTTCGCGTACTTCGGGTAATAGCCTGTCTTCTGCAAACGTGTCCGTTTCACAGATATTTCCTACCACATTGTACATTTTTTCAGGGCCCGCCGGATTAGATATATTTTCCATCACATGATACGCCCCGTAAAACATGGGCCTTATAAAATGATTAAGACCCGTATCTACCCCAGCAAACACAGTTGACGCTGATTCTTTAACTACATTCACCTGCGTAATTAAATACCCTGCTTCGCTTACCAGGAATTTTCCCGGCTCAAACCAAACCTGCATGCAACGGTTATATTTTTCTTCAAACCAATTCATTTCCTCCGCTACTTTTTTACCCAGTAAGGCCATATTGGTCCCCTCTTCCCCTGGTTTGTACGGCACTTTAAACCCGCCCCCAAAATCAAATACCTGCAACTCAGGGAATTTCTCCGCAATGCCAAACAGTACTTCAATGCCTTTTGCAAATACTTCCACATCTTTTATTTCGCTGCCGGTGTGTATGTGCAGGGCATGGATATGTAAATTGGTACGCTTTACCAGCGCCAGTACCTGATCTATTTGTTCCAGCGGTATTCCAAACTTACTTTTTTCGTGCCCGGTGGAAATTTTGAGGTTACCGCCAGCCATTATATTGGGCCTTAAACGAATACCTACCGGGTAACCATGACCGAATTTTTGACCGAATTTCTCCAGGTTCGACAAACTATCAATATTGATGTTTACACCCAGCTGTTGCGCTGCTTCAATTTCTGAAAAAGCAATATTATTGGATGTATATAAAATGTTTTTGGGATCAAACCCGGCTTGTACGGCCAGCAGCACTTCATTAACAGAGCTGCAATCAATGTTACAGCCAATACTTTTTATGTAGCGCAGCACGTTGAGATTTGTCAATGCTTTGCAGGCATAGAAAAAGCGGGTGTCTGACGCTTTGAAGGCATCCTGCAGTTGCGTATATTGTTCCTTGATTCGTTCTGCGTGGTAAACATAAACAGGGGTTCCAAACTCGCTGGCGATTGCGGTTAATTGTGCCGGTGATAGTTGTGCTGCCATAGTTTGCGAATATACAAAGACAGTATCAAGTATATTAGTATACCGGGTGCAGACTTTTACCAGGTACAAGACATGTCTGTGACCACGCAGGGAAATTACAATTGACGCAAAAAAAAGCGCCACAATTTTCAGGGTGTGGCACTTTAATAAATTATTTGGTTACCGGTAAACTATTGGTCGTCATCTTTCTCTTTCTCCGCATCATCACCGGTCTCTTCTTCATTACTGTCAGGCGCTTCCTGCGCATCCGGCGCGTCTTCCGCTTTACCGGCCTCTTCTGCTTCAGACACTTCATCGGCAGCAGGCGTCTCTTCTGCTGCAGGTGCTTCCGCCGCATCTGATTCTACCAGGGACAATTCTTCTTCTACCGCAGTAATTAATTCTCCGTCGGGGGTTACCGCCAGAAATGCGGCACTGTCCTCTTCTACCAGCAATTCTGTAGTTGTTTCTTCATCGGCAGTGTCTTCACCATGACTGCCATTGTTTAAATAGGTAGCTTCCACTGCCTGATCGGCCAGCACTTCTTTAATCTTTGGTAAATCGTCTGCTGAATTAATACCAAAATAATCCATAAAAGATTTGGAGGTGGTATAAATCAATGGCTTTCCGGGCAGGTTTTCATTACGCCCGGTAATAATTACCAGGTCTTTCTCCAGCAGGCGCTGCACGGCGTAATCGCAGTTAACACCGCGGATGGCTTCTATTTCACTTTTGGTAATGGGCTGTTTGTAGGCTATAATAGCCAGGGTTTCCAGCGCAGCGGAAGAAAGGCGTTTTAAAAATTTGTCGCCGTTTAACTGGGCAATGGTTTTATGGTAATCTTTCTTGGTAAGAAATTGCCAGCCACCGCCGCTCTGCCTTATTTCAAACGGATAAAATTCGCTATTGTATTTTTCTATAATGCCTTCAATGGCCGACTCTACCTGGTCAAGCACAATCTTATCCTCCATAAATCCAAAGGCGTTGTTGATGATCTCGGTAATTTCCAGCGAAGTCATCGCTTTATCGCTGGCAAAAATAACCGCTTCTATATGGGGTATAATATTTCCAATTTCCATTGCAGGGCAGCTTATTTGTTAAGCAACAAATCTAAACTTTAGGATAGTTCCCAAGGGCCGTAACCAGTGGTAATTATCCACAAGTTACCACAAGAAATGTAGCAATGATTGAGTGTGGTAAATTTGGAAGTACGGTTTGACCGGATTATTTTTCAAATCTCTTCCAGCCTATACATTCCTGGTTCAGACAATTTTGCCACAGAGGTAAAGGAGGAAAACTGGAAGTTATGCAGGATACATCTATCTTATTCCAACAATTTCATCCATCCTTATAATCCGGGTTCAGGCAAAAGAAAACCCTTCCGGAGAAGGGTTCTTACTATTCGTTATCACAATGTAGTTTTCGCATATCCGTATTCACCTTATCCCTGCAACGCAGCCGCACCACTTACAATCTCGGTAAGCTCGGTAGTAATAGCCGCCTGGCGGGCACGGTTGTAAGATATCTTGAGCGACTTCAATAATTCATTGGCATTTTCACTGGCCTTGTCCATGGCTGTCATACGTGCACCATGTTCAGAAGCATTCGCATCCAGCACAGCTTTAAACAACTGTGTGTTTAATATTTTTGGCATCAGCTCGGTAATGATTTCTTCCTTTGAAGGCTCAAAAATAAAATCATTTTTTTTTGCAGAACCTGCCACTGGCGCTGGCTTTGGTATTGGCAAAAAACGCTCTACAGCAAAACGCTGGGTAGCGGCATTTTTAAATTCACTGTAGACAAGTTCAACCACATCAAATTCCCTGTTCTCAAACGCTTTTACGGCTGCCTGTGCGCAAGCCTGCACGTTTTCAAAAGTAAGGTTCAGGAAAATATCTTTATGGGCAGCATTTGCATGGTAAGCTCCTTTGATAAAAAACTCGTATCCCTTTTTACCAATATTCCAGACATGCACATTGCCCTTTGCAAACTGGGCAGCATATTTTTCAGCAATGGTAAGTTTGGTTAATTTAATAACATTAGAATTATAGGCACCGGCAAGTCCACGGTCGCTGGTAATAACAATAAACAATACTTTTTCAATGGGGCGCTCTGCAGAAAGGGATCCACCTGCTGCACTGTCAGTATCGCTCACAATATTGCTCAGCATTTCCTGCAGCTTGCGGGCATAGGGGCGCATTTGGGTAATGGCGTCCTGGGCGCGGCGTAATTTAGCGGCGCTTACCATTTTCATGGCCTTTGTTATTTGCTGCGTACTTTGTACCGATTTAATCCTGTTGCGAACCTCTTTTAAAGCACCACTCATGAATAATAAGTTGAAAGATTGATGTGTTTATTTAAAGAAACCGGGCTAACCTGATTGTCTTTCCTTTTCAGGCCGCAAAGGTATAGGAATGAAGCTAAAAATCAAGGGCTTTTTTTGAATCCGAGCGACACACAAACGTGGCGAAATTTGAAACCACGGTGGCAAATAATTACGGAGACTGCATGGTAAATTTTCTGTTTGAAACACCTCTGTGTGACACCGGTGGCGCCATTTGGTTGTGATTCTCCGCACCCACACATGAAAATTAAACCCGAACCGGTTCGGCGCCAGCTGCAGCCCATTAACGCCTGAAAAGTTTTTTGCCGTGGCCATTATGGCGGGTAAACGTCACAACATCAAACAGTAAGAGCGTTAGACCCATCACAACAATGCCTTTATCAAATCCCTGTATTTACCGGAATTGGCGCGGTTCAATCCTTTTTTCAAGGAACCAGGCACCACCATCACATGATGTTCATCCGGCGAAAATACCTGGCCTCAGCGCACAAAAGCTGCGTGCCCCGCATACCGGATATAGTATCGGCTGCCTACCAGGAATCCAAGCGGGAATTTTCCCTGGTTGATGCTTTCCCGCTTTTTGTAAATGCCCGCGGGCGGGCGGGTCATCGGCTCCAGCAGCAGTAATCACCAATATTATAATTGATCAAACGGGTATCACATTTACCTGTAAAACACGATAAAAATTACCGTAACCTTTACCGGGCAAGGAGCGGATACAACCGTGCATCCGGCAAAAGCCCGCCTTGTATAAAAGCTTGTTAACCAAAAACAGCGGGCCTTTAAACTACCAGCTGATTGCTTACCTTTGCTGCCCCCGTGAAGGCGGGGGTAAGCTCTGTCAATTTGGCTACAGATTATAATCTGCACCATATTTGACAAAGAGGAATCCTGGATATCCAAATAATCTTTTTAACAAGTGATTTATGATGGGTTTTATTTCAAAACTTTTTGGTGGTAATAAATCGGAAAAAGACGTTAAGCTAATTGAACCGGTGGTGGTAAAAATAAACCAGTTTTTTGCCGCTTACCAGTCGCTTACCAATGATCAGCTGCGCGCGAAAACGGGAGAGTTTAAAAATCGCATAATCCAGCATTTGACTGAATCTGATGCAGAGATTGCCCGCCTGAAAGAGGAAGCGGAAGCCATGCCCGTCAGCGAAATGCAAAACCGCGATGTGGCTTACCAGGAAATTGACAAATTGATTAAAGATCGTGATAAAAAAATTGAAGAGATTTTAAAGGAGATTTTACCAGAGGCTTTTGCAGTGGTAAAAGAAACCGCTCATCGCTTCAAAGAAAATACGGAAATAGCTGCCACTGCTACTGAATTGGATCGAAAACTGGCTGTTGACAAAACATATATACGGATTGAAGGCGATCAGGCCATTTTTAGCAATAGCTGGCCTGCAGGTGGCGCTACCGTTACCTGGAATATGCAGCACTATGATGTACAGTTAATAGGTGGTGCCGTACTGCATTCGGGGAAAATTTCTGAGATGGCTACCGGCGAGGGTAAAACGCTGGTGTCTACATTGCCCGCTTACCTCAACGCGCTGGCCGGCGAAGGCGTACACATTGTTACCGTGAATGATTACCTGGCCCGCCGCGACAGTGAGTGGAACGGAACCATTTTTGAATGGCTGGGCCTTACAGTTGATTGCATTGACAAACACCAGCCAAACAGCGAAGACCGCCGCCAGGCTTACCAGGCAGATATTACCTATGGTACCAACAATGAATTTGGGTTTGATTACCTGCGAGATAATATGGTGCATACGCCAGATGAAATGGTGCAGCGCAAACACCATTTTGCCATGGTAGATGAAGTAGACAGTGTATTGATTGATGATGCCAGAACACCATTGATTATTTCAGGACCAGTACCAAAAGGCGATGACCAGCAATACCATGTGCTTAAACCACGTGTACTGCAATTGTTTGATGCGCAAAGGCAGGTTACCAATAAATTTTTAATAGAAGCAAAGAAAAAGTTTGCAGAAGGCAATGATGATCCCAAAGATGGTGGTCTTGCCCTGATGCGTGCATGGCGCGGATTACCCAAGAGCAGTGCGCTGATTAAATTTACCAGTGAGCCTGGTATAAAGGTAAAACTGCAGAAAACAGAAAATTACTACCTGGCAGATCAGCAAAAGGAGATGCCCAAAGTAGATGAAGAACTGTTTTTTCATATAGATGAAAAAAATAACCAGGTAGATCTTACAGACAGGGGCCTGTCTATGATCACCAAAAGCGGTGAAGACCCTGAATTCTTTGTGCTGCCGGATATCTCTATGAAACTGGCTGCGCTGGATAAGGATACGCTGATGGACGCCGATGAAAAACTGCATAAAAAAGAAGCCATCCTCAATGAATACGCTATAAAAGCTGACCGCATACATACCGTACAGCAGTTGCTGAAAGCGTACACACTGTTCGATAAGGATATTGAATATGTAGTGATAGAAGGACAGGTGAAAATTGTGGATGAACAAACCGGTCGTATTATGGATGGCCGCCGCTACAGCGATGGTTTGCACCAGGCGATTGAAGCAAAAGAAAATGTGAAGATTGAAGCAGCCACTCAAACCTATGCCACCATTACGCTGCAAAACTACTTCCGTATGTACCACAAACTGGCTGGTATGACGGGTACAGCAGAAACGGAAGCGGCCGAGTTATGGGATATTTATAAACTGGATGTGGTGAATATTCCTACCAACGTACCGGCCATCCGTATAGACAACCAGGACCTGGTATATAAAACCAAGCGTGAAAAATACGGGGCCGTTATAGACGAAATAGAAAGACTGCGCAACGCGGGCCGGCCCGTGCTGGTAGGTACTACTTCCGTTGAGGTAAGTGAGCTGCTGGGCAAGATGCTGACCGGCAAAAAAATTCCACACAACGTACTGAATGCAAAACAACATGCCCGTGAGGCGCAGATAGTAGCAGAAGCTGGTTTGGCCGGTGCTATTACCATTGCCACCAATATGGCGGGGCGTGGTACAGATATTAAACTGGGACCGGGTGTAAAGGATGCCGGTGGTTTGGCCATAGTAGGTACTGAACGCCATGAAAGCCGCCGTGTAGACAGGCAGTTGCGTGGCCGTGCAGGCCGCCAGGGCGACCCCGGTACCACGCAGTTTTATGTTTCACTGGAAGATGAGCTGATGCGTTTGTTTGGCAGTGAACGTATAGCAGGATTGATGGACAGGTTTGGTTACAAAGAAGGCGAAGTGATACAGCACAGCATGATCACCAAATCTATTGAACGGGCACAGAAAAAAGTAGAAGAAAATAATTTTGGTATACGCAAACGCCTGCTGGAGTATGACGACGTAATGAACAAGCAGCGTAAGGTGGTGTATGAAAAACGCAACCACGCATTGTTTGGAGAAAGGCTGGCGCTGGATTTGGACAACGCATTTTATACCGTATCGGAAGGGTTGGTCAATTCTTTCCGCGAGCAGGAAGATTTTGAAGGTTTTAAACTGGCAGTAATTGTAAACTTTGGAATGGATACCAGCATTACCAAAGAACAACTGGAAAGGGGCAATGCCAATGAAGTTTCTGAAAAATTATACCAGGAAGCCATTGGTAATTACCAGCATAAAATGGGTGATCTGGCAACGCATTCTATACCGGTATTTAAAAATATACGCAGCACACAGGGTGATCATATAGAGAATGTTGTTGTTCCTTTCAGTGACGGACGCAAAGCGGTACAGGTGCTGGCCAATATGCAAAAAACGCTTGGCAGTGATGGAAAAGAACTGGTGAGCTCACTGGAGAAAACCATCACACTGGTAATCATAGACGATGCATGGAAAGAGCACCTGCGCCGGATGGATGATCTGAAACAGAGTGTGCAGACAGCTTACCTGGAACAGAAAGATCCGTTGGTGATTTACAAAGTGGAAGCTTTTGATATTTTCAGGCAGATGGACAGTGAAGTGAATAAGGACATTGTAAGTTTCCTGTCGCACTCTGCCATACCAATGGAGCAAAACAATGCACCGATAAAAGAAGGGCGTGAACAGAAAACAGATATGAGCAGGCTTTCTGCCAATAAGGAAGCCATTGATGCAGCAGGCGATGACTACGCTGCCAATGAAAAAGATTACTACGATCCATCGGGCGCCGGTGTAAAACAAGAACCGGTAAAAGTAGGACCTAAAGTTGGCCGCAATGATCCTTGTCCTTGTGGAAGTGGTAAGAAGTATAAGAACTGTCATGGAAAAGATGCGTGAGATAGTCTGTAGGCATTAGTTTGCAGTGGCTATTCAGAACGTCATAATATAATCAGAAGCATTCACGAAAGTGGGTGCTTTTTTTTATTGCCAAATCACAGGCACCAATTTTTAAGAGGCAAATCCGCCCAGATTATTGTTTATATTTATCAACGCATCAGTTTCTCATTTCAATTCACTCAACATGAATGCCAGCAGAAGGAATTTTATAAAAACAACTGGAATCAGCACATTGGGCATGGGCCTGTTTCCGGTCATAGGTGAGTTTGACCCTATATTTGAAAAGCCTGTTTCTTTCAGTCTTCCGCGGGCAAGCCCTGAATCGCAAGGCGTTTCCTCCGCACTCATCAGGCAGTTTGTAGAAGCCGCCAACGCATCGGGCATCGGCTGGCATAGTTTTATGCTGCTACGGCATGGCCATGTAATTGCAGAAGCCAGCTGGAAGCCTTTTGAACTGGCATTCACCCATACATTGTATTCGCTTTCAAAAAGTTTTACCAGTACTGCTATTGGCCTATTGGTAAAAGATGGGAAACTGAACATCGAAGATTCCGTTATTTCTTTTTTTCCCGGGGAAAGTCCGGCAGCGCCGGAAGACAACCTGCAGCAAATGAAAGTAAAGCACCTGCTCACCATGAACACAGGCCATGGAGAAGATACCATGCCCAAACTCAGGGCGTCCACTAATACATGGGTTAAAACATTTTTATCGCAGCCCGTGGCCCATGCACCCGGCAGCCATTTTTTATATAATACCGGTGCCACTTATATGCTGGGAGCTATTGTATATAAATTAACCGGGCAAACACTTGCCGCCTTTTTAGGACCGCGTTTATTTGAGCCGCTGGACATTAAAGGATATGATTGGGAAGTATCCCCGCAGGGATTGAATACTGCCGGGTATGGATTGCGGGTAAAAACGGAAGACATTGCCAAATTGGGACAGTTGTACCTGCAAAAAGGTAAATGGAAAGGGGCGGCCATCTTATCTGAAAGCTGGGTAAACGACGCTACCAGCTACCAAACAAAATCGCAGGAAGGCGATGGAGATTGGGCGCAGGGTTATGGTTACCAGTTCTGGCGCTGTAAACCCGGTTTCTACCGCGGTGATGGTGCTTACGGTCAGTTTTGTATTGTAATGCCCGAACAGGATGCAGTACTGGCCGTGACCAGTGAAAGCTGGAATATGCAAAAATCCATGACCACGATTTGGGAAAATTTACTGCCCGCCATTAAGACCGGTACGCTTCCTGAAGATGGAGCTGCATTAACGCAACTGAAAAACGAATTAAAACAACTTGTCCTCCCTGTACCAAAAGGCGCCATCACTTCTCCATCATCAGCAAAATACCAGGGCAAAAAATTCAAACTGGATAGTAATAATTTTACCGCTGCAGAAACGGCATTCAGTTTTTCCAAAGAAGGCTGCAGCTGGACTACAACCACCGCGAAAGGATCAACGACCATTAAATTTGGGTGGGAAGACTGGCTGCTGAGTACTGCTCATGCGCTGTATATTTTCCCCCTGGCCGGCCGCATTCATGTTCCTTCAAGAATAGCTGGCACCGCTACCTGGATCAATGAAAATACCCTGCAGCTAAATGCCCGGTTTGTGGAAGCTATGCATGGAGACAAAATTACCTGCACGTTCGAAGGGGATACTATAAGCATCGCCTTTATGAACAGTGTATCTGAAAACTCAAAAACAGATACCGAAAAAAGAGGGAACCTGACAGGGAGACTATAAGGTCAACTGCATTTAGGCCGTCGATGCTACACTTCCAGCGTAGCACAAAACCGGAGTAGCTTTATCAAATCATCCAACTTATTAAAATTTGTGTGATTGGTTTTTATAAATTTACTGATTACAGGATGTTGTTTTCTGTAATGCTGGTAAATAAATGCTTTACCGGCTTTTGTAAAGCGCCCATAAAAATCACCAAAAAAATAGACTTCACGCGCTGTTACTGTCACAGCTTCCTCTTCGCCTAATTTATACCGCTGTCCGTTACCGTTAAAAAAACTATATGTCCGCACACTTTCATGCGGTGTAGTGGTACCGTAGGCTCCGGTCCGCAGTTGCTGCGAAATTAAATGCTGTTTAAACGCGAGCAGTATACCGTTGCTGGTATCCAGCGTTTGCAGGAAACCGTTTTCGTAATAAAAACGGCTTCCATTAAGACTGATAAAATGTATCGTAACCGGATCAGCCACCGAAAGCGTATCTCCAGCCTGGCTGATAAAGTGCATCTCATCAAGTGAAATATTATAATTAAATTTTTGGGAGGATATAATGCCGTCCCGCATTACAATTGTACCTTCTGTAAAAGCAGGAAACCGGTAAACGCCTTTACCTGGCAGCAATTGCTTTCTTATTTCCGGCGGTTTTACTTGCGCAGCCACGTAGTTGGCAGCACCAGCCAGGCATATGAATAAAAAAAGTAAGCGTAGATACATAGTGGCAAATATTTCGTGCAATCTACCAAAGCCGGGTTATATGAAACAGCAAATCTTTCCAAAGCGATTTTTTTGAGGTATTGGTAGCCGGGCTAACAAATTACAACTGAACGCAATACTGCAGTAGTTTTGCTAAATCTTCTACATTATTAAAGTTAGTATGATTCTTCCTGAGGAAATCCCTTACATCAGCCTGGTTTTTATAGTAATGCTGATACAGATATTCCTTGTTTGCCCTGAAAAAATTGCCAAAGGAATCGCCAAAAAAATAATATTCGCGTGCACTGAATAACAGGTGGTCATTGGTGCCTCCCATAATATATTGCTGGCCATTCTGCGAGAAAAAATTATACGTTTTAACGACTGGCCCGTCGGTACTGACATCGTACACGGTTTCTTTCTTTTGCTCTGTTATTATAACCTGTTTAAATGCAAGAATAAGATCCCCGGCAATCAGTAAGCTTTGCAGATAGCCTTTGTCGTAATAAAAACGTTCCCCATGTAACGTAATGAACTTAATACTGGCTGGCTCTTCAATAGAAAGCGTGTCTCCGTTCTTAGCAATAAAATGTATTTCATCCAGCGCAATATTATAATTCAGCCTTGATGAATTTGTATTCCCATTACGGAAATAAACCTTGCCTTCCTCAAAAGAAGCAAAGCGGTAAATTCCTCTTTCATTAAAAGGTTCGCGTCGTATCTCTGCAGGCGTTACCTGCGCTCTGAGGTCCGCTCCTAAAAATTGCAAGGTTATCAGTAAACATATAAACCGCATAAAATTATTGTATTTGCTGTTGACCGTTATTTCCGCACTAAACTGGTGCACGCCATCTTTAAAATACAAAAAATAATTAAACCCAATGTCTGTTAGTATTTATGAAATATACAAACACGAACATTTAATTCCTGCCATTGTACGGTTGGCAGGATCGCTGGATATTTATCAAAAGTACAAATTGAATAATAAAGCCTCCTCTTAAACCAATTTTAAAAAATATATTGTTCTTCATATTCAATGTCGAAAACTTTTAAAAAGTGGCGGTACCCGTCAAGAAATGTTTCTTTGCTGTGATGCACTTCCTGGTTTTGTATATAGCGGATAACATCGGCAAATGACTTTTAGAATAAGAAAATGTGCCATATCCTTCCTGCCAGGCAAAAGGTGAGGTACAAATTTTTTTTCTTTAATCTATTTGCCGCTTTCCGCTTTTATGTTTTGCACCAGTGAAGATAAGCTTGCGCTATATTCCACATTCAGCAAGATGCCGGGGAAAAATTTTTCCGTGTTTTGCAGGTTTCAAAGACGGCTTTGTGTTCCAGCGGAACACCTTATCGGTAGAAACATAACGAAATCACGCGGCGTACCTTAGGAAATGCTTTATGCATTGGAGAAATTAGATATTCTGCAAATTTAATAACCCCATGTTATTTTAAATAACACGGCCCCGGATTTCTCCGGGGCCGTGTTCGACAGCATTGGTCAGGGCAATTACTTCAATCCGTATTTGTATTTATATCTTTCGTATAACTGCTGTTGTTTATTGTCGAGCGATACCAATCTGCCCTGTATAAAAGCATGTGTAATGATGCTGCTTTTCATATCCAGTACATCGCCTTCGCTGATGATAATATTGGCATCTTTGCCCGCTTCAATGGAACCTGTCTTATCGGCCACACCCAAAATGGTAGCGGCATTTAAAGTAATGGCCTGCAGCGCTTCCTCTTTCGTTAATCCATACGCTGCAGACGTTCCTGCATTAAAAGCCAGGTTACGGTAGCGGGTTTCTTCATTGTCGTCATTCAAAGCAAAAAGCACACCTGCCTTCTGCAGCATGGCCGGCGTTTTATACGGCTGATCCACATCATCATCTTCTGTGGCAGGCAAGCTATGTTCCTGGTTAAGGATAACGGCAATATTATTTTGCTTTAGCAAGCCGGCTATCTGCCAGCTTTCTGCAGCACCTACCAATACCACATCAAAGCCAAACTCCTTTACAAAATCAATAGCGACCAGCATTTGCTTTACCTGCTCTGCATAGATAAACAGCTTCTGCTTTTTATCAAACAAACCTTTTAATGCTTCATATTTAAGATTGGTTTCTTTATGAACAGGCTCCTGCAGGTACGCTTTTGCTGCCATGAAAAAACTTTTCATTTCCGCTATTTTTTCCAGCGCTTCCTTTACCGGATCAGTTGGCGGCTGCGCGCCTGACAAACCAGGGAAGCCACCGCCGCGCCTTCCAAAACGCACAATAAAGCTGGGCAAATGCAGGTGAATACCATTCTCCATTTTATAGGCCGCATCTTCCCAGTTCCAGGCATCTAATTGTACTACCGAAGATGACCCGCTGATAACACCACCCTGTGGGGCAACGCATGCCAGCAGTATGCCGTTTGCTTTTAGGGTATTGATGATTTTGGAATCTGTGTTATAGGCTACTATAGAACGCACACTTGGATTATAATCACCAATTTCTGTAAAGTCATTGGAAGCCCGCACACCGCTGCCAATTTCTTTTAACCCGAGATCTGTTGATGGCAAAATAAGGCCCGGATACACTTGTTTACCTTTTGCATCAATCACTTTTACATCTGCAGCTACGGCAATATTTTGCCCTACCTGTTCAATTTTACCATTGTTTATTTTTATAGTGCCATTTTCAATAACCTGCCCATTGCCTACATGAATAGTGGCATTGGTAATGAACAGAAGACCTGGCGCTGCTTTTACAGGGTAAACATCTTCCTGCGCCGTAACAGATGCCACCGCCAGCAGGCAAATGATATGTATGAATATATTTTTCATTATCTGCATAATTTATTGGTTAGAATTGCTCTCATCATTGATATCCGCCGTAATTAAACCGTCATGGTGGTCATGATCACCACAGCTCAGTATTACCTGGAAGCTGGGAGTGGCTGCACCCATTGGCGCACCGGTTCTTTTTTCGCCCAGCAGCTTTTGTACCAGCCGGTTGCGTTCTGCACTGATTTTCTTCCTCAGTTCGGCATCCCTGCTGCGGTCAAATTCTACCACGCCATCAACAATGGTTGTTTCTGCTTTGGCATAAATACTCAGCGGATGATTGCTCCATACAACGATATCAGCATCCTTGCCTGCTTTAATGCTGCCCACCCTGTCTGCCACATGCAGCATGGTTGCCGGGTTGATTGTCACCATTTTCAATGCGTCTTCTTCGCTCATACCGCCATACTTTATGCTTTTGGCGGCTTCCTGGTTCAGCCTGCGCGCCATTTCTGCATCGTCAGAATTGATGGCTACGTTTAACCCTACGCGTTGCATGATGCTGGCATTTTGCGGAATGGCATCCTGCACTTCTACCTTGTACGCCCACCAGTCGCTGAAAGTGGAGGCGTTGGCACCATGTTCTTTCATTTTATCCGCCACCTTATAACCTTCCAGTATATGCGTAAATGTGTTAAACCGGAAACCAAATTTATCGCCCACCCGCATGGCTGCGGTTATCTCGCTCTGTATATAAGAGTGACAGGTAATAAATCGTTTTTTATTCATGATTTCCACCAATGCATCCAGTTCCAGATCCCTGCGGAATGATACAGGCGATGCGCCTTTCTTTTTATTATTGTCTTCAGCCCCTTTCCCTTCTTTCTGGTAATCGCTGGCACGCTGGAAGGCATCCATCAGTACTTCTTCCACACCCATACGCGTATCCGGGAAACGATTGTTACCCTGCGTGGCCGTTGTACGCTTTACGTTTTCACCCAGCGCAAATTTGATAAACGGATCCCAGTTTTGAAATTTCAGTCCCTCATCATTTGCACCCCAGCGTAATTTGATCAGCTGTGTTTGTCCGCCGATAGTATTAGCAGAACCATGCAGGATATGTGATGAAGTAACACCACCGCTTAACTGGCGGTAAATGTTGATGTCTTCGGGGTTGAGGTTATCTGCAATCCGCACTTCAGATGTTACGGACTGACCGCCTTCATTGATAGAAGCGGCTGCTATGTGTGAATGTTCGTCAATAATACCGGCAGTTACATGTTTGCCGGTACCATCAATAACTTTAGCTGCTGCATCAGACAGGTTTTTACCTATCTGTGCAATTTTACCATTTTTTATCAGTACATCCGTTCCTTCCAGCTTACCTGCTGCATCGCTGGTCCATACCGTTGCATTTTTTATAAGGATGGTTTCCTGTTTGGGCATTTCTTCCCAGCCGTAACCATCAAACGGGTAAGTTACTTTGCCCAGGCGCAGAGGTATTTTTCTTTTAATGCTGTCGGCTTTTTCTTCTGCTGCTTTTATCAGCGTGGCGGTCCATATTATTTTATTGCCTGCAGAATCTTCACCATTTCCCTGCCATACCCCGTCATTGTTTACACCGCTTAAACGCGTAGTTGCACCCATTCTTCCTCCACCGAAACCAGCACCCGGACGACCACCGGCGGGAGCTGTTGTGCGGGCAGAATCAGCTGCGGGTATTCGCCTTGGCGCAGGCGTGTTTGAAAAACTCAGCTTCACCAATTTACCATCATAAGTAAATTTACCAATCATGGTATCTTTTGCTATTACATTGGCGGCGTTGCTGCTTTTTACATCGAGCGTGTAACTGGCCACATTGCCGGCAGCACCTGTAATGGTTAAATTATAGGTGCCTGCAATACTGTTCCAGCCGGTTTCATTGACTGTATATTTTTCTCCCTGTACCCAGTTCTGGTATATAACGGTCTTTTCATTAAAGATGGGACCGGAGACAACCAGGAAGCTGGCAATTTTACCGGCATCCAGGCTTCCTACTTTATCATACACACCCAGCAGCGTAGCTGGTGTTTTTGTAAGTGCTTCAAACGCTTTGCTTTCAGAAAGTCCGTATTCAATAGCTTTTCGCAGATTGGTCAAAAATTGCTTACTATCGCGCAAATCCGCCGCTGTTAAACAAAACGGAATATTGGCTTTTTCAAAAGCGCCGGGATTGGTGGGTGCCAGCTCCCAGTTTTTCATATCACCCAGTGAAACAAACCTTGCGTCATTGGGATCTTCCACATCCATGGCCTGCGGAAAGGTGAGCGGCAGAATAAAATTTGCTTTAGTGGCAGCTATTTCGCTGATGCGCTGGTATTCGTTACCACCACCTTTAATAATGTATTGCACCCCAAATTCATCCCCTATCCGGTCTGCCCGGATATCGGTCCATTTATCACTGCCATCAAATATTTGTGGCAGGTTTTGGGTTTCATTAAACGCTTTCAGCGAGAGGTTGATCCCTTCAGCAGCAGGATTGCTTTTATACCATTGTGCATCCAGGTAAGTTTGCCGCAGGAGGGCAATTGAACCCATAATAGAACCCGGGTAAGACTGCGTGGAGCTGCCCCTGTTTAAAGAATAATGTGCCGATGCCCTGTCTTTTATAATAACCAGGTTTTCTTTTTCATTTGCCAGCGAGGCCACCACACCGGTGCCCCTGGCAATACCATCTTTCTGATGAGAAAGTACAGTGCCAAAACCTGCATCACGCAATGGCTTTGCTTTTGCATCATCAACCGTAAAAAGTTTACCGGCTTCTACATCGCTTTTGATGGCCTGGTTCCAGCCAAACGCACCTTTCTGGTTAGAAGTAATCTGGGCAGGACCACCAAAATTGAATCCTCCTGCCTGGCGCTGCGGTGCGCTAATGCCATAATCGCTGTAGATATCAATAAAAGAGGGATAAATGTATTTGCCTTTGCAATCTACTATTACTGCATCTTTGGGAATGGCTATGCCAGTACCAACTGCTATAATTTTTCCATCTTTGATCAACAGTATTGCATTGGTTAAGGTCGCCTGCCCGTCTTTAACAATGCTGGCATTTGTAAAAGCATAACTGCCTGTTTTAGGATCAGCTACCCCATTAACAGGGAAAGTAGTTTGCGCGGTTAATTGTTGAAAAAAGAATAAAGCCGGAAGAAGCATCCGCATACGCTTCCCCCTTCCAAAAACTGGTTTTCTCATGTTGTTCTGGTTTTTTATTAGTAAGAAGTGAGGCCCTGAAATTACTGAAATGGGGTAACTTCGGCGCAATAAATTAGTTAATGGTTAAAAATATAAAGCGGGAATGAACTGTTTTTATTACCCCGTATTAGTTAGACACCATTCAGACAAAAGCACGGATTAAAACAGCATTAAAAATAATATTCACACATGAACCTCGCTCCCTATATTGATCATACCATTCTAAAACCTACAGCAACCATTGCAGATGCAGAACAATTGTGCCATGAGGCGGCTGAATACGGTTTTGCAGCCGTTTGTATTCCGCCGCCGTTTGTAAAAAGGGTAAAAACCATTTTAGATCCCACTGATATAAAAGTGGCCACCGTTATTGGGTTTCCGTTTGGTTATTCTGCTACGGAAGCAAAAATTGCTGAAACCGTGCTGGCCATTGTAGATGGGGCCGACGAACTGGATATGGTTATCAACCTGGTAGCATTGCGCATGGGCGACTGGCCATTTCTTGTCAAAGAAGTCAGCCTGGCCACTGAAGTGATCCACAGTAAGGGCAAAAAAATAAAGCTGATTATAGAAAGCGGCATCTTAACAAATGAAGAAATAATAAGGTGCTGCACTGATTTTGGGCCACTGGGCATTGATTTTATGAAAACTTCTACCGGTTATGCGGAGAAAGGCGCCAGTGTGGAAGCTGTACAGCTGATGCGCAGCCATCTGCCTGCTGTAGTACAGATTAAGGCATCTGGCGGCATAAAGACCTATTCCTTTGCTGCAGCACTGGTTACCGCCGGAGCCAGCAGACTGGGTTGCAGCGCCAGTGTACAAATTGTTAAAGAGCAGGTATAGGGAGGCGGCAGATCGGCAAAATACCACCCTTCATCCCGCCCTGGATAAGATGGATTCTGTAATCTGCCAGTACGCACTAAATTGGCATTATTTTTTAACTATCTTGCCTGTAAGCATCCATCAGTATAAAAGAGCTTAACAAAGTACAATTATGAAAAAAATGTTAATGGCGGTATTGGTTTGCTGGTATTCCCTGTCAGCCACGGCGCAGACAGATTCTACTTCTTCTATCGTTATTCATAAAGACCCCAGGGTTGACTTACTGGTAAAAAAACAGACGCAGATAAATGAAGCCACTACCCGGGAAGCCCGCCGTAATGTAGCCGGGTTCCGTATACAGGTGATTAATACCAGTGACCGCAATGCTGCCATTTCCGCTAAAACAAAAATCTACCAGCTATATCCTGAACTGAAAGCCTACCTGCTTTACCAGGCGCCTTATTTCCGCCTGCGCGTAGGAAATTTTAAAGACAAGGAAGAAGCAGAAGATTACCGCAAATCATTGTCAAAGGAATTTCCCAACAGTGTATTTCTTGTAAGGGATACTATCGAGGTAAAAGTAATGGAACCAATACAATAGTATACCTTTCTGGCAATTGCATTCAATCGACTATTTTTGCCGCATGTTGCAAGACCAGATCAAAGAACTCGCAAAAAAATATGCACCGGAAACCATTGCTATCCGGCATCATATACATGCCAACCCCGAGCTCAGTTACCAGGAATTTAAAACCTCCGCATTCATACAGGAAAAACTAACGGCAACAGGCATTCCATTCCAGGTAATGGCCACAACCGGTGTAATAGGATTGATCAAAGGAAAAAATCCCGGCAAAAAAATTATTGCACTGCGTGCAGATATGGATGCCCTGCCCATCCAGGAAGAAAATAAAGTCGGGTATATTTCTACCAATAAAGGAATAATGCATGCCTGCGGTCATGATGTACATACCAGTGTATTACTTGGTGCCGCGAAGATTTTAAACGAACTGAAAGATCATTGGGAAGGAACTATCAAACTGATTTTTCAACCCGGCGAAGAACGCAACCCCGGCGGCGCCAGCCTGCTGATAAAAGAGGGCGTATTGGAAAACCCGGTGCCGCAAGCTATTTTTGGTTTGCATGTACATACAGGCTTACCGGTCGGTAAATTCAGTTTTCAGAAAGGCAAGGTAATGGCGAGTGCCGATGAGTTGTACATGACTATCAGGGGCAAAGGTGGTCATGCAGCTTCCCCACAGGTAGCAGCAGACATTATATTAATAGCCTCGCACCTGATTGTAGCATTGCAACAGATCATCAGCCGCAACCGGAACCCCTTTGATGCATCAGTATTATCCATCACTTCATTCCAGGGCGGTAATACAACCAATGTTATTCCGGGAGAAGTAAAACTCATGGGGACTTTCCGGGCCATGGATGAAACCTGGCGATTTAAAGCGCACGATATTATCCGCAAATTATCTACGGAGCTGGTGCACAGTATGGGCGCAGAAATTGATCTGCACATTGACGTGGGCTATCCTTCTGTATATAACAATGAAGCATTGCACAGCGTGGCAAAAGGACTCGCCATACAATTAATGGGCAATGAAAATGTAGAGGCTACCGAACTTCGTATGGGCGCCGAAGATTTTGGCTATTATACCCAGTTGGTGCCCGGTTGTTTTTACCGGTTAGGTGTTATGAACGAAGCCAGGGGTATTACTTCCGGCGTTCACACGCCTACTTTTAATATTGATGAAGATGCCATAGAAAATGGAATGGCAATGATGGCATGGCTGGGGGCAATGGCGGGGCTGTAATATTATCTTTTAAGCTGGCGGTTGATCCTTTTTCAGATGCATTTAAATACTTATCTAGCTGGGTATACAAACTATCCCTGTCGGCTGGCTGCCGGGCATTTGTTTCGGCAATATGTCCATTCTTGTCGATAATTATATACCTGGGCATAGTAATTACACCCGTGCTATCCATTGATGCATGCCTGTATAATTGTTCGTACTGTTTTGCATCTGTAAAAACATGCGTGCCTTCAACCTCATATTTTTGTACCTGTTGCCGCCACAAATATTTATTTCCCTGCGCAACATACAAATAGCTGATATCATTCCTCGACTTATACCGCGCTTTTAAAAACTTATTAAAATTCCTGAACTGCTGCAGACAAGGCCCGCAGGTGGTTCCCCAAAAATCTATATATAATACTTTGCCTTTAAAACGTTGCTGGTATAAACTGTCAAATGATATTTCACCAGGGCTGAGGGATACAAACCGGATATGGCGGTTTGTTTGTAAGGGATTAATGACATACACTTTTACCAGGACAAACATTATCATAAGCGTGACGATAGACAAAGCGGGCCTCCAGCTTCCCGGACGCCACTGTCCCCGGTATAGCCGGATAAAATATAAACCCAGGCCCAATAAAATGATGGCTGAAATACTTTTGCCGTAAATAAGAAAGCCAAGTGTTTGATTTCTTTCAAAAACCTTGTCAAGTATTGCAGCCTTCTCTTGCCGGTTAAAAGCGTACACATCTTGTACCACAGTAATCAATTCTTCACGCACCTCTTTTTTCCAGTCAATACTGTGCTGCACAATATCAATGGCAAGCAGCGGAATTACTGCCAGGCAGATAGCTGCCATCCAGAAAAATGCAGATTTTATCATTATACTGGTCTGAGTTAGTGTGCTGCAATTATTTTCCGAAGGTTATCTCCCTTCAGTGATATGTTTGACAGGGTATCAGTATCAACCACCAGCTTATCAATGAATGCGCCCTCATCTGAAAACGCAGATTGAATAAGGTTAAGCTTCAGGTCGAAGACGCGTGCATAATGCATAAGCTGGATGCCAGCGGCATGCGATGCCTGTATAGCAAGCCCTTTAAAATATATCGGGGCTGCGTCGTCACCATTTTGATCCACCTTTAAACTGGCAGCATTTACAAGGGAAAATTGGTAAGATCCTGCTTTCACACTGTCTTTACTTCCATGCAGTATTACTTCTGAATTATCCGCAGTAACTACCCCGCCTGCTGGCAGGTAGAGATTAACATCCTGGTAACTGCGCAGCACATCATCATCATTGCCTGGCCTTCTAACTACAGAATCTCCATGAATAATCAATGCATTGCCATTGACGGTATAGTGCAAGTGACTTTTCTTATCCTTTTCAATTTCCAGCCGCAGCGTATCAGCGGGATGTACATGAAAATTATTGAGGCCATAGACGGTTACTGTACTGATGTTTTTGAGTACAGGCCTTAAAAATCTGTCTTCCTGTACAGACTTCAGGATTACATAATGGCCGCTTTTATATTTGGCATACAATGCCAGCTGCAGGCTGATAAGGATAATCAGCGGCCCGAGGAAAATTCCCAATATTATTTTATTACTTGTTCTCATATAAGTAGTATCAGTTTGAGAAATGCTGTTTTTTATATTTGTCGAAGCGGGGCTTGAGTTCATCCAGTTCCATGCCCAGCAGGTACATATTGCGAAAAACTGCTGGTAAATCTTTGTCGCTGAATGCATCTTTGCGGTATTGCAATGCATTTTTATAGGCTGCCGGCCCAACAAAATAACCGATGCCGCGCTGGTTATAGATAATTTCCTGTTGTTGTAAAAAATCAAAAGTGCGCATGACCGTATTGGGATTTACTTCCAGCTGCACGGCCAGTTCCCTAACCGAAGGAACCCGTTCCTCCGCCTTCCATTCTTTCAGCAATATTTTCTCGCAAACATAGTCGGCTATCTGCAGGTATATGGCTTGTGATTCTCTGAATTGCATAATAAATAATTTAAGGCCTTAAATTTCTTTTTCTTTCAGCCTGTAATAAGTTGCCAGCCATAATAAAGGCGCAAAAGCGTATTTCAGTAAAAACAGGAGCACATCGCCAATCCATCCGGGAAGGCTAACCAGTTTATCCGTTGCGGCATCACTGTATATTGTTACCCCATCACCCGAAGCAGCTTCTTTAACGGTATACACTTGGTAACTGGTTATACTATTGTGATAGCTACCCGGGGGTAGTATCTGAGCAACTACTTTTGCAATAAAAAAAGTGATACACAATGCAATCAGCAGGGAGGCGATAATGGTTTTTATAAAACTGAATTTGACAAAATACAGCGAACCATAGATAAAGACGGCCTGCACTACAAAATAGAATAGCAACAGGTACAAAAAGAATCCGGGGTCTTCACTTTCCTTTCCCGGCAATTCAAAGATGTTAAACACTTTTTGCGGAGTAAAGACACTTTTGGCTGCATGATCTTTTAACCAGTGGTTATACGCAACAGCATTTCCCGCTTTTACCATGATAACATCAGCGATGTAAAATATAGTCGTATAGCAGGCAAAGAAAACTACCACGCCATAAAACAAATTACAAAGTAATTTCTCCAGCTGGGATGCCGGAACGACCAGGTAATTGAGACCCCTGGTTTTTGAACCCAAATCTGCAAACAGCATACTGGCGTATAAACAACCCACCACAAAAAGACCACTGTAATAAGTAGTAATTTGCATGGGGGCATTGATTCCCCTGTAGGTATCAACTGTTAATATTACCGTAAACCACAGGAATAAAAGTCCGGCTATTGCAATCAGCGACAGCGAATATTTTTTTCTGTTTTCCGACCAGTGTTTACTTACCAGTAACCACCAGCGCCCTGCATCAAATAATTGATTCATAATGTTAGTTTAATCTTTAAAAACAGCAGTTACAGCTGCCCCATTCAGTACAATGGCTTTATACAGCAGTTCCAGATCAAGTTTACTTTCTTCCCTTTCCATATTGGCAGTAATAATGGCGGACCCGCGCAAAGAAGATTCGCTGTACAACGCCTGCTTTACTTCTTCGCTGTCAAAAGAAATCTGAAAAGAAAGTTTGCGGCTAATGGCATCCACCGTCTGATCAAAAAGTATTTTCCCTTCATCAATAATGGTAATGCGGTCAATCAGGTTTTCAAGGTCTTTTACCTGGTGCGTGCTGATGACAATGCACTTATGTTCATCCATGGCGCCTGCCATTACTTTGCGGAACTGGCTCTTGCTCATGATGTCAAGTCCATTGGTAGGTTCATCCATCAGCAGCATGGAAGCATTACTGGCAAGGCCAAAACTAATCAGCACTTTTTTCTTCTGCCCGTAACTCATATTTTGCAAAGTGCTGCCGGCCGGAATATCAAAGTCAGCAATATATTTATCGAACTGGGCCTGGTTAAACTTTGGATAAAACGGAGCGTGGTGGCGTACCAGGTGCACAAGCGGCACATCGGGCAAATAAAACTCTTCAGGCACCATAAATATTTCCTGCAAAAAAGCTGGCTGGCGTTTACCAGGGGTAAACCCAAGTACCTCAATTTTTCCCTGGTCAGGAAATAAAAGTCCGGCAATATTCCTCAGTAGTGTTGACTTGCCTGTACCATTTTTACCGAGCAAGCCATAAATATGGCCGGGTTGCAACTGGAGGCTCAACCCTGTAAAAACCGGTTTCTTCTGGTAAGCAAAATGCAGGTTTTGAATATTAATCATGCTTAGTGATTTAGTGTACTATTTGAATAGTACACGTCAAAAATAAGAAAGTATTTGGTATTCCAAAATTTATTTTTAAAAAGGAGGGAATATTATGAAGACCGTTTCACAACAGGGAATCTGAAAGCTAACTGCCTGTTTAATTATTTTTGATGGGCTGCTGTTTCTCAACCAGTGGTTTTACACGTGTGCCAATCAGTTCAATAGCGTGGAGTAATTGTTCATGCGACAAACCTGCACTATCCATCTGGAAAGTAACCCTTGAAATACCGCCCAGTGCATCGCTGTGCCGCAGAATTTTTTCAGCAATATCTTCCGGGCCGCCAACCAGCAACGCCCCCAGCGTACCGGCCTGTGCATCAAAATGCTCCCTTGTTACCGGTGGCCAGCCGCGCTCCTTTCCAATCTTTGTAAAGGATTCCGCATAGCCAGGATAAAATTCATCCTGCGCTTCTTTGGTTGTGTTGCCCACGTAACCCAGCGAATGCAATCCTACCCGTAATTTTTCCGGCGGATGCCCGGCTTTTTTTCCTGCTTCCCTATACAAATCTATTAGTGGGCGAAACCGGTGCGTTTCCCCGCCAATAACGGCCACCATCAGTGGCAAACCCAGCAGGCCGGCGCGTATAAAAGATTGTGGTGTTCCGCCCACGCCTATCCAAACCGGCAACGGATCCTGCAGGGGTCTTGGATAAACGGCCTGCTTGTTAAGCGCCGGCCGAAATTTTCCCGACCATGTGACAATCTCATGGCGGATGATTGTAAGCAGAAGGTCCAGTTTTTCTGCAAAAAGCTCATTGTAATCTTCCAGGTTTAAACCGAACAATGGAAACGATTCAGTAAAAGATCCCCGCCCAACTACCATTTCTGCGCGGCCTTTTGAAATTAAATCGAGTGTTGCAAAGTTTTGAAATACTCTTACCGGGTCTGCTGCGCTGAGCACGGTAACAGCACTGGTTAAACGGATACGTTTGGTGAGGGCCGCCGCCGCTGCCAGTATCATTACCGGTGCAGAATCAAGAAACTCTTTACGGTGGTGTTCGCCTATGCCAAATACATCCAGTCCGGCCTTATCTGCAGCGGCTATCCGTTCCAGCAATTGTGTAATGGCTTCGCTGCTGTCCGTTGCGTGTCCTGTGCCCTTGCCGGATGCGGCTGCAAAGCTATCTATTCCTATTTCCATACTATTTCTTTGATGCGTTATTAATGCGCAGCATGCAAAGATAACGGGGAACCATTTTAATTGATTGGTTACTATGGAACAGTTCCTGTTGTAAAAAAAACATATGCCATATTATTTTTCATATGATATAGCAGCGTTGCAAAATTTACACTGCCATATTGGAATCGGATTGCCGCTGCAACACTTTTTTTGCCGGTTTTATAAACCTGTTGACATAGCGCTGTGCCAGCGGTATTACGATAGCAGCTGGCAACAGCCACAAAATCCATTGTTGCTGAATCTGGATATTTACTACTACAAATGCAGTGACCGTAGCGGCGTAAGCACCGGCCATCCGCATTCCATGGCCAACTATCCAATGTGTTTTTTCAGTGGGCAATACTTTGAATTTCCGCATGTCCCTGTAACCCAGCCAAAATGCCAGGCATCCAAAAACGAATATTACGATGCCAAACTGATTGTGGCGCATGAATAAAAAGGCGGCATACGCCAGCATTACTATACCGGATACCATACCGGTATAGCCAATAAGGTAGTCGATCGCCTTAGGCCTGATCTTCTGCACGCCCAGCTTTTTTAAATACAATATGCGGTAACCCGTACTGGCCAGGTAAAAACTAAAAAAGCCTATCAGCAGTAAAAATACATTGTCTTTAACGATGCTCATATACAGGCTGGTGACAAATACGCCGGCCATTGCATAAAAAAAGGTTTTGCCAACCCGTTTGTGCAATTTGCCTGCTTTTTTTGAAACCATTCCAATGGTGCCGCTCAGCAGGCCCACGCTCCCACTGGTGATGTGCAGCACAAGTGTGATAAGGAAAATAGTATGGTTCATTGTTGCATTTTTTGTGTTGAAATAATCAGCTATTACGCCACAAAAATGCGCTTGCAAAAAAGATTGTGCAAATAAGAGGGACAAGTAGTAAAGCAAATGAAGCTTTTTGGGGTAAACAGCAAAAAGGGGCCTGTAACCGGGGCAAAGTGCAGTTTTGTTGGGGCGAACGGGAAACCCTTCTTGTCATTTTCTCTTATGTACCATGGCTATTTTTTCCTTAATAAGACTATTTAATGTGCGGCTCACCGGCACTTCAAATGTATTGCTAAGCAGGTGCAGAGTGTAGCCTTGCGCATTGCCACTTATATGGGTTACATGCTGCAAATTGACCAGGTAAGATTTATGGCAGCGGAAAATGGTTCCCGCACCTGCCGTTTGCGCTTCCAGGCTATTAACCGGTACGCGGAATAGCAGCTGCTTATTCACCTCTTTCTGCAGGTAATGAATGCTGGTATAATTATCAGCAGCTTCGGCAAATAAAAAATCAGCTACTGTAATTTGCAGGTGTTCTGACTGGTTATTGCCTTTGAGTTTCAGGAGCAGACTGTCAGCCTCCGGCACTGGTGCATCCGCACCCAAATTATCTTCGGCCGCAGCTTGTGTACTTCGCACGGGTGCTGGAACCGGGGCAATTTTCGCAGAAGTACCTGGCTCTACGGTCATCGCTTCATTTGATATCGCGTCTGTTGCAGGCAGGTTTACTGTTGCAGGCACAGCAATCAACTGTTCAATCTGGCCTGCTTCGCCACTGTACTTTGAGAGTAATTTTTGTTGCTTCAGCAACACGGAGAGCATTACAGGTGCAATGCCAATAAACAAGGTGTATTTTATAATGGTTGCAATCAGCCCCGCTGAAATTTTAGTACCAAAAACGTAGCTGGTTAACCACAGATTGCCAAATGCAATCACCAGCACCATGCTCATCAGAAAGATCATTTCCAGCAATACGGTCCAGTGCTTCTCGTCGAAAGCCCGGGGGAACATCCTGCGCACTACCGTTGTGCAAAACAATGATAACACGAGTGTAACCAATGCATATTTAAAGGCTATTGCAGCAACCATTTTAGCTGTTGCCTGCACTAAACCAAAGGGTTGTATAAAATATAAAGCAGCAAAGACACAAAAGCCCGCGACAAAGCACATCCTTACGGTGTGACTTGTACTTGTTTGTGAGGGAAAGGGCTGTTGTAAAATTTTGAGCATCTGCGAAAATAAGCATTAATAAAAAAGGTAACGGCGTTGTGTAAGGGAAAATATAATACGCCTGAATTACTGATTTTTTCTGCAAAAACCTGCTGTTTACTGCTTATTAAACCGGTGGTGCATTAACCGGGGGTACCGGACCGTCAAATGGATTATCTTCTTTTTTCATTCCCTGTGAAAAAAAACTTGGCAACTTGCAGATGGACAGGCAATATTGTTCATTCTATAGCTGACCACTTAAAATTAGTTGCCTTTTAATACAACACCTGAATACAGACTTGCAATACAGCTAAACCGTCAAGAGCAATTCGAAGCTATTTTGCAACACATGGCAAACTAAAGAAAAATTCATATAGTGAAAGTAAACGAATTACCACTGCTGCACTATGTACCAGGAATATAAAAGTACGCTGACCGCCAATAAAAGTTGCAAGTAGTGCCACCCTACTTATAGCGTAGCACTACGCAGCATTGATTAATGTGCAGTTAACACGATGCGCCAGCTTTAAAAATACAGACAGCATTAGCATAGCCGCTCACCCGAATCATAAAATATGCATCTTCCCGGACACGCAGTAAAACAACAATCCCCCTATCAAATGCTACAATTCCTTTCCACCCCATCTATCTATATTTTCGTACTTTGCACGCCATTCTTAATAGCCTATGCAAAAGAAACTCAGACGCGAGCAGGCACTTGAATATCATTCCAAGGGAAGACCGGGAAAGATTGAAGTAGTGCCTACCAAGGAAGCAAAGACGCAGCGGGATTTATCACTGGCCTACAGCCCCGGCGTAGCAGAGCCCTGCAAAGAAATTTATGCACTTCCTGAAAACGTGTACAAGTATACTGCCAAGGGTAATCTGGTGGGAGTTATCTCCAATGGCACCGCCGTACTTGGGCTGGGCGATATTGGCCCCGAAGCCAGTAAGCCTGTCATGGAAGGCAAGGGAGTTCTTTTTAAAATATTTGCCGATATTGATGTGTTTGATATTGAGATTAATGAAAAAGATCCGGAAAAATTTGTACAGATTGTAAAATCGCTGGAGCCTACTTTTGGCGGCATCAACCTGGAGGATATAAAAGCGCCGGAATGCTTTTATATAGAACAGCAACTGCGCAGCCAGTTAAAAATTCCGGTGATGCATGATGACCAGCATGGCACCGCCATCATCAGCAGTGCCGCATTGCTGAATGCCCTGGAATTACAGAAGAAAAAAATTGACAAGGTAAAATTTGTGGTCAATGGTGCGGGTGCGGCCGCCATGGCCTGCGTAAAACTCTACCTGGCACTGGGCGCCAAATATGAAAATTTTACCCTTTTTGATATTGCCGGCGTAATACATGATCAACGGGCCGACCTGGACGAAGACCGCCGGCTACTGGCAGTAAAAACACCCGATACCACTTTGGCCGCTGCTATGAAAGACGCAGATGTGTTTCTTGGTCTCAGTGTAGGTAATGTGGTTACTCCTGATATGGTGAAGAGCATGGGCAAAAGGCCCATTGTTTTTGCCATGGCCAATCCAGACCCCGAAATTGCTTATGAAGCGGCTATAGATACGCGTGATGATCTTATTATGGCTACAGGCCGCAGCGATTACCCCAACCAGGTAAACAACGTACTGGGCTTTCCCTACATTTTTCGCGGTGCACTGGATGTACGCGCCACGCAGATAAACGAAGCCATGAAACTGGCTGCTGTAAAAGCCCTTGCCGAACTGGCCAAAACGCCTGTGCCTGATATTGTAAACATGGCGTACAATGAAAAAACCATTTCATTCGGACCCACTTACATTATTCCTAAACCACTTGATCCGCGCTTACTGGCCACCGTGGCACCGGCTGTAGCAAAAGCTGCAATAGAAAGCGGTGTAGCGCAAAATATTATTACTAACTGGGAATCGTATAGTATTAATTTAAATAAGCGGCTGGGACTTGATAACCAGCTCATCCGCATTATTGGCAATAAAGCGCGGCGCGATCCGAAGCGGATTGTTTTTGCAGAAGCTGACAACCTGAAAATTTTAAAAACTGCACAAATTTGTTTTGATGAAGGCATTGCCTTCCCCATCCTGCTGGGCAACGAAAAAAAGATCCGCACAATAGCAGAAGCCAACAGCATCGACCTGGAAGATATGCCCATAGTAGACCCGCAGCTGGATGAATTTGATGCAAAAAGAAAAGAATACGCCGACCTGTTTTTTCATAAAAGGCAACGCAAGGGCCTCAACTTATACGAATCTGTAAAGCTGATGAAAAACCGCAGCTATTTTGGCTGCATGATGGTGGAAACGGGTGAAGCGGATGCAATGATATCTGGCCTTACCAAAAACTATGCTGATACCATACGCCCGGCCTTGCATGTAATTGGTACCGAAGATGGGGTGAAAAAGATTGCAGGCATGTACCTGCTGCTGACCAAACGGGGCCCGCTTTTTATGGCAGATACCACGGTGAACTTTAACCCAACGGCAGAAGAACTGGCAGATATTACATTAATGGTGGCCAAAGAAGTACGCAATTTTAACCTTGTACCGCGGGTAGCCATGCTCAGCTATTCCAATTTTGGCAGCAGTAATTCGCCCGAAGCGAGGCTGGTGGCAGAAGCCAGGAAAATAGTGAAACAAAGAAACCCTTCCCTGCTGGTAGATGGTGAAATGCAGGCCAGCGTAGCTTTTAATAAGGAAATACTACGCGATAATTATCCTTTCAGTGAGCTGGTAGACCAGGATGTTAATACACTTATTTTTCCGAACCTGGCTGCCGGCAATGTGGCCTATAACCTGTTGAAAGAAGTAGGCGGCGCTGATGCCATTGGACCAATACTGCTTGGTTTAAAAAAACCGGTACACGTACTGCAGCTGGGCAGCTCTGTGCGCAGTATTTACAATATGGCCCTGGTAGCGGTTATTGATGCTCAGATAAAAAGTAAGACAACCCCGAGTGAATCTCCTTTGCCAACTGATATGAAAAAATCAAGCTGGTGGAAGGGTTTTACGAAAGTGAGTAAAGACTTGTAAAAACTGCGGAATAGACCGTAATTTACGGGCGTTACGTATTCCAAAAAGGCCGGGGAGTGCGTAGGGCGCTGCCGGTGCGGCACAAAAGAAGAATGGCCGAAATTATTCATCCATACTATTGAATTCAGTAAGACGCTTATGACAGTAAAATACCTGGCTTTGTATAGTTGTTTTGCATTAGTTGCCTGCAACGGCAGCAATGTAAATGAGAAAATACAGCATGCCAGTGAAAAAGCAGGACAAGCGGTAAGTGAAGTAGCCAAGGGTGTAAGCAAGGGCGTAAAATCATCGTATGAAATAAATATTACCAAAACGGACAGCAATGCCCTAAAGGCTGTTGACATTGGTAAAATTATCCTGAAAAGTAAAGATGGCACAGATAATATGCTGAGCATCTACTTTATCTTTAATAAAGATTTTTCGCGCAAAATTTTGCTAAAGGCTTACGATAACAAGGGCCTGGAAATGGGCCGTAGCAGCCAGCTGGTGAAAGGAAAAAAAGAAGAGGCAAGGTTTATAGATTTTATTTTTGATAAACGAACCAATATAGACAACGACAGTAAAATAACCATTGAGTAATTGTTATTTCCTGTTGACAGCCATTTACTATGACATTTTTTACCGAACTGGGCCGATACCTTCTAATGCTGAAAGGCATGTTTTCCAAACCGGAAAATATGCGTGTTTACTGGAAAGAGTTTATGCACCAATGTTCCGAAATCGGCATCGGTTCACTGGGCATTGTGGTGATCATTTCTTTTTTTATGGGCGCTGTGTCTGCAGTGCAGACAGCTTATCAGCTGGTAAGCCCTATCATTCCCAAAGCAAGTATTGCACAAATTGTAAGAGATACGGTAATACTGGAGTTTGCGCCTACCCTGGTTTGTATTGTTCTGGCCGGGGTAGTAGGCAGTAAAATAGCCAGTGAACTGGGCAATATGCGGGTAAGTGAACAGATTGATGCCCTTGAAATAATGGGTATCAACACAAAAGCCTACCTGATTATGCCAAGAATTATTGCCGCACTCCTGGTAATACCCATGCTGGTAGTACTGTCTGCCGCACTTGGCATTTGGGGCGGAAGAATTGCCGGGCTGGGCTCGGGCATTTTATCTGCCTATGATTTTGACAAGGGACTGATGCAAAATTTTGTGGCATTTAACGTTTGGTTTGCCCTTATAAAAGCCTATACATTTGCCTTTATTATTTCCAGTATACCTGCATACTTTGGTTACCATGTACAGGGCGGTGCCCTTGAAATTGGCAGGGCAAGCACACGCGCCGTGGTAATAAGCTGTATCATGATACTTTTTGCTGATTATACACTTGCACAATTATTGCTGAGTGCACCAGCCGGTTAAACTATGATTGAATTTAAAAACATAAGAAAAACGTTTGGTGATAAAGTAGTGCTGAATGATGTAAGCGCAGTACTGGAAGCCGGCAAATGCAACCTGATCATTGGCACCAGCGGCAGCGGTAAAACTGTACTGATGAAATGCCTGGTGGGTTTATTTGAACCCGACGAAGGCGATATTTTATACAATGGCATCAACTTTACTGAAATGGATGACGACCAGCGCAAGGAACTGCGGCAGCAAATAGGTATGCTGTTCCAGGGTTCTGCGCTGTTTGACAGCCTCACGGTAGAAAAGAATATCATGTTTCCGCTAAACATGTTTACCACCTGGACGTACGCGGAAAAAATGAAACGGGTGAACGAAGTGCTTGACAGGGTAAACCTGAAAGACGCCAATAAAAAATTTCCGGCAGAAATAAGCGGTGGCATGAAGAAAAGAGTGGGCATTGCCAGGGCGATTGTATTAAACCCCAAATACCTTTTTTGTGATGAGCCCAACTCCGGTCTTGACCCGCAAACATCCATGGTAATAGATAAACTGATACAGGAAATTACAGTTGAATACAACATCACTACTGTAGTTAATACGCATGACATGAACAGCGTAATGGAAACCGGCGATCACATTATCTATATGTTCCAGGGCCTCAAAGAATGGGAAGGCAGTAACGAAGACATCATCTTCAGTAAAAATGAAAAACTCAACTCCTTCATTTTTGCCTCTAACTTTTTACAGGACGCCAAAGACATGCGCATGCTGGAAGCCAAAGGTAAGATTGACAATAACCGCAACATGGATGAACTGCTTAAGTAGTTCTTAGTCTTTAGTTCATAGTCCGTAGTCCTTTTGCCCGGAACCAGTTCCTAGTTCATGGCCCTTAGTTCGTAGTCCTTCAGCGCCATTGCTGGTGTTTTCACCAACAACAGAAATGCAGCCAGTTAGTACGAACATCCTTTCCCCGCTGGCCGTTGGTCATAAGACCAACAATGGCATCAACGGCGGTAAGAAAAACTCCGCATCTGCTACAATCTCAATAATTTTATCGGGATGAAAAAATCAATCCTTCTGCTCATCGTTTCTTTATTTGTACTCCCCATGATGGCACATGAGTTCTGGTTGCAACCTGAAAAATTCATGTACCAGCCCGGCGATAATATCAATATCAGGTTCTGGGTAGGAGAAGATTTTGATGGCAGCAACTGGGCTGGCAACCGGGATAAAGTAAATAGCCTGCAATTACATTTCGACGATCTAACCGATGACCTTGCTGACCAGGTAGCTGATGAGAAAGGTGATTCATTGCAACTAAGTATTTTTGATGAAGGAACGGCCATGGTTACCTTCAATTCTACCAACTCATTTATTCAGCTTGATTCGGCAAAGTTCAACGCCTATTTAAAAGAAGATGGTTTGCAAAACATCCTTGACTACCGCGCCAGCCACCAGGAAATGGATTCAACCGGCAGGGAATTTTACCAGCGCAGTGTAAAAACCCTGCTGCAGGTAGGTGATAAAAAAAGCAATATCAGCCGTACTACAAATCTGCCGCTTGATATTATACCGCTCGTAAATCCGTATACTTTAAAAGACAATGACAGCCTGGTAGTAAAACTGCTTTTTAAAAAACAATTGCTCAGCAATCAGCTGGTAAATGTGTGGCGGCGGATTGATGGCAAAACATCCAAACACGAATACCATACCAATGAAAAAGGATTGCTAAGTTTTACGGTAGCCACCAGTGGTAAATGGATGGTGAGCGCTGTACAAATGATCCATCTTAACAATAACCCCGCAGCCAGCTGGCAAAGCTACTGGGGCAGCTGTACCTGGGGCTATGAATAGGCGTTCAGACAACTTCAACAACTATTACTTGCATTAGCAGACGACGACACAATAAAAAAGAATACTGCAAATTGTAATAATCTACCCTAAACAGCGTCTTATCATAGCCTGCCACTTATATAATTTCAATGGCAGCTCCACAACCTCTGTTTATATTTGATAAAATTTACCTCCATGCCACTCCTGGAAGTCCGCCATCTCAAAAAATATTATGCCACGCAAAAAGCGGTTGATGATATCAGCTTCTCCATAGAACCCGGTACCATATTCGGGCTACTGGGTCCCAATGGCGCCGGCAAAACAACCCTGTTGCGCATGATTACCGGTATTTTTTTCCCGGATGAGGGAGAAATTATTTTTGAAGGCAAAAAGTTTAATCCCGAGGAAGACACCCTGCGCATCGGCTACATGCCGGAAGAACGCGGGTTGTATAAAAAAATGAAGATTGGTGAGCAGGCCATGTACCTGGCCCAGTTAAAAGGCCTGAGCCGGCCCGTTGCCTACAAAAAGATAAAGAACTGGTTTACCAAATTTGAAATGGAAACCTGGTGGAATAAAAAGATAGAAGATTTAAGCAAGGGCATGGGACAAAAACTCCAGTTTGTCATTACTGTGTTGCATGAACCCAAACTAATTATTCTTGATGAGCCTTTCAGCGGCCTGGACCCCGTAAACAGCAACCTGATAAAAGAAGAAATATATAAACTGGCTAAAAGTGGCTGCACTGTTATTTTCAGCACCCACCGCATGGAGCAGGTAGAAGAAATATGCGACCAGATCATACTGGTAAACAAAGGCTGCAAAATACTGGATGGCACAGTAGCAGCCGTAAAACAACAGTATAAAGAAAACCTTTTTCACATCGGCCTTAACGGTCCGGCAACCAGTACCAATAGCCCTGCGTTTGATGTTATCAATACAGAAGATAAGGGACTGATCGTTAAAATAAATGACGGGCACAGCACCAATGATGTATTGCAACACTTCATACAGCAAGGAATTGGCGTAAAAGAGTTTCATGAAATACTGCCCTCGCTCAATGACATTTTTATAAAGCTGGTAGAAGGCACGGCCGTAACAAGACAGTTTCAAAAAGTAGCATAAATCAGTTATTACCCAAAACCACTTATTACATGAACAAAATCTGGCTTATTATAAAGCGGGAATACCTGACGAGGGTAAGAAACAGGACCTTTATTCTATCTACTTTTTTAACACCCATCTTTTTTGCTGCTTTAATCGGCATCATCGTAGTTATTACCATTAAAAATACGGATAAAGAAAAAGTAGCCATCATTGATGAATCAGGTGTATTCAAAAAAACTTCCGACAGTATTAAATCGATAAGGCTGGTGCTTAACCCAGTACCGCTGGTAGACACTGGTAATTTTGAAAAAAATGGGTATACCGCTATCCTGTATGCGCCGTATACTGCCATTAATAAAAGTGCCGAATGGCGCCTCTATTCAAGAAAAAGTTTTGCAGTAACCGCAAAAGCTGGCATAGAAGACAAAGTCAGAAGAGAGCTGGAAAATGATATGCTTATGCGCAAGTACCAGGTCAATAGCAGCAATATTGATTCTGTAAGATCAGCTTCCCGCAAAATTACTGTACTGGAAAAAAGGGTTGGCGCCGGCACCAATTCAAAAGACGGAAATTCTATGGTAGCGTATGGCGTGGGCTATGGTGCAGGTTTTTTAATATACATAACCTTATTCATTTATGGCGCCATGGTAATGCGGGGCGTCATGGAAGAAAAGGTAAACCGTATTGCGGAAGTTATTATATCTTCTGTTAAACCCTTTCAACTGATGATGGGTAAAATCATTGGCATCGGCGCGGTTGGACTAACGCAATTTTTTATGTGGATAATACTTATTACCGTTTTTTCAAGCATTATCGGCGCACTGATACCACATGATCTCCTGGAACAAGTGAATGAAGCGAATAAAAGTATTCCTGGCGGGCAGATGAATATGCAGGGTAATGAGGCATTGATTGGCCTTGCAAAAGCCAGCAACCAGTTATCTTCCGTTAACTGGCTGTTGGTAGTAGGTTGTTTTATATTCTATTTTCTGTTTGGTTATTTGTTCTATGCAGCATTATTTGCCGCGGTGGGCAGTTCTGTAAATGAAGATCCGCAGGATGCGCAAAGCCTGATGTTCCCTATTACCATGCCCATTATACTGGCCATTGTAATTATGATAAATGCCATTACTCACCCGGACAGCGCACTGGCCACCTGGAGCAGTATCATCCCCTTCTTTTCACCCATTGTGATGATGGCAAGGATTCCTTTTGGCGTACCCGGTACGGTACCTTACTGGCAGCTGGGCCTAAGCATGTTTTTACTGGTTGTTGGCTTTCTGGTTACTACCTGGATCAGCGCTAAGATTTACCGCACCGGCATCTTAATGTATGGCAAAAAAGCTACCTGGAAGGAAATGTGGAAATGGGCTTTCAGGAATAGCTAAGCGAAAAAGCACGATCTCCCCTGCTACATAAGTTGTGCGAAATTTGTACGGCACAGGCATTTTTATTTGGGTCGATGGTTCCCGGCAGGCCGAAGTTTTTTGGACAGAAGGTGTTTTGTTCAACGCCTGTTAGCTTGGTTAGCTTCTCTATTGGTTACGTCTGCACCTGATCCAATAACGGATTTTGCCCGCGGTGAGTAAAAACCCGAAAAAAATCAGCCAATGTATATCTGCCATTTTAAATTATCAAGTCATCCCTATAATTGTTAAAAGTTATAATTCGAACAAACGCATGCAATATTTTACGAAAACTGCCGTACTTTTATACGAACCTATTCGTAAACAAAATTATTTACTGAAAAATTTACTCCTTATGCTACACATGCTGAAACCAGCCACCTGGATGGCTTTTGTACTGGTCTGTTTGACAGGTCTTACAGGCATTGCCTGGCAAACCAATCCCGCAGGCAACCATAACAAAGCGCAGCAGGATACGCTGCCAAAACAAAAAAAAGAAAGGGTCAAAGAAGATAAAACCGTCATCAACGGCGATATCGACAAGGCAATTGAAGAGGTAAACAAGGCAAAAGAAAACCTGGAGCAGCAACTGCAAAATAAAGACTGGGAAAAAATGCACCGCGACATGGAGCAGTCCCTGGAAAAACTAAATGCCGAAAACATCCAGGAGCAAATGAAAAATGCCATGAAGCAGCTTGACATGCAGAAAATACAAATGGAGGTACAGGCCTCACTTAAAAAAGTGGACTGGGAGAAAATGCAACAGGATTTGCAAAAAGTACAGGCAGAATTAAAAACTGATATTGACTCAAAAAAAATAGAGGCTGAAATACAGCAGGCCATGGAGCAAGCCAAAAAAGCAATGTCCGAAATGAAGGCCATCGATATGGAAAAATTTAACCGTGCGTTTGAAAGGTCCAAAGAAGCATTGCAGCGCAACGAAGGCCGAATCAAAGAAGAGATAGAAAAGGCCGGGAAAAACATACATGAAAATCTTTCAAAAGATTTTAAAAAAGAATTGCAAAAAGCCCGGGAAGATGTGGACCGTGCAACAGAAGAATTAAAAAACTACCAAAACATGCTGACTGAAATGGAAGCCGCCGGCTTACTGAATGTCCGCCAACCGTACAGCGTTGAGTACAAAAAAGGCGAACTTATTATCAATGGCCAAAAGCAGCCTGACAATATCACCAACAAATACAAACATTATTTCAGGAAGGAAAACGTAAAAATTACAAAGGGGAAAGAGGGAGATGCCGACAGAACGATAGAATTATAACCGGTTACCCTGACCGCAGCCGGCTTATACATTTATTTATTCTTTATAGCAAAATCGCCTCAATTTTATGAGGCGATTGCTTTTAGTTGTAAAGTTTGATTAATCTTCCGTGCTAAGGCGTAGCGGAGAAGGCATCAGTTCAAAGACATTCTCTTCTTCAAACATTTGTATAGTAAGCTGGTAACCTTCATTCATTTTCAGAACCATTTTTTCGCGGGTAACTTTTTCAAATCCTTCTTTCTGAAAAACAAATTTATAAATTCCTGGTTTTAGGTCGGCCAGCGAAAAGCTTCCATTGGCATTGCTGGTAACTGATTTTTCTTTTCTTGAATTACTGTAAGCAGTAATATTTACATCTTTTATAGGCCGCCCGGTTTGCGCGGCAATAACAATACCCATCAAATCAGGATCTTCTTTTTTTGCTTTCCCAGCGTTGTTGGCAAAAGAGAAAACGCTGGCCAGCAGCAGCAGCAGGATGATGGGTGTACATTTATTTTTCATAAAAAGCAGTTTAGACAGTAACATACCGCGCAACATCATCCGCACAGGCCGCTTATAAAGTTATACCATTTTAAACGGATTAAGCCGCGCTTCTTCAAATTCCTGCCAGGTTGCTGCCACAATTTGCGCTGCAGGGTTTACCGAGTTTACCAAAGCACTTACCTGTCCTATTTCCAGCTCACCTTCTTCCAAATTGCCTTCAAACATGCCTTTTTTTGCACGGCCCCTGCCCAGTAACTGCATCAATTCTTCTGCGGAAGCGCCTCGCTGTTCTGCAGCAGCCACATCATTAAAAAAATTATTGCGCAGTAATCTTACCGGTACTATTTTCTTCAGACTCAACATGGTATCTCCTTCATTGCTATTAATTACACTGCGCTTAAACGCAGCATGCGCCGAAGCTTCCTCACTGGCAACAAAACGGGTACCCATCTGCACAGCTTCGGCACCCATTACCATAGCTGCCAGCATTTGCCTGCCGGTGGCTATTCCACCCGCAGCTATAACAGGAATATCCACCGCCGCTGCCACGGCGGGTATCAGCACCATACTGGTAGTTTCTTCGCGGCCGTTGTGCCCACCTGCCTCAAAACCTTCCGCCACTACTGCATCGCAGCCAGCACTGGCAGCTTTTTTTGCAAATTTGCTGCTGCTCACCACATGCACCACCGTTATTCCCTCCTTCTTTAATATGGAAGTCCAGGTGCCGGGGTTTCCTGCAGAAGTAAAAACAATGGGTACTTTTTCTTCCAAGATAATAGCCATATGTTTATCTATATCGGGATACAGTAAGGGTACATTAACAGCAAACGGTTGCGCAGTAGCTGCCCTGCACTGCTGAATATGGATTCTTAATACATCGGGGTACATGCTCCCGCTTCCAATGGTACCCAAACCGCCCGCATTACTTACAGCACTGGCCAGCCGCCAACCACTGGCCCATACCATTCCTGCTTGGATAATTGGATATTGGATGCCAAATAGCCTGGTGACGCGATTGGTAAAACCCTGCATAGTCAATAAAAGATTAGTGAATGATAAAGATAGGAAGGGATAAGCATTGCAGACCGCCCATAGCCTCCGGCATCAACGGGTAAATAAAGGGTAACAAAAAGTATCTTTTTTTTGTTTGTGAAAATACAGCAGTGCTGATAAGCGTGGCCTGATATAAAAAAAAGCCATTGAAAAAATCAATGGCTTTACTAATCATTAAGACGGATATAAATGACGGGAAATTTTCCCTTATTCGAAAATTTGTTGTTCATCCCTGTCTTCAACCTTCAATTTGCGTATGAAATCATCATAACCATCGTCATCATGGTTACTATAAGCACCGTAAGCATCAATACTATAGCCAATCAAACCATCATGGGCTTCAATAACATATAAAATAGATGCATCTGAAGGGTTTGAATCCCCTTCAAATCGAAATGTTTTAATGATAGTAAGGTCTTCCGGGTTGTAAAATTTACCGTTACCGATAGTAAACCCTTCTGGTGCCATAGAAAATTCGTTGTCTTGTTTTTTCAAACGCAGCTTTTCCATTACATAACTTAATGTGGTCATTAATCCTGGTGAAGTCATAAAATATGTTTTTAAGGTTAATTACTGTATTTAGTGATACGCTAACAAAGGCAAAGCATATACCCCTTACTCTATCACCCTGTAAAAAAATAAAACCCCTGACTGGCAAGGGTTTATTATGTATTTCAATATTATTCTAAGGATTGTCCGTAGAAATTATTCCCCATTATGCTGATGAGATTCATAGACCCTTAACTTATTGTAGAGCGTTTTTCTGTCAATTTTTAAAATATCAGCTGCTTTAGATTTATTAAAGTTGACTTGCTTCAGCACATTCATTATTGTTTCATATTCGGCCTGTGACGCGGCGTTCTTTAAATCAAATGGCTGCCGTGCTGCGGCTGGCGATGCTTCACCACTCACTGTTGCAGACGGAGGAGCAGGTGAATATGTGATGGATTCATCTTTCAAAGGATTGTACTGCGTCATCTCCCAGGGCAACACCTTACTGCCAATTAAACCTGTATTGGTAAGCAATGCCGCCCTGCGTATTACATTTCTGAATTCGCGCAGGTTACCAGGCCATGAGTAATTAATAAACAACTGCATTACTTCATCTTCAAAACCTGCAATTTCTTTATTCAGTTCGGCACAGGATTGCTTTAAAAAAAAGTTTGCAAAAAGTACGATATCATCTTTACGTTCGCGCAGTGGCGGAATATTGATAGAAAACTCATTAAATCTATGGTATAAATCTTCCCTGAATTTTCCACGCCGGTATGCATCCTGCAGGTTTTCATTGGATGCCACCAGTATACGAACATCGGCATTGATTTCTTTATTACCCCCTACCCGCTTAAATTTTCTTTCCTGGATTACCCTTAGCAAAGACGCTTGTATATCCAGCGACAGGTTGGCTACTTCGTCAAGAAAAAGTGTACCGCCATTCGCTACTTCAAAAAGGCCTTCTTTATCGCCGAGTGCACCGGTAAATGAACCTTTCATATGCCCGAATAATTCACTGCCCACCAATTCTTTTGATAGGGTGCCACAGTCAAGCGCCACAAAAGGCTTGTCTTTGCGTGCACTGCTAAGATGAATGGTTTTTGCCATTACTTCTTTGCCGGTACCGCTTTCGCCGTAGAGAATAATACTATAATTGGTAGGTGCCACCAGTTCTATCTGCTTGTATAACTCTTTTGTTGCACCTGCCTGGCCCCTAAGAAATTCTCCATCGCTGGCCAGTGCACCGCTACTCTTTTTGGCAGCAGAAGAGCCGTTGCCGGATGATGGCTCCTGCAGTGATTTGTTAATCACATTCAACACTTCTTCTGGTATCAGAGGTTTTGTTATATAGTCAAATGCGCCATGCTTTATAACATCAACTGCAATCTTGATGTCAGAATAGCCGGTAATGATGATTACCACAGCATGCGGGTTAATTTCTTTAATCTCTTTTAATACTTCCCGGCCTTCCTTATCGCCAAGTCTGAAATCACATAACACCACATCAAACTGCTGTTCCTTGAATTTTGCTATGCCTTTATTACCGCTATAAGCCGCATCGGTTTCAAATCCCTTGCGCTGCAGAAACCTGCCCAGTAAGGTACACATATCCATGTCATCGTCAATAAGAAGAATGCGCTTCATAAGTATGCTGTTTTTTAAAGAAGTAATTTAATTAAAAAAATTTAATTCATTGCTTTCGACGGTAATTCTATCTCTTTGGTTCTAACCCATACGGCGTAATCGTTGGGTCGTATCTCTCCTCCATAGTTCCTGGCATATACTTTTGTGAATTCCGCTCCGAAATACAAAATAACCGCACTGTAGTATACCCACAACATAATTATGATAATTGACCCGGCTGTTCCGTAAATAATGCCAAGGTTACTGTGCCCAAGATAGAATCCGATAGCGAATTTACCAACCATGAACAGCACTGCAGTTGTAAAAGCCCCTACCATTACATGCTTCCATTTTATCTTGGCATCTGGTAAAACTTTAAAAATAATGCCAAAAAGGAATGATATAAGAATAAACATAAGACAGTTATTAAGCGCATCCACCACATATACCGCTTTACCAGGCAATAATTTCAATAATTGCTTGCTGAGGGCCTCCACCAGTGTATTCAGTAATAACGAAACCATAAGCAGGAACCCGAGACTTATAATTAGTGAGAAAGAGACAAGCCTGTTCACCAGCATCTTAATCCAACCCCTTTTGGGTTTACTTTTTAAGCCCCATATATGATTAATGGAATCCTGTATCTCGCTAAAAATACCCGTAGCGCCTGCAATTAAAACAATGAAACTGATAACCGTGGCAAAAGCACTGTTCCCGGACAAATGTATATTGGTAATCATTTGCTGTATTTGAAGGGCTGCTTCACTGCCTACCAGTTGGGTCATTTGCGGATACAGTTCACCTTGTATAACCTCTTTGCTAAAGAAGAAGCTGCTAAAGGATATAATAATTGCAAGAAAAGGAGCGATGGAAAAAACCGTGTAATATGCTAGTGAAGCGCTGAATTTCAGGGCTTTATCATCAATGAAATCGTTTATTACCTGGTGTAGAAATGAAAAGCTCTTTTTAATTTTATGAAGCATACACAATAGACGAGTTTTATCTGTTGCTTACTTTTATACCGGTTATTTAATAACAGCCAGCAACAGCACACCGTGGACTAATATAAAAATAGCTTGCCAGATTTTAAAACAATTATATTTTTTGAGGGACCGGTAAAATTAACTGAAAGTTAGCCAGCATTATTTTTTTCCCGCTTAGCGATTTACTGGCAGATTAATTGCTTCATAATTGCCATGCGCAAGCTGTGTATTAAACCTGGTTACCCGTGGAAAAGCTAAAAATTATAATTAGTGATACCTTGAAAGCCCTAATAGTAGATGATGAAGTTGATATTTGTTTCCTGTTAAGCGGGATTCTGAGACAAAAGCAGCTAAAACCTTCTTTTGTAAACAACCTTGCGGGTGCCAAAGAATCTTTAGCCCACGACACACCCTCCATTTTATTTCTGGACAATCACCTTCCCGACGGCTTTGGCCTTGACTTTATTGGTTATGTAAAAGCCAATTACCCCCAGGTGAAAATAGTAATGATTACGGCGCATGATGGCCTTGCAGAACGAAAAAAAGCCCAGACAGAGGGCGCAGATCTATTTATCAGCAAACCTTTTACAAGAGATGTAATCGATTACGCTATCAATAAATTGTTGTAAATACATTTAATATACAATCCCGTACGTTGTAGAAATAAATCTACATCCGTTCACCCCGCAATCTCATGTTTTCTACATACAGCCGAAGCAGCGGTTCTTTTTGACTTATTTCTGCTCTTCCAAAATTCTGGCAAACATTTTACATATATCCCTGCAGGGAGGCATTATTAATCCCTGTTCATTTTCTGAAATTTACCGGATGGGCAATATCTTACATTTTATAGCGCTGGTGCTTGTTATTATCCGGGCTATCGGTTTTCTCGGATACCATGCAACCGGTCTTATACAGGTGTTACTGGTTATTGCAATTATCTCCGTATTGCTTCGGGTAATACGCGGTGCAAATGATTGGGCAAGGGCATTAATTTTTTAAACATAAAAATGACAAATATGGAAAGCTGGAAATTAAAACTGAGTGGCGCCTGGAACGACCTCAAAGGCAAAGCAAAAAAGGAATATGCAGATCTTACTGATGATGATCTTTTATACGAAGATGGAAAAGACGACGAACTGGTAGGGCGCATACAAAAGAAAATAGGTAAAACAAAAGAAGAAGTAATTAGCTGGATTGAAAAACTCTGATAAATTCAGTTTTACTATACAAAGCCCCTCTGCATGTAAGTGCAAGGGGCTATGTACGTATACTACCGGGCCCAGGTTAGGCGTATTGAATTACTGTACAAATTCAAGTGAAATAGTAAAAGTAGTGCCTTTGCCTTTTTCACTCTCTGCTTGTATAGTGCCCCGGTGGTTGAGTATAATATTTTGCGTGTTGGTCAGGCCCAGCCCATTGCCTTTGGGCTTACTGGTAAAATAAGGTTCAAACAGCCTGCTCATTGATTCTTTATCCATACCAGAACCATTGTCTGATATCTCTATTACGCATTTGTTGTTCTCCCCTTTTGTGACAATTTTAAGCACTCCCTTGCCTGGCTCCATGGCTTCTATTGCGTTTACAATAATATTCAGAAAGGCAATTTTTAATTTCTCCTTATCTACCTCCACGTCACAAATATCTTCACTGTATTGTTTTACCACAGAAGTATTGTATAATGCTATCCTGTCTTTTGCCATATCCAGCGCTTCGTCTACCAAATCATTAATAGAAGTTTTACCATAACTCAGTTCCACGAACTTGGTAGAGTTAAGCAAATCTGTTATCAGTTGATTGATTCTATTACTGTTTCGCTGAACCATTTCAAAGAGGATACTGTTGTCTTCATCGCCAGACATTTCACTTTTAAGCTGTTCCATAGCCAGATTTATATTGGTAAGCGGGTTTCTTACCTCGTGCGCTATAGTACGCGCTATCCGCCCGGTAGAGGCAAATTTCTCTATACTGCGCATCTGCAACAATTCCTTATTTACCCCACGCAATTCCATAATACGGACCCGTAGCTGTTCCTGGTATTCATGCACTTTTTCATCCGCCTCCCTTCTTGCTTTATTCTCACGCATATAAGTGAGAAATCCAAATATGAGTAGTAGAAAAGCAATCACCAGTGTAACAACAATAATGACATTAAGCGTAGTAAACAAAGTTTGCATGCTCGTCTTTCTCTTGCTTAATGCTTCTGCTTCGCTAAATTGTATCCTGGTGATCAGAAAGCGGATATGATCCATGGCCACTTTACCACGGTTGGTGAGGGCCTTTATACTATCATTTATCTGAAACCCATTATCACCAAGTTGCCGGAGGCCCTCCTGCATACACGCAAACTTTTCATTAATCAACTTACTCAATGTATCAAGTCTTGCCTGCTGAAGAGGGTTATCGGTGGTCTCAACACGCAACAGCGCATATGTAGAATCAACCCTTACTTTGCTGGTAGCATACGGCGTTAAAAAGCGCGCATCCCTCATGAGAGCATAGCCCCTCGCTCCCGTTTCACCATCTTTAAGATCAGACATTATTCTTTCCAGGTGAATAATGGTTTTATTAGTATGGTCCACCCACTCCGCCGTTTTAAGGACCTGCCTGTTTACTATAAGTGTTACAACATAGGAGACCAATAATAGAAAAAAAGCGGTTCCATATCCCACCCTGATCCGGTTATGAATTTTTAACTTGTCTATTATTCTTTTCATTCAATATTGGTTTAAAACAAAAAGTGTAGAAATATTTACCGCCAAAAATTAGCCAAAGTCTACAATTTAAATGTTCACAACGGTAAAAATTGTAAAAAAAGCTGGTATACAAATTGAAACTACCATAATAAGTTGTTCGAATTCCTTATACCATAAAAAAGCCTGCCATGATCTTCTCTACTGTTAATAAAATACCCGCATTTGTGCTGGAAAAATTAGACACCCTCTTTAAATTATTAAAAGAAAGAAAAACAGAGTATGAAGCATTTGCCGGCAAGGTAAATGACAAAGCATTAAAACGGACAGTTTTAACGCTTGCCCAGGAAACCAACCAATATGCTATTGAATTATCAAGTCAGATAGAGACAATGGGTGGAAATATGCCGCATCCCCATGATTTTGACATGCACGTGAATACATTGATGATCTCAGACGAAGATGATATTTTAAAATCCTGTGAGGTTAGCGAAAAGAAAATGATAATTGCATACAGAACTATTTTAAATGAGCCATTCTTACATGATAACCTCAGGAAACTAATTCGCTGCCAGCTTAATGGTATAACTTATGCTTTTATGCAGCTGCGCCTGCTCAATACATCATTTCATAGGTAGAGGGTTTTAGGGTTTAAGGTTAAAAGAGGATACAAACTGTATCCTCTTTTTTTGTTTTATTAATTACTGTTATTTTTTACCAGACATTCGCGAGATAACGAAAATAATAAGGGCTATAATACCTACCACTATTATAACCCCCGACCAAACGCCCGCCTTGAAAATTCCACCTATTGCTTCACAGCTGCTAAAGCCCAATGCCAGCACTGCAATAATTGCCTGGCTGAGTAAAACATTTCTTTTCATTTTTTTTGTTTTTTAAAGCCTGCATCTGCTTCAGGCCGTTGGTTTATATCATATTATTTACAATCTGCCATGCCTTCTAATACGCTTATAATTACCTGGACCTGGTTTATATACTGATGCTCCATAGAAGTTCTTTGGGAACCAAACATGATCCATTTGCCCTGTTTATTTTTAACCAGGTTGCACAGAAACTTATGGTTATCAGCATAGAGTTCAAAAATAGTATTACCCTCGTCTAAAGAAGTACAAAAGCCAAAATTGACCACCATGGTGGCTATTGAGGCCCGGCACCACGAAAGTGATTTCAGCGGCATCGGTATACTATCCTTCAGCCGGCTTAATCCTTCACCAAAGCCAGCTGCAAGTGCCGTCTCTCCTAAATCTTCCTCTATCCAGTTTCCAGTTTCAACATCAGTAAAAAAGATATTCTCATATCCATCCTCAAATACAACGTGGTACAACTGATGACAGGGATGATGAACGGGCGTAACCCTGACAGCATTAATATGGTTCGTAATTTTTAAATAGAAACTGTTCTCCATAAAAAAATACATTTTTAAATTAAAGCATATACAGGGTCCGTCTCATGCCGGCTTCTCTACCCATACTGAAACAGACCCTGGCAAACAATGAAAATCTCCAAAACCGTTCTCATCTATTTGCACCTCCCCTATATATTTGCCCAGGAAGTCAACAAATATTTTGTTTTTATGCACGCCGCCTATTTCCATTTTTTTGAATCCTTCATCTCCATTAGACAATAAAACTGCGCATCCTGATCCTGGCATATCGTCTACCCCTTCTCTTGTCCAGCCAATGCAATTACCATGATCCATATAATCTCTTTGTATACCATATGCATGCACTTTGCGTGCCATTAGCAATTTGTCAATATTCTCGCAGCCGGGCAGGTATATTTCATAATCGTTGCCATCACTACCTTTGTCTGTATAAGTAGCGCCAAAAATATCAGGATAGAACACGCACGGATATCCTTTTTCGCGCAGTAAAATCAACGCATATGCTATTGGTTTAAACCATGGTTCTACGGGCGCCTCAAGCGCCTGCAGCGGCTGTGTATCATGATTATCAACAACGGTTACTGCTAATTCAGGCCTTACTGACACTAATGTATTATCGAATATTTTTGTAAGATCATAATCCTTGCCGCTTTTAGAAGCTGCATGAAGGTTGTGGTGAAGTGCAGCATCAAACAATGACATCTTCCCTCCGGTGGCATCAATATATTTTAGCATCAGCGGAAGGTTACCAGGAGCCCAGTATTCACCCACTGCAAATATTTCCTTCTTTGTACTGGTACGAAGATACTCAAGCCAGTCACGGTAAAAATCAGGAGAGATATGCTTCACTGCATCAAGTCTTACACCGTCAAATTTGACCTCATTGTAATACCAATCTGCCCATCTTTTCAATTCATCCCTTACTGCCGGATTACGAAACTCGATATCAGTGTACATCAGGTAATCATAGTTGCCCTTTTCTTCATCCACCACATCTTCCCACCCTTCTCCATAGTCGTTGATGATACTGTATATACCACTTTCTTTAGTGATGTTATCATAATCAACACCTGTAAAGCAAGTATGATCCCATACAAAATTTGAATATTTTCCGTTGCGTCCCGGATGTGTAAATTTGGTATACGCTTCAATATCGTATGCGTCAGATATAAATTCATTCCTGTTTTCCGGATCCACCTTCCGTGCCATGATGGTCTCGGGCTCATCTGCGCCAGCCAGGTGATTAACAACTATGTCTGCATACACCTGTATACCTGTCGCCTGCACGGTTTTAACGGCATCTATGTATTCCTGTTTTGTTCCGTATTTGGTGCGCATGGAACTTTTTTGGTCAAATTCTCCTAAATCATATAAATCGTATACATCATACCCAACGCTCATACCACCTGCATTGGCTTTAAAAGCCGGGGGCAGCCACACGGCTGTAATGCCCATCTTAACCAACGCATCCGCATCTTGTTTCAACTTGTTCCATAAACTTCCATCCTGCGGATAATACCAATGAAAGTATTGAAGTAATGTTCCGTTTTGCATAAATTTCCTTCTTTCTATATTGGGTTGTTTAACAACATTGATTCTTTGCAAAAGAAAAATCTTGCGCAGCTAAATATTATAATAAGATTAATCGAGATATCGTCTTAATGTCCAGGCGATTGTTTCATGATCTTCCATTACGCCTGTAAGAAAGTCTGCGGTACCTGCATCTTTAAATTTTTCATCGCAATCATCCACAGCTTTACGAAGGGTTACTATTACTGCTTCATGATCACCTAATAACTCTTTGATCATAGCTTGCTGGGCGGGTATTTTGCCAGGGGCTTCTTTCAGAGAAGATAATTCGATAAATTCTGCCATAGTGCCAGGCACATTACTGCCTAACTTATTAATACGCTCTGCTATTTCATCAATAGCCTCTTCCAGTTGCTTGTACTGGTTTTCAAACAATTTGTGCAATTCCATAAAGCTGGGGCCTGATACATTCCAATGAAACTTTCTTGTCTTTGTATAAAGCAGTACAGCATCAGCAAGTATTTTTGATAGTACACCGGAGATTGCAGAGAGATTTTTTTCAGAAATTCCAATTTTAGGTAACATACATTTAAGGGGTTTAGGTTTATAGAATTTAATATGTTTTATGGTTTATATATAATTATGCCATTATTTATTAATGCAAAAACAGTTGTTTTGCATTAATCCTGTCTATATAATATAGGACCTCTTTATTAATGAATGGCATGTACACCTTAGTAAGTGGGGAAAATAGTACACAGATTTGCTGCAGATGTGTATTTATAAATACAAATAAGGCCGTTATTATTTAATGCTGCAGATGTTACGGGTTAAAATCGCACAGTGGTTATTTGGCAACGTTTTGGGGTATACAATTGCGAAGCAAGAAATTTTTATCTACCTAAAATTTACAATTATGGCTAACACAAAAACACTATTAGGATTTTTAGCGGGCGCAGCTGTTGGCGCATTGGCGGGCATCTTACTTGCACCGGAAAAAGGTTCTGAAACAAGAAAAAAAATCTCTAAAAAAACAGGCGACCTGGGAGATTCAGTAAAAGGATCATTCAATGATTTTATAGATGGAATAAAAGAATCTTATTCTACAGTGAAGTCAGAAGCCGAGGACGTGGAAGAAAAAGGAAGAATCAAACTGAATTCTTTGAAACACGAGGCAAAGAATGCACTTTCTTAAAGTTAACTGATTAGTTTTCTCATTTATTAATATACCGGCATACTATAAAATCTCTATAACATGGAAGCCTCTCCCAATCATTTTGAATCACTATTTTCGAAAGCTGGTGAATATGCAGCAACACGAGCAAGCTTAATTAAATTAAAAATTGCTGACAAGACTTCCGACACAGTATCTGATGCAGCTGCATCAGTAGTAATAGCCTTGTTCGCCGTTGCATTTTTACTTACATTGAGTGTGGGTTTAGCTTTATTGATTGGAGAATGGTTGGGAAAAAACTATTACGGTTTTTTCATTGTGGCGGGAGTTTATGGTATTGCCGGTATTATTTGCCACTCAAACCGCAAACGGTTAATAAAAACGCCGGTTAGTAATTTTATTATCGGTAAAATTTTAAAAACATCAGAATGATGCCAGTACACACTTCAGATGATCTTCGTCTGCGTATTCTTGCATTGGAAGCTAAACGTCTTGAACAAGAAGAAGATCTCAAAACAATATCGAATGCTGCCCTCGACAGCATTAAGCCTATTAACTTAATAAAAAATACTTTTAACAAGGCTGTGAAATCGCCTGGTTTTGGTACTACTTTATTAAAAGGTGCTGCCGGCCTTGCCGTGGGATTTTTATCCAAGAAATTGCTTATCAGAGGTTCTTCAGGAATTATCAAAAAGACGCTCGGCACCGTGGTGGAACTGGGTATAGCCAAGGCGGTTGCAAATAATGCCAACAAAATTACAAACTCAGGTATGAGACTATTACATAAAGTAATCAAATAGCTTGATTTTGCTCGTTTCTTGCGTCGTTTTTACTGCGTTGGTTCAAAATCTCATCCATAAAAAAGCATTTGCGTAAAATCCTCTTTACCAAATAAAAAAACCACGAATTAAACAACTGGTAATTATTTAATTACATCTTATACCGGCAATATTTTAAATAAGGGTTTTTACCCTTTTTTTTATTGAAAAAAAATGCTTTCTTTGCAGCTGGGTTTATAAAGAAACTACAAACTATTACTGCAACAAGTATTTTTTTTACGATAAAGAATAGAATAGACGAATTACCTGTTGTGGCGTACATTTGATAACCAGTGTTGTGGTACTCTTTTCTTAATTGTTAGGCATAATTATCCACTATCCCAGGTATCCTGCATAACAAGCTTATTTCTACGAAAGCCCGTTCTGACATTTTGCAGCCATAATTTATTGAAAATTAGATATTTACGCTATAGCTATGAGTCGTGTTTTAAAAGCAAGGAATAAGTATGCATGGTTGACAACGCTGATGGTACTTACAGGTATTTTGATGATTACGTCTTGTGTGGATACCAGAAAGACTACATACTTCAACGATATACAAAATGGTGTATATAAAACGTCTTACGAAGCGGCACAGCCGATAGTGCATAAAAATGATTTGTTAAGCATATATGTAACGAGTTTGAGTGCAGAAGCATCCATGATTTTCAATGCGCCCAGTCTGCCATCAACTACTACGGCTTCTGCCAACGGAACTACCACACAGAACGTAGGATATCTTGTTAATGAAAATGGAGAAATTCAGTTTCCCGTTTTGGGAAAACTGAAAGCTGAAGGTTTAACGGTAAAAGAATTGACCGACAATATCCTTGACAGCCTGACCACAAAAAAATTGTTGGTTGATCCGCTGGTTACTATCAGGTTTCTCAATTTCAGGGTTACCGTTCTGGGTGAAGTGGGAAAACCAACGGTAATTACGGTGCCCAATGAAAAAATAAGTATTCTTGAAGCGATTGGTCTTGCAGGAGATTTAACGATTTACGGCAAAAGAGATAATGTTTTGCTGATACGCGAAGAAGAAGGCAAAAAAATAGTGCGCCGTATCGATTTAAATTCACCGGCTACACTTACTTCGGCTTTCTATTATTTAAAATCGAATGACGTAGTATATGTGGAACCCAATAAAAACAAAATAGCCAGCGTAAGTAGTTTCAGGCAATTATTGCCATCTTTTATAGCTGCCTTATCTGTGGTAGTGATAGTTGTGGACAGGATTATAAAAAATTAAGAAACGCAATTATGAAAAAAATGCAGGTTTCCGCAAATAATGGGTTTGAAACTGCTGAAAATAATTTATTTCAGCAGTTATTTTTCCGTTACTGGCCTTACTGGCCCTTATTTGTAATTTTGATGATTTGCGGCCTGGGTACTGCTTACTTATACCTGCGTACCACTACGCCCATGTATGAATCAAGCGCAACCATACTTATTAAGGATGAAAAAAAAGGACTTGATGATTCAAAATTTGTTGAATCATTAAACCCCCTGAATGCGAAAAAAATTGTTGAGAACGAAACTGAGATAATGCGTTCCAGAGCTCTTTTGAGTGAAGTAGTAAAGGAATTATTTCTTTATGCACCTATCTCTGAGAAAAATGGCTTTATCACCAAATCTGCCTATACCAGCAGTCCTATAGTGGTGGAATTAAAAAACCCTGATTCACTGACAGAACTTAAGCCTACTGTCTTTACCTGGTCTTCGACAGATAAAGTTGTCATCATTGACAATAAAAATTATCCTGCAGGCAGGTGGCTATCCACTCCATGGGGTATCTGTCGGTTTACAGAAAATCCGCTTTATCGCCCCGCTGAAAACGCTGGCCAGTTTTCTTTTTCACTGGTTAGTGTAAAAAAACTTGCTAAGAATATTGCGGCCGCGGTAGAAGTCAGCCCCGTGAGTAAATTATCTACCGTTATCGCGCTTAAAATAAAAGATTCCAGTCCTGAGAGAGGTGAAGCAATTTTAAACAACCTCATGCTGGTTTACAACAAGGTATCCATTACCGATAAAACACAGCTGGCGGCCAACACCCTTGCTTTTGTAGAGAAGCGGCTGAAGTATATTGAACCTCAGCTTGATTCTGCTGAAAGGGGCATACAAAAATTCCGCACTGAAAAAGGGGCAGTTGATCTTGACGGACAAAGTCAGTTGTACCTGAGAAGCGTTGGAGAAAGTAACCAGAAAGCCAGTGAGCTGAACGTACAATTGGCTGCGCTGAATCAGGTAGAAAAATATGTGCTTGCAAAAAATAACCAGGCTGGCGTAGTACCTGCGTCTTTTGGAATACAGGATGAACTTTTATCCAAGCTGGTTACCAACCTGTACGACAATGAGCTGCAGTATGAAAAACTGAAAAAAAATACCCCCGAGAATCACCCTATCATGGTGTCGCTGCAAAATGAAATAACCAAGATAAAACCTAACATACTTGACATCATCAGGAACCAGCGCAACAGTCTTACAGCTGGCCGGGATAACCTGAATGGTACAATAGACCGTTATTCATCCTTGTTGAGAGGTGTTCCCAAGCAACAAAGAGAACTGGCTGAAATGAACCGCCCATTGGGAATAAAAAATAATATTTATACATTCCTTTTACAGAAAAGGGAAGAAGCCGCGCTTTCGTTCAATGCAACGGTAGCAGACAGCCGCCTGGTGGATAAAGCGGAATCTACTTCCGGACCGGTAAGCCCTAAGAGATCGGTAATTTTTATGGTTTCCATGCTTGGTGCAATAGCGCTTGGCATTGCGCTTATTATGCTGAAAGAAGTGTTCAACGGAAAAATTCTGTTCAGGAGCGACATAGAATCGTACAGCACTATACCTGTACTGGGGGAAATTGTTTATGATGATTCTAACAAAACATTATTGGCGGGTAGCGGCAGAAGCTTTGCAGAAGAGCAGTTCCGTCAAATAAGAACTGCTTTGGGTCATCTGGGCAATCAGGCCAATTCAAAAAAAATAATGATTACATCTTCTATAGCAGGAGAAGGTAAAAGTTTTGTTGCGGCAAATCTTGCACTCAGCATTGCAGCTGCGGGTAAAAAAGTAGTTCTGGTAGACATGGATTTGTACATGCCGCAGATAGCCGGCATTTTTGGCGTAACCGGTGAATATGGCATGAGCGATTATCTGACAGGCAAAAAAGATGCTGACCATATCATAAAAAAGACTGCCGCCAATCAAAATCTTTTTATCGTCCCGGCCGGAAAAGATACGGGCGGCAACCTTTCCGAATTGATACTTAACGGAAAAGCACAAAAATTGCTGAATTACCTGGAAACTATTTTTGATATTGTTATCATTGATACAACACCAGTATTGGCCATTACAGATGCGTACAGCATTTCATCCTGGTGCGATGCAACCGTATATGTAATCCGGCATGGATTTACGCCGAAGATTCACGTACAGCGCCTCGACGATAATGCGGAATTACACAGGTTAAAAAACACCGGAATTGTGTTTAATGGTGTAAAGAAAAGAGGCTTGGGTAAATATGGTTACGGTTATGGATATGGCTATGATTACAATTACGGCTACCCGTACCGGGAATCAAACGGAAGCAATAAAAGTAAAAGCAACGTCAACGTTTAGAGGGTTTTTGTCGTCTTGCAAAGAGTAATGTGGCAAACTGTTTTTACTGGTAGCCGGAGAGGATGAGATGAATACATATGCCTGTTGACCGTAACTTATGTAACCGGAATGGCGAAGCCATGAATAATTTTATTAATGAAGCAAACGAATCCCTATGCATAGTGTAACAAAAAAGTGGTATGTTGTTTATACCCGGCCCAGATGGGAGAAAAAAGTATCGGACCTGCTTGGTCGTAAAAAAATCGAGCATTACTGCCCCCTCAACAGGGTGCATAAACAATGGAGCGACCGGAAAAAACTGGTTGCGGAGCCATTATTTAGTTCATATGTCTTTGTGCGTATAGATGAAACAGAACAGCTATCGGTACGCCTCACCGATGGCATAATAAACTTTGTTTACTGGTTGGGCAAGCCCGCCGAGGTTCGCAATAATGAAATTCAGGCCATACGCGATTTTCTTAATGATTACAAAGATGTACGTCTTGAAAGAACCGGCGTTAACCTCAACGATAATGTACGCATTATTGGGGGGCCGCTTGTAATGCAGATAGGCCAGGTAGTTTCTGTAAAAAACAAAACCATAAAAGTAATACTGCCATCCCTGGGTTATATGATGCATGCAGAGGTAGAATCCTCCAATGTTGAAATTCTGAGTGAAGAAGCAGTTGCCGGATTTAAAAAGCAGCAATGGCTGTATGCATTCAGGTAATAGTCATTTCATTATTTTTCAACTGTAAACGGAAAACATATCGTTATTTTTTGACACTAAATTCTCAGATGGAACAGAATCAGAAAATTTTTATTGCTGGTCATGGCGGAATGGTAGGCTCGGCAATAAAACGCAATCTTCAAAGTAAAGGTTACAACAATATCATCGTACGCAGTTCAAAAGAACTGGATCTTCGAAATCAGCAGGCCGTGTCCGATTTTTTTGAAACAGAACGCCCTGAGTTTGTTTTCCTGGCTGCAGCCAAAGTAGGTGGCATTGTTGCTAATAATACATTCAGGGCCGATTTTTTATACGACAACCTGCTGATTGAATCTAATATCATTCATAGTGCCTGGAAAACGGGTGTGGAAAAACTGCTTTTTCTGGGCAGTTCCTGCATTTACCCAAAACTGGCCCCCCAGCCGCTCAAAGAAGAATATTTACTGACTGGTCTGCTGGAAGCTACCAATGAGCCATATGCTATTGCAAAAATTGCAGGCATTAAGTTATGCGAAGCTTACCGTGACCAGTACGGTGCCAACTTTATCAGCGTAATGCCTACCAATATGTATGGCAAAGGAGATAATTATCATCCCAGCAATTCACACGTTTTGCCGGGTCTTATCCGCCGTTTCCATGAGGCAAAAGAGAATGGTGCGCCTGAAGTGGTGGTATGGGGAACAGGAACGCCCAAACGTGAATTCCTGTATGCGGATGACCTGGCAGAAGCTTGTTTTTTCCTGATGAAAGAATATGACAATAGAGAATTAATCAATATTGGCACCGGCCAGGATCTTAGCATTGCTGAACTGGCTACCCTTATTAAACAAACCACAGGTTTTAAAGGCAAAATTTCATTTGATACTACAAAACCAGATGGTACTCCCCGCAAATTAATGGATGTAACAAGGCTCCACTCCCTCGGCTGGAAACACAGTGTTGCACTGGAAGACGGCATAAAACTGGCTTATGAAGACTTTCTTCATGCACAAAAACGCGTAACAGAAGGCGCTTTGTAAACTGCACATTTTAATATTTTCAAATAAATTAGTTATCTATGCGTTCATTGATCCGGTTATAGTGTTAGGGTCAAGCATATATTTGAGGAGTTTTCCTGATTTTAAAAAATAAAATAAACTTACATGAAAACAGCGTTGATTACGGGTATTACCGGACAGGATGGCGCTTACCTGGTAGAATTTTTACTTGATAAGGGATATATAGTACATGGCATAAAAAGAAGAAGTTCTTTGTTTAATACTGACCGTATTGACCACTTGTACCAGGACCCCCATGAAAGAAATCTTCGTTTTACACTGCATTACGGGGATCTAACAGATTCTACGAACCTTATTCGTATTATACAGCAGACCAAACCGGATGAAATATATAACCTGGGCGCTATGAGCCACGTGAAAGTGAGCTTTGACACCCCCGAATATACCGCCAACGCTGATGGTATTGGTACGCTGCGCCTGCTGGAGGCCATCCGGATATTGGGCCTTGAAAAAACCACGAAAATTTACCAGGCTTCTACATCTGAATTGTATGGCTTGGTGCAGGAAGTACCACAAAAGGAAACTACACCTTTCTACCCCCGCAGTCCTTACGCTGTAGCAAAAATGTACGCTTACTGGATAACTGTAAATTACCGTGAAGCCTATGGCATGTTTGCCTGCAATGGTATTTTATTTAACCACGAAAGTCCGCTGCGTGGAGAAACATTTGTGACACGTAAAATAACACGTGCTGCTACAAAAATTGCACTTGGCCTGCAGGAGAAACTTTATCTTGGCAACCTTGATGCACAACGCGATTGGGGCCATGCAAAAGATTATATCGAGGCTATGTGGCTTATACTGCAGCAGGAAACGCCGGAAGATTTTGTAATTGCAACCGGTGTAACCACACGTGTACGCGAGTTTGTTCGGATGGCATTTGCAGAACTGGGTATCAGCATTGTGTTCCAGGGAGAAGGCGCTAAAGAAAAAGGATACGTAGGCAAATGCACCAATCCCAAATTCCAACTGGAAGAAGGACTTGAAGTTGTTGCTGTTGACCCACAGTATTTCCGTCCTACTGAAGTAGAATTGCTGATAGGCGATCCTACAAAAGCAAATACCAAACTGGGCTGGATACCTAAGTATGACCTGCCCATGCTGGTGAAAGAGATGGTGGCAGCAGATCTGGATACATTCCTCAAAGAAAAATTATTGAAAGAAAACGGATACATGATCAAGAATCAGTTTGAATAAACTGTTCCTGATATTTTTTGTGAGCCGGGGCTATACAGCAGGTCTAATACGCCTGTTGCTGTGTTCCGGCTCATCAACTTTAGAAAAAGAGGTGAAACAAATCAACCTTCCAATCAGTAAAAAAGAAGAATACGTTTGATGGCCGACACCAAAAACGACCACAGCAGAAAAAAAACTACATTATGGAATTTCCTATTTCTTAATGTAGGGTTTGTAATTTCAATCTTTAACGGTATACTTATTATACCGCTTTACCTGCATTATATAGACAGTTCCTTGTACGGGGCATGGCTGGCAACGGGCAATATTTTAACCTGGATTACAGTTGTAGACCCCGGTGTAGGTGATGTGCTATTACAAAAAGTAGCATTTGCCATTGGAAAAGATGACAAAAAAGAAATTGGGGTGGCTATTGCTTCAGGTATCATCATATCTGTTGTGCTGTTCATGCTGGCAGTGCTGATTGGTTATTCGTTCTCTTTTTTTATCGGCGAAATAGCCAACATCAATACGCTTTACCGTGATGATATCATCAGTTCTTTCCGCATTGCATTATGGGGTACTGCTTTTTCACTGCTGGCAGATACTTTCAGAAATATTGTTTTAGCTTATCAAAAAACCAAGATAAACGGCATCTTTTTATATTCTGTCATTGTGCTGGCCATCGTATTAAACATCGTATTGCTGATTATGGGCTTTGGGGTATATGCGCTGGCGTATGCTGCTTTGTTCAGGGGGCTGGCCACTTTTGCTTATTCCATGGTACTCACCATGGTTCTCATTAAAAAGAATAAAGTTCACCTGACGTTTCAACCAGCATACTTTAAATCATTTTCCGGAATATTTGCATTCACATTTTCAAGCAGGTTATTTGAAACAATCGCAACCAATATTGATTTAATACTGGTGTCAAGATACCTGGGAACCCACGCTGTAACCGTTCTTGATTTATCGAGGCGCCCCTTAAAACTTGCTTCCGGCCTGGCTAATAATGTTACCATATCTATGCTGCCGGCCTTGCCGCACTTATTTGGATCCGGGCAGACAGACAAAATAAGGGCAACCGTAATGCGCATCTGGACTACAATCCTTTGGTCGTCAGGATTTTTAATTGGCGGATTTATCCTTTTCAATTACAGCCTTACCGCAAACTGGGTAGGCAAGCAATTCTGGGTGGGCAACATCAATAATATCATTATGTGCGCTTCATTCTTTATACTGTCTATAGGATATAACCTTTCTAATATCACGTATTCAATGGGCGATATCAGGAATAACAGTATTATAAATGTAGTGAAGAGTGTCGTATACCTTTTGTTCCTGTTTATATTGGCCAAAACGATGGGCATGACGGGTGTATTGCTGTCTTTTTTGATGCCCGTAATTATTATGTTACTGTATTATCCAAAAAAAGTTTCAAAGGTAGCAATGCTTTCCGCGCAGCATGTAAAAGACATTATCCGCGAAACTTCTTTAATAGTACTCTTGCTTACATTAGCAGCGCTTATCGTGTCATTCTTTACTATTCAGTTATCCTGGATAGGCCTGATAATTTCAGGTTGCCTGTATACTGCTGTGTTCGGCGTTTTGCTTTTTTCTTTCAGCAGTTTATTCAGGGAGGACGCATCAAAAATATTAGCCCTTGCACAATCAAAACTAAGCAGCGTGAAAAGCAGGCAACTTTAGTGTTTTGTCCGGAACCATGCCACGGCGTATTTTTAAACTGCCGCGGTATTCAAACAAAAAACACCGGCTTAAAAAGTATGATATAAACTGATTATTATGCCCCTATTACCGCCCCTTACATATGAAAAAATTGTCCGGAAACTGAAGGGAATATTCCTTGCTAAAGTAGAGAATACGCCCCTCCAATTCAGATCATATGCAGCATATTGGCATTATAAGCTGTACGGTTCATTACAAGAAAATACTATACCTGGCACCGGGTTACAACATTATATAGCAGAGAGACCAAATTATGGCGCCGGTATCGGGCACCAGCTGGCTAACTGGAACGCCGGTTTATATTATGCCCAATTATTTAAACAGGGCTTTGCACATTTTCCTTTTTCCAATAAAAAATGGGAATTTTTTCTTGGCTTTGGAGAAAACGAAACCGATGCAAATGCACTTCTGAGAGACCGCAGTTTTAAAAAAGTTAGACTGCCCCGCTTTAACAGCGAAAGTGAAACAGAGCGGGTACTCATTGACAAAATCATACATTCTTACCGCAGCAAAAAAGTGCTTTTTATACTTGCGCAGGATCAGTCTTATATGCGGCAATGCGATACTGCGCCTTTTTTATCCGCAAAGTTTTTTAATGCCACTGCCCGTAAAGACAATCAGTTGTTTTATGACGGCGCAAATTTTAATATCGCCGTGCATATACGCCGGGGTGATATTGCGGCCTCGAAAAATACCGCCAGTACAGACTGGGAAGAACGCTGGCTGAATAATGATTACTACGTAGCCATCGTGAAACAGGTTCTGGCAGTGCTCAACACACATCAAAATGTACATATATATCTTTTTTCACAAGGCGTAAAAGAAGATTTTGCTGAATTTTTACAGTTTAGCAATATGCATTATTGCCTGGATGTGAACGCTTATGACTCATTTTTGCATATGGTTTATGCAGAAATGCTAATCAGCAGCAAAAGCTCATTTTCCTATAAACCTGCGTTACTATCCAAAGGCATTAAAATATGCCCGGGTAATTTCTGGCATTCTTACCCCGCTTCCGCTGATTTTGTGCTGGCAGGTGACAATGCTTCTTTTGATCATAAAAAACTTGAAGAAGCGTGCTTGTTTGCAAATGCTGAACCCGCTAGAGTGGCTATGCTTAGCGGCGATATTATAAATAATCAAGCTAATAAATACGATGGCTAAAATATTTCAAAAATACCAGCAGCTTATTGGAGCAGATAAGGACTTCATGGTATCAAACGATAATGTGCAGGTAACCGGGGAAGAAGCTTCCGCGTTGATTGCACAAAGACTGCTTGCGGATAAACCTGTTATGATTGGCAGGTTTGGCTCCACAGAATTAAGTACGCTGCTGAATTATTACTTTATTAAAGGAAGTCTTTTCAGCAATATTTCAAATCTCGTGAAAGGCATTCCTTATTTCTTTCATTTTAAGAATGGTCTTGTTCACGACATGAACGTGATCTCCGGGTTTTTTCCGGCAGACGTAAAAAACCTGGAACGTTTCTGTGAAATGTATCTTGAAGATATTCCTGAAATTGACATTCTGGGGTCATGGCTTAGTTATGAAAAGCATCTTTTTAAGTATATGAATAAAGACCATGTTCGTATACAACTGGAAGATTTATCGCCTTTTAACCATGCTCATCCCTGGAGCAAGGCACTGGAAGGTAAAAAAGTGCTGGTAGTACATCCATTCGAAGAAAGTATTATCAACCAGTACAAAAAAAGGGAACTGCTTTTTCAAAATCCTGATGTACTCCCTGCATTTGATTTGAAAATAGTGCGGGCGGTACAGTCGAACGGCAACTCAGAAACTGTGTATAAAGACTGGTTTGAAGCCCTCGATTATATGACTGAGCAGATTGCCAAATCTGATTTTGACATTGCCATCCTTGGCTGCGGGGCTTATGGTATGCCACTGGCCGCACGTATTAAAAGAATGGGCAAAAAGGCCATTCATGTTGGCGGTGCAGTGCAATGTATGTTTGGCATCAAGGGCAAAAGATGGGAGATACCTTTTTATAATTTCCAGCAAAAATTTTATAATGAACATTGGGTAAGGCCACTGGAAACAGAAAAGCCAAAAGATGCCCTTAAGGTAGAAGCGGCGGCTTACTGGTAATATTTGCACTGACGCCTTATAATATTCAAGTACACAAGTAACCACGCATGAAAGAAAATGTCAAAAAAATACTTTCCTTATTTTATAAATTAAGAGCATACCTGCCATTTTTAATGAGCAATGCTGCTGCCAACAAAGTGGCAATGCCAGGTATGTTTTATAAGTCGTTTTATTCATTAAAAGGAACCGGAAACAAATTACTTATATCGGGTGAAACCGAAACCTCGGATTTTTTTGTAGAAGGTTCGGGCAATACAATTATTATAAATAATTCTGCCATTGGAAAAAGCATTATAACTGTTTCCGGCGACAACAACCGCATTGATTTTGAAGATGGTGTAATATTAAGAAATTCAACGTTGACAATAAGGGGCAGTTCGTGCACCATTAAAATAGGAAAAGCCACCACATTCGGCGGCGTGCGGATAATAAATGTGGGAAAAGATAATGAAGTTGTAATAGGCGCTGGCTGTCTTTTCTCTGATTTTATAGAAATTTGGGCGAGTGATACGCATCCTGTTTACAATGAACAGCATGAAATTATAAACGCCGAAAAATCAATTTACATTGAAGACAAAGTGTGGGTAGGCGCACGTGTAATTATACTCAAGGGTGTCACCATTGAATATGGCAGTATTGTGGGTATGGGCAGCATGGTAGTCAATAACGTACCAAAATCCTCCATCAGCGTAGGCAACCCCAACAGGATTGTAAAAAATAATATCAGCTGGGATTTACATTACTGAAACGGCCTGCAACAAACCAAACTATAACAAACCTGATGCACGTATTACACATCTTTAATGAAATAAATTTCTCAGGGGCAGAAATAATGTATGCTAATGCTGCCCCTCTGTTTCAAAAAGAAGGCATCCGGATGACGGCAGTAAGTACCGGTAAAAACAAGGGAAACTTTGTGCGCCAGTTTGAGAAAGCAAATATCCATATCATCCACAGGCCATTACCGCCCGGTTTTAAAAGTCCTTTCTTTCTTTTTCGCTATTTCAAAAGCATCTATGCGTTCATCAAAAAGGAAAAAGTAGACATTGTTCATATTCACAGGCCGGACATTTTCTGGTTTTATGCCGTATGTACTTTTTTTGCTGGCCGCAAAAGTATCATGACGGCACATAATAATTTTAAGAACCGGAAATTTACATGGATCAAGGCCTACCTGGAACGGATGAGTGCAAGAAAAATATTCAGAACAACATTCCAGACAATAGGTGAGAGTGTTTATAATAACGAATTGAATTATTATAAAAATCCTTCTGTACGGGTAAACAACTGGTATGATTCAGAACGCTTTTTCCCCGCTTCAGAAAATGAAAAGGATCGGGTAAGACAAGAGCTCGGCGTAAGCCAGGAAGATTTCATCATCGTATCCGCAGGAAGCTGCAGCGCCGTAAAAAACCATAGCGCTATTATACACGCGCTGAAACTTGTTTTACCAGCCTGCCGTTGTGTCTATTTTCATTTGGGAACTGGCCACCTGGAAGATGAAGAAAAAAAGGAGGCAGCAGCATTGAACGTCCAGGAGCATACGCGTTTTCTCGGTAATAAAGTGAATGTGAGGGATTATCTAATCGCTTCTGATGTGTTTATTATGCCATCCCGGTTTGAAGGTCTAAGCATTGCAGCCATAGAAGCCATGGCCTGCAAACTGCCCAGTATTTTGTATAATTCACCGGGCTTAACAGACCTGATAAAAAATGATGACAATGGTTTTCTTATTAATCAAGACATTGCTGCCATTGCAGAAAAAATACTTTTTTTTAAAAATAACCCTGCCAGCATGAGGGAGAAGGGCAACAATGCATACAAATTTGTAACCACTCATTTTTACATGCCTGATAATGTAGCTAAGATTATTGAACTGTATAAAAAATAAAAACAGCTGCATGAATATCCGCTTACTGATAATTATTTCTTTTGGTGCTGCACTTCTTTCGGATGCCATTTACTATTTGTCAACAGCCATGCACATTAGCCTGGATGGCACTTATTTCATTGGAGCACTCAAACTGGTGTCACTGATATGTTTGCTGGTATTCAGTGTAAGGATCAAATGGAAGATGAAAATACCCCCGCTGGTCCGGTATTTTTTTAAATGGATGATTGTGTGGAATGTAATAACAATAATAAGGGGTGGCATTGCAGCAGGAAATTACTGGGACTGGAAATACCTGTTCCTTAATTCCTCCTTTACCATGCTGGTTCCATATGCACTCATAACAGGTATCCTGTTTACCTATAGTAAGGATTTACTTACCCTGATGGTAACCAGGTTATTTGTCTTTGGATACATCATTCTCCCCCTTACGTTAAACATAGACCTGCAGCGGGAGTTCTATCCAAGGGCTATTATGATTACAATTTGTTTTTTCTTACTGCTTGTTCCGTATGTAAAAACAAAATGGCAGATTGCTATCCTGGGTGTTGCCGCTGCGTCTGTATTGCTTGCTTATGACTACAGGGCCAATGTGATAAGAATAATATTATCATTGCTGCTGGTCATGCTGTACTATGTAAGAAATTATATCAGTACCGGGCTGTTAAAATTTGGCTGCCTGATCTGCGTTCTCATACCACCAGTATTCCTGCTATTGGGGGTCACCGGCCAATACAATATTTTTAAACCATCAGACGATGTTGACAAATATGATATTGAGTATGATAACGGGGTAACCAGCAACCTGGCCACAGACACCCGGACCTTTCTGTATGAAGAAGTGTTCTCCTCCATGCGTTCAAACCATTCTTTTATTTTTGGCGAGGGAGCTACCGCCAAGTATAAAACAGTTTATTTTGATGATGAAATAGGCCAGAATGGCGGACGTTATGGGGCAGAAGTAGGTTTTCTCAATACCCTGCTATATTCAGGGGTTATTGGGGTATTCCTGTATGCACTCGTTTTATTTTCAGCCATTTACTACGGCATGGCTGCTTCCAATAATTTTTTCTGTAAAATGCTGGCCATCTTCCTGGCTTTTCGCTGGATAGTTCTCTTTATTGAAGATTTTGTACAATACGATACCAGTAATTACTTTTTATGGTTTGCTGTAGGCCTCTGTCTTTCAAAGGATTTCAGGGCAATGACAGATGCTGATATAAGAGAATATTTTAATTTTTCTCCGGGTGCCCGCACATCAGCGCAATTATCCTGAAAATTGATTGAATTATTCGTTTTGTCAGCATAATATATTATTTTGTAAAATATCACAAGTCTCTGAAATCCTGTTAATTATTACAACATCAGGCAGGTATGAGCAGGTAAATCAGAAAATGAGCAATAGTATGGTTTTTATTATTATCCCGGTGTTTAACCGCGTGGCACTTACCCTCAAATGTCTTGAATCTGTTGCAAACCAGACATACAGGAATTTAAAGGTGGTTGTTGTGGACGACGGCTCAACCGATGATACAGCGGCACAGATCAAACTTCATTTTCCGGATTGTACAGTTATCAGTACAGGTGGTGATTATTACTGGACCAAATCTGTAAACACCGGCATACTAAGTATCCAGGATGAAATGAAAGAAACTGATTTTGTAGTACATATAAATAATGATACAACATTTGAAAGCAGTTATATTGAGGACCTGCTCAGTTTTCATGAAAAGCATCCAAATTCAATTGTAGGTTCGCTTGCGTTTGACCCGGACAGCAGGCAAGTTAGTCACCTGGGTGTGTTGTACAATGCATGGTTTCCTACGGTAAAGAAAAATTTCAAGGAAGAAGAAATCGATTTGTCCAGGTTAAAAAACACGGCCTACCTGAAATCGGATACTATAGCTGCACGGGGTTTATTGATACCGGGCTACGTAATTAAAAAAGTAGGGCTGCTGGATGATATCAATTTTCCTCAATACCGTTCAGATGAAGATTATGCACTTACCTGCAGAAAGGCGGGTATAAACGTGTACATTTCAACGTCATGCATTGTATACAACACCCGGTCAAATACAGGATATGATCATACCATCCATGATGTAAATATTAAGAAAATTTACAAATCGCTTTTTTCAATTCTTTCTACCAATAACTTATCGATACGCTGGAAATGGGCAAAAAAAAATTCACACATTCCACCCCTTTACTATTCTGCAGATGTCTGCATCCTGCTTCTTGGCTTCGTTAAAAGCATCGCTTATAAAAAAATTCTGAATAAAAAACTCAATTAATTACCTGTTATGACTCCAGCTCCCATTGTATTATTTACTTTTAAACGGACAGAAGCACTTAAAAAATCAATTGCTTCTCTTTTGCAGTGTACACTGGCAGGGGAATCTGAGCTTATTGTATATTCAGATGCCCCGCGCAATGAAGCAGAAAATGAAAAAGTACAGGGCGTGCGGCAATTTCTGCACAGCATCAAAGGCTTTAAAAATGTAAAAATTATTGAACGTCCGGAAAACCTGGGTGTAGATTATAATCTTATAAACGGGTTAAAAGAAATTGCAGCTGCGCATGAAAAATTTATAGTAATTGAAGATGACCTTATATATGCCAGCAACTTTCTTGTTTATTTAAACCAGGCGCTTGATTTCTACCGCGACTACCCCGATGTTTTAAATGCCAGCGCTTTTTCTTTTATCAGTAAAATTCCGGCAGACTACAAGTATGACGCTTTTTTTACTTCCCGGTCATGGACATGGGGTTGGGCAAGCTGGGGTTCAAAAATGAAAGACATAGACTGGGAAGTAAAAGATTACCCGGCTTTTATAAAAGACGCAGCACAGCAGGATGCGTTTAACAAGAATGGAGGAAGTGACCTTACGAAAATGTTGCGCGAAACAATGGAAGGCAAGATAAGAACCTGGGACATCAGGATGTTTTATTACCAGTTTAAAAACCAGTTACTTACACTGTACCCAGCATCGAGTAAAGTTGTTAATATCGGTTTTCATGAAGAGGGCTCCCATACGTTTGGGTATAACCGCTATAAAACAACACTGGATGAAAGTAATAAGCAACAGTTTGTATTCCAGGACAGCAGTAAGATAAATAAAAGCCTTAATGCTGCCTTCCTGCGCAGGAATAACCTGGCCAACAGAATAGCAACGCGTATATTTTCTATGATGGGTATCAAATAAATATTTTTCCCTGGCACCGCCTTCCATTAATTGCATCTAAAAAACCAACATGAATTACGAAAAAACAAACCTGCTTCAAACATGGAGTGAAGCCGATCCTTTTACGGTGGAACGCTACACCCAGTTTGCTAAACACATAGACAAAAAATCGTTGTGTATACTTGATGTTGGCTGTAATACAGGAAGGGGCGGCGCTATGCTGAAATCATTGATGCCCGCTGCGAAAATATATGGACTGGACGTAGTAGAAGAAAGAGTAGGCAAGGTTCCTGAGAACATTTATGAAAAGATAATTTATAAATCGCTGATGGACCTTGAACATGAATACGATGGTCTTTTTGACAATGTAGTGGCAGGCGAGGTTGTAGAACATATTGCACCTGATGAAATTAAAAAATTCCTGGATACCATTTACAGGATTTTAAGTCCGGGTGGCACAATTTTATTAACTACGCCAAATCCGGATTCAATATTGGTTAAACTGGGAAGAACGGATGTTTACAATGACCCGTCGCACCTCAGCATCATGAAAAGCAGTGTACTTGAAGAGAAGATTGCGCAAGCTAAATTTAAAAACATTAAAATATTGGGTAGCGGAAAAGCCACCAGGTATTTGCCGGAAAAATTTCCGTTCTTGCTCCCTTTTGGAAGCTACCTGATAAAAGCAAACAAATAATGAAAGTAGTTTTATCTGCATTTGCATGTGATCCGTCAAAAGGTTCAGAGCCGCACAATGGCTGGTGCTGGGCATCCGGGCTGGCGGAAAGGGGTTATGAGGTTCATTGCCTCACAAGAGATGATGGCAAAGCAAGCATCGAACAGCAAAAAACCGTACCCAACCTGCATTTTCATTATGTGGTGTTGCCGCTGGGGCTAGAAAAAATGTATGCTGCCTCAACCGCCAGCATGTATTTGTATTACCTGCTCTGGCAATGGCTCTCTTACAGGAGAGCAAAAAAACTTCACCGTACACAGCAATTTTCCCTGGCACACCATGTTACCTGGGGCAGCCTTCAAATGGGATCGTTCTTATATAAACTGAATATTCCATTTATTTTCGGACCTGTAGGCGGCGGACAAAAAGCACCTGAAAAATTTAAAAAGTATTTTTTGAACCATTGGGCCACCGAGGAAAAAAGAGAGAAAATATCTGATTTCATGGGAAAGTACAGTCCGGCCTGTAAAAAAATGCTTGGTAAAGCCGATGTTGTTATTGTTACAAACAATGAAACACTGGAGATGGCCAGGTCCATTGGAGCGAAGAAAATTTCTTTTTGCCTGGACTTTGCCTTACCGGAGAGTTTTTTTCCGGCAGTATTTACGCCTAAACAACCGGAACCGAACAGGCTGCAGTTGTTGTGGGTAGGCAGGTTCCTGCCACGCAAAGGCATCTTGCTGATACTTGATGTTATGATGGAGTTGAAAGACTACAGCGGTATTACGCTTACTGTAGTGGGTGACGGAGAAATGCGGTCCGCATTTTTAGATACGATTACTAAATACAGCCTTGAGCAAACAGTAGACTGGAAAGGATCAGTACCTTTTGTAGAAGTAAAAAAATTTTATGCTACGCACGATGTATTTTTCTTTACCTCGCTGAGGGATTCTTCTCCGGCCCAGCTTGTAGAAGCTATGGCCTATGGCATGCCGGTAGTTACACTGAACCTTCATGGCCAGGCCATGAATATAAATGATCAAACAGGAATAAGGTGCGCCTGTGATACACCCGAAATGGCCATCAGCGAATTGAAAAAAGCTATTTTATTTTTATATAATAATCAACAGACCGTAACCTCCATGAGTACAGCGGCACATGCGTACGCACTGCAGCAAACATGGACTAACAAGATCAATCATATTGTGCATGAATATTATCCGGCTGAATAATGAAGAAATGCGTACGCCGGCAATATTTAGTTACTCAGCCACCTGCATTAAAAACTGTTAACAAGCAATGAACCAGCATTTATGTTTCAATGGATTAAAAAATTTCGGGACCTTTATCTTGTAAAAATTAAATGGCGTCATTACAGCATCGGCCCGGGCTTTCATGCCGGTGCAAGGGTGCGGTTATGGGCTAAAAGTAAACTTGTAATTGGTAAACACTTTTACATAGGCCGCGATTCGCAGATAGAAACTGATTGTGTTATTGGTGACTATGTTATAATTGGCAATCATGCCGGCATTGTAGGCCGGTATGATCATCATTACCAGCAGCCGGGTGTACCTACCAGGATGGCGTCGCAAATCCGGGACGAGGATTACAACTGGAAAGGCCTGCATGACCTGACGATTATTGAAAACGATGTGTGGATAGGCTATGGCGCTATTATAATGAGTGGCGTAAAAATAGGACAGGGTAGTATTATTGCAGCAGGAGCACTGGTTAGCAAAGATGTAGAACCTTATTGTATTTATGGTGGTGTGCCTGCAAAAAAAATAAAAGATCGCTTTGAAACCCCTTCAGACCTGGCAGCACACCTGCTGAAATATGAAGGATATACTAAGTAACAAAACCTGCTTTTTTTAACCCGGAAGAATAAAATGCAATACAAAAAAAATATACTAACCTCCGGAAACCCTTCAACTGTTTCCCTGGTTTATCTGTTGCTGACCATTTCCGGGCTGAGCTTCTGTTTTTTTCTTGGCTTTCCGTTCAATAACCATAATGAATCTTTTATCTGGGTTGTAACATTAAATAAAATTTCCCTCTGGGATGCCCTTAGCAAGCAGGTAATTGGGGGAGTTGAGAGTTTCCGTCCGCTGGGCATGGCCAATGCATGGCTCAGTTATAAAATTTCTGGCAATATTTTTCTGCAGGAAATACTCAACTGGCTGTTTGCCATTTCGTCTTTTGCTTTGCTGTATACTGTTGTAAAAAACAAAGTGCTCTTTGCCATATTAGCTTTCCTAACCTGTGCTTGTTTTTTCGCAGGATATATTTACCTGTTTCACCTGCACGGTGTTTTTTACGGGCCGTTCCAATTATATGTAGCCCTGCTTGCCTGTGTAGCTGTTAAAAAAAACAGGTTGTCTGTAAAGATGCTGGCGCTCACATCTGCGGCAACAATTATTGCGTGCTTGTACCATACATTTGCCCTGCTTGTTTTTTGTGCATTTCTTGCCGGCTATATTATACAATTGCTGAAAAAGGGCACCCGAAAAGAACTCGTGTGGCTTATCGTAACGCTGTTATTAACGCTGGCCGCTGCTAAGCTGATTTTACAAACCAAGCAGATGAAAACAATGGCAGAGCTGGCCGACGGACTCCTCACTTCATTTAAAATGATGGAGATAAATAGGGCCCTGTCTGCTGCCGCTGTGGTACTGGCAACACTTGCCGGTTTATCGCTAGCCAAAACAAGGAGGGATAAAATAATTACCGCCACAGCTGTTTTGTTATTGTCTGCGCTTTTAATCTACCTGCAAATACCGGTGTTGCCGCTTTGGGTTATTATCTGCGCTGTTAAAATGCTGCTCGAAAAGAATTGGGTGATGGCAGGATTAATTGCAGCCGCCGCCATCCTGCCCGTTGGCAGCAGCAGTGGCTCACCTACTTATTTAGTTTTTGTACTGATGATATGTGCTTTTGTAACAGCCGCGGACGAATTGTATATAAAAGATACCAGGGTATTAAGAGGCTTAACCATTTTTTTGCTGGTAACACTTGCTGTATGTCTGGCGGCCGTAAAAAAACATGTCCCCGTTCCTGTTGCCAGCAGTATCGTAAGGCCGGTATTGGCAGAGCAGGAAAAAACAAAACAGCTACAGCATATAGTTGAATGGAAGATAAAGAATAAAGAATATGCTTCCTCCGGCCTGTATTTCTATGATGGAGGAGGATTGCCGGTTAATGCAGAAAATGCAGTTAACAGAGTAAACAGGCCGGTAACAGACCAGGCCGGTCTCAATGAATACCTGGATTTTCTGATGCCGGGTGCGCCAAATTCCGGCAAAGCTGATATTCTTTACATAACCTTTGGCAATAAATTATTGCAGGATAAACAGCTTGTTTTCTCTGTAAACGGACCATGGAACGGCAATGCAAATGTTTTCCGCTGATGTTTATAACAACAGATGCCGATTGCCGTTAAAGCACCAGATATGTACCCGGGCTTTTTAAAACAGCCCTACAAAATAAATGCGATTCCAGATGCCTGTAAAAAAATCCGGACCCCTTATTTCATTTCCCGTGAGTACCGGCACGTATACTGAAATGCTGAACGAAATTGTAGCACGCAGTTATGCAGGTGTTTCTTCAAGCGTGTGCATTGCCAATGTTCATATGGTGGTAACAGCTTACCAGGACAAACAATTTGCCCCGGTAGTAAAAAACGCAGATATCGTTACACCAGACGGGCAACCGCTTACCTGGGCCATGCGCCTGCTCCTGGGTATAAAACAAGAGCGCGTGGCAGGTATGGATTTGTTACCTGATCTTATTAGTGCAGCCGAGAAGGCCGCCATACCAGTTTATTTTTACGGCGGTACCCAGGATATGCTTGATACAACCTGCCGCTACCTGGTCAATCGTTATCCACTACTGAAAATTGCCGGTTCTTACAGTCCTCCTTTCCGTACATTAACTACCGTGGAAGAAGATGAGGTGGCGGGGCTAATTAACAGCTCAGGCGCAAAAATAATTTTTGTAGTGCTGGGCTGCCCCAAGCAGGAAAAGTGGATGGATTCAATGAAAAATAAAATTCCGACAGTGATGGTTGCCGTGGGTGGAGCACTACCCGTTTTAATTGGGATGCAAAAAAGAGCCCCGGTATGGATGCAAAAAGGTGGTTTAGAATGGTTCTACAGGCTTTGCCAGGAACCTAAACGGCTGTTTGGACGTTATGTTGTTACCAATTCTTTATTCATCTTTCTGGTGGCCAGGGATTTTCTACGGATAAAAATCATGGGGCAAAAAGATGCCGTCCAGCAGATATAAAACAATTCGATGTACGCTTTAATAATATTGTTATGAACCGCCGTTTTATCAGATTCTTACAGGCCTCTGTTGCAGGGCTTGATCTTTTAACACTTAACCTGGCCGTATCGCTGACACTGGTTTTCATTTCCAGTATACCAGCTGCATACATTAATTACTATTTCAGGTTCTGGCTTTTCCTGAACACCTCGTGGCTGGTGCTTTGCTGGATATCAGCTATCTACAATGAATACCATATCATGTCTTTCGAGATCTTCGCGAGGAAGTCGATGCGGGTATACGTTCTGTGGGTTGCCGTGGTGATGATGTATCTCTTCTTTTTGCAGCAAAGTGTATTATCCCGCATTTTTATAATATCCATCATATTATCCAGTGGGCTTTTTCTTTTAATCAACCGCTTTATATACCTCTTATTGCGGCATTATTTCCGTCATGGAGAACACCTTTCTAAGAAGGTAATTATCCTCGGCTATAATGATATGGCCAAAAAACTTGCCTCCTACCTGGAAGAAGAAAGTCTTAACACGCAGATCATGGGTTTTTGCGAAGAGGAGAGTAACGTGAATGAGCTCTCTACTTATCCAATTCTTTGTAACATCAGTGGTGCCATGCTGATCTCAAAAAAAATGGACATCAACGAAATCTACTCAACCATTGCGCCGGAACAGGAAAAAGTTATTTACGATTTAATGAAACAGGCAGACCAGGCATGTATCCGCTTCCGCATCATACCTGACCTCAGCTTCTTTATAAAACAACCGGTTCATATTAATTACCTGAGAGATATGCCGGTGCTGTCTATGCGCAGTGAACCGCTGGATGATGTCAGCAGTCGTGGCCGTAAAAGGGTTTTTGATATTGCTGTAAGTTTTATGGTTATTGTTTTTATACTTTCCTGGCTGATTCCTCTATTGGGCATTATCATCTGGCTGGAGTCCAAAGGCCCTATATTTTTTACGCAGCAAAGAACCGGCAGGGACAATAAAACATTCAATTGCCTCAAATTCAGGAGCATGAGAATTAACAACGAAGCCAATACCAAACAGGCGCAGCGAAATGATGACCGCCTTACGCGTATTGGCAAATTTATGCGGCGTACCAGCCTGGATGAGTTTCCGCAATTCATTAATGTGTTTAAAGGTGAGATGAGTATCGTGGGACCAAGGCCACATATGCTAAGGCATACTGAAGATTATTCTAAAATTATGGGTCAATACATGGTACGCCAGTTTCTAAAGCCGGGCGTTACCGGATGGGCCCAGGTGCACGGTTACCGCGGCGAAATAAAAGATGAAGAGCAACTGATAAAACGCATAGAGCATGATATTTGGTACATGGAAAACTGGAACCTCTGGTTGGATATCCGAATCATTTTCTTAACCGTATACCGCACATTTAAAGGAGATAAAAATGCTTTTTAACAAGCAGGAGCGGGTTGTAATTCCAAAAAAAGATAAAGAAATAGAAATTTATGGCTGCAGCCGTTCAATGGCTTCAGACAGGCTTGTCATCCATTCTTTGTATTGCACCTGCGGATAAGCGGTCTTAATTTTTTCTTTATTAAACACTGAATATGCCGGGCGTTTTGCTGCTGTGGGATACATAGAAGATGGAACCGGATTAACTACGCACGCGCTCTGTGTTAGATTTTTTATCGCTACTGCAAAATCATACCAGCTGATCACGCCTTCGTTGCTGAAATGATAGATACCCGGCAACCATTTTTTGGTAGCAGAATGGCTTTCTTCAACTATGGTAAGTATCAGCCTCGCTAAATCTGCGGCATAAGTAGGTGAACCCAGTTGATCATTCACCACATTCAGGCTGTTTCTTTCCTTCATCAGCCGGATCATCGTTTTTACAAAATTATTCCCGTATTCAGAATACACCCACGAAGTACGGATAACCATGCCATCGCTGTTATTTTCAAAACAGCGCTCCTCCCCGCTTAGTTTTGTAGCCCCATAATAATTAACGGGGTCGGGTATATGATCTTCTCTGTAAGGAACTGTAGCCGAACCGTCAAAAACATAGTCGGTAGAAATATGGATAAACTTTGTATCAAATGATTTGCATACAGTTGCCAGCACACCCACAGCCTCACCGTTTACCAGCATAGCCATTTCTTTTTCCGTTTCCGCTTTGTCAACAGCTGTATAGGCCGCACAGTTAATACAAAATGACGGCAATACTTTTTCAAAATATTGCTGCACTTTTTCAAAAGAATGAATGGGTAAATCTTCCCTGTCAGAAAAAGCAAACCGGAATGCCGGATAAAGGACAGACAATGACCTTATTTCCATGCCCAGTTGGCCATTGGCACCGGTAACAAGAATAACAGGTTGAGGCATACAATTGATTAATGTTCTAAAACAAAATTATGCTGGCAGCTGGCAAAAAGTGGATGCTGCACATCCTTTGCAGAAAGTACCATTTTATTAGCTGGTATTTGCCAGTCTATGTTCAGCGCGGGATCATTATAGGCCACTCCGCCTTCCGCGTCCTTATTGTAGAAATTATCGCATTTATAAAAGACTTCAGCAGTTTCACTCAATACAGAATAGCCGTGGGCAAAACCCTGTGGCACCAGTAATTGTTTTTTGTTTGTTGCTGATAATTCTATAGAAAAAACTTTTCCGTAAGAAGGTGAGCCAACCCGCAAATCTACCACTACATCCAGTATGCTTCCTTCGAGTGCCCGTATTAACTTTGTCTGGGCAGCAGGGTTATTTTGAAAATGCAAGCCCCTTACTACACCGTACACGGAGCGGGCCTGGTTATCCTGTACAAATTTTATATCAATGCCGCCTTTGCTGGAGAATGTGGCTGCATTGTATGATTCGTAAAAATATCCCCTGTCGTCTCCAAAAACAACGGGCTCAAAAATTAATAAACCAGGAAATGCTGTTTGTATAAATGGCATGGTCTGATGATACTTTTACTGTTGGATACTGCAAAGATTTATTACCCTCACACACCCCGGTGCAACTGGCTATCTTTTCACATATTGATCCATATAATAGTGCTGGTAATTGCCGCTGGTAATATCGTTTATCCATTCTTGATTGGCCAGGTACCAGTCTACTGTTTTCTCCAGCCCTTCTTCAAACTGAAGGGATGGCGACCAGCCCAATTCCTTATTTAGTTTGGTAGCATCAATTGCATACCGCTGATCATGACCCGGCCTGTCTTTTACATAGGTAATCAGCTGAGCGCTGGTACCTGCCGGGCGTGCTAATTTTGTATCCATGATATTGCAAAGCAGGTGAACAATATCAATATTCTTCCATTCATTGAACCCACCGATATTATAACTTCCACCTGGCTTTCCTTTGTGAAAAATAGTGTCAATAGCCCGGGCATGATCTTCAACATACAGCCAGTCCCGTATATTTTCGCCCTTGCCATATACCGGTAAAGGCTTATTGTTTTTTATATTATTGATCATTAAGGGTATCAGCTTCTCCGGAAAATGATGAGAGCCATAATTATTGGAGCAGTTGCTCATAATAACCGGTAGTCCGTATGTATCATGGTAAGCCATTACAAAATGATCAGAAGCGGCCTTTGACGCAGAATACGGTGAATGCGGGTCATACGCCGTTTCTTCTGTAAAAAATCCCTCTTCACCCAGCGAACCATATACCTCATCGGTTGATACGTGGTAAAAAAGTTTACCGGCTGTATTATCTTTCCAGTGTTTGCGGCAACTGTTCAGCAGGGTAACCGTTCCAATAACATTTGTTTTTACAAAAGACAGGGGGTCCATAATGCTCCTGTCTACATGGCTTTCCGCCGCCAGGTGAATAACAGCATCAAAATTATACTGAGTGAACAAGGCAGCTACCCTGTCTTCATCGGTAATATCGCCTTTTTCAAAAATATAATTAGCCCTGGTTTCTACGTCTTTCAGGTTTTCCAGGTTACCGGCATATGTAAGCGCATCCATATTTACAATACGGTATGCAGGATATTTATTTACAAACAAACGTATTACATGTGAACCAATAAAACCTGCGCCCCCGGTAACCAATATTGTGCTGGAAAAAGTACTCATTATACAATCCTTAATTTACTGGGCCATTAATTTACATGATACTTTTAAACTCCTTTGGCTGTTTTACCAACTCTTCTTTAGGTAAAGACTTAAAGTACTCATAGGTAATTTTCAACCCTTCAGCACGGTCTACTTTTGGCGACCAGCCGAGTACTTCTTTTGCCCTGGTAATATCCGGCTTGCGCTGTTTAGGATCATCTGTCGGCAAAGGCTTGTATACAATCTTTTGTTTTGTGCCGGTCAGCTTTATAATTTCTTCTGCAAAATCTTTAAGCGATATTTCATTGGGGTTGCCAACATTTACCGGAATATGACAATCGCTCATCAGTAACCGGTAGATACCTTCCACCAAATCATCTACATAACAGAAGCTCCTGGTTTGTGAACCGTCACCAAATACCGTTAAATCTTCACCGCGCAATGCCTGGCCAATGAACGCTGGCAGGGCACGCCCGTCGTTCAGTCGCATTCTTGGACCGTAGGTATTAAAAATGCGCACAATCCGCGTTTCTACACCATGGAAATTATGGTAGGCCATGGTAATAGCCTCCTGGAAACGCTTGGCTTCATCATATACGCCACGCGGACCTACAGGGTTTACATTGCCCCAGTATTCTTCGGTTTGCGGATGCACCAGCGGATCGCCGTAAATTTCTGATGTAGAGGCAACCAATATCCGGGCTTTTTTTGCTTTGGCCAAACCAAGACAATTGTGCGTACCCAGTGAACCCACCTTAAGCGTCTGAATAGGAATTTTAAGATAATCGATAGGGCTGGCCGGGGATGCAAAATTTAAAATGTAATCCAGTTCGCCCGGTATATGAATGTATTTTGAAACATCATGATGGTAAAACTCAAAATTCTCCAGCTTAAAAAGATGCTCTATATTTTTAAGATCGCCGGTAACCAGGTTATCCATCCCAATTACATGAAATCCTTCTTTAATAAACCGATCACATAAATGCGACCCAAGAAAACCGGCGGCTCCGGTTACCAAAACTCTTTTTGTAGGCATATGTTATTTATTGTGATTATTATTGGTTGGTACAGCTGTTGCCCTTCCCACGCTCTCGTAATAAAAGCCCAATTCTTTAATGGCGCTGGTGTCAAAAAGATTACGGCCGTCAAAAATTACTTTGTTCTTCAGCGAAGTAACAATTTTCAGGAAATTCGGCGTGCGGAATTCATTCCATTCTGTTGCAATGATTAACGCATCAGCATCTTTAAGGCAATCATACTGATTTTCTGTGTAGGTTATTTTATCACCCACCACCTGTTTTACGTTGGGCATTGCTTCGGGGTCAAATGCACACACGGTGGCGCCTTCTGCCAGTAATGCATCAATCATATACAAAGCCGGGGCTTCACGTATATCATCTGTGTTGGGTTTGAATGCCAGTCCCCAAAGCGCAAATTTCTTTCCTTTCAGGTTGTTGTTAAAATACTTATGAATCTTGGGCATTAAGTGAAGCTTTTGCTTCTCGTTAATATCCATTACTGCATTCAGAATCTTAAATTCATACTTTACATCACTGGACGACTTTACCAATGCCTGGACGTCTTTCGGGAAACAGCTTCCGCCGTAACCAATACCTGGAAACAGGAAACGTTTACCAATGCGTTCATCACTACCCACACCCCTGCGTACCATATCAACATCGGCACCCAGCTTTTCGCAAAGCAGGGCTATTTCATTCATAAAAGTAATCTTGGTAGCCAGGAATGAATTGGCTGCATATTTTGTAAGCTCTGCAGAACGTTCATCCATAAAAATAATAGGGTTACCCTGTCTAACAAAAGGGTTATATAAATCGCCCATTACTTTCCTGGCCCTTTCTGAAGAAGTGCCCACTACCACCCTGTCTGGTTTCATGAAATCATCTACGGCAACACCTTCACGCAGAAACTCAGGGTTTGATACTACATCAAATTCTCCTTTGTAATTGGCAGCAATGGCAGCATGTACTTTCTCCGCTGTGCCAACGGGTACCGTGCTTTTATCAATGATTACTTTATAATCGGTTAGAATTTTACCCAGGTGATCTGATACACCCAGTATATATTTTAAGTCTGCTGAGCCGTCTTCACCGGGAGGAGTAGGCAAAGCAAGAAAAATAATAGCCGCTTCTTTAATACCTTCTTCCAGTGAAGTGGTAAAACGTAAACGCTCCTCTTTCAGGTTACGCAAAAATAATTTCTCAAGACCTGGCTCGTAAATGGTAATTTGTCCGTTAGAAAGTTTGTCTACTTTGCTTTTATCAATATCAACACAAGTAACGTCGTTACCGGTTTCTGCAAAGCAGGTTCCGGTTACAAGGCCTACGTATCCTGTACCTACTACAGCTATCTTCATTAGAGAGGGGTTTTAGATTATTAATTATTTTTTATTAAAATATTGTAAAACACGGGAGGCAATAAATGTTAGTTGTTCGTTGTCCATTTCAGTATGCACCGGCAAAGAAATCACCCGCTCGGTAAGCCAGTCAGTAACAGGCAATTGATATGTGCCTCCACCAAATGCAGCAAACATTTGCTGGCGATGGGCAGGCACCGGGTAGTAAATCATGGAAGGAATGTCACTGGAAGCCAGAAACTGATGTAATCCATCCCTATCTCCTTCTACAAGCAATGTATACTGGTGAAAAACATGTTTGGTATACGGCGATCTTACCGGAATACTCAGATTTGGATGGTTAGCAAACGCTTGGTCGTAAAAGTAAGCAACTTTTCTTCTTGCGTCAATATACTCATCCAATTTTTTTAATTTTACGTTTAACACGGCTGCCTGAATGGTATCCAAACGGCTGTTACACCCCACCAAATCATGGTAATATCGCCTGCTCTGGCCATGATTGGCAATCATTTTCAATTTGTTAGCTAACGCGTCATCGTCCGTAAATATTGCCCCTCCATCTCCATAACAGCCCAGGTTTTTAGACGGAAAAAACGAGGTAGTGCCAATAGTACCCATGGTGCCGGTTTTCTTTGCCGTTCCATCCGGATAGGTAAAATCGCTGCCGATTGCCTGCGCATTGTCTTCTATTACATATAAGCCGTGCTCCCGTGCTATTTGCATTATGGCGTCCATATTGGCGGCCTGTCCGTACAGGTGCACCGGTACAATAGCTTTTGTTTTGGGGGTGATGGCCTGGCGGATGGCTTCCGGGTCTATGCAAAAAGTTGCCCTGTCCACTTCCACAAATACTGGTTTCAAACGCAGCAGCGCAATCACTTCCGTAGTAGCAACATAGGTAAAAGAAGGTGTAATCACTTCATCGCCAGGCTGCAGGTCGAGTGCCATCATGGCTATTTGCAGCGCATCAGTACCATTGGCACAGGGAACTATGTGCTTTACGCCCAGGTAGGCAGCCAGGCTATCTGCAAAATCCTGCACCGGCTTACCATTAATATAAGCGGAACTATCCAATACAGCGTGGATGCCCTTATCAATATCATCTTTAATATGCTGGTACTGCTTCTTAAGGTCAACCATTTGTATGGGTAGCATCCTGTACTTTTTAATTGCCGCAAAAATAATAAAATCTAGGTAGGCTGAAAGTTTGATTTTAGATTTGTTCATATTTGTTCGTTCTGTTCGTATTTGTTCACGCTCAACTGATTGCTACCGTGGCTACAGCATTTTACAGGTTATTTTTAGGTCTTTATTGGTGCGGGGCGGTAGCACTTTCACCATTTAATGAGAAGGCAAAACGCTGGTTATCAGGAAGAAAAAATGTTTTCCGCGATTTACAGGCTTTTACGGATGCTAAAAAAAAAGAGGTTATCTGGTTTCACTGTGCCTCCCTGGGCGAGTTTGAGCAGGCCCGGCCATTACTGGAAATTATCCGGGCCCGCTATCCGCACTACTCAATCCTGTTAAGTTTTTTCTCGCCGTCGGGGTATGAAATAAGAAAGGATTACCAGGGAGCCGATTTTGTTACCTACCTGCCGATGGATAGCGCAGCAAATGCCCGAAAATTCATGCAACTGGTTCAGCCCCGCCTGGTAATCTGGGTAAAGTATGAATACTGGCACTATTATCTCCGGCAGATAAAACAGCAAAATATCCCAATCCTGCTGGTGGCAGGTATTTTCAGGCAAGACCAGCCGTTTTTTAAAAGCTGGGGACAGTTTCACCGCAACATGCTCAATTGCTTTACCTGGTTGTTCGTGCAAAACCAGGAGTCAAAAAAACTGCTGGGAAGTATTGGTTTGTCGGGCAATGTATCCATTAGTGGCGATACTCGTTTTGACCGTGTTATTGAAATAGCAGCGCAGTCTGATGGAATACCGCTGGTTGAAAGCTTTATCGGGAACGATCCGGTAATTGTTGCCGGCAGCACCTGGGAAGAAGATGAAGAAGAGCTGGATCATTTTGCCAATACCCATCGGCACATAAAATTCATTATTGCGCCGCACGAAATTGATGAAGAACATTTGAAAGACATCGAAAAACTTTTTCATCATTCCATCCGCTATTCAACACTGCGCAATGGTACCGCAAACCTGGCTTCCAATTCCCCTTCCCAAATTCCCAACGTGCTTATTATAGACAATATTGGTTTGCTGGCCCGCCTGTACAGGTATGCTACCATTGCTTATGTGGGTGGCGGTTTCGGTAATGATGGTGTACACAATGTGCTGGAAGCTGCTGTGTATGCAAAACCGGTTATATTTGGTCCGGTATATGAAAAATTTGTGGAAGCCGTGCAATTGATTGATGCAGGTGGCGCTTTTTCAATAGAAAATGTGCTTGAACTGGAAGAAAATGTAGCCGTGCTGTTAAAAGGGGGAACTGTATACGGGGAAGCCTGCAAAGCCGCTGGCAATTATGTATATGCCCATAAAGGCGCAACACAAAAAATACTCGATTATATTCAGGAGAAACGTCTTTTAACCAGCTGATAAAAATGCTGCGTGGTAGATTTTCCGTCATCCCAGCCCAATTTTACTTTTAACTCCCGCTCGATCCAGTATTCTGCTTCAGCTAAAATGCGGAAGCCATTAATTGTTTTGATGCTTCTTTCGTACATGGGATCATCGCCCCGGAAAAGTTCGTTTAAAAAAACATAGCGGTCGTTGATACCGATGCCTTTTTTTAAATCTCTGATGGGCGTATCTATCAGCATTTCTGCCAATTCTGTTTTTGCGGATTTCAATGTATCGTTAAGCGAGGTACCTGAATGACCAATAGTATCATTCAACTCTTTACCATTTACCTGCTGTGTAAGCGTAGGAATTTCTTTCATGGGATCAAACAGCCAGCCACCCAGCTCTTTCTTTTCTGGTACCGGTGGCGCTGGCTCATATACAACCGCCATTTCCTTCTTTACCATCACTGCTTCTTCTGAAGCATGCCCGGCGGGAGCTTTTATTACCGCGGCTGCCTCCTGCACTGGTGGCATAAAACGGCTATGGTTGGGCATTACTACGGCTACCTTTGCTGTGCCTAAATGCCGGGGTTCTGCTATAACACCCCCCGTAAGTTCCAGCTGGATCTGCTGTAGTATTGACAGCAGCACTGCAGGCCCCGCATTTTGTTGCGACTGTTGCTGCAGTGTATTAATAAGGGCCTTAACTCTTTCCATGGGTTGTACTACATTTGGCGTTAAAATCCACTGTTAAAGTTAATAAGTATTTTTAAGCAAATAATGTTAAAGCATGTTTATTGAGCCTAATCTTTCTGGTGAGCGGCGTGGTTGGATAGAAGTTATCTGTGGGTCCATGTTTAGTGGCAAAACAGAAGAACTCATCCGCCGGTTAAAAAGGGTTCGCATCGCTAATCAGAAAGTAGAAATATTTAAACCCGGTATGGATACGCGTTATGACATCCGCAATATAGTTTCTCACGATGAAAATGCTATTCTTTCAACACCCATTGATAATTCACAAACCATTCTGCTGATGGCAAGCGACGTAGATGTAGTAGGCATTGACGAGGCCCAGTTCTTTGATGACCAGTTGCCCGACGTATGCGACCAGCTTGCGTTGCGGGGGATACGTGTAATAGTTGCCGGACTGGACATGGATTTCAAAGGTAAACCCTTTGGTCAAATGCCCTTCCTGCTTGCCAAGGCAGATTACATAACCAAGTTACATGCCATTTGCGTAAAATGTGGAAACATCGCCAATTACTCCTATCGTAAAACAGCTCAGACGGGCCAGGTTTTATTAGGCGAAAAAGATATGTATGAGCCCCGGTGCAGGCATTGTTACCATAATGTAAAATAGTAAATGGTACTTAGTACATAGTAGTCGGAAGCGGCGCTTGGGGTCATGACTAAATATATTCAACGCATTACTGCGTGTTACTTTATCTGAAATGCCATATACTGAATACTATTAATTTTTTAGTCATTAATAATGTTGAGACGCCTGGCGGAAGCTTATAGTCTCAATACTGAGTACTGAATACTATTCGCCTTTTATTCAGACAGGCTGTTTACTTTTGCTGCTAAATAAATTTTATTAAACCCACCCAACATATTATTGCCCTCTTTAAAAAAGATCTGCTGCTGGAAATACGGCAACAGTATAGCTTTTATGGTGTACTGCTGTATGTAGCCGCTACTATCTTTGTTTTATACCTGGCCATGGGACAGCCGGAAACCAATGTGTGGAATGGCCTGTTCTGGATGATACAGTTATTTGTTTGTGTAAATGCGGTTGCCAAGAGTTTTCTATCAGAAAGCAAGGGCAGGATGCTATACTTCTACTCCATCGCCGGCGGCCGGCATTTCATCATAGCCAAACTGCTGTTTAACCTCTTGCTGATGGTGATTATGACGCTCACCAGCTGGTTGCTGTTTGCTGCATTCCTGGGCAACCCGGTCATCCGCGGATGGCAGTTTGCAGGTATCAGCATTTTGGGTGGCATCAGCCTCAGCCTGGTTTTTACCTTCTTATCTGCCATTGCTGCCCGGGCCCAGCAAAACGCGGCCCTTATGGCTATCATGGGGTTCCCGCTGATAATTCCGCAACTAATGCTGCTGATGAAAATATCCAATATCGTTTTTTCTGATGTTATACAAGGCGGTCTGTTGCAAATGATATTGTTGTTGCTGGGCATGGATATACTGGTAATAGCACTCGCTATTATATTATTTCCTTTTTTATGGAAAGACTAAGCCATGCGGCATGTAAATTTCTCCCTGTAATGACTGCTTTCGGATTTGTTGTTATCATCCGGAACCTCTCCGGTAAGCTTGTAATCTTACGGTTAAAGAATCATTGTTTACCGTACATTTTGAACAATTCCGGCCCTTTTTATAAAGAAGCTGAAATGCTTTGGCAAGGGTTAGCGGTTTCATCAAATTTTACAGTACGCGCTGGTATATTGAACAGGTTTATACTACATTTGCAGCGCCTTAAATCAATACCCGCGCCCGCTTATTGAATATTTCTTTACGGTATGCAGCGGGTAAAATATAATAAACAGCATGCGCAAATCCTGGTGGAAAATAGTTTGTGTTTGTCTTCTTGTCTATACGGTGGCCGGCGGCCTGTTATTCAATATGCCTGCCCGTGAAATACTGCATGAAACCATCCGCAATATGTTTTTTCACGTGTGCATGTGGTTTGCTATGATGATATTGTTTACCACTTCTGTTGTTTATTCCATTAAATACCTGCGCACGCAAAAACTGCAGCACGATATATACGCGGTAAATTTTGCTAAAACCGGTATTTTGTTTGGCGTACTGGGCTATGCTACCGGCGCCGTATGGGCGAAATATACCTGGACAGAATTTGCAGATGACACCCAGATTTTTACGGAACCCAAACTTACCGGTGCCGCTATTGCACTGCTTATTTATTTTGCTTACCTGGTGTTACGTGGTTCATTAACCGATATTGATAAAAAAGCAAGGATTAGCGCAGTCTATGCCATTTTTGCTTATGCGATGTTGTTTCCGTCTATCTGGATTTTACCCCGCCTGATGGAAAGCCTGCACCCGGGCAAAGGCGGTAACCCCGGTCTTAATTTCAGGGATTCTGACAACCGGATAAAAATGGTTTTTTATCCTGCTATTATTGGCTGGACCCTGCTGGGCGTATGGATCACTTCTTTAAAAATCAGGTACGATCTAATAAAAGAGAAAAGTTTATTGAATGACTAAGAAAATATTTTTCCTGCTTGCGTGTTTATATATGGCAGTTCCGTGCAAATTGCTGGCCCAGGTAACAGATCCGGAAAAGCAATACACTGCATTTGACATGCGCCACAACGGTAAAATATACGTAGTGGTAACGGTATTGCTGATAATTCTGATTGGGGTACTTTTATACCTGGTGCGGCTGGACAGAAAAATAACTAAACTGGAAAAAGGCGATTTGTAAGAATTGTAAGGAGTTGTTAATCATCCATTTTTGAAGGCTTATACGAAGCCGGGTCACCTAACTTTACCCATTGAAAACATTATATTGAACGGGTAAATATTGAATTTACACGCTCATTTCAACTAACAAACGATTGTAACTATATAAATTAAAAAAACAAATCTTATGGCAGGACAACATGAATACAGTTTTTTTGGAGCTGTTGAAAAAAGCTTCGATAAAGCTGCCAAGTTTACCAGCATCGATCCAGGTTTGCTGGAACAGATAAAACAATGTAATTCCGTTTACAGGATGCATTTTCCTGTAAAAATTGGCGACAAAATAGAAGTAATTAAAGCATACCGCGTACAGCATTCACACCACAAGACTCCTTGTAAAGGTGGTATCCGCTTCTCTACGTCCGTTAACCTGGATGAGGTAATGGCGCTGGCAGCACTGATGACCTATAAATGCGCTATCGTAAACGTGCCTTTTGGGGGTGCAAAAGGCGGCATCAGCATCGACCCTAAAAAATATACGGCCTATGAACTGGAAAAAATTACCCGCCGTTATACACATGAGCTGATTAAGAAAAACTTTATAGGACCGGGTACCGATGTACCTGCACCTGATTACGGCACCGGCGAACGTGAGATGGCATGGATACTGGATACTTATATGAGCATGCGCCCCGGCGAAATTGATGCGCTGGGTTGCGTTACCGGAAAACCAGTTACACAGGGCGGTGTACGCGGCAGGCGCGAAGCAACCGGCCTGGGCGTGTTTTATGGATTGCGTGAAGTATGCAATATGCCGGATGTGATGGAAAGACTTGGTTTACCCCTGGGCGTGCAAAACAAACGCGTTATTGTACAGGGCCTGGGTAATGTGGGTTACCATGCAGCTAAATTTTTCCGCGAAGGCGGCGCTAAAGTAATTGCACTGGCAGAATATGAAGGCGCAATTATGAACCCGGACGGCCTGCACGAAGAAGAAGTTTTTCAGCACCGCAAAAAAACAGGATCTATTTTAAATTTCCCTGGGGCGACCAACCTGGCAAAGTCCGGTGATGCCCTGGAGATGGAATGTGACATTTTGATTCCTGCTGCCCTGGAAAATGTAATTGACGGTAAAAATGCACCCAATATAAAAGCAAAAATTATTGGTGAAGCCGCCAACGGCCCGCTTACCCCTGATGCCGATGAAATATTTGAGAAAAGAGGCATTTTGGTAGTACCGGATATGTATTTAAATGCAGGCGGTGTTACCGTTAGTTATTTTGAATGGCTGAAAAACCTTAGCCATGTACGTTATGGACGCATGGAAAAACGCTTTACGGAAAACATGAACAGCCATATATTGGGGCAGATAGAAGAATTGACCAGCAAGAAAGTAAGCCCCAAGGAAAGAGACTTTATTATGCACGGGGCCGATGAGGCAGACCTGGTATACAGCGGGCTGGAAGAAACCATGATTGCTGCTACACGGGAAATCATGGATGCATGGAAAACAAACCCAGCCATACCTGATATGCGCACCGCCGCCTATGTAGTAGCCATCAGTAAAGTAGGCACCAGCTATGCTGAACTGGGTATATTTCCATAAAAAGTATTGAGATAATAGTATTGAGTATTCAGACAGGAGAAGTCTGATATACTATCGCAGGAAAGTCAGGTTTGAACCATCAGGGATTAGAACCTCAGGTGCAAAAACCTGACTTTCTTTTTTGCGTCAATTAAACTTGCAATGATGCCGAAAATAGTATTGAGTATTTAGACATGAAACAATCCGCAGTTTTAATAGCATTGGTGCAGCTGGAGGCAATGTAGTACTCAGTATTATGCATATACCCGTTTGCGGGTCTGCAAATATTTATCATGGATAATAGTGGCCATCGGTTTCTGATACACTTTTCCTTCCACCCATGAAATAATATCCAGGTAGGCAAAAGCCCGGGTTTCAAAACGGCTTTTTTCAAACTTTTTAATCTTCTGCAGAAAAATTTCCAGTTCCGGTTTCAGTTTATTTCGTGGCAATTGGAAAGAAGTACGCAGAAATTTAAACATTTCTTCTTCCAGCACGGTAACATTTTGCTTTTTTGCCATGAACCGGTAAACTGATTTAGTCAGGTATTCCATCAGCTCATAATTACCCATTTCAAAATGCGCCATCAGGTGCAGGAGCCTGGCATAAGATTGCAGGTCATCCCGTATATCCACCTGTTCATTGATAATTTTTTGCAGGTAATCAATGCTGGTACTGTAATCTTCGCTGCCAAAATACAGCGTAGCTATTTTGTAATTAAGTACCATGATACGGTGATTATCTATAAACAAATCATACTGCGTTAACTTCTCTTCTATAGACGGAACCAGCAAAGTACCTTCTTTAAAAGTACCCAGCATACAGTGCTGATTTATTTTTGCACTGGTAATATATATAAATGCCTGGATGCGGAAGTTGTCATGGTCGAGTACCCGCCCGGTATTGGCAAATGCTTCAAACTGCCGCAGGGCGATTTCAAATTTCTCATAATTACGCAGATCAAAATGCGCATTTAGTAAGGTATGCAACCCTTTGATGTAATGCCCCGTTTCTACACGCTGCATCAATGGATGCTCCGCAAACAGATCTACCCATTTTTGAGAATAACGGTAGTACATTAAAAAATCCTGGCGTATAAATGCATACCAGGAGTAGCTTTGAAAAAGATATAATTTTTCGTAAAACCCCGACTGTTCCTCAGCTGCAGGTGGTATACTCTCGTGAAAAAATTGTTTTACAGCCAGTTCATCCGTTTCATTACGCGCATGCCCGTTTTTTATAAACCAGCTGTACAGCTGCAATGCCAGGTTAGACAGTTTGGCCACCATATCTATGCGGCCGGTCACTTCTACTGTTTCAGCAGAGAGTTGTTCGGCCCTGCTTTGCATACTGCGGGTAATGTGCAGCATCTCTATGCGTTTTTCCAATGCCAACACAAGGGTTAGAAAATTAAATTTCTGGTTGGCCTTGGCAGTTTCTTTTGCCTTATCCAGTATTTTAAGGCTTTGCGAGAAAAGCCCTTTCTTATATAATATGTGTGCGTAGTCAAACTGCTCATTTAACTGAAGGTCGATACTGTCTGCACTTTTCAGCAGGCGGAGGCTGGCCAGTAATTGTTTGTAGAGGTGTACTTTAATATTTGATAACTGCGGTTTCTTAATAGAGGGCAGCTTTTTAAGCAGGACAGCCTCATCATATTCTTTCAGTTTATCCAGTGCGTCAAAAAGTTCGATGATTTTCAGGTCTTCATTCCCCGAACTTCGCTTGATATATAGCTTAAAATTCCTTTTTTCCGACTTTTCCAGTGATTGGACCAGCTGAAATAAACTATCTGAAAAACGGTTGGACATAATTATTTAATTTTCATAGAACCCAGCAGGGTTAAGGTTTTCGTTGCTGAGGGTAGGGTTTAAGCGTAATAAAAACACTTATAAGTTGATTAAAAAGACATTCCAACACATCCTATCTTTACAGTGTTGAAAGAAAAGGAAGTGTTGGAGATGTTGATTGGCAAAGCAATGAATCGTTAAAGGTCGTTAAAAGCAAAAGAAAAGCTGTTCAAACAGCTCAAAATATTTCGAAGAATTTCATATGGCAAGCAATCGTTAGAGGTCAGTCCGTTTCTACGGAAGGACCCTTTTTTTTTGTAGAGGGCGTGAAATTATAACTAAAACATAACATTCTAAATTATTTTTTCCATTCTTTGTAACCTTTTCTGCCTAACCTCAGGTTTTAGTCAATCAAGCGCAAAAAAAATATTGATTATCAGCGCCTTCGACCTTTCAGTCCTTCCAAAAATAATTTCTCCTGCACCGTATTTTTACTGTCACCTGATTAACAATACAGTTCCTTTTGCGGTAAAAACTTTTCCGGTATAGTCAATTGCTTTAACAGCCCATACATATGCATCCGCTGGCTGTTCCTTTCCTGCCAACCTTCCATTCCACCCGCCAGATTCCAAATCTTTATAGCTAAATACCAATTGTCCCCAGCGATTGTACACATTGAAATATTCTATATGCTCAATACCAACCGCTATTGGTCGTAAAAAATCATTTTTATAGTCGCCATTGGGCGTAAAGGCGTTGGGTACAAATACAGAGGGTTTGGTGTTATACACTTTCACATTTACCAAAGCTGAATTACTGCAATTGGCCTCGTTGTACACCAGCACTTTGTACTGAATACTGGTACTGGCCTGTGTAAAAACAGCTACGGGATTAGCAATATTGGCATTGGACAAATTGCCCGCCGGCACCCATAGGTATTTTATTCCGCCTACGGCATTTAATTGCAGCGGCTCGCCTGTTACAACACTGGTATCATGACCTGCATAGGCATTTACGGGCGCCAGCATTTTAACCACTACCGTATCGAGACCAGGTTTGGGGCAACCCCGATTATCATTGGCCATTAGTACATATGCGGTGGTACCGCGTGGCTTTGCCAGCGGGTTTAAAATGGCCGCGTTACTAAGTGAGTTGGATGGCGTCCATAGAAATGAAGTGCCGTCTGTATTGCCATTCAGTTGAGCGCTGGTGTTAAAACAAATGACCGTGTCTGCGCCAGCTTGTGCAACCGGGTAAGGAACCGTGGTAACCAGCACCTGGTCTTTTATACTGCAACTTCCGATACTGGCTGTTACTTCATACAAAGTGCTTGCATTGGTGATGGCAATGGGGTTGGGCAGACCAGGATTAATAAATTGTGCGGCAGGCGTCCATGAATAGCGTACAGCATCTGATACAATGTGCAGCCGGATGCTGTCTGTGCGGCATATAACGGTGTCCGGCATTGCCAGCAGGCTTACATGGTCTACCACCCTTATAAACACCGAATCCCGGTTTTTACAACCGTTGTCATCCAGGTCTACAAAATAAACAGTACTGGCAGCGGGAGAAACGGTTGGAGAAGCTGTGGCAGGGTTGATGATATTTACCAGCGGCGTCCACGTAAAATTTCCGCTTCCGTTTGCCTGTAAGTTCACTTTATCACTTATACAAATCAGGCTGTCCCTGAAAGCCAGGTTGATCGGTGGTTTATCAACTATTGGAATTTCTCTAAAAATAGTATCTATGCAACCCTTACTATCGGTAACTATCAGCCGCACATTTTTAATACCCATTCCCGGGTAGGTATATGAATCCCCCGGCAATACTGAAAATTCGTCAAAATTGGATGGCTCCCCAAAATCCCAGTTCCAGCTATTTACGGTGCCATATACACTGGTGGAAGCATCGGTAAAAACCGTTGGATGATTGATACAAATACCGGTATAGGTAAACTGCGGTTTAAATCCGGGATACACTTTTACCGGCGCACTGGAAGAATCTGAGCACAGATCATTTTTATTGATAATGAGTTTTACGCTGTACAAGCCCGTATCCGGAAAATTATAGGTAGGTGTGGGAAGTGTTGAATTAAAAATAATACTGCCACTGGAATTTAAGAACTGCCATTCATACGTTTTAATCAGCGGGCTGGTAGAAAGGTTTTCCAGTGTAATGCTGGTGGAATTACGGCAAAGTGAATATTGCTGCTCCAGTATTGCTGCAGCCACTGTACAGGAAGCTATATTAAGTTGCAAATCCTTCCGCTGTATAGCAATTAAGACGCCATTGCGTATTTCTTCTACGCAAACGGTCACCACATATTTTCCCTCGGCCGGTCCTATCCCCGTAATTAGTCCTGTGGATGCATTGATTTGCACCCTGCCTCCCAGTGGAGAGGAGCCGTTAAAGTTGGGAAACCCATATGGAACGGATACATAGGGCGGCGCAGAAGCGGGCTGGCTGTTACCAGGCGTGCCACCGTTGCCACCGGCATAGGCATTGCAGAAAGAATACTTTAACTGGTCGCCATCCGGATCAGTTGCCCCGAAACTATACGTAAATGTATTGTCCTCGCAAATTACCACCAGGTCACTCCCGGTAAAACGAGCGCTGCTGTTGGCAGGCGCATCTGTTACCCCCACTTCAATGCCAGGAATTTCTGCGGTATAGGTAGCACCCAGCTGGTTGTAGCCGCCCAGGTTATTGATGCCGGATACCCGGTAATTAACCTGACTGGCCATCACATATCCGTTAGCAGAAGCCGGGAGTGAAACCTTGAAATAAAAATAGCCCACTTCATAACAAACCATTGGCGGATTGCCAATGCAGGGATTGGTATTTACAAGATTGATATTTTCCTGGTTACCGAGCGGGGCAGTAATGTCTTTTATTTTTGCTCCGGTAACCCTGTCAAAAATAGAAATGATGGTAGGATCACTAAAAAACCGGCCACTGTTGCAGCGCATAAAAAGTTTTAGTGTGACATTGTACTGGTATTCGCCGCCAGAAAAGCCGCCGGCCGTATAATACATTTCACCACCGGTAATATGATCCGCTCTTGCGCCAAGCACACAGCCAACACAAATTAAGAAAGCAATAATTTTCCTCATCGCCCTGGTTACTGTAAATAATGATAAAAAGCAGTGGTGCAGTACAACCTGAAACAGCAGGATCTTTATAGTAAAGGAAACTGAATATACGAATTTTAAAGGGACAGCGTTGCCTGTTACGGCATGGATCTATATTGAACAACATGATGCAGGCAGAATCTGGTCACGCTTTCTTGCTACCAGCGCAAAAACTTTACATTATACTTTTCATTTTGCAGCTTAATTTTAAACTTCAGTAAAAAAGTTTTAATGAGTAAATGGCTTTTCTACCTTACCCTACCATTGTTATTTCTATCCTGTGTTTCTTCGCGGAAAACCAATTATAATACCATTCCGGTAGCAACGGTATTGCCGCCCCTTCCGGAATCCAGTATAAACATATCCATAAAAGTGGCTATGGCGCCTTTCCTGCAAAAAGCAGCTGTACTGGTACCCAAGGAAGTAACCAGTGACGGATGGCCACAATACCTGCAGACTTCCTGCGATTTCCATTATAAATACCGTTTTGTACCGGGCGGATTTACATTTAACTGCGTAAACAACCAGGTACAGGTAAAATTGAGCGGCACCTACCAGGTATCCGGCGAAAAATGTGTTTGTGCATTTGGCCAGCAAACTTCTCCCTGGATTGGGGGCAGCTGCGGCTTTGGTAAAGAGCCGATGCGCAAAACAGATATTTTCATCAATTCAGTGTTGCAGTTTCAACCAAATTACACCGTGCATACCAGGACTCTCGCACAAAGAGCCACCGCCCTGGAAAAATGCATTGTTTCTATGTTTAACCTCGATATTACCCAGCAGGTGATGGACAGCATCAGGTCTTCTACCAATGCTTTTTGTTATTCGATGGACAGCGTTGTGAACGGCCTGGATTTCAGCAGCACTACTAAAACACTGGCAGAGCGCATCAATAAAAAAATACCGCTGGATAAATATGGCTTTCTTAAAATAAATCCGTCTGCAGTAAGAATGGGCAAAATGAACAGTTCAAAAGACACACTGCAGGCCAATCTTGGCATTTATTGTTTTCCGGAACTCCATAGCGACAGTACTAATAATTATGCAGCTTCTTTTTTACCGCCTCTTCAGAATGCAGATGTGTCGCCCGGTATTGCGGTATATACAAATGCCCGGTACGATTATCCCTTTATCAACAGTATAATCAACCAGCTGGTAAAAGACACTTCTTTTGAAATAGAAGGCAGAAAAGTAACCATAAAAAATGTACAGCTGAGCGGTGCAGAAAATGGCAAGGTGGAGATACTGGTAGATTTTGACGGCGATAAAACAGGAAGTCTCTACCTGATTGGAACGCCGCAGCTCGATACTGCCAGCCAGGTGATAATAATACCGGATCTTGATTATTCACTCAAAAGCAAAGACTTTATACTGAATGTAGGCAAAGCTTTATTCAGCAGTAAAATTTTGCGTACGCTCCGCGAGAAAGCTACTATCAGCATTACAGACCTGGTAGAGCAAAACCGAAAGAGCATCGATGCGCAGCTTACCAAAAAAATTATGGAAGGTGTTTTTTCTACCGGATCGCTTACCAGCATTCGCGTGCTGAGCCTGGTAGTGGGCAAAGATGTGCTGCAGGCGCAAACCTGTACAAGGGCCAATGCAGCTGTTGTTATAACCAGTCTTTAGAAATGATACTGTATCATTATTCGTCTGGTTACCTCGCTTTCGCTGTACCAGGTAATTATTCATTTGTATTCATACAAAGCCGGGCCAGTGTCCCATTACGCTGTTTATTTTACAAAAAAATCCCGCTTTGAAATCTGCGCACACTTTCTTCCCGTAGATGCATTTTTCCAAAACCTTCTATTTATGTCTACTACTACAAACTTCACGAACAAATTTGTGCAGGCAGTGCTTGCACTTTCCCTCAGCAGTTTCCTGATGCCCGCCTGTACCCGGCAAGCCAATGATATTATGGCACCGGCGGCAATGCGCCCGGATATTATTTTTTATGCACTGAATGACAACAACCAGCTTGCCCGGTACAATGCACAGACGGCTGAAATGCCCGAACCTTCCATGAACATTACGGGTATACCTGCAGGTGAAAAAATCATCAGTATTGATTTCAGGCCTGCTACGGGCCAGTTGTATGGATTGAGCAGCGGCAGCAGACTCTACAGTATAAATTTAAATAGTGGTGCAGCTACTCCGTTGGGCGCGGCTTCTTTTACACCAGCTATAAGCGGCAATCTTGCCAGTATTGATTTTAACCCAACAGTAGACAGGGTACGCCTTGTTACCAATACAGGTCAGAACCTTCGCCTGCACCCTGAAACTGGTGCGGTAGCATTTACAGACGGCGCAATCAATGGCGGCAGCTCTCCTGCCATTTCATCTATAGCGTATACCAATAGCATAGCCGGCGCTGCTGCAACGGATCTTTTTGATATTGATGTAAACACAAAAAAGTTATACAAGCAAACACCACCCAACGATGGCACATTGCTGGAAGTAGGCACCATTCCAGTAAATTTTACAGGTAAAGGCGGTTTTGATATCAATGCTGATAACAGCGTAGCCCTTGCCACACTCACGGTAAATGGTCAGAATAAGTTGTACAGTATCAATACTGCTACGGCAGCAGCTGAATTTCTAGCTGATTTATCAGGCAATATTATGGACATTGCTATTCCCACGCCGGCAGTTGCCTATACCATCAGCGACAACAATATGTTTCAAATCTTTAACCCCTTTAAAGCAAACAGCGTAATTAATAAAACCATTACCGGGCTGGGCGCGGGCGAATCATTCATGGGAATTGATTTCAGGCCGGTAAATGGACAGTTATATGGTATTGCCACAGACAATGCAGGAAATGCCAAACTGTATACGTTTAACCTCAGCAGCGGTGCAGTAGCACCGGTAGGTACAGGTTTTTTAATTGGCATGGCGGCAACAGCGGTGGGATTTGATTTTAACCCCACGGTTGACAGAATAAGACTGGTTACCAACACGGGTCAGAATCTTCGTCTAAATCCCAATGATGGCACTATAGCAGCCACAGACGGCAACCTGAACCCCGGTACACCAATGATTAGCGGCGCGGCTTACACCAATAATTTTCCTGGCGCCACTACCACCGTGTTATATGTGCTGGATAAAGATAAATTATACAGGCAGGACCCGCCAAATATGGGCACACTGGTAGAAACCGGTCCATTGGGTATTGTTGCAGATGCGCAAAATGGGTTTGACATTGGTGGCACCAGCAACAAAGCTTATGCGGTATTAACGGTAGCCAATGTTACCAAAGTGTATAATATAAACATTTCCAGTGTTTCCCCGGCAGCCTCCATTGACTTTCCCAATAAAGTAAAAGGGTTTTCAATAGGTCTTGGTTTTTAAATATAAATGCTACACAATAAAAAAAGGTTTGCGGGAAAATATCCGCAAACCTTTTTTTATTGCAGACTTCACCTAAAGCAATGATATTCAATTATTTTTTTAAACATCTTTACAGCGAGCATGTAAAATACCCCTTGTTTTCCCGGGGAAATTAAAATATTTTTACAGGCAACCGTTGCTAAGATGGTTTCGTATTAAAACAAGTATACTGTAATTTACTACACCTCCTTACACCAGCTATACTTTGAGCGATGAAGCTGTTAATATATTGATGCTCGTTGACGGATGCTGCAAAAACAACCGCAACAGCCAGGGTGACCTATACCATTGGCTGTATGGTTATGCCATGAAAATCTGCTATCGCTATACCAACCACCAGCATGAAGCTGAAGAACTTACCAATGAATCTTTTGTAAAGCTGTTTAAAAACATGCATCTTTTTGATGCTGGCAGGCAACTGAATACAGAAGCATTGTTCAAAGCCTGGTTTAAACGGATCATCATCAATACCTGTATTGACTACTTACGTAAGCACCATTCAATGATTAATGGGCATGCCCACAATACAGACAGTGAATCTGTAGCGGATACACAGGAGACGGCCATTGACAAACTTTCTTATGAGGAGATTATTGAAGCAATAAAACAATTAACCCCGGTTTACAGAACAGTATTTAACCTTTTTGCAATAGAAGGAATGACACATGAAGAAATAGCCACCCAGCTGCAGATAAGCGTGGGTGCATCCAAATCCAACCTGTCAAAAGCCAGGCATAACCTGCGAAAAATCATTTTGCACCAAACCCAGTACAACACGTATGTACAAGCCAGATGACAACAATATTGATCGTGCGGGCAGAGATGCTGCTGAGCATTACCATGCGCCGGGCAAGCCCGACTGGTCTGCTTTGCAACAGATCCTTGATAAAGAGCTTCCACAGGAGGAAAAGAAAAAGCGGCGCGGATTTTTCTTCTTCTTTTTGCTGGCTGGCCTTTTCCTGGCTGGCAGCGGCATATGGTATGGCATACACATCAATAATAAAAACGAAACAACTGCACTTGTTACAGCAAGTGGTTCAAAAGATAAAAGCAGTACCGGAAATACAGCCAGTCAATCTTCTACCGCACAACCAACCGTTGCAGGCAAAACTTCCGCTGAAAACAGTACATCCGGAAACGGCAGTCCTGACCAACCGGCTCCTGCTGTAAAAAACAGCAGCGCTTCAACAGCTAATTCAGTCACAGCATCAGCAAACCCGCAAAAAAATATACCTGGCAACGCTACATCCCTTACATTGTCAGAACAACGCGCCACCGTTAGTCATTCGGGCAGCAAAACAGTCATGCGCCTGAGTGAAAAAAGTGGCAACCCGCTTAAAAATATATATCGTACGGTTACAAACAGCTCAGTTCAGCGTACCGTTAAAGCTGGCAATCCTTTACAAGACAATACACAGGTAAAAAACAATACCGCGGCCGTAGCAGACGAATTAGTGAGCAGTGACGGACAAGAAATCATTACCCGAAGCAGGCCGCAAAAAAATATGGGTAAAAAAGGTAATGAGTACGCCACTGCGGCAATTACCAAAGGCCGGAATAAACCTGCCGGCAAAAAAACTTCGGTGCAACAAACCAATACGCCGGTTTCAGCAGGTGCTTTTACTACTGATGTGGCCGCAAACACCAGTGTTGCAGGTAACGTGCAAAAAGATGCCGGCATAAACAGCCCTGACAAACCCTTGTCTGCTGCTCTGATAGATGCGGTAACCGATACAATAGTGGCTGCAAAAGACAGTATACCAGAAAAATCCTCCCCCGCAACCGTTAAAAACGATACTGCTGTAACCGTTAAGAAAAAAGCAACGTCAAAAAATAATAAGGCCATTCTCATTGCACTCACTGCCGGCCTTGATATCAGCACCATAAAATTAACCTACGGGGATAATGCAGGTTATAATATCGGGCTAATGGGGGGGTATCAGTTCAGCAGGCACTGGTCAGTTTATACCGGTCTTATATACACGAAAAAGAATTACAAATTAGACGGGGTTGATTTTCATCCCCCAAAACATTACTGGACGCAGTATGTAAACCTGCAGACTGTTGAAGGTTATTGCCGTATGTGGGAGGTGCCGTTGCTGGCAAGATATACTTTTAATCCTTCGTCTAAAACACCATTCTTTGTAAGTACCGGCCTCTCTTCCTATTTTATGAAGCAACAGGAATACAATTATTCTTACAAGAATAGTATGAACCAGCCCATGACCGGCAGCTGGGGTACCGACAGCAGCTTTAACCACGCCTTCTCCATTATTCATCTGTCGGGCGGGCTTGAAAAACGAATCGGCAAACGTATGAACTTGCAGGTAGAGCCTTATGCAAAAATACCGCTGGGCGGTCTTGGCTTCGGCAATATCAGGCTCAGCAGCTTTGGTATAAACTTTTCTGTGCAATACAGGCAACCGGTAAAACGTTAACAGCGTACGGTCCCATATTCACTCAATATATTTATATGAAGAAAAGCCAGCTGGTCTATGCGGTTATTATCTGTTCACTTTTTTCTGCAATTCTTTTTAATGCCTGTAGCAAGAGCGGCGGCGGTTCAACGCCCGCCAATCCATGCGCCGGTGTAATCATTGCGGTTTCCGGCACGGCAACAGATGCAGATGCAGGCACTTCAACAGGAAGTATAACGGCTACTGGTACTGGCAGTACGGGACTTACGTACAGCCTGAACAATGGCACGGCGCAGGCATCAGGCACATTTACCGGGCTGGCAGCGGGTGCGTACACCATTGTTGCAAAAAATGCCGGTGGCTGCAGCGGTTCCACTACTATTACTGTTAATACAAAAGATGTATGTGCAGGCAAAACAATTACCGTAACAGCTGCCATTACTAAAAATGCAGATCCCTGTTTGCCTAACGGGGCAGCCACCATAACAGCTGCCGGCAGTACTGGCTTTACTTACAGCATTGACAATGGTACCTACCAGGCATCTCCTTCCTTTACTACGCTTACTTCGGGCAGTCATGCTTTTAATGCAAAAGACAATGCCGGCTGTGTTAAGACAGCAACGGTAACTGTACCGGCGGCAGTGGCGGGAACAACATTTGCGGCTGTAAAAACTATCGTAACCACCAATTGTGCAGTTACAGGGTGTCATAACGGTACCCAGTCTCCCAATTTCACCATTGACTGCAATATTGTAGCCAATGCAGATCTTATCAAAACACGTGCAGTAGACGGCGCAAATACCGTAAGCCAGATGCCACAGCCACCAAGGGGCGCTTTGGCACAGGCAGACCGCGATAAGATAACAGCATGGATAAACGCAGGAAAACACTATACTGATTAAAACAATTGCTGATTTTAAGATTGCTGGATATTGGGATTACTTTTTTGCCGGTGCCTGGTGAAGAAATCCCAATTATCCCTGTCTTGAACAATCAGCAGTCAAACCACACGGGTTTCGAATCGTTCCAGTCGCCATTATAATTAATAAACAATTCTTCTCCGGCACCTATTAACTGCATCGTTGTGATGGTAATATTGTGCGCATCAAAATCCATTTCATACTCACAATTGGACGTGTACGAGTGATTGTATAAAGGCACATAACCCAACGCCATGCAGCATTGGCTGGTATTCTCCCCCCATTCAAAAATATAATCGTGCAGCAGTGTTTCATCCAGCCGTTGCCTGTCTTTGCCATTCATTACAATAACGGGCGCAATTTCAATAATGGTGCCTGCGGCAATCTCTACTTCCGTAAAAACGCCCCTTCCCATGCTGGCTGTGGGGGCAATAAAAAGAAAAGGCTGTATCATAGTGGCATTATCAATTTTTGGTTGTACCAGCCGAATTTCAAATTAATTCAATTTGCGCAGAATAAGCGCTGAAATTACTTCATCAGTTTGCAATTAACAATTGACCGTTTAAATAACAAGAAACGGTAAATTTGACGCATGAGCGCAGCGTTAGAAGATCTTAGCATGGAAGAACAGTTTTTGGAAGTAGTACAAAGTGATGATGTGCTGCGTATCAAAGAGTTCCTGAATCACCAGAACATCAGTGATGTGGCTGAGCTCATTAATAAATACCCGGACTACGAGAGCCAGATTGTAGCCAACATGAGCGTTCACCGCGCTGCAAAAGTGTTCAAAATCCTTGATCTGGCCACGCAAAAAAACATCATCCACGAACTGCCTCCTCTAAAAACGGCCGAGTTACTCAATGAATTACCCGCCGATGACCGCACCGCTTTCCTGGAAGAATTGCCCAATGAAGTAGTAAAAGAACTCATTAAAACGCTTGACCCGGAAGAGCGAAAAGTTACCCTTGCCCTGTTGGGTTATCCTGAAAGCAGTGTAGGCAGGCTGATGACCCCTGATTACATAGCCGTATCCACAGAATGGACCGTGGCGCAGGTATTACAGCAAATACGCGAAGTAGGCAAAGACAGTGAAACCATTGATGTTATCTATGTAGTTGATGACAAAGGTATTTTTATTGACGATGTACGTATACGTGAAATTATTCTTGCCAGCCCGGATAAAAAAGTAAGCGAAATTATTGATAACCGATATATTACGCTCAACGTAAATGACGACCAGGAAGTGGCCAGCCAGACTTTTAAAATGAATAACCGTGTGGCGCTGCCGGTAGTCGACAATAATAACCTGCTACTCGGTATTGTTACCATTGATGATATTTTATGGGTGGCCAGCGAAGAGTTTAGTGAAGACATGCAGAAAATGGGCGGTACCGAAGCGCTGGATGAACCGTACCTGGAAATACCGCTTTTTACATTATTCAAAAAAAGAATTGTATGGCTGGTGGTATTATTCCTGGGTGAAATGCTTACGGCAACCGCCATGAAATTTTTTGAAGGTGAGATTGCCAAAGCCGTGGTACTGGTATTATTTATTCCCTTGATTATTTCAAGCGGCGGCAATAGTGGCTCACAGGCATCCACCCTTATTATACAGGCCATGGCTGTTGGAGAAATAACCCTGAAAGACTGGTGGCGGGTAATGAGAAGGGAAATTTTATCGGGGCTTTTACTGGGATCCGTTTTAGGATTAATTGGTTTTGTACGCATCGTTTTATGGTCACAGTTGTTTCCGGCTGTATATGGTCCGCATTACCTGCCCATTGCCTATGCAGTAGGTATTTCTTTGGTGGGCGTAGTATTGTGGGGCACGTTAAGCGGATCAATGCTGCCGCTTTTGTTAAAGCGGTTGGGAGCCGACCCTGCCGTTTCATCTGCGCCGTTTGTTGCCACCCTGGTAGATGTTACCGGGTTGATTATTTATTTTTCCGTGGCATTTGCCATTTTAAGTGGAGTAATACTTTAACCAATTATTTATATCAGGTATGAGAAAAATCAGCTGCTTTATTGTATTATTTAGTACTGTAACGGGTTTTGCACAAAATCAGTTGGGCAAGTTAACGGTAGAAAAAATTATGCGTGATCCCAAATGGATGGGCACTTCTCCCGCCAACGTTAGCTGGAGCCATGACAGCAGGTACGTATACTTTAACTGGAACCCGGAAAAAGCAATTACTGATTCTTTGTATTTTATAAGTAAAGAAAACCTGGTGCCGCAGAAAACAAATTACCAGCAGCGTCAATCGATACTGCGGAACAGGGATATCACGTATAACAGCAACCGCAGCAGTTATGTATATGACAAAGACGGTGACATTTTTATGGCAGATACTAAAACCGGTACAGCGCGGCGTATTACCCAAACAGCCGACGTAGAAGCTGACCCGGTTTTTTCTTTTAATGATACAAAAATTGTGTACACGCTTAATCAGAATTTATATGCGTGGGAAATTGCTACTGGCCTTATTACCCAGCTTACCAGTTTTCAACGTGGTAATCCGCCGCCCAAAGATTTGAATAAAGACAACCTGAATACCCAGGAGAAGTGGCTGAAAGAAGATCAATTGAGAAACTTTGATGTGTTACGCAGCCGTAAACAAAAAAGGGATCAAACAGATTCTATGGCAAACGCTATCCCAAAAAGAAAAACATTAAAAACCATTTATACAGAGGATAAAACGCTTTTCAGCCCCGGCATCAGTCCGGATGGGCGCTATATCACCTATCGCTTATACAAAGCCGGCCAGGGCAAAACAACCATCGTTCCCAGTTATGTTACAGAAAGCGGTTTTACAGAAGACATACCCGGCCGCACCAAAGTAGGTGCAGCACAGGGCACACAGGACTTTTATATTTTTGATAGCAGCGCGGACACCGTGCTGCCCGTTAAGACCAGTGATATAGAAGGCATAAAAGATATACCCGGTTATTATAAAGATTATCCTGAACAGCACAAAAAGAAGCTGAAAGATTCATTGAACAGGCGTGTAAGTTTTTTAACCCCGGTTTGGTCTGCAAAGGGAACACATGTAGTAATAGATGTACGTGCTCAGGATAATAAGGATCGCTGGCTGCTGTTACTAAATCCCGCAACCGGCAGATATACACTGCTTGACCGCCAGCACGATGATGCGTGGATAGGCGGCCCGGGGATTGGCGGAGGATTTGGCGGTGCCAACATCGGCTGGATTGACGAAAATACCTGCTGGTTCCAGTCCGAAGCTACCGGTTACACACACCTGTATACCGTGAACGTAGCCACGGGTGAAAAAAAAGCGCTGACCAGCGGAAAATTTGAAGTGCAGCAGGCAGATTTATCCAATGATAAAAAATATTTTTTCATCAGCAGCAATGAAGTACATCCGGGTGAGCAGCAGTTCTACCGGTTGCCCGTAACCGGCGGCAAGCCCGAGCGTATTACCAGCTTAACAGGTGCGTGCCAGGTTACCCTTTCGCCAGACGAAAAGCAGCTGGCATTCCTATACTCCTACAGCACCAAACCCTGGGAACTTTACCTGCAGGAAAACAAACCCGGCGCAAAACCCCGTCAAGTAACCAGCAAGGCCATGAGTGATGAATTCAGTTCTTATAGCTGGAAAGACCCGCAGGTGATTACCATTACTGCACGGGATGGCGCACCGGTTTATGCCCGCCTCTACAAGCCCAGCAGTACTGCGCCTTCAAAACCGGCAGTGATATTTGTACATGGCGCAGGTTATTTACAAAATGCACACAAGTGGTGGAGCAGTTATTTCCGGGAGTATATGTTTAACAATTTACTGGCCGATAATGGGTACACCGTATTGGATATCGATTACCGCGGCAGCGCCGGCTATGGCCGCGATTGGCGCACCGGCATTTACCGCTTTATGGGTGGTAAAGATTTAACTGACCAGGTGGACGCAGCAAAATACCTGGTTGATTCGTTGGGGGTAAATGCAAAAAACATTGGCCTGTATGGCGGTTCTTATGGAGGGTTTATTACACTGATGGCGCTTTTTACAACGCCGGATGTATTTGCTGCCGGTGCTGCGCTTAGACCGGTTACAGACTGGGCACAGTACAATCATGGGTATACAGCCAATATTTTAAACGAGCCGTTTACTGACAGCATCGCCTACCGCAGAAGCTCACCCTATTATTTTGCTGATGGATTAAAGGGTCATTTACTTATTTGCCATGGCATCATAGACACCAACGTAAATTTCCAGGATGCGGTAAAACTGTCACAGCGTTTGATAGAATTGGGTAAAGATGACTGGGATATCATCGGCTACCCCATGGAAGACCACGGCTTTGTGGAGCCCAGCAGCTGGACGGATGAGTATAAAAGAATCTTTAAATTATTTGAAACAAATCTGAAATAATTATCAACGTTTCACTATAAAAAAAGAGAGGCTATTTCAAAAGCGGGCTTACCTGTACTATTGATCATTAAACAGATAGTCATGTACAGTCCCGGCCAGTAATGCTTTTGAAATAACCTCTTTTTATTGCCTGATTTATTTTTTCTTACCTGCTTCCGGCGTTTTCATTTTATCCGGCCCCGGCATATTTGCCATCATCTTAGCCACTTCACCCATTTCCATATATGCCCAATGTTCTACTGCCTTGCCGTTGCTGAATTTTACAACTTCCATTGATTGCATATCATACGGTCCCGGCGGCATCATAACACCATCTCCTGTACCTGTATAACGCATCAGGGCAAATACATACTCATCATCTGCCAGTTCTTTAATGGTCACCATTTTCATGGTTTTATCTGCCGCCATCATCTTAATCATCACTTTCAGGCTGTCCCTGTTCATAAGGCCTTTATCTGTGTGATCTACAAAATTGTCCGCTACCACACTATCTATACCACCTGTATCGCCCGTTTCAAATGCTTTGTTTACTACGTGCATGGCATCCAGGTTTTTTTGTGTTACGGCACTGATCGCATTGCCGCTGGCTGGCGTGCCCGTTGCGGCAGCCGTTTTGCTATCATTGTTGCAGGCAACCAGCAACAAAGCGGCACATACATACGCAAAATGAATCTTTTTCATGTTACATGTTAATTTTAGGTGATTAAATAAGCAACCAATTCAGGGGGATGGAATTATTAAAGCAGGATACCAAGCTACTTATTTTTTGCCTGTTTATAAAAACTAAACCCGGGTACCGGTAAGAACACGCATACAGAACCGTTATCAACGCTATACGCTTTACAACAATTCCCGTTTCCACTAAACTTAATTCCCTATCTTCAACAGACCAGTTCTCTTACACTGATTACTTGCAACTCCAGCTACCCCACTACACTATAAGCCTGTCCTGCATCCATTTTACGTTGCCTGCCGCCTAAAAATGCTTTCTTCCTGTATCGAAAAAACTGTGTGCGTCAACCCCTTCTATTAACGCTGAAACAACCAGCATGAAAAAAATCAATCAAAGAACATTGTTTTTGTTACCGGCGCATTTGTAACCCACCATGGCTGGAAACCCTGGCAGGACTATTTTGAAAACAGGGGCTACAGCACCATGGCACCGCCATGGCCCTTCAAAGATGGTACCGCCGCTGAATTGCGGAACAGGCAGCCAGGCGACGTCGATCTGGCTACCCTCACACTGGCAGAAGTAATTGACAGCTATGCCAGGATTATAAAAAGTTTTCCTGAAAAGCCTATTGTAATCGGGCATTCACTTGGCGGACTGATGGCACAGATTATTGTAAACCGTGATCTGGCCGCTGCAGGCATTGCCATTCATCCTGTACCCCCGTTGGGCGTGTTCCCTTATGAATTTTCTTTTTTAAAAGCCGGATGGAAATCCCTGGGATTGTTTACTTCACTGAAGAAAACGTATTTAATGTCTTTCAAGGACTGGCAGTATGCTTTTGTTAATGATATGCCGCTGGATGAACAGCAGAAAGCCTACGAAGAAAATACCATTCCTGAATCAACAACAGTAGCAAGGGGTGGTCTGAGCAGCAGTGCAAAACTTGATTTTAAAAAACCGCACGCGCCTTTACTGATTACATCCGGCAGCATAGATAACATTATACCGGCGCACCTTAACAACCGTAATTTTCAAAAGTATGCCAGTAATGGATCCATACTGGACTACAAAGAATTTCCCGGCAGGAACCATTATGTAATAAGCCAGCCAGGGTGGGAAGCAGATGCAGCATATATACTTAACTGGATCCAGCAACATTAGTTGTTCCCTGCTGAAGTAACCAGGATATCTTACAGGGATAGAGAAATGAAGGCAGTAAACGGAAACAGCACAAAAGTCTTTTACTTATCTTAGTTACGTAAAAGATAAACACAGTATGCTACCGGAAATTTTAACAACGCTGTTTGTCCGCGACTTAACAAAACTGCGGAAAGAAATAAGCCTGTACAAAAATGAACAGGCTATCTGGATTACAGATAAAGCCATTGCAAATTCTGCCGGCAATCTTTGCCTGCACCTCGTAGGAAACCTGAATACTTATATCGGCGCTGAACTGGGCAATACAGGTTATGTCCGCAACCGTGAACTGGAGTTTTCTTTAAAAGATATTCCCGCAAATGAATTATTAAAACAAATTGAGGACACCATAATTGTTATTGAAAATACGCTTGCGCATATTACTGATGAACAACTGGTAAAAGAATACCCCGTACTTGTTTTTCAAAATAAAACAAGTACCGGGTATTTTATGATTCACCTGGCAACGCATCTTGGCTATCACCTTGGACAGGTTAATTATCACAGGCGCCTGCTGGATATATAAGCCGGGCATGTCTTAACGGCCAATTTGAATGTTACAGGTAATATGATGCCAGGCGGTATTAATTACCAATTATAAATTGAGCAGTTGACCCTGCATATTCTCCCTGTGGAAGGATGCATTGCAGCTGTAGAGGTTTATTATTATTTACTTGTACCGTAACCTGTATGCTGTCGTTTTGCTGAGTTGGATCAGCAATATACAGTACCGGTTTTTTATGGTGCATATTTTTAAGGTAGATGATACAGGGTTTATCGGCAGTAACCTCAGCATCTGCAGTTTTCAATGTACCACCTTTATAAAAAACAACCTGCAACATATCCAGTTCTGTATGGGTTACAGCCTGCAGGAAGGCTGTGTTTTGTTCTATCTGTATACCCCGCATTTTGTAAGAACTCATTTTTTTTTCACTTCCAATACCTGGCACTACCACATAAGCATAGCTACTATTGGCAGGCCTAGCTTTATGAATAAACCATAGTTTGAATACACTGCCCGCCATTTCTTCTATTGCCTGCGATTTATTGATGCGGTGCCAGCTGCCAGTTTGTATTTGGTTGCTAACCGTAAGACTTCCTCCTGCCGGAAAGAAATAACCGATACTGTCGTGCCAGACCCAAGTAGGATTTTCCAGTCTTGTTACTGAGTTATTTTTCATTGTATTGTTAATGGCGGGGAGGCGCACCGGACCATTGAGCCAGCATTGATTAACGGTTGTGGTTACCGCCCCTGCAGCCTTGCTGCTGATGCCTGCACCAAGACAAACTATTTCCTTATCAAAAAAGAACCATGCCTTCTTAGCAGATACACTGTCATACTGCAAATCGTAAGCCGCAGCGCCATATAAACTATCGCCTGCACCACCCGCAAATGCAGTGGTGCCCGGCAGGCCCCAGTCTTTTCTGATTTTTGTGCCTTCATCTGTATTATAATCCCGGTTGGTTACGCCGGGTATTTTATCCCACTCCCATATTGGTTGAATATTATTATACTCCCCACCGCGCCGCTGGATATTGGTGGCACCATCCGGCAAAAAATTGCCCAGCAGGTTTTCATCGTTGCCGGTTTCTGTACGCAATGTCCGGTTTGATACCGTTCGTACATTAAATGAATACCCCGGGCGGAGATGGAGATCATAATCCGCTTTCCAGAAATGAATATGGGAAGGCGATACTTTATAGGAAGCAGGTGCATCCTGCCTGCATCTTTTCTCAGCCGCCATTAAATAAGATTCGTGGCTACTATCAAGCCGCATGGCTATACGCAGTAATTTTGTCATTCCCCTTTTATCAACTACTATTCTTTTATCCAAAATATCCCGGCGCGAAATACCGCGGCCTTCTGTATTAAAATCCATATAGCTGCCACGAAGGGCTTTGAGAAAGACCTCGTAAAAAAAAGTAGACAGCAATTTTAATTTATCTGCGGGTATTGCATAACGTGTGCCCTGCAGAAAAGAAGCAATTTTGTACTCAGCATCAACAAATACCTGCCCGTAACTGCTAATCATCATCTGCCGTCCATGCTGCATGTTGGAGTAATCATACTGCAGCCCTTCCCCGCTGGTAAGCGCTATGGGCTGAAAAGCTTCCTGTACAGCACTGTCCATCAGCGCCACATCTTCTTTAACACTGGCCCGGTAAATATTGTGCAGGGCTATATCTACTTTATTGGCGCCGGTCTGCCGCCACATTTCTCCGCGGTTCATGCGGACCAGTAATTTATCCTGCAGTAAGACCGGCAATTGTTCAGGACCTTGTTTTAACAGGACCAGTATGCCGCCCAATAATTGTGGCGCGGATATCTGGTTATACCACCAGTTGCTGCTGCTGTAATCTCTATCATACCAGTATTGCAATGCCGTTACAATCGCTTTGTACACATTAACATCAGCATAATATCTACTGCTATTTTTTACAAAAGCTTTTGTAATGGTTTCTGTACGAACCAGGTGTTCATTGGCTGGCCAGTAAGTACGCCGCGGATTGGCATAATCAATACCAGGCCAGGCACCATCTTTTTGCAATGAGGCCATCAGTCCAGAAGTCGCGTTGTTTAATAAACTATCCGGATCATCTTCCAGCATACTATTGCTGATGGCTGTACGGATAATACTGAACTCGTTTTGGCTATACACAGGGGCTGACAATAAAAAAATCAGTCTGCCTGCCACCAAACATTGCCGTAATATTTTCACCATGTTTTCTTTTCTATTAATCTTTTAGTTACCTGGCAGCGGCCGTTTGGCGCTCCTGTTATTACTGGCTTTTGCAAAGGCCAAATGCAGACAAAGCCAGGTTAATCCGGGGTAATAAAATATTAAGCAGGTGCTTACTGATCATGGAACTGATCAGCACAGGGGCCACTGGCAGCTCAGGTTTACAAAAAGGCAGTCTCATTATCAATTTATTATTGAGTCAATTTATGGCATAATGTGTTTCCAGCTGGTACTTCCAACAGTGTTTGGTTTGCTTTTATCAGGCTTACTGATGTTTCCCACCCATTGCCCTTTTTTATTCTTCTCCATGGTAACCAACCGCCAGCTATAAGCGCCTTTTTCATAGTCAAATGTTTCGCCGTCGTCATCATACAACTTAAAAGAACCATTTTTTTCACCGTAGTGCCTGAACTCAATGGCTGTTTGTTCACCGGCTTTTGCAGCGTGGAGCGACGCGGTCTGCATGGGAATGATGCCCCCATCTTTCACAAAAACAGGAATTTTATCGCGCCCGGGGGTTACAGAAATAATTTCGCCGTTCCCCACCAGTGCGCCGGTATAGAAATCGTACCAGTTACCTTTGGGCAAAATAACAGTACGGGTTTTACCAGCAGCAAATACAGGCGCCACCAGGAGGTACTCGCCGGCCATGTACTGGTCTTTGATTTCTTTAACGGTTGCAACTGCGTAAGGATTTTCTTCCAGGTTTGCATTCAGCGTTTCTCTTGCAGCGCCCTGGTAAAAACCATCTTCCAGGCACATGCCCCTGAATGGAGGAATGCCTTCAAAATGATATTTTGCAAAAGCAGTATACCAGTAAGGAATCATTTGCATACGTAACAATGCCAGCTCTTTTACCTGTGCGGCTACTTCGGGGTATGACCAGGGTTTTGTACCGCTGGCCCATGCATTGATCATCGCCATGGGCGAAAAAACCACGGTCTGCATTCTGCGCAACCATTCTTCAGCTGTTGCTGAAGCCCTTACTTCGGGCGTCCACAACACACCGGATACGCCGCTGTTTATTAATGCAGTGATAAAATCTTCATGCTTGTAATAGTCATTGTAAATAACATAGGGAAAAGACACTGCACCCGCGTTGGAGGCCCTTACCAATCCATAGGTGCGCCGGTTTTGTTTATGAAAAATATCTGTACTGTACCGCTGTAATAGTACTCCGTAAGTTTGCCGCATTTGTTCTGCGGCCAGGCCGCCCGGAAAGCTGGCTACATCGGGCCAGAGCCAATTATCAAACCCATCCACCTCATCAATTTTATACCCGCTCACACCGAGACCTACCTGGTCGTTCTGCACCTGATCAAAAAAATATTTGCGGGCAGTGTCCATTGTAAAATCAGGCACCAGTCCGTTCCATACCATATGAGAAGCAGTATATGGTAATATGTTTTTATAAAAAGGCGCATGCTTTGAAACATACGGGTTGATCCATAAATTAATCCGGATACTTTTCTGCATCATGTCCGAAACAAACCTGGCGGGGTCAGGAAACCTGGTCTTATCCCATTCAAAACTGCCGGGGTAAGATTTACTTTGCCAGCCCGGCTCCAGCCCGATAAAATCAAGCGGATAACCTTTTGCAGCAAATTCATCTGCTTCTTTTTCTACTTCCGCAGCCGTATACAATGATTTTACTCTTTGTGTAAAGCCCAGTCCCCAGCGGGGCGGCAAACATCCACCACCGTTATACAAATTAAACCGCCGTACGGCGTCCATGCTGCCGGGTCCGCCAAATACATATATTTCTGCGCCAGCAGCGGGTACCAGTATTTCCACTGCATCTGAATAAGGCTGAGAGGACCAGTTCTTATCCGTGTTTCTGTCCTGCTCAGGCGGCGCCTCCCTGCTATCTCTTCTTACGGCACTCCCTGCATAAACCGTTATATAACGGGCCGAATTAATAAATACACCATATCCTTTAGAGGAAATATAAAAAGGAACCGGCGCATGTGTGCGGCCGTTATCCCTGCCAGCATAGTGATCCATGTGCAACTGTAAAATTCTGCCGCGCTGATTTACAGTTTGAAAATTTAAGCCAAACCCGTATACCTGTTCCGCTGCAGTTAAAGGAAAACGCAGGTATGTTTTATTATCCACAACGGTGGCAGCAATATCAGCCTGGTTAAACGGAAAAACTGCTTTTGTAATGTTACCAATAGCAGCTGTATCGGGAGATACGCCGGCTGCCTTTAACAGGTCATAAGTTTCCGGCTTACCTACCACCGCTTTCCAGACGCCGGCAGCTGTTTCTGTCCAGGAAATTTGCTGGGCAAAGCATTCAAAAGAAAATATTGTTGTTAAAAATATACAAATAAGAAAACTGGTTCTTTTCATATAATGCCATTTATTTCTATTATTAAGCTAAGACAATACATAAGTGAAAAAGATCCGGTCATTATTCAACCCGTATTCTCTGCTCACTATAAAAAGGTTCACCGTTACTTCCAATACCCTGAACGGTAATCCTGAAGTCTCCTTTTATATCACTGGTATAAAAAGAAAGATTAACCTGGCCTTTTGCATCTGCAAGCACAAATGGTTTCCAGCAAATGGTTGACATATACTCCGGATCAATTTGTTGTAGCAGCATGCTGTCCATTCCATAGAATTCCCTTGCGGTATATATATCGCTGACCTCCGTCACGGATGGGTCACTTGCTATTACACAACCGGTGTATACCACATATACTGTACCGCTGTTATTTGTAAGATAAAACTTGCCTTTTACTGGAATTTCAAATGGCCAGGGATGGTTACGGCAATTTAATACATGATATTCGCATACATAATCCCCGCAAGCATTGGTCTTCTTGCTAAACAAGGCATTATCTTTTTGAGCCCTTATCACTACTTCCTGCAAAGTCTTCACTTTGGGCTGGTCTGCTATTATTTGCTGTATGGGCGTTTGCAGGAACAATGGTTTTAGCAATGAAGCAACAGAAAAGCGGCCGGCTTGCTGCAGCATTGTTTTTTCCAGCGTATCACTACTTACAATGCTGTAGCCATAAGCATTTTCTCCTGAAACTTTGAGGAACATTTTCCTGTTTTCCGCAACCGTAATTGCGCTGGGATCCATGATAAAAGCTCCTTTCGCGTCCGTTGTAAACGATTCAAATAGGGTATCCCGCATCATTATCAGTTCAACTGACTTTTTTAATATCTTCTTATTCCTGAATACCTGACCTTTTAATACCAGTTTTTGTATCATGTCAGTAGTATCCTGGTTATCTGTCTGCATTATATTTTGCCACGTATAACGGCGCCATCCTTTTAGCAAAAGAACATCTTCCATAAATTTTTCATTACCATAGGCCCTGCCGGCGGTATATAATGGCAGTTCATCAAATAATTCACCCATGTAATAATAGGTCTCTATATCTCTTTGTTTAAGTGGTTCAATCCTGTTATTTTGAGTGCAGGCAACGGTAAATAAGCCGCTGGTACCAGCGCTATCAGCATCAATCAGTTGAATATGGAGGTTTACTTTATCCCTGATTTTATAGGCCGGCTTATCTGTTTGTATTGCAGCAGATACATTTTTATCAAAATGCGCAAAAAACACCCGTTCTGCCAGGGGTCTTCCTTTATCATCAACTATCGTGATGGTATTAATGCCCTTACTGATTTTGTTTAATGGCAACCGTATATTTCTTTCCCTGTTTATCTCAACCTTGGCTGATATGGTTACCTGATTCATATTTGTAATAGCTATCCTTACCCAAGGGTTTACATTGGTTTTGATAGTTACATTCAAAGTATCTGCCGCAATCGCATTTTTAATTTCAAGTACAACGCCTTTATGCAGAGAAACGGGTAGTAGAAAATCTTTCCAGCGCAACTTTCTGTTATCAGACAGTAACCTTACAACATACCTGCTATCGTTCCCCGGCAGAATACTGAGCATACCGGTGCCATAACTGTTGCTTCGCAGGGTATCCGATATTTTTCCATCTTTGATGAGCAAAGCGGTTACCTGCACAGGTGCGCCAAAACTTGTCTTTGCCTCCCAGGCCACCCTGCTTTGCAAGCCGTCCACCAAATCGCCTCCTTCCGGATAAAACAGCACGTTAATCGAATCTTCCTGAACTGGCCCAGGCAATTGCAGGTTGAAATATTGCCTTTCACTTTTATACCTGGTAGTTGTAAATAAAACTTGCCCGGGGCGTTTAATCTTATTTCGTGGCATTAAAATCCGGCCTCTTCCATATACATCCAGCTTCAGCGTTACCGGCTGTTCTTGCTGTAAATGATAATCTATACTGGCGAAGCTTGCCAGCCCTGTACCCACGCCGGGGAGTACAACTTTTACATCAATACGCAAAGTGTCTTGCGTAAACAATGTATCCATCGTAAAATTGGTAGAAAATGGCAGGCTTTTGGTGGATTTAATTGTCATGGGTTGCCGGAAAACAGCCAAAGGCGCTCCAGCTTTATTAACGAGGTTGGTAAAAGCCAGCAGCTCGTAATTTCCTGGCATAATAGAATCTGGCAATAGCAAGCTGCCGGGGCACAAACCGTTTTCCAGCAGGTATTTTTTTTGTATGGCAGTTTTCCTGGAGCTTTCTTCCACCACAGCCACTGTTAAAATATCCGCCTTCAGCAGGTTATCTTTTATGTCTTGCAACAAATAGGCGGCAAACCAAACCGTTTCGTTGTTAGTATAAAGTGTTTTATCTGTTTGTATAAACAATACCTGCTTTGGGTGTGCAACGTTATACTGGTTTATTTTTTGCTGAAACAGACCCGTATCAGGCATTTGAGCGTGCAGGCAATAGCTGCCCGGTAGCATGCTTACTATGCAAAACAAAGACTGTCTTACAATGAATTCATGGCAGCGATCAAAAGGCATATCAGGAAATTTATATTGGCATAGCACCGGCGCATGTCTCTTGCAAATTAGCATAGCTCCGGAAGCGGGATGCTAAAATATGATCGAAATTCCGTAACCTGCACAGAATTATAAACGTTGCGTCTGACACCGCACAATTAAAACAGGTTCATTATCGTAACGCTAGCCTTGTTAAAAACGAACGCATCTCCTATGTTCTTATTTTGCAGGATACCTGTCAGCGGTGCCTGTGGAGAAAGAAAAAGAATTTGCTGCCCATCAATGACTTGCTTACCAAGGCCCGCAGCAATAAAAAACGATGATTGATCCGTGATGATAAACGCGCCGGCTGCTGCATAGCTGCAAATAACATTGGTATTCACCGCTTTCAAATCTGCCAGTTCTTTCATGTATGCAGCCAGCTGTCTTGCATGCATGTCTTTTTGCAGGTGGCCCATGGCACGGCCGGTTTCATATTTATCTCCGGCAGAACTTTTTTCTTCACTGTTGGCAGCTTCCTGTGCATTTTTTATGGACTCTTTTGCAGCAGCTATTCTTTGCTCAATATGTTGCTGGCAAAATTGCTTCAAACCTTCCTTAAAAAATAGCTGCTCGGCCGTTGTCATACTATGCCATTAACATCATCATTCAAAAATAGTTACTTGACTGCCTGTACCCCTTCTGATGTCATTACTACCCTTTTAATACTGCCATCTTTATTGTAATACAAATAATCAATACATACAGACCGGTGATAGCTGGCATAGTTTGGCACCAGTGCGCCGTTGTGGTAAATAAAATAAGTTTTGCCTTTGAAATCTACAATGGCCTGGTGGTTGGTATTGCAGTTGCCGGCTATTTCATTTAAAATGCCTTTGTATTGCCAGGGACCTTCAATACTACGGCTCATGGCATAGGCAGTTTTTTCAGGAAACTGGTAAGCGTACGATAAATAGTACCAGCCATTGCGCTGGTGTATCCAGGGTGCTTCTGTGAAATTGGGGAGCTCAATTGTTTTGATGGGGCCATCCAGCTCAATCATATTTTGTTTCAACTTTGCATAATAGCATTTTGTATTACCCCAAAACAACCAGGCCTGCCCGTTATCCTCTGTAAATACAGTTGGATCGATATCATCCCAGCTGATTTTGGCGTCGGTGGTCATATCATTGGTAATGAGTGCTGCCCCGATAGCATCTTTGAAAGGACCCGTCGGACTGTCCGCAACCGCAACACCAATGGCCTTGCCTTTGATGCTGGCATGCTCTACCGCCACATACCAATAAAATTTACCATTGCGTTCTATAACCTGCGATGCCCACGCGTCGTCTTTGGCCCAGGTGAAATCTTTTACCGTAAGCGGTATGGGGTGTTCGGTCCAGTTAACCATATCTGAAGAAGAGAAACAAAGCCATTCATGCATTTCATAACCATTACGGTTAGCCGGGGCCACATCATGACCTGTATATAAATACATCCTGTCTTTGTATACCATAGCAGCAGGATCCGCAGTGAATTTATGGGTTAAAATGGGGTTGCCATGAGCAGTAATAATGGTATCGCCAACGGCAACCTCTTTTATTGTTACAGCGGTCACCGGTGCCGTTATAGATACCAGCCATGGCGCGGCCATTATCAAAAAAAGTTTCGAACAAGTATTCAGATACATAAAAGTAATATGGCTGTATGTTAAAAAGATAAATTGAAAAATAAAAGGCATTCCTCTACAGGCATCCTGAAGGTATTACATTATTGTATCAGTTTCCATCGGGTTTACCAACGGTTACAAAAGCAGCCGGCGGCCAGTAAAAATTTTCTGCAGGCATTGGTTTGGCTGGATCAAAAGCGGGTATGTCTTTCCTGATAAATTTTTCCAGCGGTAAATGCTGTTGGCGGATGCTGCTCACCACACAACTGGCCAATGCAAACGCGCCGTACGGACTAAAGTGTGTGTTATCTTTTAATGCTTCCGGCTGATTTGGAAAAGTATTGCCCGGGTAATGCACAAATGCCTTTACCGATTTTTCTTCGCCCCAGGCTTCGTACAATATCTTACTCATGGCATTCAGATCAATCAACTGCACATGCTCTTCCATGGCGGTCTGCCGCATTGCCTCCGGGTACTCGAGCAAGGTGTTGATGATGTGCCCGGCGGAATCAAAACTCCTGCGGTGCATAGACGTAACCAGTATGGGTGTAATCTGTCTCGATCTGGCAGCGGCAATCCATTGTTGCAGGGTTTGTTTATAGGTAGTAAAGGGGTCAAGATGATTATTACCGGGCTTCTGATCATTGTGCGTGAATTCAATCAGCAGATAATCACCTGGCTTTGCCATACTCCATATTTTATCCAGCCTTCGTTCTCCTTTAAATGCTTTCAATGTTTCACCTGATTCTGCATAATTGGCTACAACGGATTTGCCTGCTTCTATAAACCGCGGAAACATTTGTCCCCATGCAGCCCAAGGCTCACGGTCCTGATCAACTACAGTAGAATTACCTGCCAGGAAAATAGTAGCCGCTTTTTTATTGGGTGTAATTTCTATAGCACAAACTTTTGGCAGTGAATCGTTGAATTCCAGGGTAAGCAGGTTATCCCAGTGCAGGTAAGCATATTCCCGTTGCTTCAGCCTGACTGTATTGACAGGTTGCCCCAGCCCATTTCTTATTATGCTATCTTTTATATGTATGGTTATAGTCTGTGTACTGATTTGTTCATCGCTGGTCTGTATATTCTCCAGCATCAGTCGCCTGCATTCTGTTCTCACCGTTGTTGCAGAGTGGCCTTTTGTATCGCCCAGTACCAGCTTTACATCATAATTGCCATCGGGCAGTTTTACAGAAAAGTAAAATGGCTTTGAAGCCGTGATATAAGCGGCTGTTAGTGGGTTCCTGCCGCCCCGTTCCACAGCTTCTACTACTGAACCCCGGTCAAAACCATAGCCTGTCTCATAGCTGAATGCTGTTGCTGGAGTAATGGGGATAAACCCTTTTACTGTTTTACCAATACCAAAACTAAACCGGAAGCTGGTTTGGGCCTGCGTCGCTGCCGCCGTTAAAATTAAAAAATAAAGTAGGCTGCGTCTTTTCATCTTTGTTCTTATTTTCTGCACAGAAGTTTCCCGAAAATTTTTGCATCACAATGCTGGCTTGCACTTATTTCAGTTGCCCGGAAAAATCTATGAAATTTTTCCATCATAACAGCACAGTTTTCCACCTCTTCCCCCAAACCAAATATTTCCTTTTGCGTCTTGTACGGCAGCCCAAATACTATACATGCCTGCATCATAAATCTGCGAGAACGGGGTAAAAATGTTTGTTCAAAGTTTATAGTATACGCACAGCTTTATTTTTTATCCGCAGGTGCATAAAACTGTAACGAACTGTCATTGATTTTAAACGCATTATTTTTCAGCAATTGTATCATTTCTCCGCCAGCCAGCAGCACCGGTCCGTATCCATGCGCTGCATATACATTCACCGGGCGGAAATAATAAAACGCCGGATCAAAGCCCATTCCTGTTCCAACGCAAACACCTTCTACCTGGCCGGCGCTGTTTACCTTGGTTGATACCGCTGCCCAGCCCAACGCCGCCATAGGAGCATAGGTTGCACCATCCAACCATCCTTTATTGATGGCATGTGCAATGCAGTAAGTATAAATAGCGGTAGCAGATGTTTCCAGGTAAGAATCATTTCTATCTAACAGCTGGTGCCAGAAGCCATTGCCTGCCTGGTAAGCAGCCAGTCCCTTTACATGCGCCTTTAATTGCTGCACAATGGCATTTTTGCCAGGGTGGTTTTCGGGTAATACGTCCAGCAGTTCCACCATTGCCATGATGGCCCAGCCATTGGCCCTGCCCCAGTGAAACTGCGGATGCTCGGGCATGCCCTCCACCCAACCATGCATATACAAGCCTTTTTCTTTATTGAACATGCGGGCAGAAAATTGCTGCAACTGTTTTACTGCATCATCAAAATATTTTACCTCACCGGTTAGCTTACCCATTTGCGCCAGTGCTGGCACTGCCATATATAAATCATCCAGCCACAGGCTGTTTTGCTGCGGACGGTTTCTCGCCAGTGTTCCATCGCTCAAACGGAATTCCTTTGTGCTGATATACTGCAGAAAATTATTTACCAATGGACGCAGGTTAGCGTTTTGGGTACTGCTGCGCAGGCTTTTAATCATAGCTGCGCTGAGGGCGCCGCCATCGTCCAGTGCATGCGGATTAAGAAATCCACGGATGGGGTTGGGTGCCTGTTGGTTTTTATCGAACTGGGCTTTGAACTGTGGTGCGATGGCTGCTATAAACTGCAGCCTGCTGTTGGTGTATGCTGCATATCGTTTATCGCCGGTGGCTTCTGCCACCAGCAACATGCCGCTATAGGTTACACCCCACTCGTAACTCGTCAGCCTGAAATCTCCCGGCTTGAATATAGTATTGCTGTCTGCTTTGCTATAGTCAGTTACTGATTCATTTGTTTTCCGGTTAACCAGTTGCGCGGGGGTAACGGCATCCAGGTAATTAAAGACCCGGTCAAGCACTTTTTTTATACTGTCTTTTACCGGCACACCGTATGGAAAAGTATAATCTGGTTGCAGCAGGTGCAGGGGCGTATTTACATCATTTCCTTTAGGAGCCGTTTGCGCGCCGGCCATTAAATGACTAACTGCAAAGAAGAGAACGGGTATTTTGTATACAAATGATTTTTTCATGCTGAGCGTTTTAAATAACCCCGGGCAGGTCTGTACGTAAAGAATATTAAGGTAAGGATTTTTTATGTTGAATTTTCTCTTTAAAGCAATGGAAATGATCTTATCCCGGCATTGCCTTCTATGTAAAACAAAAGGACGGTACAATAAGTATTGACCGTCCTTTTGCTATTGTATTATGATGGATTAGTAACCGGGATTCTGCATCGTCTGCTTTTGCGTTCCTGATAAAGCCGTTCCGCCGGATTGAATACCATCCAGGAATGTTTGTGGTATGGGCCTGAGCATATGTATGTCTTTGATATTGGGTGCCGCATCCGGGTTATAAGCTTTGGCACGCGCAACCAGGGTTTTAGTGCGCGACAAATCTTCCCAGCGTTTAAACTCTCCGGCCAGTTCGCGTGCACGCTCATTGAGCAGGAAACACAGCATTCTGTCATACGGAGTGGTATATCCTAATTTGCTGATAACGCCCTCATCACTTGCAGGCAAAGTGGCAACGCTTGCAACTGCCAGGCTGGTTGCTGTTGTGGATACCGGGATATTATTTGACTCATAGTAAGAATTTTCGGGCATATAAGAATTGAGTGCCACTGCCTGTCCATTGCTGGAAGGAGCTGCACCGCCATCTGCATACGCAGCCCGGTTTTCTCCGGATTGGTATTGTGCCCTTGCCCTGACTGCGTTAATATACGGTAATGCATCAGCATAAGAACCGGTGCCCGCAGCTGCAAGGCGAATCTTTGCTTCGGCAGCAATTAAATAGGTTTCTGCAGAACGGGCCAGTGTAATATCACGGAGGCCACGTGTATCATTCATACCACCAACGCGGGATGCATCAATAAATTTGCTTAAAGAAGGAAAACGTACATCGGCAAACAATGCACCATCATTTATATTGCCATTTGGATATGCCACATACACATTTGCAATGGGCCTTCCCGTTGGCCCATAAGGAACGGTGTTCAGCAACTTGTAAGAAGGGAACCTGGTATCACCCGGCTGGTTGATTACATACATAATCCCAACATCACCCAACGCATAAGGCGCCGATGGTTTATTCACTAAGTTCTTTGTTTTAAAGCTTTTCCAGAATCTTGAATCATTTACCTGGTCGTACACCCGGTACATATAATAATTGGTGCCTAACCGGCTGAATGGACGATCGCTGGTAAGGTCACGCTGCATGAATGGCAAGTCATCATAGCGGGATGCATAATATAAATGTTGTGTATTGGTTCCATTGGTAGATGCATCTGCGGTAAACTGGGCCGACAATATAATTTCGGGCAATCTTTCATTGGCACCGTCGGGTGCCGTGTATGCCCATAGGCTGGCAAAATTGCCTGCCAGGGGATGACTGGCAATTACTGCATCACATAAGGGTGCTATTTTAGCCAAATCAGCTGCCTTGGTGGTTGCGTTCCATGCATCGTTAATTTCGCTTGCACGGCTTAAATAAGCTTTTGCCAGGTAGTGGGCTGCAGCATCTTTTGTAATATGCGCAGGCCCGGTACCGTTTGACAACAGGTTGTATGCACTGTCAAAATCCGAAATAATTTTTGCGTAAACGTCAGCAGGGGCAGCACGTGTAAACTCCAGTTCAATACCGGTGCTCACCTTTGTTTTCAAAGGCACCGCGCCGTATTGGCTTACTAAACGCAAATAATTGTATGCCCTGAAAAAATATCCTTCACCCAATGCAGTTTTTTTAATTGCATTGGAAGCAGAAGCACTTGCCGTAGCATTCTGTATAATCAGGTTGGCATATCCAATACTTAGATACAAATTATCCCATTGTGCATTAGCAAGAATGGTGTTGCTGTTAATGGGCGTAATAATAGATGCAAGCCCGTTTGAATACGCATTGTTCTGCGCATTGGAGTTATCACCGCCTACATGAAATTCATCCGTTCCGTAATTGGTGTTTGAGTAATACCACTCTCCGTTAAAGGGAGCAGCAAAAGTGGAAAAATAAGCACCCGTTGCCAGCGATGTAATACCTTCATCAGTTGCATAATAACTCATTCCCCTGGCCGTGGTAAGGGTTTCATCCAATACCGATTTTTTGCAGGATGAAGTAGTTATTACTGTTGCTAACAGCAATAAAACAGCTATTAAAAAATTATATTTTTTCATATTCCTTATTTTTAAAATTTGAATTAAAACGCAGCATTGATACCCAATGTTACACCACGATTGGACACCGCATTCACAAGATCCATATCGAGCTGCTTGATTTTTGAAAACAACATACCGGGGTTGGCAACCTGAGCATACACCCTCAAGGTAGACAAACCTGTTCTTTTCAAGGATGCCTGGGGCAGGTTGTACGACAATGATATGTTACGTATTTTAATAAAGGACGCATTCTGGTAACCTAATATAACTGAATAAGGATCACCTGAACCTGCAGTATAGATGGGCTTCTGGTATTCCGAGTTCTGGTTAAGCTCTGTATAATAATTAACAACCCGCTGTGTAGGCCGGCCCCCAAGACTTTCCCCACCTGTGCTATACCAGTATTTTAAACGGCCATATAAAAAGATAGACAAGTCGAAGCCTTTATAAGAAACGGTGTTGGTCATACCCACAATATAATTTGGACGGGTGTTACCAATAATTGTACGGTCGTTGTTGGGATCAATTTTCTTATCTCCATTCAGATCAACCGGCCGCACGTTACCTGCACTGAATACATTTCCATTGGCATTAAACTGTTTGTACGTGGCAGAATCTGAAGTATGCCAGATACCAGCAGACTTATAACCATAAATAATACCTATGCGCTGATCGATAAACCACAGATTATTAATATCATTTTGTTTGCCGTTTGACAAAGACACAATGTGCTCTTTCTGATAAGAGATATTTGTAGTGGTGGCCCAGGTAAAACCAGCGGCCTTCACGTTTATGGTAGTCAGGCTGAAATCAAAACCTTTGTTGGCGGTAGCCCCGATATTAGCGTAGATATTGGTATATCCTGTAACAGTAGGAATAGCACGCAGTAATAACAGGTTAGGAGTTTTAGAAGTATACACATCAAACGCACCACTTACCCTCCGGTTGAATAAACTGAAATCAATACCAAGGTTGTATTGCGTGGTTCTTTCCCATTCAAGTTCCTGGTTAGCCAATGTACCTGATGGAAGCGAGCCAGCCGAAGTTGTGTTGATGAATGGATAGAACAAAGGTGTAACAGCACCCTGGGTTGAATAAGGAGCAATAGCGGAGTTCCCGGTAACACCCACCCCGAAACGTAATTTTAAATCATTCACCCATGGTGTATTTTTCAAGAAATTTTCATGGTTCATGCGCCATGCAATGGCAGCACTGGGGAATATAGCATTTTTATGCCCGGTACCCAGCACGGATGATCCATCCTGCCTGATGGAAGCCGTTAATAAATATTTATCGGCAAAACCGTAGTTTACCCTTGCCATATAAGACAGCAACTGGTACTGTGTTAAGTTAGAACTGTAGCCGGTCAGGTTAGCCGGAGTTATGTTTGTTGTTGTTAAGGCGTTCCAGAGCTGGCTTGAAAAAGGGATACCCAGTGCTGCTATAGAGCTTGAATCGGCACTGAATTTTGTAAAGCTCTGTAACAGGGTAACACCAAAATTATGTTGTTTGATTGTTTTGTCGTAGTACAACAAGTTATCCAGTGTGTAAGAAAAAGTCTGGCCCTTGGTAAGCGAAGCGCGGTTGATGCCTGCACCAATAACAGACTGCCCATCTACGAATACGCCATCCCGGTACACAGAAAAATCAGGACCAAAATTCAACCGGTATTTCAAGCCTTTTAAAACAGGCGCTATGGCGCCAAAATCCAGTTGCGTATAAAAACTTCCAAAAGCCCTTAAATTGGTGCGCTGGTCTTTGGTATATTTCTGTTCGTTTACAATGGTTTTAAATGCCGCATCGCCACCCGGATACAATATCCTGTTGCCTGCAGAATCGTACGGAACCGCATAAGAAAAAAGTGCACGGGCAGATTCATAGATACTTGAACTGGCCGATACGGCACTGGAACCTGCACCAGACTGGCCAAACTCCTGCACACCATAACTAACACTGATATTGCTACCCATTGAAAACCATTTGGTAGCTGCAATGTCTATGCTTGATTTGCCGGTGTAACGGGTAAATGACTGCCCTAAAGAAGTTCCTTTGTTGTTCAGGTAACCGAAAGAACCGTAGGCTTTGATTTTGTCGGACCCTCCGCTTACACTCAATTGGTTGTCGGTAGTGATACCCGTTTGCGTTACCATGCCTTTCCAGTCAGTGGTGGCAACTTTAGAACCATCCCAGGTACCGCTGGCCCAGCCTTTGTTAATATTTGCGAAGGCAGAGGGATCAGCTGAAGCGAGGAAGATAAATTTGTCATTGGCAAGAGTGGGCTGATCACCGCGGGGGAAGGAGGCCGGGTTGGAATAATAATACGCCCAGCGACGGTAATTAATATAATCAGCCGAGTTCATGCCTACATTATAATCGTGTACTTTTTGAAAAGTAACAGCACTGTTCACACTTATAGTTGTTTTACCATTCTTGCCCGATTTGGTAGTTACAATTACAACACCATTGGCGCCTCTTGAACCATAAATAGCGGTGGCAGATGCATCTTTTAAGATATCAATTGCCTCAATATCATTGGGGTTAATATTATCAATTGTACCTGTTGATAATGGAATACCATCTACTACAAAAAGCGGGGAATTGGAAGCAGTTAACGAGCGCACACCACGAATGGTGATATCGCCCAGCGTACCCGGCCGCTCATTGGAAGTTATATCAACACCGGCAACTTTTCCCTGCATAGCTTCCAGTGCAGTTGTTACGGGCCTGGATTTAATATCCTGCTGGCTGATACCTGCAACAGAGCCGGTTACATCTTTCTTTTTAACGGTTGCATAACCTATCACTACCACATCGTCCAGTGCTTTTGAATCCTGCAGCATTTTAATAGTAACGCTTGTGCGGTTGTTCAGACTTATTTCCTGGGCAACATATCCAATATATGTTAAGACGAGGGTTTCCTTACCGGTAGGAACAGAGATGGAGAAATCACCTGTTTCATTTGTAATCACTGCTTTGGCGTTGTTTCCTTTAATGCTTACTGTAACACCAGGCAGGCCCTTGCCGTTTTCATCGGTTATTTTTCCCGTTACCGGAACAGCAAAACTGGCCCTGGCATTAACAGCCTGCCTGTTATCAGGTGCACTACGTACAAAAGGATCAACTGATTTTTTTGAGCGGCCTGCGATAGCCATGTCTTGTTGGGCATGCAGGTAAAAAAGTGGAGATAATAATAACAGGATCGACAGAACTGGTCTGACGGCAATCGTCATTCTTTTCATATAGCAGTATTTTGGTGATTTATCGGTACAATAAGCAAATACTACATTTCCTAAATTTCGTCAACTTAGTTAAAGCAGTATTACCATGACCCTTACAAAAATAAAATTGCTGCAAAATTTAACGGTATTATCTACGCAATCGATTGCGTAAATAGATAAACCATATCAGGATAGAACAGGATAGTTGCTAAGGAAATTTTTACGGTACCGAAATTACCGCATTACCAGATGGCACAACAGTCTGAAATAATTTATTACCGGTTAAACGCTCCAATTATTTTCCAGTTAATCAGGGAAGAAAATTTCTTTTCAGGTTAAATTTCTCGCGCAACAGTATTTTAAATTCTGCATAGCCCAGGACAGGTATCTGCCGCAGGCTGAAATTCTCATATTTTCTGAGCGACCAATATCCTATCCAGATTCCCACTACCAGTGGGAAAACAGTGGCCAGGGCTACCCCATAGATATTTCCGAAAAGCGCAATCCCGGCAAAATCGGTAACAATATTTACCGCCAGCATGACCAGTATCTTAAGAAAATTAATATTGGGTTTATGTATAACGTCCAGGCCTACCGCTATAAAACGATCGGCAGGAAACAATAAAGAAAAAGTCATAAAGAAGCGCAACACATTGGCTGCCTGGGTATCCATGCTTCCATTTATTAAATACACGGCAAAATCAGCAAATATCACCGAACCAATACAAACCGGTATTAATGCAATGGTAAGCAGGCCCGCATACTTTTTCATGATATAAATCATCTCTGTTTTCAAGCCGCGGTTATATGCATTGGATAGCGAAGGCAATGCGGTAGCAACAAAACTTCGCAGGGGAATTTCTATCACTTCCATTAGTTTTAAACCAATATTATAGGTGGCAACCGCTTCAGCGCCCAGCATAAATTTAATAATGATAATATCTGAGCCCCGAAGCAAAAACGAGCTGATATTGCCCAACACGCTGTATTTGCCAAAATGGTACAATTCCATAATACCATTCTTTGTTCTGTGCTTCCAGGCCCATACATTCGTCCAACCTTTTACCAGCACAAAAACACTGGTAACGAACAAAGACAGCAGGTTGGCATATATTAGTGTTTCAAGGGTAAGGCGCTGCATAAAAATAAGCACCCCTATAAATACCAGTAAAGAGAACTGGCTTACCGCCCGCATATACAGCAGCCGGTCAAACCGGGCCTCTGCCTGCAATACGCAATTGGCAATAAAAGTGGGCAAAGAAAACAGGTAACTAAGGCCAAACCATTTAAGAAAGAAATATAATCCGCCCAGCTTATCAATTTCAATGAGATTGGTGATCATCAGCGCGGGAATATTAAGCAAGAGCAGCGCCAGCGTAATGCCGGTGGCCAGCACCCAGGCTGAACCAATTATTTCAGCAGCCCGGTTTTTATCGGCCCCGGAGTAAAACTTGATGGTAGCAGTTGTTAAAAAACCTGTCCTGAACATTTCTACCAGTGCAAATATGGTCTGAAAAAATACCCAGTTACCCATCTCTGCCTTGTTGGGTAAATACCGGTACAAGACACCCATGATGATAATGGAAAGGCCAGACATAATTACATTGCCTGCCAGCGAGAAAAAATGCTTGTTATTAAATTTTGCAAAAAACTTGGGTAGCGCCATATAAGATCAATACAGCCGCAGCACAGCGCGGCATCGCATTTTAGTGAAGTAAACCAATATTTTTATATTTTGCCGTATTTTGCACGCATTAAATTTTTGTGTAAATACAGAAACTGCCAGACAATAGAATGATTAGACAGGGTTTAGATAAAATAAAGAAGGCAATTAACCGTTATAGCACTGCAAAGATGCAACGTATATCTTTATTTAGCAATAAGGCGCTGATAATACAGCTCAATTATACAATTTTGACCCCGTATTTTATATACATTAAACCAAAGGAATAACTGGCAATATGGCTACCGAAAAGCATTTCAGTGATGTAACATTACTGGTTACACATTATAACAGAAGCCGTTCGCTGGAGCGTTTGCTGCATAGTTTCAGAAACCTGCAGCTGTCTTTTGGTGGCATTGTAGTCTCAGATGATGGCAGCAAGCCTGAGCACCTGGAATATTTACGATCGTTACAGGACAGTCTTAATTTCAGGCTGGTAACCACTGAAAAAAATAAAGGCCTCGGTAATAATATTAATAAAGGCCAGGATGCAGTTACTACGCCCTACACTTTATATGTGCAGGAAGATTTTGACCCAATGGCTGTTTTTCCGGAACATTTTACAGATGGCCTGGCCATTATCAATGAAAGAAAAGATGTGGATGTAATCCGGTTTTACGCCTATACAAAATATCCTTACCTGAAACCGCTGGGGAAAGGATTTTCAGAAATGCTTTTTTCTGTTTGGAAATGGGGCTATAAAAAATTTTATGCTTACAGCGATCACCCGCATTTAAGGCGTAGCAGTTTTTTTGAGAAGTTCGGGCGTTATGCAGAAGGAAAAAAAGTAGAGAAAACAGAATACCTGATGATGATGTCTTTCCTGCGTAATAAAGGGAAAGCAGTTATCTATGAAAATATACACGGGCTTTTTGAGCAAAAGAATTCTTCTGCCGAACCGAGCACGGTTAAGAGAAATTTCTGGAGAGAAAGTGAGGGGCTTATTTTTGCCAATATGCGCCACCTTTACCGGCACGCAAAATTTAATTTTGATTACTTGTTTGGAAAGTAAATATCAGCTTTTTATTCACCTTTCTCCAGCGGGCAGAAGGAATAATTACTGTCGAATTACTGTATGCATTGCCGTCCGCAGTTTATAATGCGCCCGGATCAAGGAGGAATACCGTCATACTTTTGGGACCGTGTGCGCCCAGTACCAGCGACTGCTCTATATCTGCTGTCTTGGAAGGGCCTGCAATGAATACGCCATAATCATACCCTTCACCGGCAATTCTTTCATATGCTTCGTGCATGTTGTTAACAATATGGCGGGGATCCAGCACCACTGCCAGGTGCTGACAGATAAATGGCAAAACCCGCACTTTTACGCCGGCGCCTGTAACCCAAATAGCCGAGTTTTCCGCCACAGCAAATACCCCGCTGATGATGGCCACCTCTACATCTTCCAGCTTGTGCGCATCTTCTTCATTGTTTATCTTTTCAATCCCTTCCAGGCCGGGTATAGTAGTAATGTATTTATTGCCTTCTTTAAAATTATCTTTCACATAGTCAACCGCCTGTTGCAGGGAATTAATGATTAGCAGTGTGCCACCAATACCTTCCAGCACCTGCTTAAATTTTTCCTGCGGATTATCGAAGCGTATGGCATCAATATCTGCCAGTGAAGGCAACTCCTCCAGTGCAGGTTGATTTTTTTTTACCGCCGCCAATATTTTTTCCCTGCTGTTCAAAATGAAAATTCAAGAATGAAAAATAAATACCCTGCGATTCTAAAATATTACTCAGCACTCACTACTTCCTGTTCTTTTTATACCATTCTCCAAAAGATGCCTTCGGTGCTGCCGGCATATCACGCTGTTTATACCAGGCGTTCAGTTTATTGTTTACCAGCCATGGCATATGCCGCATCATCCAGCGACCGGCTTTACCCGCCCTGCGGTACAAACCCGGGCTCGACAATGTTGTTGCCATTGCCTTCATAGCTACTGTTTTTGCAGCAGGTGTATGGCCTTCCTGCGTAATTACCTGGCGCCATTTATACAACTGTGTATGGATATCTATCTTTACCGGGCAGACATTGCTGCATGATCCGCAAAGGGTTGAAGCAAATGGCAGATCGGCATGGTGTTTCATGTCTAAATTGGGCGCTAATATAGCACCAATAGGACCCGCAATGGCTGTATGGTAACTATGGCCACCACTTCTGCGGTACACCGGGCAGGTATTCATGCAGGCGCCGCAGCGTATGCATTTCAGTGAACTGCGGAAATCTTCGCGCCCCAGCTGTGTGCTGCGCTCATTGTCTACCAAAACAATATGAAGTTCCTGTCCGGGCTGCGGTTTTACAAAATGGCTTGAATAGGTGGTAATAGGCTGGCCGGTAGCGCTTCTTGCCAGCAGGCGTAAAAAAACGCCCAGGTGTTGCCGCTGCGGAATAATTTTTTCAATGCCCATGCAGGCAATGTGTACATCGGCCAGGTGTGCACCCATATCAGCATTGCCTTCATTGGTACATACCACTATTTCGCCTGTCTCCGCTATTGCAAAGTTTACCCCGGTAATGGCGATGCGCCTGGTTAAAAATTTTTCCCGCAGGTGCAGGCGGGCCGCATTGGTTAAAAACTGCGGATCTGCGTTGCCTTCCGGTGTGCCCAGGTACTGATGAAAAATCTCGCCTATTTCTTCTTTCTTTTTATGAATGCAGGGCAATACAATATGACTGGGCGCCTCACCGGCCAACTGCACAATGCGCTCACCCAAATCAGTATCAATTACGTCTATCCCCTCCCCTTCCAGGTAATGGTTTAAATTGCATTCTTCCGTCAGCATGGATTTGCTCTTCACTATCTGTGTTACCCCGTGCTTCTGCAGTATACCGTGTATGATGGCATTATGTTCCTTAGCATCCTGTGCCCAATGGATAATGATGCCATTTTTCTGTGCGTTCTTCTCAAACTCTTTCAGGTATTCATTTAGGTTAGAAAGTGTATTGATTTTAATACGGGAGGCAGTCTCGCGCAATTGCTCCCATTCAGGCAGTGTCCAGGCGGCTTTGTCACGTTTCTGCCGCACCCACCACAATGTTTCATCGTGCCAGTTTACCCTTGCTTCGTCAGCATTGAACTGCTCTGATAATTCCGCATGGGTATGTGTGGTCGTTTCGCTCATTATCTACATTATTATTATCATTCATTTATCCGTCGTCAGTCGTGCGTTGTGACTCGTCATCCTCCCTGACCAAGTGCAGTTAATTATTTCGGGCTTTCGCTTACGTCTCACGCCTCACGACAGACGTCTCACCTCACACGTCTCACCTCTCACACCTCACGATTCAATATCTCCGCAATATGAATCACCTTCACTGTTTTTTGCTGCCGCTTAAGAATACCCTCCATGTGCATAAGGCAACTCATGTCTACCCCGGTAATATATTCTGCCTCGTGCAACAGGTGGTCTGCTACCCTGTCTTTACCCATTTTTACAGACACCGCTTCTTCGGCCACACAAAAAGTACCGCCGAAACCACAGCATTCATCGTTCCTGTCGAGGTTTATTAATTCAAGTCCATTCACCATCTTCAATAATTGCAAATGCTTTGAAAAGGGCGGCTCTACCAGTTCCGTCATTTGAGAAATATGCAATCCGCGTTGCCCGTGGCAGCTCTGGTGCATGCCTACTTTGTGCGGAAAACTGGCGCTGATGTTTTTTACCTGCAACACATCGGTCAGGAACTCTGTAAGTTCATATACCTTACCGCGAATGCTTTTGGCAGCCGTTTCATTGGTATCATCGTGCAGGTGATCTTTAATATGCAGGGTACAGCTGCCGGATGGGCATACAATATAATCGTATGCTTCAAAATTCTTTACAAACAATTGGTTGCAGGATTGTGCAAGGTGCTCGTACCCGGAATTAGCCATGGGTTGCCCGCAGCAGGTCTGGCCGGCAGGGTAATCAACAGTACAACCAAATTTCTCCAGTAATTGCAGGGAGGCGATGGCCACCTGCGGATAAAACTGATCTACGTAACAAGGTATAAATAATCCAACGGTCATATTTCGATAGCCTCAATATCGGCATAAAGTTTTAATTCAATCAGGTTGGCTGGGAAATTATTTTTATTCCAGTAAGGATGCACTGCCAGTGCTGCACCCATAGCAGATGCCTGTGCTACAGATGCTGCATATACTTCTATATGCGGAAAAGCCGCTGCCAGCAAATTCATAAACACCGGGTTTTTGCCGAATCCGCCATCCACAAAAATTTTTTTAACCCCGCAATCGTTTAATACCAGGTTGGTTGACACTGTTTGCAGTGCCATTATATCAATCATCAGCTGGTGATAGGCTTCACTGTAACTGGCAAACGCTGACAAATCTCTTTTTCCGAACGCGGATTCCTGCATCATCATTTTACCCTGCGCAGCTTTGGATTGCACAATATCCTGCAAGCGCTGCGCCAGGCCCGCATCAAAAGCAATGGTTTTATAATTGTCTTCTGCTACTTCAAAATGGACCGCCAGCTTTTTTACCTGCTGCTCATGTTCATTGCCGGCAAACAACCTGGAAGCCTTAATGGGCTTACCGCGGTACTCCATATAACACAGACAATCCTGCTGCAATTCTGCCGCGGTTAATTTGCTTTGGTTAAAAGGATTGAGGCTGATACACCAGGTGCCGGTGGAAATTAATACAAATGGTTCTGTAAAGCCAGAAAGATAAGGTATCAGTGCCGAAGAACTATCATGCAAACCCGCGCCGCAAAGCAGCGGTTTGCCATGCCAGTTAGTGGTTATCAGCTGGTCTGAAGGGAATATCGGCGCCAGCTTTTCAACGATGCCTTCTGTCTGCAACCATTCGTGGTAATGATTTTCGGTAAAATTCCAGAGGGCGGTATGGCAGCCGATGCTGGTAATATCTGAACAAAGCCGCTCTGTTACCAGGTAACTCATGTATTGTGGCAGGTGTAGCGAAGTATGTATTTTATTAAACAGTGCTGGTTTTGTTGCCTTTAGCTGGTATAGCTGCAGCCCTGAATTAAGGTTGCCCAGCACCGGTGAAGCCGTATGCATGGAGAACGCTACTTCGCCGCCGTATTTATGGTAGAAATTTTCTTTTAATGCTGACGGAAAAGGCTTAAGGTAATTGTACAGTGGCGCCACCGGTGTGCCCTCACTGTCAAGATGTACAAAACTTGCCCCATAAGTAGAAAAGTTCAGCGCCTTAACGGAAATGTTTTTCATGGCCATCAATTCAGTGATTGATTTCCTGACCCATTGTGTAAGGGCTTCCAGGTTTTCGCAGGCATCGCCATCGTCATCCGTTATTTCTTCAAAGTTCATTGAACGTTCCAGGAGGATGCGATACTGCTCATCAAAAACAAACAGCTTTTTATTGGTTTTACCAATATCAAAGATGGCTATGGCGGGAGTGCTTTTCATGACCAGTTACCTAATTAATGATTACAATCGCTGTGTGAAGGGAATTGGAAATTAGTTATCCGGAATATTGGCTTTCACCTTCAATTGCTGCCAATCAAATAAAACAAATTATGCAGCGGCAGGCCTATTCACAACCCATATTTCCATTTACTATAATCCGGTTGCTACCGTTTTTTCTCCCCGCTCCCTTATCAGATGCTGTCTTATTTTTTGCTGGCGGAATAACTGAACCGGCTGCAATGCTGCACCTGACCGCAAACGTGCTTCTGCTACCAATGGACGAACATCTGTGCGGTAAGCCTGCTGCAAAATTTCCTGCGCCAGTGCCGTATCATTGGCATCCTGCGCAGCCGACAATGCCTTTTTATCTACCAGCAATGCCTGTGCGTAGGCAATTTTTATAGCTTCTACCGACTGTAATAAATCTTCCAGCGGATCTTTTACATTGTGTGATGCATCAATCATCCAGCCCAGGTCAGTAGCGTGGTTCATACCTCTTGCATCCATTCCTTCTACCAGCTCATTGAAAATTAAAAACAACTGGTAGGGATTAATGCTTCCTACTGTCAGATCATCGTCGCCGTATTTACTATCATTAAAATGAAAGCCACCCAGCTTGCCTTCACCCAGCAACAAAGAGACAATCTGTTCTATATTGGCATTGGGCAAATGATGGCCAAGGTCTACCAGTGTATACGCTTTAGGACCCAGTTTGTTTGCATATAGAAGCGATTGTCCCCAGTCACCCACCGTCATGGAATAAAAATTGGGTTCAAAGGCCTTGTACTCTACAAATAGTTTCCAGTCTTCCGGCAATGCAGCATATATTTCTTTCAATCCTTCCAGCGTACGCTGAAATGCTTTCCTGAAATTCAACTGGCCAGGAAAACAGGAGCCATCGCTTAGCCAAACCGTGAGTGAATTAGATCCCAGGGCAATGCCATGTTTGATAACGTCTATATTGTGATCAATGGCCTGCTGCCGCACTGCTTTATCAACATGCTGCAATGAACCAAATTTGTAACTGTGCTCCTGGCCCGGCTGATCCTGGAACGTATTGGAGTTCATGGCATCAAAACGCAAACCATACTGCGCAGTTAATGTTTTAATAGCTTGTACATTTTCAGGAATATCCCAGGGAATATGCAAAGAGATGGCGCCGCCGGATTTATTCAATGAATGCAGCAAACCCACGTCCTCAATTTTTTCTTCAATATTACCTGGTTCTCCGCCACCGGAAAAGCGGCCAAAGCGTGTACCACCGGTGCCAAGTGCCCAGCTGGGTATGGCTATCTGAAAATCGATCAATTTTTGTAAAAGGTCCGGTAAACCAGCAACACCTGCTGCGGTAAAATCGAACCGGCGTTTATGCTCTGCCAGCAGGCCGTTATTGTGTTCTTCTATTTTATACTTTTCTATCTGCATGGTCAATCGTTTATGGTAAGTAAAAAACTTCTTTTAAAGGTACGCTAACCGGAGAATTATCGGGATTGCTTTCCATAATATCTCCCATGTATTGCCACCAGCGCTGCATTACCGGGCTGGCAGGTAAATTATCCAGGGCTGCCGGGTCGGTTGCTTTTAAAACGCCCAGCAGGCTGTTGTTGCTTTCATCTAAAAAAATAGAATACTCGCTGATGCCGGTTGCTTTCAGCAGCGCAGCCAGTTCTGGCCACAAAGCGTCATGCCGCTTTTTGTATTCTGCTTCCAATCCTTTAAACAATTGCATTTTAAATGCTATCCGGTGCATGGTAGGTGTTGTTTATTTTTAATCCCGAAGAAAGCTCCTGGCAAATAGTTGTTAGCTAGTATCCATTCAAAAGTTTTGTTCGGTTGGCGCTTTTTTATGAGCCGGGCGTTTGTCCAGCGCCAGTCATTGTTGCGTCGCACACTTATGCCGCATCCCTTTATTCAACGCTTAATTATACCGCGCATTCGCTATTGATGATTTCCCTTCTAATACCACCCCTTGGGGGTTTTTATTGAATCAATTATTCGTTCGCTATATTACTGTCAGCCTTTCAGGCTTCCATTCCTGCAACATGAACGTACCGGAACAGGAAGATGCAGATGGGCATTCCGGCTTACAGCTAACGGCTAATGACTCACGGCTGCTCCCTAGCGCACAAACGCCATCGCTACACCGCCATCTACATTCAATACATTACCGGTTGATTTACTCAGCAAACCGCCTACAAAAGCAAAGCAGGCTTTGGCAATATCTTCCGGTAGAATTATTTCATTCAGCAGGGTACGCTTGGCATAGTAGGCAGGCAGTTCTTCTACCTTAACACCATATGCTTTTGCCCTTCCTTCTGCCCAGGCACCAGCCCATATCTTACTGTCAGATATAACCGCATCAGGATTCACTGTATTTACGCGTATTTTATCTTTACCCAGTTCGGCGGCGTTTAACCGGCTAAGGTGAATCTGCGCTGCTTTGGCAGAACCATAACCCGCGTTGTTGGGGCCTGATACCAATGCATTCTTACTTACAATATTCAGTACATCGCCACCAATATCCTGCTTCCGCATAATCTCTACTGCACCCTGCGTAACAAAGAACTGGCCTTTTACCAATACGTCATATAATATGTCCCAATCTTTCTCCGTATGCTCTTCTATAGGTTTTGAAATGGAAAGCCCCGCGCAGTTTACAATAATATCTATACCGCCAAAAGCAAGTGCAGCAGCGCTATACGCATTTTTTATATCTGTGGCACTGGTTACATCCAGCACTACATCTGTAAACACATCCTTGCCATACTGCTTTTGAAAACTTTCGCGGGCCACAGCCAAACGATCTGCATCATTATCATTTACCACAATACAGGCACCTTCATCTGCAAATTTCTGGGCAATGGCTTTGCCAATACCACCTGCACTACCGGTAATTAATGCAATGCGGCCCGTCAGCGCTTTGGGTTTGGGCATACGCTGCAGTTTGGCTTCTTCCAGTAACCAGTATTCTATGTTAAACGCTTCCTGCCTTGGCAGTGAGGTATATTCAGAAATGGCTTCCGCCCCTTTCATTACGTTAATGGCATTGATATAAAATTCTGCCGCTACCCGTGCGGTTTGTTTATCCTTGGCAAAAGTAAACATGCCGATGCCGGGGTATAAAATAACTACGGGGTTGGCATCACGTATGGCGGGACTATTGGCGTGTTTGCAGGTAGTATAGTATTCCGTATACATCTTACGGTAAGCTTCAAACGCAGGTGCCAATTTTTCTTTCACTGCTTTTGTATCGCTTACATCTGCTGCCGGGGCCAGTTCCAGTACCAGCGGGCTTATTTTAGTCCGCAGAAAATGATCCGGGCAACTGGTACCCAGCGGGGCCAGCCTGCCGAGGTCTTTTGAATTGATAAACTCAAGCACCCTGTTATCATCTGTAAAATGACCAATCATATTTTGTTTGCTGGAACAAAAGCCCCGCAATACAGGCGCTAAATCCGATGCTTTTTTCAGTCTTTCTTCTTTGGACAAAGAGGTTATTTGCTGGCCGCCAAAAATTTCGCCTTTTTTTCCGTAATTGTCCTGCAGGTATTCCGCACAGCGTTCAATAACTTCCAGCGTGTTGATATAGCTTTCATAAGCCGTATCGCCCCAGGTAAACAACCCGTGAGAACCCAGCATAATGCCACGTATACCGGGATTTTCATCCAGGCATTGTTTCAATTGCAGGCCCAAATCAAAACCCGGCTTCTGCCATTCTACCCAACCTATTGTTCCATTAAACAAATCCTTTGTTATTTGCTTCCCGTCTTTTGCAGCAGCAATGGCAATGGCCGCATCCGGGTGCAGGTGATCAATATGTTTGAAGGGAAGAAACCCATGCAATGCAGTATCAATAGATGGCGCTTTGGAACTCAGGTCATAAATGCAATGATTGAAGAGTTCCACCATTTCATCTTCATGCGCCAAACCACGGTATACATTTTTTAAACTCAACAGCCGATCCATATAGAGGGCCGCTAAACCGCTGCGCTTGAGGGTACCGATATCGCCGCCGGAACCTTTTACCCACATCACTTCCGTTTCTACACCGGTTAATGGATTTTTTGCAATGGCTTTGCAGGAGGTATTACCGCCGCCATAATTGGTAAGCCGGAGATCTGCTCCCAGCAAATTAGAACGGTATATCAAAAGGCCTACTTCGTCTCCTGCCAGTGCTGCGGCCTGTTTTTCATCCCATAAATAACTTACGTGATTGAATTGCGCTGCTTTACTTGTTGACATAAAAATTGTATTTGAAAATAAAATAATTATTGAGTGATCAGTGCTGCCGTTGCTGCGGCTGCCACCGGTTTTATAGAATTACCATAACCTACTATTAATATGGATAGAACTATTGTTGAAATACCAATTATAATCGTCCGGGTTGTTTTGGGCTGTACCCCTTTCCACTCTTTCAGAAACAAACCCCACAGATTGGCCACCAAAATTATAAACGACATGTGCAGTATCCAGGAGCTGGCGCCATTGCCCATTTTGCTTTCGCCCATACCATAAAAGAAAAACTGGAGAAACCACATCGTACCCCCCAGGGCAGAGAGCAGGTAATTATTCAGCAAAGGCGATTTTTTATTGGTATAGTCCCCAAAAGATTTGTTGCGTGCATTCAATACCATACACCAGATAAAGTTGGTAGTAAGGCCACCCCATAGTATAACAACAAAAATTACATTGTTGCGAAACAGGAATTCGCCTTCGGCGGGGTGAGCAGCTTTCCATATATCATTGGCAACCGCGCCCATGCTGGTTCCGGCTTCAATACCAAAACTAAAACAAGCACTCAGCAAACCGGAAACAATAGCCAGTATTAACCCCTTTACCAATTTAAATTCACTGCCGGACGCGTCGGTTTCGCTGCCACCGAGATCTTTGTCTTTCATGCTACCGGCCCTGCCGCAAATAATAATACCAATAACGCATACCGCCAGGCCAATCAGTACAAATTGCCCCCAGGTAGACCCAAGCAATTCTGAGATTGTATCCTTACCGGGTGTGGGGTGCAGTTGATAATATATAGATGGGATCAGTGCACCAAAAACGGAACACAAACCCAGTATGATGGAACTTCCCAGCGAAACGCCCAGGTACCTTACACCTAAGCCATAAGTAAGACCACCAATACCCCAAAGGAGGCCCATGAAATAAGTAGATGCCAGTACCTGTGAAGAAGTGTTGCGGATAATATCTGCAAAACCAGGAATCGTTAGCCATGCGGCTATGGGGGGAACAATCAACCAGGAAAAAAGGCCACCAACAATCCAGAAACTCTCCCAGCTCCAGCCTTTTACCTTTTTATAAGGCATGTAAAAACTACCCGAGGCAAAACCACCTATAAAATGGAAAATAACACCTAATAGTACACCCATGTTTAGTATTTTTCGATATGGCTAGCAAAATGAAGGGTAAATGTAGCAGATAGTGTCAGTCCAGCTATCATGTACTATCATGCTTTTTGTATTATTTTGTTGTAATTTTTAGGACTGTTTCTTTGGTTCACCAACCTGCCCCAGGCGGGAACGATTGCATACAATAACCGGTCTCTTTACTACAAAAGCTGTAGCATTGGGCTGGTTTAAATAAACAGCCAGCAATGGCCTGCAGCATATGAAAAAAGAATCCATCTTTCAGCACCTGTTCATCGACTATTATTCTGCCACGCCCAAATACCTGCAACTGGCCAATTCAATTGTAAAAGCCATTGAAGCCGGCAAATTAAGTAAAGACGAAATACTGCCTTCTATTAATGAACTCAGTTTTGAATTTGAAATCTCCCGCGATACGGCAGAGAAGGGTTACAAGCACCTGAAAAAAATTGGGGTGCTGGGATCTGTTCCGGGCAAAGGGTATTTTGTAAAAACAACGGAACTAAACCAGCAGCTGAAAATTTTCCTGCTTTTCAATAAACTGAGCCCGCACAAGAAAATTATTTACGATGCTTTTGTGACGGCACTTGGAGAAACCGCTTCAATTGATTTTTATATTTACAATAATGATTTTGCTTTTTTCAAAAAATTACTGCTCAATAAAAAAGATGACTATACCTATTACGTTATTGTGCCGCATTTTATGGATGGTGGGGAAAACGCTTTCGAAATTATTAATACCATACCCAAGGAAAAACTGATTTTATTAGACATACTTGTACCCGGGGTGCTGGGTGAATACGGCGCTGTTTATGAAAACTTTGAAAAAGATATTTATGATGCGCTGGAACAGGCGCTGGAACAGCTGAGCAAATACCACACGCTTAAAATTATATTTCCCGCTTATACTTACCACCCCCAGGAAATTTTAAAAGGCTTTTATAAGTTCTGTCACCAGTATGCATTCAGCAGTAAGGTAGTACATGATATAACCAATGAGCCCATCAAAGAAGGAGAAGCTTATATTAATCTCATGGAAAACGACCTGGTAATCCTGATTGAAAAAATACTGGCTACCAAAATGAAGGTGGGCAAACATGTGGGCGTCATCTCTTATAATGAAACGCCCATGAAAAAAATAATCCTTAATGGCATTACCACCATCTCTACAGATTTTCAGATGATGGGCGAAAAAGCAGCACAATTGGTTATGGAACGCTCAAAGGAACATATTGCCATTCCATTTCATTTAACCCTGCGGTCATCACTGTAATGCTAAGAGGACAACGAGAAAAAGAGGCTTACGGGGCTATCAAAAAATGGCGTACAGGGCTTACCAGGAAAAATTGCATTAACCGCATTTATAGGATAAAAAGGATTTTTCCGTATTGGTCATTGCAAAATTTCGTTAACCCTTGCCATACAAATTCTGCTTTTTTCATGCTAACCTTACGGAAAAAAATCTTCCTTTTCCCTTTGTTCTCCTAGCCCAGAAAATCCTCGCGGTGCGGACTAAAGACATCTACCAGCATACCAGGTTCTATACAAACTATGCCATGTTCCAGACCAGGCAAAACGAAATAACCATCGCCGGCAGATAGTCTTTTGGTAATATTATCGATGGTCATGTCAAATACCCCGCTTTCAATATAAGTCACCTGGCTATGCGGGTGATGGTGCAGGGTGCCAACCGCAGCTTTCTCAAATTTTATTTTCAGCATCATTACCTTATCATCGTAACCAAACAACTGGCGTTGCAGGCCATTGTGCAGATCTTCCCATGGCAATTCCTCATTAAACTGAAATGACGCGCTATGCATATAAATAATTAAATAGTTGAGAAAAATGACTACCTGCAAGATACATGCTTATGATTTTAGTTTACCGTGCTGCGATGCCGTTTACCGGCAAAATGTATCAATCCATCATAAACCTCCGATATGGAAGCAGCAAAACAAATAACTTAGCGAACGGCAGACCTTACCAATTTTACAACTGGTCTTTTTAATACTATATTTAATTTCATGCAGCATCCGTCAGATACAATTGTTTTATCGGTAGAAGGGCTCCATGTTAACTATGGGAGTTTTCATGCAGTCAGTAATGTGTCATTTTTTGTAAAGGCAGGCGAAATTTTTGGGTTGCTGGGGCCTAATGGCGCTGGCAAAACAAGTACGCTAAGTGCCATCGAGGGATTATTGCAACCGCAAGCCGGTACCATTACGGTAGCCGGGTATAATGTGAAAGAAAATCCCTTGCATGCCCGTGCCAACCTGGGCGTTCAGCTGCAAGCCACCAATTTTCAGCCAGAATTGAGCGTTGCAGAAATAATACAGCTGTATGCTGGTATTCATGGGGTGGCTTTAACAAAAGAGCGGTTACAGGAAATCCTTATTTCCATTAAACTGGAAGACGCCGCCAAAAAACGGTTTGGCCAATTATCCGGTGGCCAGCAGCAGCGGGTATCGCTCATCATTGCCATGATACATAACCCCCAACTGGTATTGCTGGATGAGCCTACGACCGGCCTTGACCCGCAATCGCGGCGGCAATTGTGGGAACGCATGGAAGCCATGCGCGATAATAACCATGGCATCCTGCTCACCACACATTCTATGGAAGAAGCGGAAGCTGTCTGCGACCGTATTGCCATTATTGACCATGGCCGTATAATTGTTAGCGATACTCCCCAAACGCTGATTGATCAGCACCGGGATAACCCGGAAGTGATCAGTGTTTCGCGCAGGGGAAAGATAACACTGGAGGATGTATTCATTGGCCTTACCGGGCGTACCGTACGTTCATAATAATAATGTAGCATGTCAACAACCACCATACCATCCAATCAGGCAGTTTTATCCGCCTTGCTGCGGGCCGATTTTATCACGCAGTGGCGCAACCGCAAATCAGTCGTGCTGATACTGCTTATCCCCGTTATCATCCTGATAGCCTGGCAGGGAATGGTCTATAAATTCGGCGGACCTTTTGTTTTGTCTAATTGCATTACCATCGGCCTCAACGCCATCGGGTTAATGGGCTATTCAAATGCCATTGCCCGTGACCGTGATAAAGGTATTTTTCAGCGGCTCAGAGTTGCGCCCCTGACTGCATGGCCCATTATGGCCAGCCGGTTAATGGTACAGCTGGCTATGATCCTGCTGGTTACCACGGCCGTTTTTATTGCCGGGCATTATGTAGACAAGGTTACGCTGAGTCCGGCGGGTTATGCAATGGGCTTTGCAATGGCTTTTGTGGGCGGTGCAGTGTACCTTAGCCTGGGGCAGGCAATAGTAGGCCTGATCAAAAATGCTGAAACAGTGAATGCTGTTACCCGCCTGGTTTATTTTATATTCATTATGGTGGGTATGTTTGCAGAGCTTGGGGCGCTGGGCAAAACGATAGGCGATGCGGTGAAATGGTCTCCTTATGGCACGGTCAAACATATACTTTCCGCTGGCATGCAGCCTGCTACCTGGAACCAGCACAGCAGTATTGCTTTGCTGGTAACCATTGGCTATGCAATTACCTTTGCCAGCGTAGGTATTAAATGGTTCAGGTGGAGTTCAAAATAAACAGGTGTTTGTTTGCAGCATTTTTATGAAACCAAAATAAGTATAACATGAAAATGTATCTCCTGGTGTTTACTTTTTTTTTAGCTGCGGGTGCTGTGGCGCAGGATGCAGGCAATTTAAAACCAAAGCCTTATGCGCCGGTATCCAAGGCCCTGTATGCTGAAATAGCGCATATGGACAGCGTTATGTTCAATGCCTTTAATGAATACAATCTGGAAAAACTGCAGGCAACGTTTTCATCAGATCTGGAGTTTTACCACGATAAAGGTGGTCTCAACGATTTTACACAAACCATGCAAAATTTTAAAACCCTGTTTGAAAAAAATAAAAATACCGGCTTGCGCCGGGATATGGTGCCAGGCAGCCTTGAAGTATATGCCATTAACAATTTTGGCGCGGTAGAAATATGCGCGCACCGGTTTTGCCACAAGGAAAACGGTAAAGATGACTGCGGGGTATTTAAAAACATCATGCTGTGGCAAAAAAAAGACGGCCAGTGGAAAGTGACACGCGTAATCAGTTATGACCATTAAATAAGATTGCAACATCCATGTAAAGCATAGAAAGACCATGAAAAAAGGCGTTCGGAATATATGGCAAAAGGTTCCGCTGGAACTGCTGGTTACCGCTGTGGTATTCCTGCTTTCAATGTTTATATTTTCATTGATTGTACATGAGGCCGTATATGAGCGGGAAGACCTTTTTGATAAAAAAGCTATACTCTTCTTCTCGGCGCACGCCACCCCGTCTTTTATTTACACTATGAAACGCGTTACTTTCTTTGGCTCTACTACATTTCTTTTCCCTGCTTATATTATACTGATTGCCTGGTATATTTCAAAAAAGAAGTCCCAACAAGCGCTTGACATAGCCGTTATCGCCATCAGCAGTACGACTATGATGTTTGCCCTCAAAGAATTTTTCCATCGTCAAAGGCCGGCACTACCTATTATCAAAGGTATTACCGGCTATAGTTTCCCCAGCGGGCATTCGCTTTCTTCCTTTATTTTTTGCAGTATACTCATTCACCTGGTCTGGAGAGAGACCTGGCCGGTTGTTATTAAATACCTCCTGACCATTTTACTTTTACTGGTTGCCCTTAGTATTGGCCTAAGCAGGATTGTGCTGAACGTACATTATGCTACCGATGTGATAGGGGGACTTTGCCTTGGCATTGCCTGGGTTATTCTTTCTTTCTGGTTAATAAAAAAAATCCGGAAAAACGACAATGGCAGCAGTACCAAGCCGGTTTCGTAAATTCAGTCCAGTTAAATCTATTGCATGGCCTATTATAAAATAACAATGCTGTTTGCTGTATACCTGTTAGGCACAGCTGCTTTAACTGCGCAAAAAAAAAGCGCCGCTTCTTTCAGGGTAGTGCCGCTGGGGGTAAAGGGAGGTAGTGACGAAAGCAATCTCTCCGCCTATATGCTGGCAGCGGCGGGCAGTAACGAATACGTATGCCTGGATGCCGGCACGTTGCATTACGGCATACAAAAGGCCATCCATGCCGGAATTTTTCGTGGCCCGGTAGCCAGTGTGCTAAAAAACAATATAAAAGGCTATTTAATTTCTCATCCGCACCTTGACCATGTTGCAGGCCTAATCATCAACTCGCCCGATGATACAGTGAAAAACATTTATGCCTTACCATTTTGCACTGAGGTACTGAAAGAAAAATATTTCAGTTGGAAAAGCTGGGCCAATTTTGCTGACGACGGAGAAAAGCCAATACTTAATAAATACCACTATAAAGTGCTGGAACCCGCAGCAGAAACGCCACTGGAAAATACAAACCTGTTTGTAACGCCTTTCGCGCTAAGCCATTCAAACCCTTATAAAAGCACAGCGTTTTTAGTACGCAATGGCAATGCCTACCTGCTTTACCTGGGCGATACCGGTTCGGATACCACCGAACATGCCAACAACCTGCAATTACTATGGCAGCATATAGCACCCCTCATTAAAGATAAAAAATTAAAAGCCATATTTATTGAAGTATCATTTGACAATGCGCAGCCGGATAAATTATTGTTTGGGCACCTTACCCCCCGCCTCCTGATGCATGAAATAGACGCGCTCCGTAGTCTTACGGGTATAGATCCACTTAAAAAAACAGCCATCGTAATAACGCATGAAAAGCCCGGCGGCAACCGCGAATCGCTTATAAAAAAACAACTGTTAGCATTAAACGTACATGCAATGCAGTTAGTTTTTCCCACCCAGGGAAAAGCAATGACCTTTTAAGCTGGCATTGGGTAAAGCACCGGAAAAAATAGCAATGGCTATGTTATGGCAACGTTATTAAAATGTCACATTTACAAGCGTGCAAGTTTAATTGTAACTTTTTTTACGGCTTTTTTATACTTCATTTAAGAGTTGGGCATCATTCAAATTTTTTGTTAAAACCCTTGACCAGCAAGGATTTTAAAGAATATCAGATTGTTTTAGCATGCTAAAACCACCCTTTATTTGATTTGTACGCTGCAATACCCCGTTGTATGTTTGCGTTATAAATGAAAACAAACACACCAGCTCTGGTGCAAGATTTTAGAAAAAAAGAGCCGTTGCCCCATTCTTAACTTTTGCCTGCCATACTTCTCTACACGATTTTTAGCCTGCTTGAAAAAACACTTAGCAATTTTTACAACTATTTATTTATAAAACTTATTATTAACTATTTTAATCACCTCTCAAACTACAATTATGAAAAATGTTATGAAAAACTACAAAACACTCGCAATCGCTTTATTCGCAGCTTTATCAGTTGCTTCTACCAGCAATGTAATGGCCAACGAAGGCGTAAAACCAAAATCAGGTATTGACTTGAAATTTATCGGTAACGTTGAAGATCAACCGGTTTTCCAGTTGAATGTAAACAACACAGAAGATGATGAGTACATTGTTACTTTTCGTGATGAGCAAAACAACGTATTGTATTCAGGTAAATTGAAAGGAATCAACATTACTAAAAATTTCCAGCTGAGCGCGGAAGATGGTGCTGAAAACACAATGAGTGTTGAAGTAAAATCTAAAAAGACCAGCAAATCTGAAGTGTACAAAATCAACAGAACACGCAGCTTTACAGAAGAAATAGTAGTAAACAAAATATAAGTTACACTCCCTGTCAAAACTATAAGTCTTCCTTATAAGTCATCAAAAAAGGGCGGCACTCAACTCCGCCCTTTTTAAAAGTCCCGTAACAGTGAAAATTAAAAAGGTTCTTCCCTTTTATTTATTCCGTTAACACCCCTGTAAATTCCATTGGTTAAAAAAATACACCTGTCCATGACAGGTGTATTTTTTTTATTTCAACCGGTGCCAAAGCTGAACTTAACGCAGCTTCCACTTACCCCGGATATTTGCTTTTGTTAATTCATTGGCTTCCGGGCTATTGGTAAACTCCTCTTTTTGCGGGTCCCAGTCCAATGGCGTCCTGAGCCAGTAAGCAATATTGGCCAGGCAGCACACACTGCTTGTACGGTGACCGGTTTCTGCATCGCATATGGGCTGTTCTCCTGTTTTTATACAGTTCAGCCAATCGTAATAATGATCGGGGCTGTTATACAATTGAATTTCACCGGGCTGAATAACAGCCGTTGCTATATTCACCGGGTCGCTGTCTAAATAATCCCTGCTGATATCAATTTTTCCTTTCTCGCCAATAAATCTCACCCCATATTTTCTTCCAAAATCTTCGTGCTTCACCTGTACACCATTTGCATACTCCATTACCAGCCCTTTTGTTGCATTGCCTGCGGGTGGCAAAAATTTCACCGGCCCTGACTTATCCATACCCAGACCCCATTGGGCAATATCAAACATATGCGCACCCCAATCGCTTACCATGCCGCCGCCATACTCTCTGTACAATCGCCAGTTGGGATAAATATCCTTTTCTACCGGCGGAGAAAGTTCTGCATTGAAAGTTCTGAAAGGTGCCGGTCCAACCCAAGCTTCCCAATTCAATTCAGTGGGCAGCGTTTCGCCCGGCAGTGTACAGGGTACCGCCGCATCACCCACATTTACCAGCACTTCTTTAATATTGCCTATGTAGCCGTTGCGCACCAGTTCAGCCGCCTGCCTGAAATTTTTCCAGGAGCGCTGCATGCTGCCGGTTTGCAATATTTTCTTATTTTTTTTCATGGCATTCACCATCGCCCTTCCTTCTTCTATTGAGTGGGCAAGTGGTTTCTCACAATACACATGCTTGCCGGCATTGGCAGCCATAATTGTTTGTACCGCATGCCAGTGATCAGGTGTAGCAATCACTACTGCGTCTATATCTTTTCTTTGCAGCAGTTCACGAAAATCGGCATAGGATTTAAAACCCGTGTAGTCATTTTTTCCGGTTGCAGTTGCATAGGTTTTTTGAAGGAGCGTTTGAAATAGTTCCAGTTTTTTGGTGTCCACGTCAGCACCGGCCACTATCTGTGCTTTATCAGCAAAAGATTTGAGAAGTCCGCGGCCTTGCTTTCCCGTACCTATAAAGCCCAGGTTGATGCGGTCGCTGGGGGACAGGTATCCTTTTCCACCCAATACAAAACGCGGCACAATGGTAAAGGCCATTGTTGTTTTTACGGCATCGGTTAAAAATTTTCTACGGCTGTTTTTTTTCATACGTCAATTTTTATTTTATATGGCAGTATACAATCCTTGTAAAATTTTACCGCTCCGGATACGTGCAAAGCATTCTTATGCATACATTATACTTAATTTTCCACCCCGGGCGTATGGACAAAAAAGCTGTTACACCCAGGCAAAAGGATTTCCGGAAACAATATGCCTCACCTGCAAACCCTGTACCCTGGGCTGCAACCATTCCTGCAGCCATTGCAGGCCAGGCTCTTCACTTACGCTATGACCCAGTACAATTAAAGAAGTTTTTTCACCCAGTTGTAATGAATCTCTTATGTACTCAGCTGTTTCCCATTCATGTACTTCTCCCACGATTAACACATCCGGCCTTTCTTTTTCCACTACTGCAATGTGACTTTGGCCGCCACTTGCACCCGGCAACAGGGCAATGCGTTCACATTTTTGGGAAAGATTACCGATTACCCGCACTTGCTGGATATCCAGTTTTTGTTTCAGGTGTTTTGCCAGATCCCCCAATGAAATGGGTGGCAGACTAATTACCCGGCTCCCCTGTTTGTAATAAGGCACCCATCCTGCTTTTTGTACAACGCCGTATTGCACGCCGTCAGGCACAAAAGAATGCAGGTAATCATGCAGTCGCCACACAGTTATTTTATTTTTCTGCAGCAAATCCTCTTTCATTTGTACAATATGGTTGGGGGATACCCAGGCAATATCATCAGTATGGTTATAAAAAGTTGGCTCATGTGCAATAATAAAATTTGCACGCGCTTTTATTGCCTGCTGTATAATATCAACCGTTGCAAACATAGTGGTAATGATGCCGGTAACCTCCATATCCCTGTTGCCGCTTTTCAATGTATCTACCGTTTTAGAAAATGGTGCACCCGGAATTTCTTTTAACACCATATCCATGATATCGCCTACCGAATACGTTTTCTTTAGTGAAAAAAGATTAGCCGCATGGGCTTCACCCACAGAAACCATTAAAGTAGTTGCAAGCGATGCTTTTAATATACCTGCAATAAACTGTCGCCTTTCCTTTATCTGATGGTGCGTTTGCGTGTATGGAAAAGATAATTTCATGATGGCTTTAATTTAATTTAAAGATAATGGTTGCTCAGAAAAAAGTTACGGTATAACGAGTGGTTTCTGCTGATAAATTATTGCAGGCCCTCAAAATCAGGCCAATTACCTTCCTGCCTGAACGCTTTCGGGTCCCTGTGCAGCTCCCGGCAAAATTATAGGTAAGAATTATTCTTTAAGCACCAGGAGCAATCCCTTATTTTTTTCAACCGTTATCATCTCCTCTTTTGCAAATGGGTGCCCTTGCTGAAAATCGGCAATGGCCGGTGCTGTAAGGGTTGCTTTACTTTCATCTATGCCCAGTGATTTCCAGTCTATTTGTAATTTCACCTGCGCAGTGCTGTCCGCCCAACTGGCAATGGAAAGCAGTGCAAGGCCCTTCTTTTTATATACTGTTACCAATACTTTTTCATTGCTTGTTTTTACCGGGCACTGGCTGCTCCAATAGCCAATCATTTCCGTTCCCTTCATTTCCAGCTCATGCCATAATTTCCATATTGGTTGCGGATCACTTTTATTGCTCCAGCCCAGCCGGCTCGTCATGCCATATATCATACCACGCCAGGGATTGCCATCGCCCTGCAGCATTTCACCCATCAACCCGAACGGAATACCGCTTACTTCTGTTAAAAAGAAACCGGGATCATTTTTTTCATAATCAAAATATTCCCCAAACCACAAACGGTTGAGGTAGGGAAAGTGCTCCATATAAAGCATGGCGCTGTTGTTAAAACCATCATTCTTATTGTACTGGTTGGCGGAATGCAAATCAATAATTCCGGGATGGTTATCTTTTGTAAGTACCCGCTTGATGCGCTTCATGGTAATGCGGTCAAAGGCAACATCATCCAGGTAAATGCCATCTATTCCCACCTTTTGTGTAAGCCAGTTCATGCCTTCCACATAATAATTGTGCCAGCGGTTCATGCCACTGTTGATGATGGCCGCATCTTTTATTCCTGGCACAAACCAGGCTGCTATATAATCACTGTCAAGGTGTTCCTGCAACCAGCTAAATCCGCCGCCCTTGCCGGGCGAGTAAACTTCGTGGCCCAGGCTACGCAATACAGCTGTTTCATAAGCGTGGTCCGACAACTCCCGTACGGTATTGTAGATTTTTACTTTCAGTCGCAGGCTGTGCGCTGTATCAATATATGCTTTCATTTTTTTCCATTCAATGAAAGGATAATTTATCCATGGATTGACAGGAGTAGCATGGTGGATATTAACCACCGTGGCGCCAGTTGCTTTAACCGCCTCCAGGTTATTGTACTTGTGATAAAAACGGTTGCTCCATTGAAAGTCTGTATTTAAGGTATGGAAAGGCGTTATGAGCAGCGTGAAATTATAATAAAGCACTGCTCCTTTTTTTATAAACCTTTTCCCGCTATAATTATTGGCCAGTATGGAGCTGCCTTTGTGAAAAACCGTAATGCCACCTTTGCCATCATTGGCCCAGGAAGAGGGTTGCACCAATGGTTGCTGCAGGTAAAAATTAGTATTCAGCGGACGGATATATTTTTCATCGCGCAACGAATACTGCAGGCCGGCGTTAACGGCTCCAATCCAGGCACCATCCTGGTTTTTATTGGCCACATCCCATTTCCAGTCAACCGTATCGGGGCGCAGCCCACCTTTTTGCCCCAAGCCCATTAAATAAGTTGTGGCTTCTTTTTTAAATGGCAGGTGCATGGTTATTTCCTTCATATCAGCATCCTGCAGCGCTGTAACTTTTACTTCATAGGACATAAAGCCGTCAAACTCCAATGCGCCCGTAACTGTTATTTCTAACGTATCATTAGAGGTTATTGCCTTCCACTCAATAGTGCCGGGTTCTTTTTTTGTAAACTGCAGACCGGCATTTTTAAATTTCATGTCTTTGCCATCGCCGGCGCGTGTAAAATGAAAATGCACGGGTTCTACAAAAAGATCATTGGCCTGCGTTGAAACAGTGGTCATCTCTTCTGTAAAAAAAGTCTGTATTTGCCTGGGGAAACCATCGTTGTTCAATTCCAGTTTTCTGCCCAGTAATCCAATGCTGTTACCATCTGCCTGCAGGGGTGTATAAGGCGCAATCACCTCATTTGTTTGTGCCAGGGTAGAGTTGAGCCAGGCGAGGCGGGTCATTTTTTGCGGTTCGTTTACACCATTATTGATAGCGGTATGGCTACTAACCGTAATAGATAGGGCAATTTTTTTTTCTTTCACGCCTGCTGCTTTTACCGTAGCAACACCCTTATATAAGCCCGCAGTAGCCTGCACCGGCACTTGCAGGGTACACCACAATGGCTGTACTGTACCTGCCGCTGTTGTAAGCCTGTTTTTTAAAAGCCTGTTGTTATAAGCGGTGCCGTCTGTATTGATACACAAAATATTTTTTGCTTCAATGTTGTTGCCAGTCGCAGTTTTTAAATCAGAAAAAGTGACTTGCAGATCCTGCAGGTTTTGCAAAGCATACACGCCCAGTTGAAAACTATAATTTTCTCCTTTATCGGCTCCATCTTTAAACTGCAGCACGGCTCCCTTTTCTATCCAGCGCTGCGGCAGGTCTGCTTTCATCCGTATAGGATGCATACGGTCTTCCGGAAAAACGACAAATGCATTTCCTGCGTATTTTTTCTTAATGGATTCCGTTTCGTTTGCAGTAGCTATTACTTCCATCGGGTAAAAGCTATTAAACGCATCTATGGACTGTATCTCTTTGCAAAAAGCATTTGGCTTTGTGGCACTTGTATGAATATTTTGCAACCATTCCGGGCTGGTCAGGGCATCAGGTTTGAGGTATACGCCTTTGGGATAATTGCTGCGACCTTCATTGCGGTAAGGCATATAATACACGTAATATTTGCCCGATCCCGCAAGTGGCTCAAAATAAATATCGCCGTACTCACGGTTGACAACAGCTGCCAAAACATTTTGTAGCCGGGCGCCCGTTTTTGCATCCTGCACAATAATTCCTTTTAAGTCCGGGTTCTCATCGTGCCTGCGCCACTCAATAATTACCCTGGCCAGCTTTGCCATAGCGTTACAGGTAATAACCGCCCGATGATTACCCAGCGAGTCTGCGTTCCAACTGTTATTTGCAGCGGTATATTTTATTTGCTGGGCATGAGACAGCTGTAGCAGCATAACAAATGGCAGTAAGAAAGCACCTGTTTTCTTTATTGTTATCATGCCTGTAATTTAATTATAAAATGAGGACAAAAGGACAATGAAGAACTTCCTGTTTTTACAAACAAGCCTGCCAGTTCAGATCATTTCATTTTTGTATATTTATTAAAAATTGTCCGTAATTACTATAAAAGAAATTGCCAAGCGCCTTAACATCTCTGTCTCCACCGTGTCCAGGGCGCTGCACAACCATGAAAGCATTGGGCTGCGTACCAAGGCACGCGTACAGGAACTGGCTGCGGAACTTAATTACGAACCTAACCAAAAAGCTATTTTCTTTCAGCAAAACAAAACATTTACCATTGGTGTTATATTGCCTGAACTGTCAGAGGCATTTTTTGCTGCGGCCATCAGCGGTATTGAAGACACGGCCAATAATAATAAATACATTGTATTGATGGGGCAAAGCCATGATGACGCGGAGCGGGAGAAAAGAATTGTAACGTCTATGAAAGATTACAGGGTGGATGGAGTTATTGTATCCCTGGCAAAAAACACAGAACAATATGATCATTTTAAAGCGCTGGTAAAATATGATATCCCTGTTGTTTTTTTTGACCGGATTCCGGATACCGGCGACATTCATTTTGTTGCCTGCAATATGGAATCAGGTACCATACAGGCTATTCAATTTTTATTGAAAAAAAATTATCGCAGCATTGGCATGATAAACGGACCTGCAAAATTACTGGCCAGCCAGCAAAGAGAAAAGGGCTATATTAAAGCCCTCACCCATCACCGGCTAAAATATGATCCTTCGCTGATGGTAAATTCTAATCTTACAACCGAAGGCACGTATGCTGCTATGGAACAACTGTTAAGCGTTAAAAGAAAGCCGGACGCTATTGTTACGTTCAATGATTACGTGCTGCTGGATGCAGTGCAGTATGCAAAAAAGAAAAACCTGAAAATAAATAAAGACATCACATTTGTAAGCTATGCAAACCTGCCTTTCAGCAGCCATGCGGCTTTTCCGCCCATGGCCTCACTGGAGCAGTATCCGTACCAACAAGGGCAAAAAGCTACTGAGCTCCTGCTGCAGTTAATGGATAAAAAGAAAGATCAGCGCACGGCTGCACCTTTTCACAAAATCATCATAGAGCCTGCGCTTATTATCAACAACGAAGAATAAAAATCCACCGGCGCCAACCCACGCTTTTTCTTACAGGTGAACGGTTTAAAACTCCTTCCTTTCTGCATGGCAAAATCAGTTTATTTTTGCGGGCAGGCCTTATTAATAAATCTGATGCACAACAATCGTCTCATGAAATACAGCTGCTTTGTATTTATTATTATATGCGTATTCAGCGCATGCTCATCACCTGTTTATAAAAATCCGCATGTGCTTATTAAAACACAGGCGGGAGATATTGAAATTGAGTTATACCCGGAGAAAGCACCCAGGACAGCAGCCGCATTCCTTTCCTATATTAAGGCCGGCTATTATGAGCACGGCAGCTTTTACAGGGTACTCACCAATGATAACCAGCCATCTGACGCGTTTAAAGCAAATTTGATACAGGGTGGAATTTGGAAAACGAATTATAAGCAGGCCACTTCGCTGCCCGGCATCCCGCATGAGGGAACCAAGACAAGCGGCATTCTTCACAAGGAAGGCATTATCTCATTGGCCAGGATGGAGCCGGGCACCGCTACTACCGAATTTTTTATCTGCATTGGTAACCAGCCCGGTTTTGACTACGGTGGCAAAAACAATGCTGATGGCCAGGGATACGCGGCTTTCGGAAAAGTGATAAAGGGAATGGAAACAGTATATAAAATTTACAACCGGCCATTGTACGACCAGGCTCTTGACCCGCAGGTTACGATTATTAATATTGTACAGCTATAAGCTACAGCTACAGCTGATACACCGAAAAGATAATTTACCTGGCCTGGTTACCCTTTACCGCATAATATAAAATATAGACGTAAGCCGGCAGCATGCAGATTAAAAAAGAAAGCGCATTGGACAAATGAAAGGGCGCTCCTTTTAAATACCCATACACTAAAGGAATTAAGGCGCCACCGGCTATGCCCATAATAAGCAAGGCCGACCCGGCTTGGGTAAAGCGGCCAAGGTTTTTAAGTGCCAGCGGCCAGATAGCCGGCCACATCAGCGCATTAGCCAGGCCCATCAATGCTATACAAAATATAGAAGTATAACCATCTGTAACAAATACAAGCAGTGAAAGCAGGATGCCAAGTATGGCCGAATACTTAAGCGCGGCCTGCTGTGACAGATACTTAGGAATTGCCAGGATACCGATAATATAACCAGCCAGCATTGAAAACAATGTGAAAGAGGTAAAATACTTTGTCTCATCTAGCGGTAACCCCAAAGATTTGCCATATGCACCAATGGCATCACCCGCCATAACTTCTACGCCTACATACAAAAACAAACAAACAAAACCCAGCACCAGGTGTGGAAACTGGAACACGCTGGTTTTAGCAGTCAGGCCTTCAGCAGGTTTATCTTCTTCATTTTTAATTTCGGGCAGGGATGAAAAATAAATTAAAATGGCTACTGCCACTGATATAACTGCCAGTATAATATAAGGAAGAATAATTTTCTGGCTCAGCTGGTTTAATAGCAATTCTTTTTGCGCGGGACTGATTACTGCTTCAATCTCAGCCTCCAGCTTTGAAGCATTGTTCAATAAGATTACCCCAAGAATGATGGGGCTTAGGGCGCCAGCAATTTTGTTGCAGATACCCATAATGCTCATACGCTTTGCAGCACTTTCAATGGGGCCAACAATACTTATATAAGGGTTGATGGCCGTTTGTATAAGAGTAAGACCCATTCCCTGCGTAAACAGCGCAGTTAGAAACAACCCGAATGCACGGTTATTGGCCGCGGGGATAAAAATTAATGAACCCAGGGCCATCACAAAAAGACCGAGGGCCATTCCTTTTTTATACCCTGTCTTTTTCAATATATAGGAAGAAGGTGTAGCCAGTACAAAATACGCCATGTAAAAAGCAAAGGTTACCAGGAAGGGCTGCACATCACCTTTTAACTGGCAAACCAATTTAAGAAACTGTATAAGCGTTCCATTCAGCCAGGTAATAAAACCCAGCATAAAAAAAAGCAAGCCCAGGATAGAAATGATATATACATAATTCTTGTTGGCAGCAGTTGATGCCGCCGCAGGTGCAGTTGTTATTGGAGAAGCCATAATGAATAATCTTTAAACTTTTAGAAATGCGGTAGCAGTCCTGTCGAAGATAAGGTATATTAATGGCCGGCATGGAGCGTGAACAATATCAAACGTTTGCGGAAAAATAAAAATAGCTCTTTGAACGGGATTGGTCAGGAAAGTGTGTAATGCAAATAAAGGAAGGAATAATTCGTATTAAAAACCACTTTTCTGTATCTCTCAGCTGTTATTTTAAGGCAGCTTTCTATAACCTGAAAAAAATTTTCTTTTTGTAGAGAAAATAACAAAGCAACCATTCCAGTGTAAAAATACACAGCGAGCCGACAATAAACGCCGGCATTGCAGGCGCACTGAACCAGCTTAGTAAGCCATTGGAAATACTTCTCACATATTCATTAAACCAGCGGTCTCCCACAATTTCAAAAAATATATAAATAAAAATGGAGTTCATGCCTATAATGGTAAAAAATAGCAGGTATTTGCGGTGACCTTTAATATCAATCCACCAATAACTGGCAGCAAGGAAACAAAGACAATATCCCAGAGATGCCAGGGTAAATGAACTGGTAGCAATTCGTTTAATAATGGGGGTAATGTGCAGTAAGTCCAGTCCGTAGCCCATTACGAAACAAACCAGTGCCCATAATAGTAGGGCTGGTATTTTCTTTTTACCAGACATTAATAATTTACCGGCCAGTGCGCCGGCTATTGTATGTACAGCAGTGGGTATGCAATTAATAGCCACCCATCCGCCCTTATTAATTTTATTCATCAGCAGCAGATCCATGTAATTGCCAAAATTATGCTGATCCGTAAATGCCTGGTTAAAGCCAGCAATATTGGTATAGCGGTACAGCGCTTCTGTACATATTAACAGGCCGATGCAGACAAGAATCTGCGCTGTATTGCTCCACCTGAAAATAAGAAATGCCAGCATGGTGGTAAATGCCAACTGAGTAAGCACGTCCCATAATTCAAATGATAACCCTGTTGGACGTACGGCATAATCCAGCACGCCCCAGAAAAATAACCAGCCGCACCGTTTGACAATTTTCACAAAAGACTGTTTCCAGCTGAGCCCGTTTGCCCATTGCTTATTTAAAGAGTAGGCCATGGCAGTGCCCGCCATAAACATAAAAGCAGGTTGTACCAGGTCCCAGAAGCGCAGACCATTCCACGGGTGATGCGTAAACTGTTCAATGAAAATATTAAAGGCTGTTCCCTGGGTATTATCGTATAAATAGCCATATAACCCGGTTGCTTCCATGGCCAGTAATACCATAATAAAACCCCTCAAAAAATCAAGTGATAACAATCTGGAGCTTGCACTGAGCTGGGGCATCTGTATAATTGATAATTAACAATCCTGTTTTGGGGTAGTTAAAAAAAGGCAAACTTGAACCTACAAAATTGTTTTGAAAATATATTCACCAGAGCCAACCTGTACTACGGCGTATCCCTTTTCATATCGTATCACAGTAACCGGGTTACCAGCTTCTGTGATAACGCCCTTCGCCTTAACCGGAATAAAAACTTCCGCACCGGTATTGGCTGGAATAGAAACTTGCAGTGAAAATGTATTATCCTCCTTTTTCCAGGCTGAATGTATGCTACCCATTACCGACCGGTAGCTGCCTTTAGCCCAGCTGATACTACCTGCCGGTTGTGGTTTAATAATTATTTTCTTAAAACCCGGTGCAGCCGCATTAATGCCCAGCAACGAACGGTAAAACCACTCATCTATTGACCCAAACATGGGATGGTTGGCAGAATATACCGTACCGGGATCATGCCAGGCTTCCCACAAAGTGGTGGCGCCATTGTTCAGCATGTTTATCCAGCCTGGATAATCTTCCTGTCGTGCAACACGGAAAGCTTCTTCATTCATATTATTTTCGCGCAGCACATCAAACAACATTTTGGTAGAAAAAATGCCGGTTGACACATGCCAGTTATGCCGCTCAAATTCCTGTACCAGCACTTTCAGGGTATTCTCTTTTTCCGGGCTGAGCCCATACCACAAAGCAAATAATTGAGCACTCTGTGTACCATTATCAAACCGGCCTGTACCCGGCAATAAAAACTTAGCAACAATAGCTGATTTTATTTTTTGCGCCAGCTTTGCATATTGTACTGAGTCTTGCTGCCGGCCAAGTATACCCGCAAATTCCGACCCCATAATAGCATGCTGGTAATAAAAAGCAGTTGCGGTAAGTGCTTCCGGTTTAGGATCCAGTGCTTCATGGTCGCTGATATCCCAATAAAAAATATTGTCTTTTGCTTTTGACTCCAGAAAAACCAGTTGCTTTTTTAACCCTTCGTAATTGTTTTCAATAATGCGTTTGTCAGCATACATCTCATACATCTGTTTTTGTACGTAAGGAAAAGCCAGTTGCCAGCCCAGCGGGCCAGACTCTCCCCCATAGCCACGATCTGCAATACCAGTGTAAGGCGCAATCTCTGTAATACCACCATCAGGTTGCTGCTCATTGGCATAATCACGGACCGTTTTTGTATAAAAATTTGCCATGTTGTAATTATACATATACGTATTGGCGGTAACAGCTATGTCTGCGCCATATCCCATTTTCTCACGGCCAGGGCAATCAGACTGTACACTGAATATATTGCTCAGAAACGTCCACTGTGTTACATCATGCAATTTATTAAACATTGTATCTGAACAGGCAAAACTTCCATTTTGCAACACAGCACTGTTCATACGCAATCCTTCAATATCATTGACAGTTGGCGTACCCGGCCATCCGCTAATCTCCACATAGCGGAAACCATGAAACGTAAAACGCGGGTGCCAGGTTTCAACAGCTTCGCCTTTCAGTGTATAACGGTCTTCCTGCCACATGGTTTCTGGTGCACCCGGACCTGCTTTTATACCACCTTTTTTTATTTGCGTAGCAGCGGTAGTCATTACATTCAATGACCCGTCCTTAAATAAGGTTTCTCCGTAGCGTAGCGTGATGGTTGTACCCGCTGGTCCCTTCACTTTAATATTTGCAACGCCGCCAAAATTCTGGCCCATATCTGCAATAAAAATACCGGGCCGGAACGCTATTATTTCAATGGGTGTAACGGTCCTCGTAACTTTTATTGGCGGCAACATTTGTGCAGTCAGCAAGCCATCCGGGCCAGGAACTACTACTGCGTTTTTCCATGCTGACTTATCTTCGTTTATACTAGTCCAGTTCTTTTGCTCCAGCCTTGCATCGTAATGTTCACCTATGTAAACATTGTTCTGCGTAATGGGCCCGGGCGCTGACTGCCATGATTCATCTGTTGCTATTACTTCCTGCGATCCATCTGTGTAACGCAGGTGTATCTCTGCCTTCGCGCACGGCCTGCCGGTTTGCTGGTAGTTCCGGAGATCCCACCGGCCAAAAAATTTAAATGGTAAAGGGTTCCACCAGCCGCTGCCCAGCATAATGCCCGCAGTATTATTTCCCTTTCTTAGCAGGGCTGTTATATCATGCACCACATACAGTACCTGTTTACGGTAAGTAGTAAAACCGGGATCCAGGATATTGTCCCCTATTTTTTTCTCATTAAGGTAAGCTTCGTAGTAACCAACACCGCTGATGTATAACCGTGCAGACTGTACCTTTTTACCTGTAGTGAATGACTTGCGGAGCAGTGGCATCCTGTCAGGTTTATAATAGTCTTCATCTTTCTCCGGATTTTTAGTACCATCATTTATCCATTGCGCCTTCCATTCGTTTGTTTCAAGCATAGCCGTTTCAAACCAATTAATTCCACTCCAGCCAGAAGCTTCGCCTTTTTGGTTATACACTTTTACCCGCCAGTAATAACGGGTAAAAGATTGCAGCGGCTTGCCTGCATAAACAATCTGTATATTCTCTGCTGAAGCCACTTTACCGGAAGCCCAGGCACTGCCGGTTCCTTTAGTTATATCCTGTGCACTGATGCTAACAATTACTTCATAAGCAGACTGCAGTTGGTTTCTTTCTGTACTGGTAAAAGTCCAGCTTAGCCGCGGCAATTTTATATCAATGCCCAATGGGTTTTCTATGTACTCGCAGGTGAGGGCAGTGGGCTGCAGGGGTGATGCCGCATACAGCCCTGCACAGAAAATGGTTGCAATGAATAAGTTTAAAAAAAATACACGCTTTACTATTTCCATTGTCTGAATTTGGATTAATTAGTCACGGGCACATACTCAAAACTATAGTCGCCTGAACCGGCTTCTATCACCACGCTATTTTTATCCTGCTTAATGTTTTTAAAGGCAGTACCTACGGGTATACCGGCCTCTGTTACCTTGTCTGTTTGCGCAGCGGGCAGTATGATGGTAGCCATTGTATTTGCGGGTACCTTTATTTTTATCATCATTTTGCCATCTTTTAATTCCCAGCCGGAGGCAATGGTACCATAGCTGCTTTCAAAGCTTGCTTTGGCATACGTAAGTTTTTTATCCGGCTGTGGTTGTATAAGAATGTGCTTATACCCTGGTTCGCCAATTTCTATGCCGGCTGCTACGCGGTACATCCAATCACCAATGGCGCCATAAGCATAATGGTTAAAAGAATTCATGCCCACATCCTGGAAAGTACTGTCTGTTTTCTGGCCGTCCCATCTTTCCCAGATAGTAGTGGCACCCATCTTAACCGGGTACAACCAGGAAGGAAAAGTTTGCTGCAGTAATAAATCATATGCTACATCCGTGCGTCCGTTGGCTGTTAATACATGACAGAGATAGGGCGTACCCAAAAAACCGGTTGACAAATGATTGCCCCGTCCTTTTATATCATCCACCAGGTATTGCGTTGCTTTAGCACGCATGGCTTCTGGCAATAAACCAAAATGCAAAGCCAGTACATAACTGGTTTGTGATTCTGAGGCAATGCGCCCTTCTGCTGTAACATAGTTCCTGTTGAATACTTCTTTTATTTTATCAAATACATTGTTGTATGTTTTTACATCTTCTGTTTTACCCAATACTTCAGCCGCCTGTGCCAGTAATTTTGCTGAATAACCATAAAACATGGTAGCAATCATATCCGGACTGGTATAACCATCGTTCTCGGTCTGCTGCATGGATTTATAAAACAGCCAGTCTCCAAATACACTACCACCTTTCCATAAATAGCTATCGCCTGCTTTTTTGCGGATGTAATCCACATAGGCTTTCATACTGGGATACTGCGTTTCGAGAATTCGTTTATCGCCAAATACCTGGTACATGGTCCATGGTGCAATGGTAGATACATCGCCCCAACCAGCAGAAGTACCGTTGTTTCTCAATACATCTGGTATTACAAAGGGCACTGATCCATCTGCGCCCTGGTCAGCGGCCACATCTTTCAACCATTTGGTAAAGAAAGCAGCCACATCCATATTAAAAGCAGCAGTACGGCAAAATGCCTGTGCATCACCTGTCCAGCCCAGCCTTTCATCCCGTTGCGGGCAATCGGTGGGCACATCCACAAAATTTCCTTTCTGCCCCCATTGAATATTATGCTGCAATTGGTTAATAAGTGCATTGGAACATTCAAAGCTGCCGGTAGGTTTCATATCTGAATGCACTACTACGCCGGTAATGTTTTCGGGTTTCAAATCGCCGGGGAAATCATTTACGGATATATACCGGAAACCAAAAAAGCTGAACCGTGGCTCATAGGTTTCTTCTTCGCCACCTTTTAGCGTATATACTGCGGTAGCGGCAGCGGCGCGCAGGTTGTCGGTATAAAAATCACCATATTTATCCAGCACTTCTGCATGCCTGATAGTAACAGTTGTTCCTGCGCTTCCTTTTACTTTCAGTTTTATCCAGCCAACCATGTTTTGTCCAAAATCTGCTACCAGCAAGCCTTTGGGTGTTTTAAAAATTCTCACCGGTTTTAGTTCCTGGATCTTTCTTACCGGCACTGTTTGCACAGCTATCAAATCATTTTTTGCACTATCAACAACATTTACAGCCTTCCACTTGCTGTCGTCAAAACCAGGATTGCTCCATCCTTTCATTTCTTTACGCGCATCATAACTCTCTCCATCATAAATACCATTCCTGGTAACCGGTCCGTCCTGTGTACCCTTCCAACTATCATCACTTATAATGGTCTGCTCACTGCCGTCAGTATACGTAATTCTCAACTGGCAAAGCAGCGCAAGTTTCTTTCCCCATATAGCCCAGTTGTTTTCCCATGCCAAAGAACTGCGGTACCAGCCATCGGCCAGCATGGCACCTACACTGTTTCCGCCCTGCTGTAATAATGCCGTAACATCAAACACCTGGTACTGCAATCTTTTTTTGTAGGATGTCCAGCCCGGCGTAAGGACTTCATCCCCTACTTTTTTACCATTGATCTGCAGCTCATAAAATCCATGGCTGGTAACATATACTCTCGCCGCGGAAATTTTCTTTTGCACCGAAAAATCTTTTCTTACCAGCAGACCGGGCATGTGCCGCTCATCAGATTGCACGGGGACTATCCATTGTGCTTTCCAATCCTGCGGTTGCAGTAAACCCATTTCCCAATAGGCGGGGCTGCTCCAGGCGGATTCATTGTTATTTGCATCCCAGACTTTAACCTGCCAGTAATAACGCTTCCCCGGCTGGAGGGCTGTACCTGCGTAGGGCAATAAAACAGATTCGCTGCCTGCCACTTTACCACTCTGCCAGCTGCTGCTTTTTGCAGAAAAGTTTTTATCGGTTCCTACTTTTATGCTGTAAGCCGTCTGCATAATCGCCCTTCCTGCACCACTTAATTTCCAGCTCAGCCTGGGGGCACTAGCGTCAACCCCCATCGGATTAATTTTGTGTTCACAGGACAGATCTGTAACCGATAGTTTTTGTGAGAAAATAGTTTGTGTTAATAATAATAGTAGTGTAAATGGCAGAAATTTCATAATCGTTATTTATAGTTCAATAATTATTTCAATAGCCTGACCGAATGGCCGGTAATTTTTTCCAGCAGGGAATATACTTCTTTTTAACACTTCTCCCATCCTGCGGCTTGCTACCGGCTGCAAGACCACGGCAGGTATAATTTGCAGCAGTTGTTATTTACCCGGCAATGCAAAAGCCACGTAACTATCACCAGACCTTGTTTTCATTTTACCGCCACCACAGGCAATAACAATATACTGTTTACCGTCAAGCTCGTAAACTGCCGGTGTGGCATAACCGGGGGCTGGTAAACCAACCTCCCACAACAATTCACCAGTAGTTTTATTAAAAGCACGGAATTTCCCGTCTTTTGATGCAGCGATAAACAGTAATCCGCCTGCAGTCACCACCGATGCACCATAGTTCTCAGCGCCTGTGGGCGTTTTGCTGCCCATAGAAGAAACCGGGTCATTACCCAATACTTTCTTCCATATGTACCCGCCTGTGTTGAGATCAACTGCGTTTAAAGTACCCCATGGCGGCGCGATGGCAGGATGGCCTTCTTTGCTTAAAAATTTATTATACCCGGTGATGGTATACGGTACGGTAAAAGGAGCATCGTTTTTCTGCCGGCTGCTGTCGGCAAATATTTTTTTCTGCTCATTACTTTCCAGCACAAAAGAAGCAATGGCTTTTCTCTCTGGATCATTTAATTGCCTGAAAGCAGGCATCATTCTTCTGCCAGACTGGAGCAGGGTATCAAAGGCTGCCGGCGAATATTTTGCTTTTGCATTTACAAGCGCAGGGAAATTACCGGACCCTTTTCTTTCAGGGCCATGACATGTCATACAATTGGCCTGGTACAATCGCTGACCAGCCTGTGCATAGTTTTCATTGGCGGCCGCCTTGCCGGTAACGGGTATAGCCTGAATAATCCATGCCATTTCATTAGCATTGATGTATAAAATACCTGTTTGCGGATCATAAGACGGACCGCCCCATTCTGAACCACCATCCAGGCCAGGAAATACTACGGTGCCCTGCAGAGACGGCGGGTTAAACATGTTACCGGTTTTATAAGCAGCCAGGCGCTTTTTTACTTCCTGGTAAGATGAGTCGGGCAACAAGGGGTTAATATCTTTTTCTGTGATTACCTGCCGCATAAAAGGCGCGGGCTTCACTGGAAAAGGTTGTGTAGGCGATAATTGCTCACCTGTTAAATCTGTACCGGTGGGCACAGCTCTTTCCTCAATATCGTATACCGGCTTACCTGTTTCTCTTTCCAAAACAAAAATAAATCCTGATTTGGTGGTGACTGCAACTGCATCTATTTTCTTTCCGTCTTTATTAATGGTAACCAGTGCAGGGGGCGAAGGCATGTCCCTGTCCCACACATCATGATGAACGCTCTGAAAATGCCAGACGCGTTTACCGGTAGCGGCATCCAGTGCCAGTATACAGTTACCGAAAAGGTTATTGCCAATTCTTTTTCCACCAAAAAAATCATAAGAGGCAGAACCGGTACAGGCAAACACAATTCCTCTTTTTTTATCAAGACTGAAACCGCTCCATGCATTGGCGCCGCCTATGTATTTATAAGCACTGGTATCGGTCCAGCTATTATAGCCATACTCGCCCGGTTGAGGTATGGTATGAAAAATCCACTGTCTTTTGCCGGTACGTGTATCGTATGCGCGTATATGGCCTGGCGCCGCATGCTGCCCCTCATCTACACGTGTTCCAATGATCAGCATATCATTAAAAATAATGGGCGGGCTGGTGGATGTAACAAACAGATCTTTTACTTCCCTGTCAAGATCATTGTGCAAATCAAGCTTTCCATTACTGCCAAAGCCGGTTTGCAGTTTACCTGTTTCCGCATTTATACAGATGAGATCAGAACCTGCTGTATAAAAGATCCGTTTATCAGCAGCCCCGTCACTCCAGTAAGTAACACCCCTGGCATTGTTCATGTTATAAAAAGATTTTTTATTCCCTGCCAGCGAATCAAAGGGATTGAACTGCCATTTTTCGTCGCCGGTTTTGGCATTGATGGCAAAGAGTTTTAGCCCGGGAGATACGCCGTACAGCATACCATCTACAATAATAGGATTGCACTGTATCTGCGATCCGTTAACGGTATCAGCCCCGCCCGCATGGTATTCCCAGGCAACCTGCAACTGTTTTACATTGGAAGTATCTACCTGTGTAAGGGAAGAATAGTGAATGTTTTCATTGGAGCCCTTGTATTGCGGCCAGGAGTTGTATGCTGTGGATGCCTGGCGGCAACTGTTGAGGACAAAAGCAGCAGCGGCTATACAGAATAACGATCTGTAAAAACGGTCATTAAAGAACATATGGCAGTTAATGTTTTTGATTTAAAAGAAACCTATACGCTGCTGGTATTTTATCGAGGTGCCGGAATAAACCGATACGCTAACTTGTATCACATTTGTTTTAAAGAAGGTTACTCAAAAGAAGCACGAACTTCAGACTAAGAACTATTTTTCTGTTATTCCTTTCCAGCTATCTGTACGGAATGGGGATGCCGGCAAACCTTCTTTATTATACAGGCCCGCATCATCCGGGTTATTGGCCCACGCATAACGCACCGCGACGGGGTTGGGTACGGCATTGCTTTGTACAATTACTTTATCACCTTCAATGGTTGCCTGTGCCCATACAAAATGCTGATCGCTGCCTGCAATGGCAAATCCTTTCAGGTAACCGTATTTATCCTTTGCCAGTAAGCCGCTGCCAGTATTGGTAAATTGTACAATCATTTTATTGCCTTCCGCTTTCACTGACTGGTATACCGGTCCGGAATACACGACATCTTTATTGTACACTACTTTCTCAGCAGCCAATGCTAAGCGGTAGCCAACATCCTGCTTATTGCGCGGGTGAATATCGCCTGCTTCACCAATGTCAATAATAACTGCCTGGCCGGTTTGGGAAAGCTGCATTGTCATGCTTTGCGCCTCTCTCAATTCTGCCCAGTTACTTTGCACCGGCAATGAATCTGTTTTCATAAAATTGGCCAGCTGCACCCAAAGAAACGGAAATGAATCGCCCCACTTATTGCGCCAGTTGTTTATCATTCCGGGAAAAAGCGTGCGGTATTTAAACGCTTCCCCTGCGTTGGATTCACCCTGGTACCAGATGGCCCCTTTAATAGCAAACTGCGTAAGCGGTGCTATCATGGCATTGTATAACTGGGAAGGAAAAGAATTAGGCCCCATGTTATTAATATTAAATGACGTATTAAGTACCGATGCTTTATACTGCCACTCCCCCGCCAGGCTTATTTTTTCAGCGCCGGATTGCAGGTATAATTGTTCCGGCTTTCCATAAAGTCCACCACCGCCTGCATTATCAGTCACTTTAATGATGATGGTATTTTTTCCTGCTACCAATACGGCAGGATCTATCTCATAGACACGGTCTGTATTCCATTCTTTTAAAGAGCCCACCTGCTTTCCATTTATCCAGGTAATGTCCTCGTCATCAATAGGCCCGAGATTGAGCGTAATTTTTTTGCCGCTGGGAACGCCCGTCAGATTAAATTCTTTTTTAAACCACACGATTCCGTCTGCATTACCGATTTCCGTTTGCTCCCAGGCCTGTGGCAATTGTATATTCTTCCAGCCGGTAACTGCAGTAGCAGGCTCGTACCATTTCTCTGCATCGCCTTTATCATTTTTCAAAGAGGCCTGGAATTGCTCCTGTCTTTTTGCTGAGCCCTCCCGGTCTGCTTCCATCTTAGCCAGGTCCATCTTGCTGTAATCAGCGGTTGAAGACATAATATCCCAGCTGGTCCAGGCTTCAATATTGGTACCGCCCCATGAGGTGTGTATAAGGCCTATGGGTACAGCCATATCTTTTACCAGTTTTCTTGCAAAGAAGTAGGCTACCGCCGAAAAATCGCCTGAAGTGGCAGGTCCGCATGCTGCCCAGGGTTCTGCTTCCACATCATTCTTCTCCGCAAAGCGCAGTGCTTTTTTCACAGTAAACAACCGGATATTTGGGTAGATACTGGCAGCTATTTCTTTTGCAGCATTGTTTGTATTCTTGAGCACCCATTCCATGTTTGACTGGCCGCTGCAGATAAACACATCGCCTATTAGCACATTTGACAGCACGGTATTATTGATGGATAGATCATAAGGTCCGCCTGCCTGCATGGGTTGCAATACAACCAGCCATGCGCCAGCCTTATCTGCTTTTACGGTTACTTTCTGGCTATTAAATTGTACGGTTACTTTTTCCCCTTTACCTGCCCAGCCCCATATTTTAACTGGTTTTTCCCTCTGCAATACCATATTACTGGTAAACAGTTTTGGTAATGTAACGCCGGCAAAGCTTGCCACGGCAATAAAAAGAAACCCGATTAGCGAAAAATATTTGTTCATAAAAAATATGTTTATTTAAATCAGTAACTTTTTAGATGCTACTGATTTGAGTACCCTGGCCCAACTCCAGGCGTTGTATTTCTGTGCTTGTTATTATTTTAGTTTGTCCACTTCTGCATTGTACCGTTTAACTGTCTCCATTACATCCGGCACATTATGGTACCAGTTAGATTCATGCTCAATGGATAACATACCGGCAAATTTTTGTCTTTTTAATTCTGCAAATACGGGTGCAAACTGAATGACGCCTTTACCAACAACGGTATCCCGCGCATTTGTTTTATCAAACTCAACAATATCTTTCAGGTGTACGCCATAAATATGGCCTTCCAGTTTTTTAAGACAATCAACAATGTTTAAACCATTGCGTGCCCAGTGGCCTATATCTGCGCAGGCGCCAATATTGGGATGACCGCTGATGGCTGCCAGTACTGAATCAGGATGGGAGTATGCATTTGGTTTAGGGTGATCATGAATGGCTACTTTTATACCATAGAAGCCTGCCAGGCTGTCCACCGCATCCCACAATATTTTTTTAGGTTCTGCGGTGATATAGCGCAGGTTAAATTCTTTGGCAAGCTTAAACGCATCCACCCACTCTTCTTTTGTGCCAGGTGAAATAACACCCATGGCCAGCATTTGTATATTATGCGATTTTAATAATTCTTTCAGCCTGTCCCGGCCAGCCTGTGTCATCTTAATACCAAAAGTGTCTTTGGTTTCTCCGCCCAGCGCCTGCCCCCAGAATGCTTCAACATATTTAATGCCGCAACTGTCTGCTTTATCCAGTGCATCTGCTATGGTAAACATCCTGAATGTCCAGAATTGAACACCCAATTTCCAGCTATCTGTTATTTTTTCAACACTGTCTGTTTTGGCCGATGTCGTATCCGTTGCTGTTTTTTCTTCAGCGGCATTGTTATTACAGGCCATGCATATCAATATGCTGGCTACAAATGGCAGTATTCCGTAGCATCGTTTTTTCATGAAGAGATATTTATATAAATTGATTAGGAAAAAAATTATCAGGTTGGATAGGGCGGCCTGCGGCAGGTATAAGGTTTAGGAACAATCAGCTGCAAAATAGAATCATTTTATTTATTCCGGATAAACGTACGCTTAATTCCTGGTTAAGCATGCTGCACTGCTGCTAATGCGCTCTACCCGTTTCATTCGCCATTATTCCATCCAGCAATTTATCTGCATACACTATTACATCCTGCAAACGTATTTCATAAGCGGCCGATGGATTGGTTATTTTTAATTTTACAGTATGCTGGCCTTTGGGCAATCCGTATTGCCAGCACAGTTCATACCTTCGGGTGGTATAATTAAACGGCAAATCTACAGGTATAGCTGGTTGATCATCCACCTGTAAAATGGCATGAAAAACAAAATCTGTATTGCTTCCCCATTTAGCAGATTCGCCGCGCAGCACAAAACCTGTTCCTTCAAAATCAAAAGTAATTTCATCTTTTGCCGCGGACCAGTTGGCTGTTTTTTTAAGTACAGGATACAGGCCAATAAAACTTTTCTCAAATTTTACGGCGACGGGCTTTTGCACAGGTATGGTAATATTATTGTCATTGATCTTTCCACCATTTTTTTCAATGTTCAGCAAAGCATGTTTCAATCCTGTTTCATACAGCTTGTTTAAAGACATAGCAGTATATTTAAAATCAATATCTTCTGCTTCCTGCAAGCCCATTTTCCAGTAACCCGGAATTTTATTATACCCTAATACAGCGCCCAGGATACCGCCTGCAGTGGAAGGGTTACAATCTGCATCCTGGCCGCACCGGGTACTTATTTCAAGCGTCTTTGTAAAATTGCCCGCACCATACAGCAAGCCTATTACCACATAGGCCGCATTTACTTTGGCATCAATATTAAAAGGCAGAAACACACCTTCAGGGCAACCAATATCATTGGCCCATTTCTTTTGTACTTCCAGCCAGGTTTGTTTCCAGTCTGACGGGTATTGTTTATGCCATCCAATAACATCATTAATGCACTGGTAAAATTCACTTTGAGGTGGTACAGTCTTCAGCGCTTCGGATACAATGAATTTTATATCTGAAGAAGTAAAGGCCAGTGCGTACATGGCGCCCACATATACTCCGCCATACCAACCATCGCCGTAATTCATAATATGCCCAATCTTATCGCTGATGGCAGATGCCGTGTTGGGCATACCGGGGCTCATGAGGCCGGCAAAATCTGCTTCTATCTGGTAATCGATGCAGTCTGCATGCGGGTTGTTCATCCACTGGCCACTGGCCGGCGCTTTTATTCTATGTAAAATATTATAACGCGCAGCCTGGTTGGCATGCCATAACATATAACCTGCATGGGCAAATGCATCTGCAAAAGAATCGACCGGCGCATCCAGTCCGTATTTTTCAAATACCTCTACAAATGTGAGATCCATATACAGATCATCATAGAGTCCGGGATTGTTAACCATTGTATTTTTCAGGTAGCCGTCATACCATTTCAGGGGCTGGTAGTCGCCAATAAACGTACCCTGGAAACCAAATTCGTAAGGGCCGCCAAATGTAACGCCAATGGTTTGCCCGGCCCAACCACCTTTAATTTTATCTTTCAATTGGTCTTTGCTTATTGTAATGGTTTGCTGGGCAAACAGCCCGTGGCTACTGATAAACAGGGCGGCAGAAATGGCAATTTGTCTGAGACAATGTTTCATATAATATTTATAGTTCGGCTTGCAATCTTATTTTCCATCTGTCAACCGGTCAACTAATTTACTTCCAATCCATCCTTGCCGGGTAATTTTGGAAAATAACCATGCGGGTCAGCCTGGTACCAGAATACCGTAGAGGCAATATCATCCTGCAAAGGAAGATAACGGCCGCCACTATGCCAGCCCAGTGCCTGTATTGTTACGCGTAAACTTTTCTCAAACCGGATGGGATCGGTTATATGCCAGCGGTATAAACCAAAACGCTGCGCGATGCTATAATGCCCATCACCTTTAATCACCTGGTGCAGCCCCGCATAGGGCGTATTAAATTCGGTATAGTTAACCTGCTCAACGCCCGCCTCATTTTTTTTACGGGTATCAAAATCATAAGAGCCGCAGAAATAATCTTCCGTTCCGGTGCCGCAGATAGTGGGATACTCAGTATCACCGTCCATAAAGAATTTTATTTCACCTTCACCCCACCAGCCATTATTATGTACACCCCAGGCCATGTACGTACCAACATACTGCCCCTTGCCTTTGATACTATCTACCAGCACATAATCTGTTTTTAGCGGCAATGGATTTACGCGGCGGAACTGTGCATGAAAATAACCAGCATCATTGGCCACGTCTGTTAACACATAGTCCACCTGGTAATACAAAACCATATCCTTATCGTCAATATTCTCCATAGTAATTTTGCATTTCTTACGGAAAGGCATGGGCCAGTAGCAGTTAAAAGCGCTGCCAGGGTTTACACAAACCGCCAGTGATTGCAGGGGAGAATACTGCCCCCAGCCCATTCCAAAAAAATCGCCTACGGGAACTTCCACTGAAGGCGTGGTTTCATCATCCCAGTAAAAACGGAGAATTGAATACCGCCAGTTACCGGTGGGCGTCATCCATATATGCTGCACAGAACCCGGACCATCAATTTCAGCTACGGTATACACTGTTTTTGCTTTTATAACTACACTGGGACTCACTTTCCAACCCTTACCCAAATCACGTGAAGCACTGGCGCCGGTGCCGGTAGTGGCCATGCCGCCTTTGCCTTTTTCGCCATTAAAATTCTCGGGGCTGATAGATCGCGATTTTGCATCAGACAGGCGGTAGAGGTTGCCCATGTTGTTATCAATGCCATTGTGTTTTTGCTGCGCGGTGCTGGCGCAGCTTATCATCAAACAAATAAATACAGCGGTGGTTAGTTTTTGCATGTGTGGAATTTTTAATATTTGGATCGCAACCCTGGTTAGTGGACTTCTCCCCGGCCTTTCGCCGACAGAGAGGGCAGTAATATTGATTTAATATTTATTTTTTACCTCATCCAGATCTACACCCAGCAACTGTTTTGCCAGTGACTGCAACGCTGTATAGTCGCCCTGGAAATGACAGGTAGTTTGCCTGTATGAACCACTTTGCGATTTTTTTAATACAAGTGCCGCTGAAGAAGATTCAATTTCCAGGAATGGTCCCATCTGCGTTCCATCCCCTAAAGGCCCGTCGTTGTAAGAATTGATTACGTCGCCTTTATAAGGTTCCTTTTGCAATTCCCACTTGCTGTTTACATAAGCTCCTTCTCTGTCAACCTGGGGTATAACGATGCTGAGTACATTTTTCTGGAAATCGAAAGCGCCGGCAATCGGTTTTGCAATCAGCGGTGATATCCCTATTTTGCTGCGGAATTTTCCATCGCAGGTAAAATACAAAGCACTATCTGTTACCTGTAGCCGTTCTGCCGGTATTTCGCCAAAATAATTGGAAGTGATATAATCTTTCGCGTGAGGTATGGGATGAAATGGAATGATCACTTTTGTTTCGGGGCCGGGTGTAAACATGCCCAGCAACCACACGGAGAGCAGGCCGTTTTCTTTTGTCCAGTCTGCCGCACCGGTATTGGTAATGGTATTTACTGTTTCAAAACCTACATAATGAATACCATCCGGAATAACTGTCTTCAAGGACTGCTGCAGCGCTTCTTTTGTAAGCAGTCTGATCTTGCGTTCTATATTTATGGAAAAATGAGCGCCACTGTAATTATCAAAACTGGCCCTGGCAGAAAAAACAGCTTCTGCTGCACCTGCTTTTATAACCTGGTAAGTATCGGTATCTAAAAAAGAAGGAACCTGCCAGTGGGAAATATTAAATGAGTCATTTTTTTTGAAATAGATGGAATATTGTCCGCCTTCTGGCCCCATCCAGAATCTTTCTTCGCCACCAACCGGGTTAAACTGTTTTCTCTTTTCTTTGGCCGCAATCAGGTCATAATTCAACCAGCCAAAACTGGCGCCGCTGTCTCCTGACGCGGTACTGGTCATTACCCGCCCCTGGTATTGTGCAGATAATAATACTTTACCCATTCCATCCGGGCTGTTCAATTCCAGGGCTTCGCCGGTATGCTGCCTGAGAAAGGCGGCATCATACGCATAAGTTCCTTTTTCAAAGGCCGTATCGCTTTTTGCAGTTGTATCTTTCATGGAAGCGTTGTTACAGGACGTATAAAGACCGCCTGCGATGATGGTGTACAAAAGAATGATAGCAGGCTTTGATCTGTTCATTGGCATGTTTTCGTTATATGGAGGATTTGCAGGAGCAAAAAAAAAGACATGCTAATATACGTACTCCCGTTTGTTTTACCTTATTGTACAATATTTGAAAAACGAAAGATTCAACACTTACCCAAACGCTTATAACCCTTTCCTTCTGCGATCCAAATGTTCCCCGCTGTCTTATACACTCACGGATTGCAGAGGTGTCACCCAGACAGTTTTTGTACAGGTCCGTTACAATAGGAATGGCGGATGTCAGTCCAGGCTGCTGCTGACTATTTTAAAAAAGGAAGCGTGGATTTTTTTACTCCAGCATACATTTCATATTTGCAAATTTTTTAGACTGATTATTATAAATGGTACCGTTAAACGAATTTCACCGGTAAACACTATTAAATCTCAGCACCAGCTGAGCGGTAATCTATTTAGTTGCCCGCATTATCCACAGGCAGTCAGATCGGACGAAAGTCAGTACAGATAAGGGGTTGACTGGATTGTAGTAACCGAATCATTGAGTTTTTTGGATCGTATTTCTACTAGAAGGACCTTCCGGTAAGATATAATTGCCCGTTGAAAGATTTCTATAAAAAAGGATGAAAGGCTGAAACATGATAAAAAAATATTACCGTTTTTGGGAATATGTAGCCGGAATTAACATTTTATTATTACTTTCATAGCAACGAACCAAAAAACTATTGCTATGCCAAAGAAAACTTGCAGGCCCTCCTGGGCTATTTGCTATCTATTACTTTTTTCGCTTCTCAGTTTTACCGTCCACGCACAAAAATCAATTTCCGGAAAAATTATTAACAACAAGGACAAGCAGCCAGTGGTTGGCGCTACTATTATTATTAAGGGTACTACCACCGGTACCCAAACTGATGCAGACGGTGCATTTAAAATATCTGTACCTGCAGATAACAGTGTATTGGTTGTAACCGCTATAGGTTTTGAAAAAATAGAACTTTCAACTGCGGGCAAGACAAGTGTTTCTGCAGAAATGAACGCGACTTCCGGGGCGCTGAATGAAATTGTGGTAACTGGCTATACTTCACAGCGCAAAAAAGACATTATCGGTTCTGTTTCTGTAGTGAGTGCGAAAGACCTGCAAAGTACGCCTGCTTCCAACCTGGCAGTGCAGTTACAGGGCAGGGCTGCTGGCGTTACCATCAGCTCATCCGGCGAACCCGGAGCCGGCGCTGTAGTGAGGATCCGCGGATTTGCTTCTGCAGGAAACAATGACCCTTTATACGTAATTGATGGTGTACCTACCGATGACCCTTCAAAATTAAATCCCAATGATGTAGAATCATTGCAGGTATTAAAAGATGCCTCCTCCGCTTCCATCTATGGCTCCAGGGCATCTAATGGTGTAATAATAGTTACCACCAAGCAGGGAAAAGCAGGCAGGTCTTCGGTTAGCTATGATAGTTATGTTGGCACACAGGTAGTAACCAATAAGATGATGCCTGATATGCTGAACACAGCTGAGTATCTCCAGTACCTTCAAAAAACAACTCCGTCCACTTATGTACATCCTGTATTTGGACAGAATGGATCATTTAAAGTACCTGACTTTTATATTACGAGTCCTGGTTTCAAAGGCGGCGTAGCTGCCAGCGACCCAAAGGCTAATCCTGATTTATACAATATTGGTGCAGGAAGTCTTTACCAGATTTCAAAAACAAGCCAGGGCACAGAATGGTTTAACGAACTAACCCGGCCTGCAATATTTACCAATCACCAGATATCTGCAACTGGCGGAACCGACAAAGCGGTGTATTCTGCCGGATTGAATTATTTTAATCAGCAGGGTACTTTTGTAGAAACGCGTTTCAAACGTTATACTGCAAGGGTAAACACTTCGTTCAAACCAATCAGCTTCTTTCGCTTTGGTGAAAACCTGCAAGTTAGTTACGAAGATCGCTTAGGTGGTACCAACCGTGGCGAAGGCGATGCCTGGGCTTCGGCTTACCGCATGGTACCCTATGTACCGGTATATGATATTAAAGGAGGCTTTGGTGGTAACGGCGTTGGTGAATCCGGCAACGGAAGCAGCCCGATTGCCAATCTTGTCCGGCAGCGCGATAACACAGATAAGGCATACAAAATTTTTGGAAATGTCTTTGGTGAAATTCCTTTTGCGCCATGGTTAAACCTGCGTTCTTCTTTCGGCCTTGATGCAGGCAACCAGTTTGTAAGAAACATCGGCAGAAAAACATATGAGCGTTCAGAAAACCAGGGTACCACCCAGCTAACCGAAGAAGGCTGGTACTATTCAAGCTGGACATGGACCAATACACTTACTTTTCAGAAAACATTGTTTAAAAATCACGATTTAAAATTACTGGCAGGTACTGAAGCAGTAAAAGGTTATTCAAGGGGTGTGAGGGCTTTTGGTCAGAATTTTGATTTTGAGACGCCTGATTTTGTATCCCTGAATACGGCTACCGCTGGTAGTTTGAGCGACAGGACTATTTCCAATTACAATGTTGGCCGGTCTGCGTTGTCTTCTTATTTTGGCAGATTGGATTATGCTTACAAAGGAAAATACCTTGTAACCGGAACGTTCAGAAGAGATGGCAGCTCAAGGTTTGGTCCGAACGTACGCTATGCTAATTTCCCTTCTTTTGGTGTGGCCTGGAGGCTGTCAGAAGAATCATTTATAAGGGATAACCTTACCTGGATAACTGATTTAAAAATCAGGGGCGGCTGGGGACAAATGGGTAGCCAGTCTAACGTAGACCCTAATAACCAGTTTTCTACTTTTACTTCTAACCCGCCACTCACCAATTATGATATCAGTGGCAGTAATACAGCGTCAGCGCAGGGATACCGCGCAAACAGGGAAGGCAACCTTGATACAAAATGGGAAACCACTGAAACTACCAACGTGGGACTTGATGCCACCCTCATGAATGGCAAACTGGATTTCACTATTGATGTATATAAAAAAGACACCAAAGACCTGCTGGTAGATGCCGTAAGAAACGGATTAGAGCCCCAGGTTACCAAACCCCGTATCAACGTTGGTACTATGCGCAATACAGGCTTTGACATAGGTATTAATTACAAAGGCGGTTCTGGAAAAGATTTAACGTATGATGTAGGTGTTACTTTCTCTCACTATAAAAACACCATGACCAAACTGAACAATGAAAATTCTCCCCGGGTTATTAACCTGGAGCGTTTGAGCAGTGCCCTCAGAACACAGGAAGGCCAGCCTATTTCCTCTTTTCATGGATTTGTAATCGATGGATTTTATAACTCTGCTGCAGATACCGTAAGTGCTATTATGCCGGGTGCAACTATTGGCAGCTGGAAGTACAAAGACATCAACGGAGATAAAATGATCAATGATGCAGACAGAACATTCCTGGGAAGTCCACATCCAGATTTTCAAATGGGTTTAAACCTGGGCGTGAATTATAAAAATTTCAACTTTACGGCCTTTTTCTTCTGGAACAAAGGCAATGAAATATACAACTACACCAAGTATTATACAGACATGCGTGTGTTTGTGGGCGGTGTAAGTACGCGGGTGCTGAATGACAGCTGGACACCCACCAATACCAATGCAAGCCTTCCTGCACTGGGTCTTGCAGCCACATCTACAACAAAAGCCACTAACGGATTTACTTCTTTTACCACCAGTACTTCCAACTCTTATTATGTAGAAGACGGCTCTTACCTGCGTGCCAAGACTATGCAGTTGGGTTACACGCTTCCCAAGAAACTGGTGAGCAGGGCTAAACTTTCCAACGTAAAAATTTACATACAGGCCCAGAATCTGTTTACCATTACCAAGTACACAGGATCTGATCCGGACATACAGCTTATATCACGTGATCCATTTGGCGCCAGGGATTACTATATTGGTGTTGACTTAGGCGGGTTCCCCAATCCGAAACAATTTATTGCAGGTTTAAGTGTAACATTTTAATTTAAATCAGCCAGAAAACTAAAAAAACATGAAAAAGAATATATTCATACTGACTACCGTAACTGCATTAGCATTTATTGTTTACTCATGTAACAGCAAATTCCTTGACAAACCACCCCAGGGTGCGTATGACCTGGCCAGCTTAACCAACAAAAAAGGAGTGGATGGTATGCTTATTAATGCATATGCTACACTTGATGGTATCCAGGATCAGCAGAACGGCGGTGCCAGTAACTGGCTGTGGGGTAGCATTCGCGGCGGAGATGCTTATAAGGGAACGGAATTTACAGACATGGTAGATGCCAACCCCATTATGCGTTTTGAACTATTGCCCAGTGCCGGCCAGGTACCCAATAAATGGAATGCGATATGGGATGGTGTAGGTTCGGCCAACCAGGTGCTGAAAGTATTGCCACTGGCAAAAGACATTGTGGCAGCAGATGCAAAACAAATAGAAGCCGAGGCTAAATTCATTCGTGCTTTTATGCTGTTTGAAGGAAAAAAAGCCTTTGGCAATATTCCGTATATAGATGAAAAAGTAATTGATTTTAAAGTACCCAATACAGATGCTACCGGCGCAACGTTTGTGAATATCTGGCCGCAAATAGAAACTGATTTTAAATTTGCGTATGATAACCTGGATGAGGTAAGACCTCATATAGGACGGGCGAATAAATGGGCAGCAGCCGCTTTCCTGGCTAAATCCTATCTGTTCCAGAATAAATTTGCAGAAGCCAAAACACTTTTTGATGCCATCATTGCCAATGGAAAAACCAGCAAGGGTGTTAAATATGATCTTACACCGGCTTACAGCACCAATTTCAGGGCGCTCACAGAAAACAATGCAGAAACCATTTTTTCTATACAGGCTTCTTATGGAGATGGTGCTAATACCAACGGAAACTATGACAACACATTAAATTACCCCCACGGTGGTAGTGCCACTACAGAAAAACCAGGCGCCTGCTGCGGATTCTTTCAACCATCGCAAAACCTGGTTAATTCTTACAGAACAACTGCTACAGGTTTGCCGATGCCAACTACTTATAATGATTTGGATGTAACAAGCGATGAACCTTTTACTTCTACAGATGCGGGTTTTGTGCCTTATGCAGGCACGCTTGATCCAAGATTAGACTGGACAGTAGGCAGAAGAAGCATCCCCTATTACGACTGGGGTGTTCACCCAGGCAGAAACTGGATCCGCGATTACAGGTATGGCGGTCCTTACAGTCCTAAAAAGAATACGTATTATAAAGCAGATATTGGTACGCTTGCCGGAACAGTTGGTTGGGGTTTTGCCAACAATGCCCTCAACTATACGCCTATGCGCTTTGCCGATGTTTTATTAATGGCTGCTGAAGCAGAAATTGAAATAGGAAGCCTTGCTACCGCGCAAACGTATATTAATCGGGTAAGAACAAGGGCAGGCGCTCCCGGTGGCGCTGTACTGAACGCGGCTGGCAATGCGCCGGCAGCCAATTACCTGGTAAGCGTGTACGTAGCCCCTTTTGCAGACAAAGCTGCTGCAAGAACAGCCGTGCGTTTTGAAAGAAAAATTGAACTGGGCATGGAAGGCCATCGTTTCTTTGACCTGGTACGCTGGGGCATAGCAGATGTAGTAATTAACAGTGAATACCTGGCAAAAGAAGGTAACAGAAGGCCAAGTGCGCTGGGCGGTTCAGCCTTTGTTAAAGGCAAACATGAATACCTGCCTATTCCTGAATTTGCTATTACCAACAGCATTAAAGATGGCAAAGCCACTTTAAAACAAAATCCAGGGTACTAACTGGTACCAACATACCGAATTTTAGAAAGAGGCTGTTTCAGTATACTGAACAGCCTCTTTCTATTTAAATAAAGCCGTAATTTGAAGAAATTTACACATCGTGTAAAAGATAGATGTAATGCCTGTTTGCCATGAAAAAAAATGTACTGCTGCTTGTCTTAATAGCCTGTCTTGCCGGATGCAAGGAAAAAAACACGCTTTTTACCGCCATCAGCAGCAATCATTCGGGTATTCATTTTAACAATACCATTATTGATAACGATACTTTTAATGTACTGGATGTAGAAAACATGTACAATGGCGGTGGCGTAGGCATCGCTGATTTTAATAACGACGGGCTGCAGGATATTTTTTTTACCGGAAATACCGTTTCGTGCAAACTATACCTGAACAAAGGAGATTTTACACTTAAAGATGTTACAACCCCCGCAGGAGTCACGGGTGAAGGCAGGTACTGCAGGGGCATCAGTACCATTGATATAAATAACGATGGGCTGATGGATATGTATATTTCTGCAACTTTATCAAAAGACCCGCTGAAAAGAGAAAACCTTCTGTACATCAATACAGGGACTGACAAAGAAGGCAACCCGCATTTTACCAACCAGGCGGCGGCGTACAACCTCAATGACACCTCGCATTCAACCATGGCCGCCTTTTTCGATTATGATAATGATGGCGACCTGGACATGTACCTGCTGGTTAACCTGCTTACTAAAGAAGACTATCCCAATAAGTTCCGGCCAATTTTTATCCATAGCGAAAATCCTAACACTGATAAATTATTCCGCAATGACTGGAGTAAGGAACTCAACCACCCCATTTTTACGGATGTTTCAAAAGAAGCCGGCATTACCATTGAAGGTTATGGCCATGGACTTAATATTTGTGATATCAACAATGATGGCTGGAAAGATATTTATGTTACCAATGATTTCCTGGCCAATAATATTCTTTATATCAACAACCATGACGGCACATTTACGGACCAGGTCCGCAGCTACTTTAAACATACCTCTTCCAACTCAATGGGCCAGGATATTACAGATATTAATAATGACGGACTGCCGGACATTATTGAAGTGGACATGAATCCGCAGGATAATTACAGGAAGAAAATGATGATGACACCCAACAGCTACCAGGTTTACATGAACATGGATTATTTCGGCTACCAATACCAGTACGTTCGTAATATCATTCAGCTGAACCAGGGGCCACGGGTATTGCAAAATGATTCTGTTGGCATGCCCATATTCAGTGATATAGGCTTTCTATCGGGCATAGCAGAAACAGATTGGAGCTGGACACCACTGGTAACTGATTTTGACAATAATGGTTACCGGGATATTATTATTACCAACGGCTTCCCAAAAGATGTAACCGATCACGACTTTATTGTTTTCAGAACCAAAGCCTATTCCATTGCAGGGAAAAAAGATATGCTGGCCCAGGTTCCGGAAGTAAAAATTTCCAACTACGCCTATAGCAATGATGGCAACCTCCATTTTACAGATGTATCAAAAAAGTGGGGTATTAGCGCACCCTCCTTTTCAAATGGTGCCGCCTATGCAGACCTGGATAATGATGGGGATCTTGATTTTGTAGTCAATAATATAAATGATGAAGCCTTTGTATACAGGAACAATAAAAGGCAGGAAAAAACCGACAGCAGCCATTATATTCAAATTGAGTTTACAGGCGATGGGCACAACAGGAACGGGCTGGGTGCAATGGCGGAAATATATTATGACAAGGGTAAAAAACAGGTTTACGAAAATACACCGTACAGGGGCTATCTGTCAAGTGTTTCCGGTATCGCTCATTTTGGTATAGGCCCTGTAAAAAAAATTGACTCGGTTATCATTAAATGGCAGAATGGCAAGCTGCAGCTGTTAAAAAACATCCCGGCAGACCAGTTGCTAAAAGTAAATATATTAAACGCGGCAAGTAGCTATGAACATAACCATGAAGTGTTTGCTGCAAATACTCTTTTCAAAGACGTTACTGCTTCCGTGAACATTCATTTTACCCACGAGGAAAAAGAGTTTATTGATTTCAATATTCAGAAACTATTGCCGCATAAATTGTCTGAGTATGGCCCCGCTCTGGCAGCGGGAGATATGGACGGAAACGGCCTGGACGATCTTATCTGCGGCGGCGCATTCAATAAAAGTGCGCAACTGTTCTTACAACAGCCAGACAACCGGTTTACTCAAAAACCCCTGTTACCAGCCACCGGCATTGAAAATAAGCAGGCAGAAGATACCGGCCTGTTGTTGTTTGATGCCGATGGCGATGGAGACCTTGATCTGTATATTGCTTCCGGCAGCTACGAGCATGCGCCTGGCAGCCCTGCCTACCAGGATAAATTCTATGTGAACGATGGAAAAGGAAATTACCGGCAGGATTCACTGGCAATACCGGCAAACTTTAGCAGTAAATCCTGCGTAAGAAGTGTTGATTACGATAAAGATGGCGACCTGGATCTGTTTGTTGCAGGCCGGGTAGAGCCCTGGACTTATCCGAAACCGGTATCCAGCTTTATTTACCGCAACGATTCAAAAAAGGGACATATCAAATTTACAGACGTAACAGGCGAAGTAGCAAAAGAACTAATATCTATTGGACTTGTATGCGATGCCCTCTTCACAGATTTTGATAATGACGGCTGGACCGATCTGATCCTTGCAGGAGAATGGATGCCAGTAGTTTTTTTAAAAAATGATAAGGGAATCTTCCGCAATATTACACCGCAGTCTGGTGTAGCTAGTCAGAAAGGCTGGTGGAATACAATAGCCCCCGGCGACTTTGACAATGACGGCGATATAGATTACGTTGTGGGTAATATGGGGCTTAATTCACAATACAGGGCCAGTGATGAAATGCCTGTTTCAATATATGCGAAAGATTTTGACAACAACGGCAGCTATGATGCTTTTCCAGCGCTGTTCTTTCCGGTAAGTCAGCAGGACCAGACCATGAAATCTTTCCCGGCACAAACAAGGGAAGATGCAGTAAAACAAATGATTGGCCTTCGGTCTAAATTTCAAAATTATAAATCATTTGCAACAGCAGGTGTAGAGGATTTGTTTTCCAGGGAGCAATTAAAAGACGCACTTATTGTAAAGGCAAATAACCTGAGCTCCGGTTACTTTAAAAATGAAGGAAATGGAAAATTCAGTTTTTATCCATTGCCGGCACAGGCACAATTTTCTGCTTTAAATGGAATGCTGGTCGATGATTTTGACGGAGACAAAAACCTGGATTTGCTTATAAATGGAAATGATTACGGAACAGAGGTGTCAGTTGGCCGTTATGACGCCCTAAATGGCCTGCTGCTGAAGGGAAATGGCAAAGGTGGTTTTACTGCCCAGAGTATTTTGCAAAGCGGTATTTTTATTCCTGGTAATGGCAAAGCATTGGTAAAACTGCGAAACAAAGCCGGGGGATATTTGCTGGCCGCTTCCCAAAACCGGGGCCCGCTTAAAATTTTCAATCTTAAAAGAGACATCGGAGTTGTTAACCTGCAACCCTCCGATACCCGGGCAGTCATACAATTCACCAGCGGGGCAACACAATTACAGGAATTTTATTATGGGTCTTCCTTTCTTTCACAGTCAGCCAGGTTTTTAGCAACAGACAGTAGCATGCGTTCTATAACTGTTTATGACAATAAAGGAAATGCCAGGAAAGTAAAATAAAATGATATTGATTAACCATACAACTTTCAAAACTACTGCTGTGCCCGTTGTCATATTGCTTATATGGGCGGGCAGCATGTATTCCTGCAAAAACAAACGGAGCAAAAGTGATTACCTGCATGCGTATGAAAATAAGCTGGGTATCAAACCATCCAAACTGGCACAGATTGATACCGTTAATTTCACTACTATAGAGTGGATTGATCCGGTTCAGAACTTCGGCACGGTAAAAGAAGGCGACAGCGTTACCATTGTTTTCAGGTGCAAAAACACCGGTGATAATCCGCTCTTTTTATCCGATATACATTCGCCTTGCGGATGCACCATACCACGTTATACTGAAAAGGTAATACTGCCGGGTGAAGAAGATGAGCTGCCAGTGTATTTTAATACCGTGGGCCAGGATAAATCTGTGCATAAAAGTATTGTGGTAACCAGCAATACCAGCAACGGGGCAAAACACAGCCTGTCGTTCGAAGGACAGATAACCAGCGCAGATACAACGGTTAAAAAAAAATAACGTTAACAGCTGCAGTGAAGTAATTTTAAATGTCAACGCAGCCATATGCTATCCGCATTATTTATTTTCTATGAGTAAAAAGAGCAGCCGTTTTATACTTGACCTGATTATATGTACTGCAAGCATGTCTTTTTTTTCCTGCAAAGAGATAAAAAAAAATAAATCGCACCAGGATACATCTGATGAAAGTATTGAGAAAGGAAAACTGCTGGCTTCAACGTATTGCCAATCCTGCCACTTACTGCCCGACCCGGCTCAGTTGAATGCAGCAGCCTGGGAAGATGGCGTATTACCAGCAATGGGCCCGCATTTTGGTATTTTTGCATATGGCTTTAAACAATATCCTTCCTATAGAAATGACAAAGATGTACCTAGTACATACTATCCATCCAAACCTGTTTTAAACAGCCTGCAATGGCAGCAAATTATTGATTACTATACGGCCCTTTCCCCGGATTCACTGCCACCTCAACCACCTCATGACAGCATTTCTACCAACCAGCTTGTATTTAAAGCGCAATACGCTGGTTATGCATACCCTGCTGCAGGTATCTGCTTTTCTAAAATTGATACCACCCATCAGCAGTTGTATTTTTTTGATTTGGTTAAAAAATCACTGTTTCGTTTTAACAGTATGCTCCAGCTTACGGATTCTGTTACAACCAATGCTGTCATTACAGATATTGACTTTTATAAAGACAGCCTGCTGGCCTGTAATGTAAATGTCATTAACCCCAACAATGGAAAATTTGGAACAACACAGTTAATAAGAACGGGCGCAAATGGACAACTGCAAATTGACAGCGCTGCTTTTTTCAGTAACCTGGCAAGGCCGGTACAGGTAAGTTCCTGCGATCTTAACAACGACGGTAAAACAGATTACCTTGTTTGCGAGTTTGGTCATTTGCTGGGCTCGCTTTCATGGATGGAGAATACGGGCGCTGGAAAATTCACGCATCATGTGCTGCGGTCTGAACCAGGTGCAATTAAAACATATGTGGAAGATGTTAATCATGATGGACTGCAGGACGTATGGGCGTTGTTCACACAGGGCGATGAAAGCATCGTACTCTTTATAAACAAGGGAAAAGGAAAATTTGATCAACAACAGGTGTTGCGCTTTCCTGCAATCAATGGCTCTACCTATTTTGAACTGGCTGATTTTAATAATGATGGATTGCAGGATATTGTTTACACCTGTGGCGACAATGCAGATTATTCCATCGTATTAAAACCCTACCATGGCGTGTATATTTTTTTAAACCAGGGAAATAATCATTTTACCCAACAATATTTTTTCCCGGTTAATGGATGCTACAAGGCTATGGCCAGGGATTTTGATGGAGATGGAGATCTTGATATTGCCAGCATTGCTTTTTTTGCTGACTATGCCCGGCAGCCACAGGAAGGTTTTGTATACCTGGAAAATAAAGGCAACTATGTATTCAAGCCCTTTACTTTACCGGAAGGCGAAAAAGGACGCTGGCTTACCATGGACGCAGGAGATTTGGACGGGGATGGCAAGACAGATATTGTGCTGGGCAATTTTTCTATACGGCCCTCCAGCATAAAAAAGCACGCAGACTGGGAAAACGGGCCGCCATTTATTTTCTTAAAAAATATCAGCAAATAATTTCTTATTGCCGTAAAAAAACCAAACTGCCGCCTGATGAAACGATGCCTTTTACTTTTTTTGATTACTGCGCTGCTTGCCGGATTGTGTGGCTGTAAGCAAAAAAATACGGTTCCGTTAAATGAAGCAGGAATACTTCATCAAAACCAGGATTTGCTTACACAGGTTATTATTTACGATGTATTTACGCCGCCTGTGGCCAGTAGAATTTATGTATACGCTTCCCTCGCTTCTTACGAAGCCCTTCGGTTCAGCAAAAACGGATCTGCATCAATAGCAGCGCAGCTGAATGATTTTGGAAAAATGCCCGTGCCTGAAAAAGGCAAAACATATAACTACACACTGGCGGCTACAAAAGCCTTTTTTACAGTGGTGCGTAACATAAAAGTTTTTTCTGTTGATTCATTGCAGGCCTATGAAACCACGGTGTACAATAACTTTAGAGACATACTTGATGATTCCGTTTACCAGCGTTCCATTGCCTTTGGCGATACCACGGCCCGGGTGATTTTAGCAAGGGCCAAAAGCGACGGCTATTTAAAATCGCGGGGTAAGCCCAAACACCTCGGCAGTAATGACCCGGGCAAGTGGAGGCCAACACCACCGGATTATATGGATGGCGTAGAATGGTGCTGGAATACCATGAGACCAATGGTGCTGGATTCTGCTGCACAGTTTACACCCCCCAGGCCACCCGCTTTTAGCACAGATACTAATAGCCTTTTTTTTAAAGGTGTTAAAGAGGTTTACCTGATGGGTAAAGCACTTACGGCAGAACAGCAGTTAATCGCCCGCTACTGGGATGATAATCCATTTGTGATGGAACACGCCGGACACCTGATGTTTGCCAATAAAAAAATTACACCCGGCGGCCACTGGATGGGTATTGCGGCTATTGCAGCAAAGCAAACCAACGCCGATCCAGTAAAAACTGCACAGGCATATGCACTTACCGCCATTGCATTATATGATGCTTTTATAGCCTGCTGGGATGAAAAATTTCGCAGTAATTACATAAGACCGGTTACGGTAATAAATGAATCAATCGATCCGGGATGGTCGCCTTTTTTACAAACACCGCCATTTCCTGAATATACCAGCGGACACAGTACCATTACCCGTGCTGCGGCAACTGTTTTGAGTAAATTATTTGGGGATCATTTTAGTTTTCAGGACAGCAGTGATCTGCAGTATATTGGCTTGCAACGTCATTTCGATTCATTTATCCAGGCAGCAGATGAAGCTTCTGTCAGCAGGTTATACGGTGGCATTCATTATCGTATTAGTATTGAGGAAGGCAGTAATGCCGGTAAAAAAACTGGTGAGCTCATTGTTAAGAAGCTGATGCAATAACAGCATTGAGCAGGCCAGATAGCATCCATTTCAAGCGCTGGCCGCTAATGCGCCCGTGCATCTTTTTTCCTGTTTGATACGTATCTTAATATATGCTGAACATCATTAAATCCATACTATCTGTCTTTATTGCAATAACGTTTTCTTTTGCAGCAGTGGCACAGCAGAAAACAATGCCCATTAAGTTTAAAGATTTTGTATTTAAAGACGTAATGCTGCAGAAAAACATCCTCTATAAACAAGACCCGGCGCCTGGCATCAAACAAAAATATTACCGTTTTGATTTTTATGAGCCGGCTGCTGACAGCACTCCACTTCGCCCGCTGATTGTCTGGATGCATGGGGGCGGGTTTAAATTTGGAAACAAAAAATCCACCGGCACGCCTGTATGGAGCAAAACATTTGCCCGTCGCGGTTATGTATGCGCGGCTATTAATTACCGCCTCAGTAAAAAACACCCGTTAAAAAATATTACAGACCTGGTAAATGGCTGCGCAGATGCTATTGAAGATGCGCAGGAGGCGGTGGCCTTTTTTAAGCAGCATTACAAGCAATTCAGGATAGACACCAACTATATTATACTGGCAGGTAACTCAGCCGGCGGTATGATAGCATTGCAGGCCGTTTATAGCAGCCCGGCAGAAATGATAAAACTGGCCAGTAGCGCTAACGCAGTCAATCCTGCTAATTATGTATACAATCCGCAACACATAACAGCCATTGTTAGTTGCTGGGGCGCCATATTTGATACTACCTGGTTGCAAAATACGATGGTGCCTATAGTAAGTGTGCATGGCAGCAAAGACCGGGTAGTACCCATTGATCATAAAAATCCCGCACTGTATGGTAGCCTTGCCATTCACCGGGTGGCGGATTCATTACATATACCGAACCAACTCAAAATATTTGAAGGTTACGGACATGAATTGCAGAAACATTTCAATCCTATTTTTGCCGGCGGCAAAGCAAAAAAAAGATGGCTGGAGGCCGGCAATTTTATTGCCGGTTTTTTATACCAGCAACTGTTCATGGTAAAATAGTATGCCACACTGATAAAATAATACAACCGGATTATTTTTACGCAATTCCATCTTAGAAAATTATTCCCTGTTCAAATAAGTTGAGCTGTTACTATGTTAAATAGCAGTAATACATGCTTTTACTGGTATTGCAGGCATTGCGCCAGGCCAGCGTATGCTGTAAATTTTCAAAGCAGGAGTGTGTCGTGCGCTTTTGTCTTGAGCCTCAACACAAATTATATTTAAAAAAAATGATTTACTTTTAAGTCTTCAACGACTATGCAAGTTCCATTGCCATCTGATAATAAGGCGCTGTTTTTACAAATAGCCGAAGGTGATAAGACCGCCTACAGAGCAATCTTTGACCTCTATAAAGCTCCTTTTTATGCTGCCGCTTTCAAGATGACGCGTTCCGCCTACCTGGCGGAAGAAATTGTGCAGGAAGTTTTTATTATTTTATGGACAAAACGGATACAGGTAGCCGCGGCGGAAAAACCAATTGCCTACTTACTAACTATCTTGTATAACTGCATTTATGGTCATTTTAAAAAAATAGCTGCAGAAAAAAACATGCAGCAGCGATTGCAGCAGCACAGCAATGACTGGAAAGAGCAATCCCTGGAGACGATTCTGCAGGACAAAGAAAACCAGCATATAATCAATAAATTAATAGCGCAGCTTCCACCACAGCAGCAGCTGGTGTACAAATTAAGCAAACAGGAAGGGATGAGCAGGATTGCTATTGCCAGCCAACTCCGGCTCTCCCCAAATTCAGTCAGAAATCACCTGCACGATGCTGTTAAAACCATCCGGCATTATTTCAAAGACAAGAAAGCCATCTCTTCTTTTATTGTATATATGTTTTCAGGTTTGCTATAACTTCAATAGGGCAGCAGCCATCCCCCAAAATATTTTTTACACTGACTGGTACATTTTATATGCTGCCGCTCTCTTACTTTATACACATTGCCGCAACACGCTGTTTGTGTAATGATTTATTCTAACGATTATGCCATTCAACCAGGAAAGATTAGCCTATTTAATGGAGGCCTACTGCAACCGCAAAACAACGGAAGCAGAAGAACAGGAATTATTTTCCCTGATAAAGAGCGATGAACAGCATGAGCAGCCCGTTCACCGGCATATTCAACAGCTGATAGAAAAATTTGATACCCGCGATCTTGTTCCCGCAGTAAACTGGGAACAGGTTTACCAGCAAATACATGAAAAGACAATGAGCGATGAGGCGGAGCCTGTTCTTCGCCGCCGTTCCTTTGCATGGTTGCGCATTACCGCAGCAGCTTCCATTATTTTACTCCTTGGCATAAGCAGCTTCTACTTGCTGCAGCCGGTTGCAAATAAGCCAGTCGCAGCCTCACTGCCCGCGCCGGCAAGATCAGCTGAGATACAACCCGGTACCAGCGGCGCCATACTTACGCTTTCAAATGGCAGACAGATTGTGCTTGACAGTGCAGGCAATAACACGCTTATCCAGGGCAATAGTAAACTACTGAACCAGCAGGGGCAGTTAAGTTATAACAATATAGCGCATGGCGTAGAAGAAGTAGTGTATAATACAATGACTACCACAAAGGGAAAGCAGTATCAGTTACAGCTGTCTGATGGCAGCAAAATATGGCTCAATGCCGCCTCATCAGTTACCTACCCTACTGCCTTTACAGGCAAGGAAAGAAAAATCAGTATTACCGGTGAAGCTTATTTTGAAATAGCCCATGATGCAAAAAGGCCTTTTATGGTGAGCAGCAACGGCATGGAAATACAGGTGTTGGGAACCCATTTCAATGTGAACGCCTATGATGATGAAGAAAACACCAGCACCACCCTGCTGGAAGGCAGCGTAAAAATAAATAGCATGCATTCGGCCGTATTGCTGTCACCTGGCCAGCAATTGCAGTTAAGCCACGGAGGAAAAATAAAACTGGTAAAAGATGCGGACGTGCAGGAAGCAGTTGCCTGGAAAGATGGACTTTTTGTGATGAAAAAAGCCGGTATTGCCAGCATTATGCGGCAAATAGCCAGGTGGTACGATGTAGAAGTATCCTACACTGATGGCATACCGCCAGGGCGTATTTCCGGTGATATACCCCGCAACATGAATTTGTCAAAAGTTTTGGAAGTAATGGAATTAAGCGGCGTACATTTTACCATCACCGGTAAAAAAGTATCCGTGCAACCGTTGTAGGAACATGGCTTTGCCGCCGCATGAAAACAATTAAAAACAAAGGGGCAGACAAGCCACACCTCAAAAGTAAAATTTTAACCAATGAAAAAGCCGGCGTGTTGGAGCACACCGGCCGGTATCAGGTTAATCTTCAATACAATCGTTCGACGGACTGTTTATTATTAAACCTAAACAAATCAAAGTTATGCATTTCAAGTCTTTTTGTAAACCAAAACAGGCCTCTTATGCCTCCCCTGTTGCGGGAGGTTGGAAGGGAGCTTCCAAAACGCTGTTAATTATGAAGTTTACAGCCATCATTTTACTGGTAGCCTGCATGAATGTAAGCGCCAAAAGCAATGCACAGCTAATTACCATAACGGCAAAAAATACGCCGCTGGAGCAGGTGTTGAAAAAAATAAAAGACCAGAGTGGTTACCATATGGTATACCGCGAGGAATGGATGGCTGCGGCCAATAACGTAACTGTTTCATTAAAACAGGTATCGCTGCAGGATGCATTGAATGAATGCTTCCGCAACCAGCCATTTGATTATTCCCTGGTTGATAAGACAATTGTGTTAAAGGAGAAACCAACGCCAAAGAAAACAGCCATACCTATTATCGCAGCCCCGGTACCGGTAGACGTCTCCGGCAGAATTACAGATACGGATGATCTGCCATTGCAGGGCGTAAGCATCAATATAAAAGGTTCCAAACAGGGTACCACTACTGATGCGGATGGTAAATTTACACTCAGCGCACCGGCTGGCGTAACACTGGTAATTTCATCTGTTGGCTTTACCCCGCAGGAAATAGCCGTTGGCGGCCAGACTACTATCAGCCTCAAACTTGTAAGAGAAACACTTTCTTTAAATACGGTAGTTGTTACCGCACTGGGCATTAAAAAAGATCAGAAATCGCTTACCTATGCCGTTACACAAGTAGGCGGCGATGATTTAAATAAGGCAAAGGAAATCAATCTTGGCAATGCGCTCACCGGAAGGGTTGCCGGTGTAAACGCTACCAGCACTGCTACCGGGCCTGCCGGTTCCAGCCGGGTAGTCATCCGGGGCAATGGCTCGCTCAACGGCGATAACCAACCACTCTATGTAGTAAACGGCATTCCCATCAATAATTCAAACCAGGGTGCAGCCGGTACATTTGGTGGTATTGACCGTGGTGATGGCCTAATCAGCATTAACCCCGACGATATTGAAAGCATGTCTGTGCTGAAGGGTGGAACTGCAGCAGCTTTGTATGGATCACGTGCTGCCAATGGCGTTATCCTTATCACTACCAAATCGGGCCGCTCACAAAAAGGATTGGGTGTTGAATACAACGGCACCTATACATGGGAAACACCGATCCAGCTGTACGACTGGCAATATGAATATGGCTCCGGTTCAAGGGGCACTGCACCACTCAGCAAGGCAGACGCCATTGCTAACGGAAGACTTTCCTGGGGCGCCAAACTGGATGGTTCGCCGGTAATACAACCGGATGGTATTGCCAGGCCCTATTCTGCTCAGAAAGACAACCTCAAAAGCTTTTACAATACTGGTAAAACTTTTTCCAACACCATTGCTTTTTATGGTGGAAACGAGTCAGTCAATTTCCGGTTTTCCGCTTCCAATCTTGAAAACAAAGGCATCGTTCCCAATAATTCACTTAACCGCAAAACATTTAACCTGAGTGTGAATGCCAACCTGAAAAAGAAGCTGCTGTTTGAGGGAAATATGCAATATAATATTGAGAACACAGACAACCGTACGTTTGTAGCAGACTTCCAGAAGAACCCCAATACCGGTGCACAACTCATCGGCACAAATATTGACGTAAGGGTGCTTAAACCAGGCTATGATGCCACCGGCTATGAAGTACTGTGGAATGATTATATCTATGCTACCAATCCTTATTTTGCGGTTAACAAGATCGTAAACAGCGATACCCGCAACCGGTTTATCGGGTCTTTCAGTGCACGTTACAATATTACCGAATGGCTGTACGCAAGGGTACGTTTTGGTATCGACCGCTTTAACCTGAAAGGTGTAAACATTGAGCCAACCGGGCTTGCTTTCAATAACCGCGGAAGCATGACAAGCGATCAGAACATTAGCCAGGAATACAATCTTGAAGGACTTATCGGTGCTAATAAAAGCATCGGCAAATTTTCAGTCAGTGCACTGGTGGGCGGCAACCAGATGAAAAATATGTATGACGGGGTAAACCTGAGCAGTGGCTTTTTCAATGTGCCCTTTAAATATTTTGTTGGTAATGGCAGCCAGCAGCAGTTTACACAGACCTACCGGGAGTTTGCCATTAATTCCATTTTTGCATCAGCAGATATCGGCTACAATGATCTGCTGTTCCTGAACATGACCGCACGCCGCGACTGGTTCTCTACACTTGATATAGCAGACAACAGCCTGCTTTATCCATCTGTTGGTTTGAGCTTTCTTTTCTCCAATGCATTGGGTACCAAACCCAGCTGGCTGAGCTATGGAAAACTACGGGCTTCATGGGCCCAGGTGGGTGGCGGCGCTCCTAATCCATATGCCATAGATCTTACCTACCAGAACCAGGCACAGTTGTCCGGTACAGGGGCTACGCTGCAAAACATCGTAGGCACTACTATACCCAACAAATTAAAACCGTATACGTCCACCACCAGTGAAATAGGTATTGAAACACGGTTTTTCAACAGCCGGGTAGGAGTTGATCTTACTTTTTACGACAGAACGACTACCAATGATATTGTCAATGCTACCGTGCCCTGGACTTCCGGCTACAATGCAGTTGCCCTGAACGTTGGTAAAATAAAAAACCAGGGTATCGAGCTATTGCTCACAGGCACACCCATCAAAGGAAAAAATAAAAGCCTGAACTGGGATGCAAGCTTTAACCTGGCCTACAATAAAAATGAAGTGGTGTACATTGGCGAAGGCATCAGCTCTATTACATTCGGACAAAGTGAAAACACCAACAGAACCCGTACAGAAAATGGCTGGATATATCATTTTACCGGTATGCCGTTTGGAATGATTGCCGGTAACAGGATGAGGACCGACAGTAAAGGAAACGTTGTATACAACAGCGCCAACGGTATTCCGTTACAAAGTGCACTGGTACCGCTGGGTAAAGGCGTGCCACCGTTAACAGCGGGCTTCAGTAATAATTTTTCTTTCAAAAGTTTCAATATTGGTTTTTTAATAGATGGTAAATTTGGCGCACAGGTATATTCTGCCACCAATGCATATGGTACGCAGTTTGGTGTTGACAAACGCACAGTTGAAAACGGTGTACGTGAAAACGGCGTAAAAGTTTCCGGTGTTGATCAGAATGGCAACCCTTATTCCGCCACCATTAATGCACAAACTTACTACCAGGGGATCTGGAATACCATCACCGACCAGTTTATCACAGACGCTGATTTCATCAAATTACGGCAGGTTATCATTGGCTACACACTGCCGAAATCATTACTGGGAAAAACCCCCATACAGTCAGTCAGCATTTCATTAATAGCCCGCAACCTGGCACTGCTGTATAATACGGCGAGAAATATAGACCCGGAATCAAGCTATAGCAATGGCAATGCCCAGGGCCTGGAAAATTTTGGTTTGCCCACAGCAAGAAGCTACGGTCTTAACCTGCTGGTAAAATTCTAACTGGTATTGAAATACTATTATTATCGTTAAAATAAAACTATATGCGCTATATAAAACAACATTTAATAAACCGGGTACTGGCACTAAGCGTGCTGTTTTCCGGAGCGGCTTTGATTGGTTCCTGCGACAAGGGTTTTGAAGAACTGAATACTAACCCGAATGCTTACACGGAACCTGTGCTGGGCAACCTGCTTACCATGAGCCAGGTAAGAACAGCTGGTGTGGGAACAGCAGATCGCAACCGCGTGAGCATTAAATACTTTGCGGGTACCAATCAATACATGGCCGCGCTGGGTACCAACTGGAGTGGCGATAAGAACTTTGAAAACGGACAGTTTGGTGATCTTTTTGAAACCATCTACCCCATTCACCTGAAAGAACTGGCTCAGATGCTGGACGCTACTAAAGGCAAACCGGACCTGATAAACTACTACGCAATCGGTAGTATCTGGCGGGTATTTGTGCTGCACCGAGCTACAGATATTTACGGAGATGTTCCTTATACAGAAGCTGGCCAGGGTTATATCAGTGGCGTGTACAAACCAAAATACGACAAGCAGTCAGACATCTATCCAAAAATGCTGGCGGAACTACAAACAGCCATTGGCCAGCTGGACGCTTCAAAAACCGGCGTAGGTTCAGCAGATATCCTGTATGGCGGCAATGTAACCAAATGGAAAACTTTCGGCTATTCGTTAATGTTACGCCTGGGTATGCGCCTCAGCAATGTGGATGCCGCCAAATCAAAAGAGTGGGTATTGAAAGCCATCGCGGGCGGTGTAATGAAGAGCAATGACGATATCGCCTATGTTAAACATACAACTGGCTCTACCAATTCTGAAAACAGGGATGCGGCAGAACTGAAAAGGGAGAGCTTCCCGGAATCTAACCAGGGAAAAGGACCGGTAAAACTGGCCAAAACAATGGTAGACATGCTGCAGGCAAGGAATGATCCGCGGATACCATTCTACTGCACTTTATGGGAGGGGAATATTTTAAGTCAGCAGAACGCAAAACTAACCACCTCTACCAACCCCGCTTTGCAAAAAGGGTTGCCCAACGGTTACGACGCAGCTACCATAAAAAATGTGATTCCGGGCTGGAGCAACGACCAGCTGGTTAACTACTCTGAACCAAACACCGGTACCATTGCCAGCCTGGTTGCACCTACCGTAATTCAAAGCTATGCGGAAGTGGAATTCCTGCTGGCAGAAGCATCAGCACGTGGATGGGATGCATCACCTGCGGCAACGCATTATGCAAATGCCATCAATGCATCCATGAAAATGACCAATATTTTTCCAACGCCCGTACTGTTTGGGTCGGCCGCGCCTTTTGCTATCTCACAGGCAACAATAGACGCTTACGTTGCCGCCAATCCGCTGGCAGGCACGCTGGCACAGCAGATGGAACAGATACACACGCAGTTTTACCTGGCATTCTTTATGTTCTATGATAATTTTGAAGCATTTGCAAATATCCGCCGTACAGGTATTCCGGCACTGGTGCCGCCTAATTACCCCGGCAATTTCACCGGCGGTAAGATGCTGCTTCGTTTAAAGTATCCTGTTAGTGAAGCTGCACTGAACAAAGAAAACTATGATGCTGCTATTGCTGGCCAGGGCCCGGATTTATATACCACCCCCGTTTGGTGGGATAAATAATATGTTCAGCGTAGCAAATCTCAGCACAGCGGAAAAAGAGGTTTTTCACAGAGGACAGGAGGTTTATTTATCGCCCATATATCTCGGTGAGTTGCCTCCCCCTAAGCTCCGTGGCAAAAAAATATGGTTTACCTGATTATACTATAAAATAAAAAATATGGAAAATAACCGCAGGGATTTTATTAAAAAAACTGCTTCGCTTGCCGCTGCTGCTTCCATTGGCGGCATCGGCTCAGCCATTGCAAATACCCCTAAAAAATCAACCGATACTATAAAAAGTCTTGCAAAAGACGGCGGTATGGAATTTTCTCTTTCTATTCCTGCTTTCGATTCTCCCCGCATAGCGCTGGCCAAACAAATGGCCGTATTTGGCGCCGTAAACAGCCCGCGTAACACAGGTGATGTAAAGCCGTGGGAACCAAAAGCAATTACTGCTGTAAAAGAGAGCTGGGATAAACTTGGCATGAAATGGAACGTGGTAGAAGGACCACCAACGCTGGGCGAACAAACAAAACTGGGCCTTGCCGGCCGGGATGAAGAAATTGCCAACTTCATAACGTTTATGAAGAACCTGAAACAGTATGGCAAAGTAGATACCATTTGCTATAACTGGATGCCGGTGGTTAGCTGGTACAGATCCAGCATGGACAGGCCCGGCCGCGGCGGCGCGCTGGTAACGGCTTTTGATTATGAAGATGCCAAAAAATTACCTGTATCAGAATATGGCGACGTTTCAAAAGAAACGCTTTGGAAAAACCTGGAATACTTTCTGAAAGCAGTAGTGCCGGAAGCAGAAAAAATAGGCATGAACCTTTCACTGCACCCGGATGATCCTCAGGTAGATAAGCTCCGCGGTATCTCGCGCATAATGACCAGCGTAGAAAACTTTGACCGCATGCTGAACATTGTGCCCAGTAAATACAGCGGTGTAACCATGTGCCAGGGCAATTTTTCACTGATGGGTGCAGACATTCCATCGCTGGTAAGGCGCTGGGGCAAAGCCGGTAAAATCAATTATGTACATTTCAGGAATGTACAGGATCTGAGTGGCAATAAACCCAGTACTAAATTTACAGAAACCTTTCACGACGAAGGACAGATTGATATGTATGCCGCTATGAAAGCATACTACGATATTGGTTATAAAGGCGCCATCCGGCCCGACCATGTGCCCACAATGGCTGGCGATAGCAATGAACGCCCGGGTTACAGTACCATCGGAACTTTGTTTGCGCTGGGTTATATGCGGGGGCTGATGGAATCGATACAAAAAAATAAGGCTTAGGCTGATGCTTGTAAATCTTTACCACAAAGCGCAGGACATTTTTTCGCGGAGACAGGAGGCGTACGCATTCCTCTCATCCCTCTGTGAATTATCTCATTTCGCGCTGTGGCAAAAACGGGGCAATTTGACTTATCTGATAATAATATAAACACATGCATATGAAAAATAACCGCAGGGATTTTATTAAAAAAAGCGCCACGCTGGCTTCGGCCATGTCTGTTGGAGGGCTGGGAGCTGCTATGGCTGCTGCACCCAATATCAATACAAAAGGCAGCACAAAAGAAAGTGTACATACCGCTGTTAAAGATGCCGGCATGGTAATGAGCGAAGCCTATTTTGGCGGTATGGATGAACGCCGTATCGCTTTTATGAAGCAAATGGATGTATTTGGCGCCGTTGGTGGCATCAACCCAAAATTAAGCGGACTTACAGATGCCACGCCCTGGGACCCAAAAGCACTTACTGCCAATAAAGATGCATGGATGAAAGCAGGTTTACAGCTAAATGTAATTGAAGGACCTGCCTCGCTGGGCACTAAAACAAAACTGGGCCTTGCTGGAAAAGATGAAGAGATTGCCAACTTCATAACGTTTATGAAGAACCTGAAACAGTACGGCGGCATTGATGTGATCTGTTACAACTGGATGCCGGTTGTTAGCTGGTACCGCACACAAATGGATAAACCCGGTCGCGGCGGCGCACTGGTAACCGCTTTTGATTATGAAGATGTAAAGAATTTGCCCGTTACGGAATATGGCGAAGTATCAAAGGATGCACTTTGGAAAAACCTTGAATATTTTCTAAAGGCTGTGGTGCCGGAAGCAGAAAAAATAGGTATGAAACTGGCAATGCACCCCGATGACCCGCAGGTAGACAGCATCAAGGGCATTTCACGCATTATGACAAGTGTGCCCAATTTCAAACGCATGCTTAACATTGTTAAGAGCCCCAGTAATGGCATTACCATGTGCCAGGGCAATTTTTCACTGATGGGCGTTGATATCCCCAGCACCGTGCGTGATTTTGGCAAAGAAAATATCCATTTTGTTCATTTCAGAAATGTACGTGACCTGAGTGGAAAGAAGCCGAGCATTAAATTTGAAGAAACCTTCCACGACGAAGGACAGATTGATATGTATGCTGCCATGAAAGCCTATTATGATATCGGGTTTAAGGGACCGATACGGCCGGATCATGTACCCACCATGGCAGGAGACAGCAATGCCAACCCCGGGTACAGCAATATAGGTTCTTTGTATGCATTTGGTTATATGCGGGGGCTGATGCAGGCGATTAGCAACAGCAAGCCGGGTAAATAATGCCGGGTGGAATTAAAAAATCAATTTATATTCATTCTAAATTTATACCACTTGCCATGATGAAAAAATCAGTCTTCCTGATAGCATTTATTGTATGCGCAGTTTTTACACAAGCGCAATCTATCGGCGCTTCGCCGGAATACATTAAAGCATTAACCGCAGAATGGAAAGGAGAACGCTTTACGGATGGACGCCCCAAAGTGGCCGACATTATGCTTGAACATTTACAAGATGCCACGCTTGAACAAATCTGGGGCTTTCTTGGCAGAAAAGGATTTCGCAACCAGGTAGAAAAAAACTGGATCATTCTTAAACCGGGCGAGACAATGGTGGGCCGTGTGGTAACTGCACAGTTTATGCCATCCAGACCAGACCTTGACACGTTAGTAAGAACATTGGGGAAGGCAGAAGGCCGCTCGCAAAAAGGCGGCATTAATATCTGGCCTATTGATATTTTAACCAAGGGCGATATTTATGTGGCAGATGGTTTTGGCAAAGAGAAAGACGGTACGTTGATTGGCTCCAGCCTGGGTAATGCCATCTATGGCAAAACTGGTAAAGGCGTTATATTCAATGGATCTATCAGGGATATGCAGGAACTAAAAGATACCAAAGGTTTTAATGCCTGGGTAAAAGGACATGACCCTTCTTACATCAAAGACATGACGCCCACTTCTATTAATGCACCTATCCGCATTGGACAGGTAACTGTATTTCCGGGCGATGTGGTATTTGCCAATGAATATGGTGTAGTGTTTATTCCGGCTTACCTGGTTCCTGAACTGGTCACTTCTTCACAACTCGTAGGTTTGCGCGATGAATTTGAAAGGTATATGCTGCAGCTGGGCAAGTATCCATCGGGCCAGGTACATGGAGATTGGTCAGATACCATCAAGAATGAGTTCAGGGCATGGGTAGCAAAGTATCCAAAGAAACTGGCGGTTACCTCAAAAGAAATTGAAGAATATTTAAGCAAGGAAGGGCATTAGACTGTGAGGCGTGAGTAGTGAGGCGTGCGTCCTTAGCCAAAATGTATAACTCAACATCAAAAGTAAAAATAGAACAGGATGATAAAAATCTGTATTACGGTATTCTTGCTCTTACTGGCATTGATTTGTTTTAATGCGCTTTCACTGTCGGCCCAAACCATTTCAAAAGAAGAAATTATTTTTCTTACCTCGGAATGGAAAGGAGAAAGATTTGCAGATGGTCGTCCAAAAGTGCCGGATGATTTATTAGAACGTGCTAAATTCATCAATATAGATGATGCGTGGACCGTATTGAAAAACGAAGGCTACCTCAACCAGTTTGAAGGCAACTGGAAAACGGTAAACAATGAACCTGTGATAGGCCGGGCTGTTACCGCCATGTTTATGCCCAGCCGGCCCGATGTAGAAAAGAATATAAAGGCCCGCGGCACCAGCAGGGATGGCAGAAAAGGTAATACCAATGCATGGCCTATAGAAACACTGGTTAAAGGAGATGTTTATGTGGCAGACAATTTTGGTAAAATATCCGGCGGCACATTAATGGGGTCCACACTGGCCACCGCAATTTTTAGTAAGTCGGGCAACGGTGTTGTCTTTAACGGAGCCGCCCGCGACCTGGGCGAAATACAGGAGATGAAGGGCTTCAATGCTTTTGTGCGTGACTTTCATCCGTCATTTTTAGAAGAAGTAGTATTGATGGGATTGAATACGCCCGTGCGCATTGGCAATGTAATGGTACTGCCCGGGGACCTGGTGCTGGCTGTGCGCGAAGGCATTCTTTTTATACCGGCGCACCTGGCAGAACAGGTAGTAACTACGGCTGAGTTTGTTATCCGCAAAGACAAGTTTGGATTTGAGATGGTTAAAACTGGTAAATATTCCACCGGGCAGATAGACAGCCAGTGGACAGATGAAATAAAAAATGAATTTCTTAAATGGCTGCAGCAGCATCCTGAACTGGGAAAAATGACCCGGCCTGAACTGGATAAAGTGATGAGCAAAAGAACCTGGTAAAAGGGAAAATTGAGGCAATATCAAAATGTATAAATGTGCCCATCATTTACTCAATAAATTATTAACTGGAATAAAATTTAAATTACATCTATGGCAGAAACAATTGCCAGGCAACGCTGGTACCGGCTGATACCGGTTGCTTTTATCACGTATAGCCTGGCCTATCTAGACCGTGCTAATTTTGGATTTGCCGCTGCAGGCGGAATGGCAAAGGATCTAAACATTACCGCTTCCGTTTCTTCTTTATTGGGCTCATTATTTTTCCTGGGCTATTTCTTTTTCCAGATACCGGGCGCACTGTATGCAGCCAATAAAAGTGCTAAAAAATTAATTTTCTGGTCGCTGATATTATGGGGCGGACTGGCCATGGCTACCGGCCTTATCAGCAATATCAGTTTGCTGATTGTTATCCGTTTTATGCTGGGTGTTGTAGAAAGCGCAGTAATGCCTGCCATGCTGATATTTTTAAGCCGGTGGTTTACCAAGTCTGAACGCTCCCGTGCCAATACTTTTTTAATCTTAGGTAATCCGGCAACGCTATTATGGATGTCCATTCTGTCTGGCTATTTAATAAAATCTGTTGGATGGCGCTGGATGTTTATTTACGAAGGATTGCCCGCCATCATCTGGGCTTTCTTCTGGTGGAGAATGGTTGAAGATTCTCCCAAAAATGCCAAATGGTTAACTGGTGCAGAAAAGCAGGATTTGGAAGATGCGTTGCACCTGGAACAGCAGGGTATTAAACCAGTAAAAAATTATGCGGCAGCCTTCAAATCAAAAACGGTTATTTTACTCTGCCTCCAATATGCATTGTGGAGCATTGGCGTATATGGTTTTGTAATGTGGCTTCCTTCTATTATTAATGCAGCGCCTGACAGCAATATTGTAAAAACCGGGTGGCTGGCATCCGTACCTTTCATTTTAGCCATCATTGGTATGCTGAGCGCTTCTTATTTTTCTGATAAAACACTCAACAGGAAAATATTTGTGTGGCCATTTCTTTTAATTGGTGCTGTTGCTTTTTACGGTTCTTATATGGTAGGTACCAGTAATTTCTGGCTTTCATTTGTACTGCTCATTATTGCTGGTGGTGCAATGTATGCGCCATACGGGCCGTTCTTTGCCATCATCACAGAAATTTTGCCAAAGAATGTGTCGGGTGGAGCCATTGCATTGATCAACAGTTTTGGTGCGCTCGGTTCTTTTGCCGGCTCTTACCTGGTTGGTTATTTAAATGGTACTACGGGCAGCTTCAGCGCTTCTTATATTTTTATGGCCGGCTCACTTTTTCTTTCTGCTATTATTACCATGGTAGCAATAAAGGGAACCGGTAAAGTATCCCCCACGCTGGAAAAAGAAACAGGCAGCATCGGAGTTCCACGCCCTGCCACATCCTGATGCGCCGTTTCAGCTATACTGGAAAAACATGTTTTGTACAACTAAAAAAGTTGGGGGAATCATCACTCAACTATATAATATTTTAATAGCATGAAGCATCCGTTTGCTTTTCTTATCATTACTGCTGTACTTTCTTCCAGTTGCAAAAACAGTACTGAATTTACCGGAGAAACCGGTAAAGACTGGCCCATCTACGGTGGTAATAAAGCGGGTAACCGCTATTCTCCCCTGGCGCAAATTACTGCTGCCAATGTACAAAACCTGCAGGTAGCATGGACGTACGATGCAAGAGAAAAAACAGATACGTCCAACCATACAGCACAGCGGCCAAGAGAAACACAATGCCAGCCCATCATAATAGATGGCATTTTATACGGCACCACCTCTTCGCTGGATGTTTTTGCGCTCAATGCAGCTACGGGTGAACAGATCTGGAAATTTAAACCTGTTAAAGACCAGCAAAAATTTAATACCAACCGTGGTGTAATGTACTGGCAGCAGGACAATGATAAACGCATACTGTATTCTGCAGGCGCCAGTTTATATGCCCTGGATGCAGCAACGGGCAAAGCCATCAATAATTTCGGCGCTGCCGGAAAAGTAGATTTACATGAAGGGCTGGATGCAAACATTGGTCATGATGTGAGCAATCTTTCTGTAACCGCTACCACACCGGGTGTTATTTATAAAAATACACTTGTCATTGGTTCCAGTGTTTCTGAAAGCGGCGATGCAGCGCCGGGTCATGTACGTGGTTTTGATGTTGTTACCGGAAAATTAAAATGGGTGTTTCATACGATTCCACAACCGGGCGAGTTGGGTTATGATACCTGGCCGAAAGATGCCTATAAGAAAATAGGTGCTGCCAATAACTGGAGCGGCCTGGTGGCAGATGAAAAAAGAGGCACCGTATATTTTGGCACGGGATCACCTTCTTCAGATTTTTACGGGGGCGAGCGCGACGGCGCCAACCTTTTTGCCAATTGTATTGTGGCACTGGATGCGGAAACAGGCAAAATGAAATGGTATTTTCAAACCATACACCATGATTTGTGGGACCGTGACCTTCCCTGCCCACCCAACCTTACTTCGGTTAAGCATAATGGTAAGCTGGTAGATGTGTTAGTGCAGGCCACCAAAGATGGGTTGGTATATGTGCTGGACCGCGACAATGGCGCGTCATTGTTCCCGGTAGAGGAACGTGCGGTGCCTTTAAATGGACTACCGGGCGAGCAGCCATTTGCCACGCAAAAATTCCCGGCAAAACCCCTGCCCTTTGCAAAACAGACTATAGTTACAGAAGACGATATCACCAATATATCACCTGAGGCCCATGCTTACGCAAAGGAACGCTTAGCGCAGTTTCCACAACCAGCCAATAAGTTTATGCCACCCAATACCAGTGGCACATTGCTGTTTGGCTACAGCGGCGGCGCGGAATGGGGTGGCAACGCAATTGACCCGGATGGTATTCTATACCAGAATGCCAATGAAGATGCGTGGGAGCTACAGATGATAGACATGGAAACACGCAATAAAGAAATAAGCTTCCTGTCTGCCGGTAATGGGTTATACATACGAAACTGCGCAAGCTGTCATGGCACGGATAGAAAAGGCAGTGGTGAAATTTTTCCGGCCCTGGTCAATATTGCCGGCAAACGAACAGAAAACGATATCATAAACATTATCAAATCCGGCAGCGGCAGAATGCCTGCTTTTCAGCAGCTACCCGACCCCGAAAAAAAATCAATTGCACAATTTCTCTTGAATAAAGAACCGAAAGCGCTGCCTAAAGTCACAGACGAACACAGTACTGCTGATACCATTGCTGCTAAAACAGATTTCCCCTTTCTACCATTGTACACCAATAAGGTTTGGAGAAAATTTGTTGATAAAGAAGGCTACAACGCTGTAAAACCGCCCTGGGGAACACTTAATGCTATTGATCTTAACACCGGTGATTACGTGTGGCGTGTACCGTTAGGCGAGTTCCCCGAGCTTACCGCAAAAGGCATTCCTGTAACAGGAACCGAAAATTATGGCGGGCCACTTGTAACGGCCGGCGGCCTTATCTTTATTGCAGGCACCCGCGACGAACGCATCCGCGCATTTGATAAAAAGACCGGCAAACAGGTTTGGGAATACCAGCTACCGGCTGGCGGCTTTGCCACACCGGCTGCTTATGAGGTAAATGGCAAGCAATATGTTGTAATAGCAGCAGGCGGCGCCAGGGGTAAAAAGCCAGGCGGGTGGTATATTGCATTTGCGCTTAAGTAATTGGCTTACCCGGTATACAACACTTTTCTATTGGGGTATTTTATCCCTTTTAATAAATCTGGTAATTTGTTTATATTAACACTTAAAAGAAAGACATCCGGAAAGTTGCTTTTTTAGTACATAGCAGGAGTGCCGGGAAAACTGCTTAAAAATCAATTATGCGTGTACCTATCTGGGTCATTTTTACCTGCATCTGTTTTACCGGTCATACTCAAATTTTACCGGCTGATTCTATGCCCGTAAGACTAAGTGCGTTTGATGCAAGAAAATCAGGTAATGATGCCCGGCTGGAATGGAAAGTAGTATGCTTTCTTCAGTATGCAAGATTTGAAATAGAGCGTTCTTACAATGCTATAAATTATATCAGCATCCGCAGTTTTGAAGCAGATCAGGCCAGGTGTGGCCAGCCTTTTGATTTTACAGATGCAAATGTAACCGGAAAGGTTTTTTACCGGATTAAAGTTGGTGACCGGGATGGCAGGGTCTACCAATCTAAAACTGTTACTATAAGCGCAAAAATGACAGGGTTTGAAATAAACAGCATTATACCATCGGTCTTTTCTGCTACAGGTGTTTTAAGTATATCCTCTGCAACTGAATGCAATGCAGCAATAAGGATTTTCAATTTTCAGGGAGTGATGGTTAGCAGATTTTCTGTAAAACTCAACCCCGGTGTTACACAGATACCTGTACATGCAGAAACATTTGCCGGCGGCAATTATATTCTTAGCATTACAGACAACTCTTCCGATATAAAAACAATCCGCTTTGCGAAGCGTTGACCGGACAAATAAAGCAGTTTTTTTTATACCCATGCCTATTTGCCCACCGTAAAAGTTGATACACCGCTACCGGATAAACCACTGTCCGTCAACCCCTGTACAATAACTGCAAAATGTCCCTTTAGATCAGAAGTATAAAAAGCGCATTGCTGTTTGCCATCCGGCCCGGTTTTCAAAGAAGGCGACCAGTAAAGCAGGTTTCTTGTATCAGGTATCCGGCTTTCTGTCTGCGCAGAATTATCATATACCGGTGAATAAAACTCGCGTTGGCGCTGCAATCCTTCGTATTCTATAACTACCGCATGCGGGTCCAGTTCATAACCACCTAAATTGCCCTCATACGTTTTATAACTTACAATGCCATCGCTTATCATTGGGCCCAGGTAATGCCGGTGGGTAACCACATCAATGGCCTTAATTTTTAAGGGATCAAACGTCATTATTTTATCAACATTATAAACCGGTACCCCATCAATTAAAACAAGCGGATCCTGTTCAAAAAAACTTTTGAATGCACTGTTCACCACCCTGAACTGAAATCCGTCCGCCTGCTTTCTTACCCGCACATCCAGCACAAATTCTTTCATTACTTCATCCATGGTTATAAATCGGGTATAATCATCCAGGTAGTATTGCTTATCAGGTTTTCCATAGAAAACATTGCTGTCTGCATCCGGTGTTGCAAAGGACTGCCTTTTTTTGTCTGCCAGGTAGGCATTGTCCGCCTGCAAGTTGATGCTGCGGTATACAATTTCATCTTTCCATTTATCAGATAACACAAATCTTGGAAAAAGACGAGCGGAAAATTTATCAGAAAAAGGATTGCTGACCGTAATCTTAACTGCACTGTCTGCTGCATTAACCGTTTGTACAATAATATCATTGCTGCTATAAAAGTTATTAAAATTGAACAGTATGCTGCCATCCTGCCGGCTAACGGTGCTGCGCAATTCAAAATGATTGCCCGGAATGCTGGCAGTTGCAAGGGTATTTTTTTTCGGCAGCCCGGTATTTTTATCAGTCAGCATACCAGCTATCACCGGTCCCTCCTGTTCAGATATAAATTCAAAAACCGGCATTTTATTATTTAATACATCTTCCCATTTAAACCGCCTCCAGCCCTGTGTAAGCATAAGGTTGTCCAATGCTGCTGTTGCTGCTGCACTGCCGTCATTAAAATAATATGCCGGAGATTCTATATTGCCAGCCAGTTCCGACTGCAGCAGCAACCAGCTATGTATATCCTGGTACTGCAAAGGCTGCAAAGAATCAATCCTAAACACGGCTACGGACATATCGGCTGCCAGCGGACGGCTGGCTTTATCGGTTGTTTGTACAGCAATGTTTATCTTACCCCTGCTGCTGTAAACAAGTTTATCTGTATTTGCCTGTATGACCAATTTATTTACCGGACGTTTACAATAAAGCCTTTCGCATACCGCTTGACGCCCAGCATTAAAAACAGTAATATGTGAAATGCCATCGCCCAGTTTGTTTTTACTGACCCGGAAAACGGTTTTACCATTTACCAGCTGACCGGTTAACACTTGCTTTACAAGATGCCTTGTATGTACAAATAGATATACCGTGGCATTATCCGGCTGGCCGCTGGCAGATACGCTGACCGCAAGTAAATCATCGGGAATACTATCTGTAAGACGCATGCAGTATCCCTGTTCATACACGGGCGGCAAATCTTGGGCGATGCTTGTATCATTGATCCTGAATACAGCCTGGTACGATATCTCTTTCTGTGGCAACCATTCAAAACGGCCCATTCCGGCATGAACTGTTGTAAGCTGGCTTATGGTATCTTTTTTTCCATTGATAATATAGCCAGTTGCATCTACCCCTTTGCCATACCTGTCTGTAATTTTATAAGCTACTACAGCTGCAAGCCCGCGCACAAGGTTACCGCCTTCCGGAAAAAAATCAATGTGGTAGGCTGCCGCAGTTGCTGGATTTTTTACGAGTGGCTCCTTCAACGCATTTACAATAGTGAGCGGCTGCTCAAAATAATAATCAGCACTGAAATTTCTCATCCGGCTGGTATATGATCTTATTTTATAGCTGCCTGAAGCAAGGGAAGACGGTATTATGAAAGATCCATCGCCACTGCCATCCTGCAAGGCAATCTTTGCCTGCATCACTGCTTTCAGATCATCACTGATAATTTCCACATACGCAACCTTGCTGATGTTTGATGGCTTGTTAAATGATTCATCGACCGTGTATATTTTAAACCAAATCATTTCACCCGCCAGGTAAAAGGTTTTATCGGCATGCACAAAAATCTTCTCCTGCAAAGCACTCAACTGGTATTGGATAAATTTCTCCTGCAGCCCATCCGGCGCAGCCTGTGCCATCATGCCCAGGCTCAGCAGTAGTAAACACCAAAAGAATATTACCTGTTTATACATTTTTCCAGATTAGTTTTTTGCATTTTTAATTTATCGTACTGCTTACCAGAAAGCAGGTTTAACATTGGTTCCACCGCTAAGGGTACAATCCACACAAACCCCTTTTGCCAATACCAGCGGCCCCATAGATACATAATACCAGGGAGCATAACTGTTGTCAGGCAAATCTACCAGCAGAAAATTGGCAGGATTCTGCGGCACATTTACCAGCGCACAATTATAGCCACCAGCAGCGGGTTGCCAGTTTTGCAAATCCGCGTTGCTGATAAAAATTCGTTTCTGTTGCTGGTTAGTGGCACTCATAAAACCTATAACAGGTTCATTTGGGCTGGTGACACAATGTATATTTCCTTCCAGCTGGGAGGGCTGCAAATCAAACAAAGTGCCCAGCTGTTCTGAATTTTTCTGAATGATCTGCCAGTAGAAATAAGCCGGTGCAGTTAATGCATACTGTGTTACCAGGAAACTGCTGCGGTAAGCAAGCGTAGAATCGTCTTGCGGAATGGTACCCAATAATGCAGCGCTGATTACATCCTGGCTCAATGCCGCCGAAGTACCAATTAAAACACCCGACGACAGACTGGTGCTATAACAAATATGTACCTGCTCTGCCGGCGTTCTCACATATACCAGTCCGTTAGCAATACCCCAGATGGTTTCCAGCTGTGAGTGATATTCCCATGTTTGTGCGTATTGCCAGCGGTAATAACGGGTGCTGTTTGTGGCGTCGTGTGTATTTACATAGAGCTGAACCCCTTTGCTATTCTGCTGCCAGTTGACGCTATCAATAACCGGTGTTTGCCGGGCTGACACAAGATCCGACTGGTATTGACTGCCGCCGGCTGTAGTAATGAGTATTTTATACTGACCGCTATTGTCAAGCACTAAGGCATTGCTTACGTAAACACCATTTGTGCCTGTTTCCTGCAGGGAGTAGCTGCTGCCAGCTGCATTTTGGATGGAAACCGTTGCCCTCCGCTCCGGGATACTCAATACGGTGTCCGTTAAATTTTTAGTACGGGAAAGTACAATAGTAGTAATGCCGGCAGCACTGGTATTAATAAAACCATCCACCACCAGGTAATTATCTGCTTTTGTAAACACTGCCGGCTCATATGGTTTCCTGCACTGGCATACTACGCATAAAAAAAGCAACAAACTTGTATATTTCATTATTTCATGCACTGGCACTAAAATTTAATATTATACGTAACAAACGGTATGGCCGTTCCAAAAATGGATAACTGGTATCCTTTTATCTTTCCGTTCTCCTGTACAAAATAAACAGAATAGGCATTTTGCCTTCCGGTAAGATTATAAACACCAAACGACCAGGAATTGTGAAAACGTTGTTTTACTTTATGATTGCCATCCAGGTTAAAAGATAAATCCGTGCGGAAATAATCAGGCACCCGGTATTGATTCCTGTCAGAATATAATAGTGAACTTGCACCACCCAAATTAAAAATACCAATGGGCAGGGTAATGGGGCGGCCCGTACTATAAATAACATTCAGCGACATACTATACCGGTGAGATATGCGGTAATTGCCAATAAAATTTACATTGTGCGGTTTATCAAAGCTGGCAGGATAATAGGCGCCTTTATTGATTGTCTGGCCGGCAATGGGATCATCCACTTGTAAAAAGGTCCTTGAAAAAGAATAGCTCAGCCAGCCATTTACTTTACCACTGTTTTTCTTAATAAGTAATTCAACGCCATATGCTTTCCCCCTTGTATTGATAACATCGGTTTCTATATGACTGTTCAGCAGTAGCTTGGCGCCACTTTTATAATCCAGGAAATTTTTGGTTCGTTTATAATAGACCTCCAGGGAAGTTTCAATGGTATTGGATTTAAAATTTTTGTAAAAACCCAGGGAAACCTGCTGACCTTGTTGTGGTTTTATATGCGGATCGCTCAACTTCCATATGTCAGTAGGTGATACATTCACCGTATTGGAAAGCGAATGAATATATTGTTGCAGTGTATTAAAACTTACTTTAATGGAGGTGCTGTCTGAAAGTGCATACCGGAACGCTATCCTTATCTCTGGCGCCTGGTAAGTCTTAATAATTTTTCCGGAAGTATAGCTGCTGGTACTTATAATGGTAGCCGTATCCCTTGGTAAACCCGCAACATAGTTATTAAAGGTGCGGGGACCGAAATAATTATAGAGCACATAGCGCATACCTGCATTAACAGATAATTTAGGTGTTATGCTGTATTGATCGCCCAGGTAGAGGGCGCTTTCCAGGGCCTGTTCGGCCTGCAATATATCCGGTTTAACCAGCGACAGTGGATCGGCCGGTGTATAAGAGCCCGGATGAAGTTTATAATAAATAGTATTTAAACCATAGCTGATGGTATGCCTGTAACTGGGCGAATAGCTAAAGTCGGCGCGGAAATAATCCTGGTTAATATCAAACCCCAGTTTAAATGCGTTTACCTTATTACCTGTGCTTGTAATGCCATACTGGTACTGGTCAATCCCTGCAGTAAAAACGGCATACGCTTTATTATTAAAAATATGCTTCCATTTTATGTTGGCGTTTTTATTGCCGTATTTATAAGTGGTATCATTGTTTAAATTAAACTTATCGTTACTCAGGTAGCCAGTAAGATAGATGGTGTTTTTTTCATTGATAAAATGGCTGACGCGCAGGTTAACATCATTAAAATTAGCCCGGCTGTTCTTGTAAGCATCAGACGGAACGGTATTTAAAAGCCAGTTAGAATAAGTAGTGCGCACGCCTGCAATAACAGACGTTTTATCTTTTATCAGCGGGCCCTGGATGGTAAACTTGCCGGTTAGCAGTCCAATGCCCGCAGCGCCTGTCCATTGTTTTTTATTACCATCCTGTAAACCCACATCCAGTACAGAAGAAAGCCGGCCACCATATTTTTCAGGAATGGCGCTTTTATACAATTCTATTCCCTTTACCACATCGGGGTTAAAGGCAGAGAAAAAACCAAACAGGTGGCTGGGATTATAAATAGTAGCGTCATTAAACAAGATCAGGTTTTGATCAGTAGAACCACCCCGTACATTAAAGCCATTGCTTCCTTCACCGGTAGAAGTAACGCCGGGCAGTGCCAGCACCACTTTTAAAATATCTGCTTCACCAAAGACTACCGGCACCTGTTTAATCAGTTTGATGTTCAATTTACTAACGCCCATCTGCAGGCTTTTTGTATTGGAACGTTTTTCCGCAGAAACAATAACGGTTTTAAGTGTGCCGATATACTCCTGCAGTTCTATATCAAGCTTGCCATCTGAGTACACCTGCACTTGCCGCTTTGTGTCTTTCATACCAACACTGCTGATGGTTAAAACATGCCTTCCTTTGGCAAGCGCCAGTGAGTAATACCCAAACTGATCCGTGTTTACGCCAATTGATGGGGTATCCAGGTATACCGAAGCGCCTATTATTCCTTCGCCGGTTTTGATATCCCTTACATAGCCGGCCAACACGGCGCCGGTTTTATTATCCCTGCCACTTTTGGTTCCTATCTCATATAGCTTATTGGCAGCAGCCGCTTTCAGTTTGTCTTTTGGTGGCTCATCCGTCAGCAGATTATTTTTTTCTGCCGCACTGTAACTGCTTTTTACAGGGTTGAAAAAAGCTGGCGGCAATGCAGTACTGATGGAAAACTTCTTGGTAATAAATACGCGTTTTCCTGCATCTATGGCATAGTGAAAAAGCGTATTTTGAAAAAGCTGATCCAGTAATTGGGAAAGCGTTGCGCGGTTAGCCTGTATGGAAACGCTAATGCTATCGGTTTCCGCTGAATCATAGTAAAAATGATACGGTGAAGTGGCTTCTACAACGCGTACAAATCCGGGGAATGAGCTTCCGCTAAATATAGCCGTGATACGTGCTGTATCCTGGCCATTGGCCACTAAAAAAGAAAAAAAGAAAAGCAGGCAGGCAGCACATTGATGGCAGCAATAACGCATGTCAGTTTTTTAATTGAGAATAATACTCCACCACTTTAATCATCGATTCTTCCCGTTTTTTATTAAAATTAATTCTATTGTCTTTAATGTATTTATTGATTGCTTCTTTTTGGTCTGCCAGCAATGCTAAAAAACTATTCTTATCATCTGCCCGGTAAAAAACATTGTTTAATAAGACGTAGTAATAATTATAGGCTACGTATGTAGCATCGTTGTCTGCGGCATTGATAGACAGCTTGCCCGCTTTTTGTCTTTTGGCAAACAGGGTTAGCCTGCCATCATACAATTTTTCGTGAAAGCCGGTAGTAATAAATGAAGGCAGGGAAGAATCTGCAGTAATGCGCACAAACTGGTGATTCAATATAGAAAAATAATCAAGCTTTTCCGGCACCAGTACAAGTTCATTGTTTTGCGCATAGTTGTTGATGATAACGTTATCTGTTACCAGGTCGTAGTGCAATAAGAGATTGTTATAAAATTTTCCATCATATAACACAGTGCCCGGCAGCAGGCTGTCGGCTTCAAAAAAAGGCGTTCCTTTGGTACCATGCCCGGTACGCAGGTATTCGCTTCCATTATAAATATGAAGATTGCCCTGTACTTCGTTTTTGTATGCGGAGACTGCATTGGAGACTGACTGTACATAAAAAACTGAATCTGCTAATGGTTGCTGGGCGTTCAGTTGCCGGCAAACAGATAAGAGCAAAATGATGTACACACTTTTCATGAATGGCCTGCTGTAATTATTGCAACTGAAAAAATCGTTATGCCCGGTAAAATGTACTATTTTAATACAAAGGGCAAATTAAGATACGGTTTTAATCCAGATAAAATTAAAAGCGTGTTATAATTAAACCCTTTTTTAATACAGCGCCCGCCAAACTTATCATGCTGAAACAACAGGGAAACAAAATTATTGCCATTGAAAAGCGAAATAGGTAGTTGGTAGCTTGCCGGTATTCTGCAGCGCATGTGGCACACCGGAAGAAAGAAAAATAAGGTCGCCAGGCTTTGCAGGATAAAATTGATCGCCTATCTGCATGCTTATATTTCCCTGCCGCACAATAATAATTTCTTCCTCCAGATGGGTGTGGGGCGGATGACTCACTTCTCCTTTGTTGAGTGTAGTAACATGCATATCAAATTTGTTGAACAGCGCTGTGGCATGGTTGAAAAACTGTCTTCTTTCACCCTTGTCTGTTGTAGAAACGGCCGGTTCATTCCAATCCATTAATATAGACCCCCCGGCGCTTTCACCCCGGCCAGCGTCTACCGCGGCCTTTGTGTATTTAATTACATAATATGATGCGTTTGTTTTACCGGCATTTATTGCGCCATGGGCATCTCCGGGTAGAGACAGTGCCAGTCCGCCCGCTGATAATAATTTCGTTTTACCTTTTATGGTGACGGCTACTACCCCTTCTTTCACAATGATCAACTCTTCTGTATTGGCATGCGTATGTGGTGGGTGGGCTGCCTGCCCCGGCTGTAAAATAGTAAGATGCGCTTCGAGGTTAGACAAACGGGAGGTACTGCCATCCATCATCTGTACCCGCAAACGGCTGGAATCCTTTTTTACGGGCAGTTTAGCCAGGTTGTAAACATGTGAAGAGAGGGTATCCTGCTGTGCAACCAGCGCCTGCACAATCGTTAGCAGCAAAAATGATAATAGTAATATGGCTTTCATCCGATAAATATAACCTAAAAGCTATTAGCTGTAAGCCGGCATTCCGGGCGCATTACACATTCTTTACGACAGATATCAGGCCTTCTTCCAATCAGGCGTCCTAAAATCAGCCATCACAAAATTCTCTCCCTTACCTTTGCCGCCATGAAGATTTTAATGGTTTGCCTGGGCAATATTTGCAGAAGCCCGCTGGCAGAAGGAATTTTAAAAGACAAGGCAAAAAACGCCGGGCTGGATTGGCAGGTAGAAAGCGCCGGCACCAATGGCTACCATGTGGGAGAAGCCCCGCACCGGTTATCTCAAAAAGTGGCACAGCAACGGGGTATTAATATCAGTGGTCAGTGCGCCAGAACTTTTGTGACCACCGACCTGGAAAATTTTGATATCATTTATGCCATGGCAGAAGAGGTGGTGGATGAAATGAAATGGATAGCCAAAACAAAATTTAATGCTGCTAAAGTAAAGCTGCTCATGAATGAAGTATACCCGGGCAAAAATATGGATGTACCCGATCCCTGGTATGGACCAGAACCTGGCTACCACGATGTATATGACATGATTGAAGCAGCCTGTGATAAAATAATTGAAAACGCACGCGCACTCAAAGGAAAAGAAAATACTATCTGACAAAAGGCAGCAACAATTATAAAAAATAAATCATCAGATATTAATTAAGTATAGTTGAAATGGCAAAAGTAAACGCGTCCATACCGCAGGGCACCAGGGATTTTGGACCGGAAACCGTTCGTAAACGAAATCATATTTTCAACACAATAAGAGCGGTGTTTGAATTATATGGGTTTCAGCCGCTGGAAACACCTGCTATGGAAAACATGGAGACATTGATGGGCAAATACGGAGAGGAGGGCGATAAACTCATTTTCAAAATTCTCAACAATGGCCTCAATGATTCCAAAAATATTAACAAAGCCAAAGCTGCATTTGAAAATGTACTAACCGGCAAAAACGATGCAGCTTTGACTGAACGGGCCCTCCGTTACGATCTTACCATTCCGTTTGCACGGTATGTAGCCATGAATTACGGTCAGCTGACCATGCCCTTTAAACGCTACCAGGTGCAACCGGTATGGCGGGCAGACCGGCCACAAAAGGGCCGCTACCGCGAGTTTTACCAGTGCGACGCAGATGTGGTGGGCAGTAGTTCCCTTATCAACGAAGTGGAACTGGCCATTATTTATGCAACTGTTTTTAAAAAGCTGGGTATTAATGTTGACATAAAAATCAATAGCCGGAAAATACTGGCAGCACTGGCCGTTGTTTGCGGCGGCGCAGATCAGCTTATCAATATTACCATCGCAATAGACAAATTAGATAAGATTGGTCTTGAAAAAGTAAAAGAAGAATTAACGGTGCGCGGGCTGTCAACTGATCAGATTGCTATCATTGAAAAATACCTGTCCATTGACGGTAGCAATGAAAATAAATTGTGTCAGATAAAAACACTGCTGGGTAACAATGAAACCGGCAAAAAAGGTGTAGAAGAAATTGAATTCCTTATAGGCTATTCTCCCCTTGCCACGCAGCAAATACCATTCAGTATCGACTTTACCCTCGCACGCGGTCTTAACTATTATACAGGAATCATTTTTGAAGTAAAAGCCAGGGGTGTGCAAATGGGCTCTATTGGCGGTGGCGGCCGTTATGATGATTTAACCGGTACTTTCGGTGTGCCCAATGTGCCCGGTGTAGGTATTTCTTTTGGGGTAGATCGCATCTATGACGTAATGGAAGAACTGCAATTATTTCCAGCAGCTGTACAAACTGGAACACAGGTATTGTTTTTTAACCTGGGCGATGCCGAAAGCAGCAACGCATTTACACTGATGCAGCAAGTTCGCAGTAAAGGCATCGCCTGCGAACTTTACCATGAGAACAGCAAATTTGACAAACAATTTAAGTATGCAGAAAAAAAGCATATAGTATATGCTGTTATTTTGGGTAGCAAAGAACTGGCCGAAGGCACCTGCACCATCAAAAATCTCCAAACCGGGGTGCAGCAAACCATTGCACAAAGCAGCCTGGAGTCATTTGTTTTTTAGTCTGGGCTGCTGAGGCTACTATCAAACAACAATAACGGCTCCATTATTGAAAGCGCGCCGGCTTAAGCTGTTATCATTAGAACGTAACGCATACGCCCTTTCCCAAAATCTTGCATTTGATAATGCTGCGTTCGGCCTGCATTTTGGTTAGGCCCATTTGGTGCTATATAGTCATACTGTGGCCTATCTGCAGACAGTTTCTTAACCACCAAAAAAATGCGGCAAACCATTCTTTTAATGCCGTTTTAATGTCTAACTTCAACGCTCCGTGTTTCCTAACCAAAACCGCCTAATTCCAGTATCCGGGAACCGCTAACCCCAGTAGAACCAGGATGCGTATAGCTGCAAAATCAAATACCTCATTTATAAATAGGGCTGCCATTTGCTCATTGCAGGCTGTCACTGCCATTCTTATATTTTTGTTCAGCAATACATCGCTCAACGCCCAGGAAAAATTTATCCATGGCAGCGTAAGCAACCAGTTTACTTTAGAGAAAATTCCTTTTGCCAGCGTGGTCTGGAAAACATCGCACAGGGGTACTATTACTGACAGTCTTGGCAATTTCCGCATCGCTTTCAGCAATACAAAAAAAGACACCCTGCTGATTACTTATGTGGGATTTAAAAACTTATCCATAGTCATCCATCCCGGAAAAGACACGGCCGCATTGCAATTGTCCATGTACCAGGGTAAGGAGGCAGACAGTGTTATTGTCTCGCATACGTATAATAAGGGTTTGTTATGGTGGAAGCGCATTGTAAAAAGCAAGCCCGTCAACAACCCCTATAAATTTAATTCATATGGGTACGAACTGTATAATAAACTGGAATTTGACATCAACAATATTGACCGTGATGGATTTAATCAATATAAGCTATTAAGACCTTTCGGATTTATATTGGATAATATAGACAGCGTTTCTGAAAACCGGCCTTTCTTACCAGTATTTATTTCGGAGGCCTTGTCTAACTTTTATTACAGCTCCAGCCCCTACCGCGCCAAAGAAGATATAAAAGCCGTTCAAACAACCGGCATTAAGAATGAAACCATACTACAGTTTATTGGCGGCATCAACCAGCGCATCAATTCATACGAAAATTTTATGTTGCTGTTTGGAAAAGAATTTATCAGTCCGCTGAGCAGCCAGGGCGATAACTATTATAATTACCGGGGCGCTGACACACAATTTATTTCAGGCCAGCATTATTTTCATCTTTTCTTTTATCCGAAACGCGAGGGAGAAAATACTTTTTCAGGCGATTGCTGGGTCCATAATAAGAGCTGGGCCATAAAAAAAATCAACCTGGCCATATCTGCCACCGCCAATATCAACTATGTAAATAAGTTAAGCATTGTACAGGAGTTTACGCAGCAGAATGACAGCACCTGGGTTTTTTCAAAAGATAAATTTGTGGCGGATATGTCGCCCATGAAAAAAAATAAGCTTTCAGTTATTGCGCGCAAAACAAGCATGTACCACAATGTGCAGGTTAACCAGCCATACATAGAAAAAGCCCTGGAAAACAATAAACAAAAAGAACAAGTAAACATCAGTGACAGTGCCCGCCTGCGCAGCCGTGATTTCTGGCAACTGAACAGGCCCGAACCACTGAGCGTTAATGAGCAGAAAGTGTATAAGATGATTGATACGCTAACTTCCATTCCGCTTTTTAAAAAATACACCAATACGCTTGAGTTCATTGTGGATGGAAGAAAGAAACTGGGCAAGATAGAGATTGGCCCCTGGTATAAATGGATAAGCCGGAACCAGCTGGAAAAATTGCGTCTTCGTTTTGACCTGGCCACCACAGAAAAATTCAGTAAGCAATTACTGCTGCACGGGTACCTGGCGTATGGTTTTGGCGATCACGCGCTGAAAGGTAAGGCAGAAGTAAAATATAAATTTCCGGGCGCCGGGGGTTACTCGGTACATGCTTCCTACACGCAGGACCTGGATAATGGCAGGGCCAAATATAATGATGAGGAGATAACTACCGATAACGTGTTCAGCCAGCTGATACGCCGGCCAGGCATCAGGCAAAAATTTATGCTGGTTAATGAAATAAGGATATCTGCCGGCAAAGAATGGCCCAATGGATTTTCAGTACAACCCTTCCTGCTGCGTACCAGCTATGAAACCTTTGCGCCGCTACCACATAAAGATTCGCTTTTCTTAAGTGGCAAAGATGTAACCGGCAGTGAGATTGGCCTTAAACTGCGTTATGCACCCGGCGAAAAAAAGATTAGCACCCACCGCAAGGATTTTAAAATCCGTGGCAATAACCCGGTATTTGAAATGCGTTATTCAGCGGGTATTAAAGGGTTGATGGGCGGGCAGGATGAGTATAAAAAACTGCACGGCATGATTTCACAAAAATTCCGGCTGCATGGCTGGGGCGCGGTCAACTACCAGGCCTATGCCGGTAAAATTTTTAGTGATGCCCTGCCATTTATGTTATTGGAACTGCACCCCGGCAATGAAGTTTATTATTATAGCAAACACGGGTTTAACCTCATGAACCGGTTTGAATTTTACAGTGATTCTTACGCCGGCTTTAATGTAGAACACGATTTAGAGAAAAAACTAATCAACCTGCTGCCCTTTATGCGCAAGACCAATATGCGCCAGTTCTGGAATGTAAAAGCCGTTTGGGGCAATCTAACAAATGCCAACAGGAGATTAAATCATGTAGAATACGGCAATTACCGCCTGCGTACCTTAAAAGGCCACCCTTATGTGGAAGCAGGAACTGGCCTGGATAATATATTCAGGTGTTTACGGGTTGACCTGGTATGGCGTTTTGCACCGGAAATTAACACGCCTGCAGGTATACCCCCACCCATTTATAAAAACTCCAATAACAGCTTTGGCGTATTCGGCAGCTTTCATTTTCAATTGTAAATATTGAATGCCTCCCTACGCTGTGGTTTTACAACAGGTTGTATAAATGCCCGCAACTGAGCTTTTGTTGTTACCGCGCCTGCTGCTATGCCTTCATTTAAGAACGCAGCTATTGTTGCTGCTTCTTTAACACCATCCAACACATAGCCACTTGCATCAATATGCACCCCGGTTATTTTTTTTGCTTCATTCCTTGTAAAAACGGCTATCCCGTTAAAACTGATAATATTAAATGTATCGCCCTTAATCTTTTCAAGCAAAGAAATTCCGGCAGTAGAATTCATATTTATTGCCCCGTTTTCCAGGGTTACCAGCACTTCTTCTACCACACTGCCGGACGGGAATTTATATTTACCCACCAGCTCCTTATAGGTACTATCCTGTGCATTGACTGCCATACTGATGATACAGGCCAACAAAAGAAATATCATTTTCATGCTTGCTAAGTTTTACTGAAAATTAGCGGAAAAGGCAGACAACAGAAAATAAGATTTGTTATGAAAACTCCTGTTTAATATGGTGTTCCATGTGGGCTACGTAATCACATATCAGCCAGGCCAGGGTTTTCATTTCGTTGTTTCTATATTGGGGATTGACCGGGTAATGTAATTTTTCAGCCGGTATGTTTGCGGCAATATAAATAATCTGCTGGTTCAGCAATTGCCAGAGAAGCAGCACATGCGCCAGCGGCAAATCCTGGTAATTATTAATGGTTACCAATTCATTTTGCTGGTAAGCCTGCACCGTGTATGGCTGCGGACTAACTTGTATATCTGTAAAACGTTTCAGGTTATTAATAGCAGAATCTACCAGGTGCCCCAGCACCTGCAGCCTACTCCATTTGCCAGGCGCAGAAAATTGCCGCATGACTTCTTCACTTAAAGCCCCGTACCGTTCTGGCAATGTTTCAATATAGTGATCCAGTTGTTTCATGGCTGCTTTTACATCGGGCTTACCCGTTAAAAATCCTGCATCCTGCCACATAAAAAAAATTTAAATTCCCTGTCCACCTGAGAGAAAAATTGGTTACGGGAATATTTATCAAAAAAATTATTGCAGTCTATTTCTACAACTGTTTACTAATACGTGAGGATTTTCTTTCAGCATATTGAATTGCAGGGGTATCCATTAAAAACGTCCTGCCTGGCCTCTATGTTTTTTCTTGCAGCTAACAGGCCTGTGCAGTAAAACGATTATTACTGCTTCAAATATTCAGCAAGTCCTCTTACACAAGCTCGTAAATAACCGCAGCGCCCTGCCCTACCCCTACGCACATGGTGGCCAGTCCGTATTTTGCGCCGCGTCTTTTCATTTCGTGCAATAAAGTGGTGGAGATGCGTACGCCACTGCAACCCAATGGGTGACCAATAGCAATAGAGCCACCGTTTACATTCACCTTTGCGGTATCCAGGCCAAGATCCTTTATACACGCAAGGGACTGGGAAGCAAATGCCTCGTTTAATTCAATCAAATCCAAATCTGCCACGCGAAGGCCTGCACGCTGCAATGCTTTTTGTGTGGCGGGTACCGGGCCAATGCCCATAATAGACGGATCAACGCCGGCGACCGCCATTGAAATAATTTTTGCCATAGGTTGCAACTGGTATTTAGTAACAGCCCTTTCACTGGCCAGCAATACGGCAGCAGCCCCATCATTGATACCGCTGGCATTGCCCGCAGTTACGGTACCCGCTGCATTAAAAGCAGGCTTGAGCGCCGCCAATTTTTCCAGGGAGGTTTTGCGTGGATGTTCATCCTTATCAAAGAAAATTTTTTCTTCTTTTCCACCAAAAATCTCTACGCCGGCTATTTCCGCTGCCCAGGTATTTTTTTCCAGCGCAGCAAAATATTTCTCCTGGCTTGCCAGCGCAAACGCATCCTGCTCTGCACGGCCAATCTGCCATTGTTTTGCAACGTTCTCCGCGGTTTCGCCCATATTATATGGGTAATGCATGGCGGCTAATTTCTTATTGGTAAATCGCCAGCCAATGGTGGTATCATGCATTTCTGTGTTCCGGTTCCAACCGCCGCCTTGTTTGGCAATTACAAATGGCGCCCTGGTCATGCTTTCCACACCAGCTGCTATATACAATTCACCTTCATTGCACATAATGGCGCGGGCTGCATCCATAATAGCCTGTAATCCGCTGGCGCATAAACGGTTTACTGTGTTACCTGCCACTGTTGCCGGCAACCCGGCCAGCAATACAGCCATTCTTGCCACATCACGGTTATCCTCACCCGCCTGGTTGGCATCACCGGCAATCACGTCTTCTATTGCATTAATATCAATACCGGGGTTGCGCAACAGCAACGCCTTCAGTACATGGGCCAGCAGGTCATCCGGTCGTATGCTGCTTAAGGCGCCTCCATATTTTGCAACCGGTGTTCTTACTGCATCAATTATATACGCTGTGTTCATGTTACAAACTTTTTTTACCTATTAAACATTTCACTAACAAGCAACTACTTTATCAATGTACATATAGTGAATTGTTCATTGTGGAAACTTCTGGTACTGCCTTGTTTTACGGCTCAGCCAATCAACCGATCAGCGTGTGAAACCATCAACTGATTTGACAAATATAAGCCTCAAATGGGCCTGCCAGCGTATCTTTGCAGCATGTTAGCAACAGCAAAGAAGAATATAAGACACCTGGCGTTGAATGAGCTGGAACAGTATTTTGAAACCCTGGGCGAAAAGAAGTTCAGGGCAAAACAAGTCTATGAATGGCTCTGGTTGAAACAGGCCCACAGCTTTGAAGCCATGACCAACCTGAGTAAAGAACTAAGAATCAAATTAAATGAACACTTCAGCCTTCCTGCGCTGCATACAGACGCCACACAGTATTCAGATGACGGCACCGTTAAAAGCCGCTTTAAAACGGTTGACGGCCACCTGGTAGAGGGAGTGTTAATACCCACCGATGACCGCAAAACCGCGTGCGTTTCTTCCCAGATAGGCTGTTCTCTAAGCTGTAAGTTCTGCGCTACGGGTTATATGCAACGCAAACGTAACCTGGAGTTTGATGAAATTTATGATGAAGTAGTATTGCTTAACCAGCAGTGTGAAAAAGTCTATCATAAAAAGCTAAGCAATATTGTTTTTATGGGCATGGGCGAGCCCCTGCTCAATTACAGAAATGTATTGAAGGCCATCGAAAAAATTACCTCACCGGATGGATTGGGCATGAGCCCGCGGCGCATCACCGTATCTACTGCAGGCGTGGCAAAAATGATCCGGCAGCTGGGCGACGATAAGGTAAAATTTAAACTGGCTTTGTCGTTACACGCCGCCAATGATGCAAAGCGGCACGAGATAATGCCGGTAAACGATACCAACGATATTAAATCGCTGATAGAAGCGCTCAATTATTTTTACAAACAAACCGGCAATGAGATTACGTTTGAATATATTCTTTTTAAAGATTTCAATGACTCTTTGAAAGATGCAGAAGAACTGATAAAAATTTACCGGCAGGTACCTGCTGATCTCGTTAATATAATTGAATACAACCCCATAGACATGGCTACCTACCGCAAACCTGAACCGGAAGTGGTAGAAAAGTTTATGAACCACCTGGCAAAAAACCGCGTTAACGCACGCTTGAGGGTAAGCAGGGGAAAAGACATTGATGCTGCCTGCGGCCAGTTGGCGAACAAAGATTAGGGTGTAGTACAAAATATATAGTATTTAGTATACAGACACAAGCTTGCATTACTGCTTCAACTATTAACTTTTTCACTAACAAATGCTTTTGGATTACAAGATTGCTGATCCTGGCTGTAACAGCAGCGAGACGAATGCTTTAACATTTTTGCAACAGTCTGCGCAGGCGTTGCCTTTATTCAAACACTTCCATATCTCATACTTCCATATTTTATTCCCGTTCGCCCATTAATCCTTCTATTTTACCACTTGCTTAAAAGACATACCTGCCATTAAACCTGCAAGGCAATACTATGTCTATTATACTGTACTAAAAAAATACAACAATGAAAAAAACAATAGTAAGCATGGCAATCATGATAATAGCTGCCATCTCTGTTAACGCACAGCAACCGGATCAGCCAACCAAGCAAAAGCATCATCAGCAATCCAGGCACCATGAACGTGGTATGCTGGCAAAAAAACTGAATTTTTCAGATCAGCAAAAAGAACAATTTAAAAACATCAATACCGATTATCATAAAAAATTGATGGATCTGAAAAAGCATGATGAGATTACTGTAAAAGAATACAAATCAAAAATGGATGATTTGCGCAAGGAACACCGCACACAAATGCAGGCACTGCTAACACCAGCGCAAAAAGACCAGGTTGCAGCTATGAAACAGCGCGGCATGGAAATGGCAAAAGTGAACGCTGGTGCAAGGGCAGAAAAAATGAAAATCAAATTGGGACTAACCGATGCACAGGCCAGCCAGCTAAAAACCATCCGTACCGATATGGCGGCTAAGATGAAATCAATTCATACAGACAATGCATTGAGCCAGGAGCAAAAACGCGCACAGTTTAAAACCCTGGCCCTGCAGCAGAAAGAGCAGTTAAAAACAATCTTAACCGCGGATCAGCTGCAGCAGCTGGAAGAAATGAAAAAGCAACGGCACAGAAGAGGAGAATTTGCAAAATAATGTTGGTTGATAATAGAAAATGAGCTTCGCAAAATGCCTCTTTATTGAAAGAGCCAATGCGGGGCTCTTTTCGTATCTTTGCGGCTCATCATTACTGTTGTAAAACAGCAAATTATCTATCATGAGCAAAAATCAGCAGTTTCAGAAGTTTATTACCTACAAAAGCAACGCTGCAAAAAAAGAAGAATTTAAGCAGGAAAAAAGATCGGTTAAAAAAGAAAGGGCCGCAGCCATTGATAAAAGGTTTGAAGAAAAGCGGGCTAAGAAGTCAGGAGTCATTAGCAAGGAGTCAGGAGTAGAAAAATCAGCAACGAAAAACGACACCCGCGGGCCAAAGACCGGTTTCAAAAAATCCGCAGGCAGTAGTCAACCCGTTAACAAAACCAGCAAGCCTGAAACTGCTTACAATAGGCCTGCACCAGCAGCAGCCCAGCGCCCAACTAATACCAAACAGGAACCAGAAAAGAAAATCCGTGTCCCCAAACCGGGCAGCCTGGAAGAGAAAAAAATGTTGGCTGCCTTGCAGTTGAATGAGGGAAAGCCGGGCATTAAATCTTCTCAGGACGCAAAACAGCCAGCAGCAGGTACTCCGGCGCCGGAAAATGATGGTAAACTGAAGACGAAAAATACTGATTTGATGCCCTTGAATAAATACGTTGCGCATAGCGGTATCTGTTCAAGAAGGGATGCAGCAGATTTAATCCGAAAAGGAGATGTGACTGTTAATGACGTTATCATTAAAGAACCGGGTACAAAAGTTTCTCAGAAAGACACCATTACTATAAAAGGTAAAAAAATTACTCCTTCTAAAAACCTGGTGTATATTTTACTAAACAAACCCAAAGATTATATTACTACGCTTGACGATCCGGAAGGAAGAAAAACTGTGCTGGATCTAATTAAACGGGCAACAGATGAACGGGTGTATCCCGTTGGCAGGCTTGACCGCAACACATCTGGCGTATTACTGATCACCAACGACGGCGATTTGGCGCAAACACTATCACACCCATCCAACCTTATTAAGAAAATATACGAGGTACGTTTGGATAAAGCGCTTACCAAAGCAGATTTTGACAAGCTGGTACAGGGCCTGCAACTGGAGGATGGTTTTATTGCACCGGATTCACTGGGTTATGTGGATCCTAAAGACAAAACCATTATTGGCATAGAAATACACAGTGGCCGCAACCGAATTGTGCGCCGCATATTTGAACACCTTGGCTATGATGTGCGCAATCTTGACCGCGTTATGTATGCCGGTCTTACAAAAAAGAATGTACAACGCAGCAAGTGGCGTTTCCTTACTGAAAAGGAAGTACGCATTCTGCGGCATTTTAACCCGCAAACAAAAAAGGACAAAGTAAAAAAAGAACTTACGCCAGGCCCTGGTAAAATTGCAAAGAAATAGTTATGGAGCAGGATGCAGAACAACAAGGAACTGAGCGCTTTGCTTTCAAAGGTATTGCCGGAATTACCCTTTTTGAAAACGATGATTTTATTGTGCTGAACAAACCTTCAGGTATGTTGTCTATACCAGACAGAACACAATCACAGCCGTCGCTGAAAGATTTTTTGATAGAAAAACTGGGCGGCATTTTTACCGTACACCGGCTGGACAAAGGCACCAGCGGTGTCATTGTTTTTGCAAAGAATGAGGTTACGCATAAATACCTCTCGCAACAGTTTGAAGAAAGAACAACGCAAAAAAAATACAATGGCCTGGTGATGGGCAAACTGGCGGAACCAACAGGCACTATTGACGAGCCTATTGCCGAGCATTTTTCGCAGAAAGGAGTGATGATGGTGAATGAGAAAGGCAAAGCATCCGTTACCGAATATGAACTACTGGAACAATTCCGGGCATTCAGCTGGATGCAGTTTCATATACTTACCGGGCGTACGCACCAGATTCGTGTACATATGAAACACCTGGGCCATCCCATTGCCTGTGATGAATTATATGGAGATGCCAAACCCATCCTGCTTTCTTCCTTCAAGAAAAAATTTAACCTGGCTAAATCGGCAGATGAAGAAAGGCCTTTACTAAACCGGCTGGCTTTACATGCGGCACAGCTGAGTTTTAAAGACATAGCCAATAACCTGCATAGTTTTGAAGCGCCGCTGCCCAAAGATCTGCGTGCGCTGCTGCAGCAGTTAAAAAAATGGAATTCATAAATACATCAAATCCTTTAAGTATTATCAAGAGCGGGTGAGCAGTATTTATTATTTTACAGACAATATTTTTTAATTGCTCTACCCGCCTAATGATTTTTATTTAAGGTTCACTCATTTTTATACACTACCCCATCTTTCATTACAAATTTCATTTTGCCCATGGCCTGTATATCTGTAAGCGGATCACCGTCAACAGCAACTATATCTGCCAGTTTACCTTTCTCAACAGAACCCAGTCTGTCCAGCATCCCCAGTAGATCTGCGGCATGTATGGTGGCGCAACGAATGGTCTCCATGGCCGGCATACCGCCTTCTACCATGTATTGAAATTCAATATAATTTTTTCCATGTTTGTATACACCCGCATCTGTTCCAAATGCAATTTTTACACCGGCCTTATATGCTCTGGTGAAAGTTGCCTGTATCATAGGTCCTACCGCCAGCGCTTTAGGCGTAACCATTTCTGAATAATAACCAGGAATTTTTGCAGAGTCAGCAGTAGACTTTCCGGCAATAATAGTGGGTACATACCAGCAACCAAATTTTTTAAATAATTCGATGGCTTCATCGTCCATAAAAGTGCCGTGTTCAATAGAGTTAACGCCTGCACGGATAGCCCTTTTCATTCCTTCTGCTCCATGTGCATGGGCGGCTACTTTAAAACCATAATCTTTGGCAGTTTCTACAATGGCTTTCAATTCAGCTTCCGTGAATTGCGCACCAGACGCATCTTTGGCCTGGCTCAATACGCCACCGGTAGCGGTTATCTTAATTAAATCTGACCCATCTTTGTAACGTTGCCGCACCGCCTTTCTTGCTTCGTCTTCACCGTTAACCACGCCTTCCATTGGCCCGGGATCGCCTACCAAATCTTTCCTGTAACCATTGGTTGGATCTCCGTGGCCACCGGTAGTAGCAATGATTTTTCCTGCTGTAAAAATCCTTGGCCCAGCAATTATACCTTTATTAACAGCATTGCGCAAAGCAATATTTACACCATTGCCACCCAAATCACGCACGGTAGTAAATCCGGCCATCAACGTAATGTTTGCATATTGGGTTGATTCAAAAGCGATGTCGGCGGGGTTCTTTGTAAACCTGTCTGCGCCGCCTGATTTTTTTGTTTCCCCTTCAATGTGTACGTGCATATCCATCAGGCCGGGCATCACTGTTTTATTTTTCAAATCTATTACCTTATCCGTACCAGTTGGTTTTGCAAAACCTTCTTTTACATCTACTATTTTATTTCCTTCAGTAATAATGGAGTAATTGGCCAGCACCTTACTGTTCACTACATCAATCAGCTTTCCGCAGTGGATAATTGTTTTCTGCGCATGTACAAAACAGGCAGTCAGCAGGAAGACTGCCATCAATAGTTTTCTCATAATCAGCGTAGTTTTCTGAAAATTAAGCAATCGGTGCTGTTAAAAAAAACAAAAGGGCCAAATGGCCCTTTTGTATAAAATATAATGTGCTGATGCATTAGTCAATATTCGGTTGCGGTGTATAGCGCAGGTAAGGTTTTACCACTTTAACACCTTTTGGAAATTTCTTGATGGCATCTTCTGTAGAAACAGCCGGAACAACAATTACATCTTCACCGGCTTTCCAGTCTGCCGGTGTAGCCACACTGTAATTGGCCGTTAGCTGCAAAGAATCAATAACCCTTAATACCTCATGGAAATTTCTTCCGGTGGAAGCGGGATAAGTAATGCTTAGTTTTAATTTCTTATCGGGCCCGATAATAAACAGCGAGCGAACGGTAGCCGTTAAAGAAGCATTGGGATGAATCATATCATACAGCTCCGCCACTTTCCTGTCCTCATCTGCTATGATGGGGAAATCAACTGAACAGTTTTGTGTTTCATTAATATCTTTTATCCAGCCCTGGTGGCGCTCCAATCCGTCTACACTTACGGCCAGTGCTTTTACATTGCGTTTACGGAATTCTTCCTGCAGCAGCGCAGTTTTACCCAATTCTGTAGTACATACGGGGGTATAATCTGCAGGGTGAGAAAATAATACACCCCATCCATCGCCGAGGTATTCATATAAATCAATATCGCCAATGCTTGTTTTTGCCTGAAAATTTGGGACAGTGTCTCCTAATCTTAAACTCATATAATAAAATTTTAAAGTGGGAAATAGGATGACAAATATATTAATTCCCTACCAAACAGATAGACTAAATTTTTGATTTTCCGGTAGCTTTTGTTAAAAGACCTTTTCCAAAGCGGTTTTTCACATCGTCAATAGCTTTATAAAGGGAGGATTTTTTACCTGTATCGGCAAACAAATTGGCTTGTACTGCCTCGCTGGTTAGTTCATTCAGCCTTACACCCAGCAGCCTGACGGCCTGGCCCTTACGGTACAGCTTGTGAAACAGGTCTTTAGCAATAGGTATGAGCTCATCATCATAAAAAGTATAGGGTATGGTTACCTGCCGGGAAGTGGTTTCAAAATCGGGGTACCTGATTTTTACGGAAATGCAGCCCGCCATTTTGTTTTCACGGCGCAATTCAAAAGCAATTTTCTCGGTCATGCGCACCAGTTCATTCAGCAGAAAGTTAATGTCCGTTTTATTTTCTTCAAAAGTATTTTCAGTAGAAACGGACTTGGCTTCATGATATTCCTGCACCACGCCATCGTGCCGGCCATTGGCCTTGTGCCACAACTCCATACCATAATTACCAACATACCGTTCCAGCATTTCTATCTTTGCTTCCCGCAATTCTTTAATGGTTTCTATGCCCACCTGCATCAGCGACCTGAAAGTTTGCGCACCTACACCCGGTATTTTACTCACTTTCAGCGGATCCAGAAAATCGGTTTCTTTGCCATAAGGCACCCAAAGAAAACCATTTGGCTTGGCCTCATCGGTAGCCATTTTAGCAATCATTTTATTGGAAGCCAATCCGAAAGAAATAGGCAATTGGGTGGTGGCCATAATCTTTTCCCGCAATTGCTTTGTCCATTCAAATGCATTATAATACTTGTCCATCCCCGTTAGATCAATATAAAATTCATCAATGGAAGCTTTTTCAAACAAGGGCGCTTCGGCAGCAATAATTTCTGTAACCCACCGGCTGAAGCGGCTGTATTCACTCCTGGTGCCGCCCACGATTATTGCCTGTGGGCAAAGCTGCATGGCTTTTTTCATGGGCATAGCGGAATGAATGCCAAATTTCCTTGCTTCATAATTACATGCAGCTACCACTCCGCGCCCGCTGTGGCCGCCTACCAGTACGGGCTTGCCTTTTAAGGAAGGATTGTTCAGTACCTCCACACTCACAAAAAAGGAGTCCAGATCAAAATGAGCGATGATACGTTGTGGAGATTGCATGCAGGATAAAGTTACGAAGAAGAAAGCTGTTAGATTTTGGCTGTTAGATTTTGGCCGTAAGCTTTTAGCCATTAGCAAGGGTTGCGGCAATTATTCTATAGTCATCGGCTTCTAACATAGCCACTAAGCACACGGAAAAGGCTTACAGCTACTAGCTCAAAACTAATAGCTGTTTTACCGGTAAACATCCAGCAAGCCGTCTGGCAATATCACATGCACCTGCTTTCTCTTTTTATCAATTTTCTGAAGTGATTCTTCATGCAGCGGAATAAGCGCCTCTTTGCCATCCAGGTCTATGCGGGCCAGCATCTGGTGCGGGTGTTCAATAACTTCCATAATGGGGCCAATGTCCTGGCCTTCATGTATCATGCGGAAACCCACTAAAGATAAAGGAGAAGACTTTGCCGCATATTTAAGAAAATCTTCTTCTGTTAGCCAGACTTCTTTCTGCCGTAATTTACCGGCTGCTTCTTTTGTTTCTACTCCTTCCAGTTTTAAATAAATTTCTTCTTCACTTTTTATTTTGGCGGATTGGATAAAATAAGGCAGCATCTCATCTTTTACTATCTCCACAAAAAGCGCTTCCAGCCCTTTCAATGCGGTCTTTTTGCCCAGCTGGTGCAGCAATATTAAATCCCCGTTTACGCCGAAGCTGGCTACTAATTTTCCGATGTTTCGATAATTCATATCCGGTCTCAACCTCTAAGGAGAGATTTTAGTTATTGATACAATTTGATGGTGAAATTAAGCTTCTGCTTCGTAATGAGTAACACTATAAAAGCGGTTTGTTATTACACTGCCTGCAAATTCAATCCTGGCAAAACTTATCATTTTCCCTGCCCTTCTGGCTATATTAACCAGCGCCTATTTACCTTTCAGGGGTCAGTAATAAAAAATATCCCGATAGTTTCCTATCGGGATATACCATTATACGTTGTAAATGACTGTACTTAATTATTGAGCGCCGCCTTCAGCAGGCCTTCTTTCAGCAGGACGACGGTTTCCAGCCCCTTGAGGCCTTCTTCCACCACGCGGATTGGAACGACGGTTTTCTTCCTGACGTTTTAAAATCTGCGCTTCATGCTCTTTGTGCCATACTTCAAACTTTGTCATTGCTGCAACATCATCAAACAAACCAAGTCCAACACCACGCAACAAGTGTTTCAGGTACAATACGCCCTTAAACGAAAGGATACGGCGTACAGTGTCTGTAGGTTGTGCACCCTTGTGCAGCCAATCCAAGGCACGCTGACGATCTAACTGAATGGTTGATGGAACTGTTAATGGATTGTACGTACCAATCTTGGAGATGAATTTACCATCTCTCGGAGCGCGGGCATCAGCCACTACTATAAAGTAGAAAGGCCTTTTTTTAGACCCATGGCGCTGGAGTCTCATTTTTACTGGCATTTTAAATAGACATTTAAATGCGTTAAGAAATAGGGTTATTGTCTCGTTTGCTTATAAAAGCAGGATTGCAAAATTAGCTTTCCTTATTTATTTTCCAAATATAATAATTGATTGATGTACTATCACTATTCGTTTTAATCTTTTAAATAAATTTTTACAAAAAGCCCGTTTTATTAAAAATTCATTAAAACTAACGCTTTCCCATGCCCGGCATCCGGCCGCCCATGGGCATTTTGTTCATCATCTTCATCATTTGTTTCATTTGCTCAAATTGTTTCATGAAGGCATTCACTTCCTCCATGTCTTTTCCACTGCCTTTGGCGATGCGTTTACGCCGTGCCTGGTCTATTACATCCGGATTGGCCCTTTCAAACGGTGTCATAGAGTTAATCATGGCCTCAATACCCTTAAATGAGTCATCGCTGATGTCTACATCTTTAATGGCCTTGCCCACACCGGGTATCATGCCCATCAAATCCTTCAGGTTACCCATTTTCTTTATCTGTGCCAACTGCTGCTTAAAATCTTCAAAATCGAACTGGTTTTTTCTTATTTTTTTCTCCAGTTTGCGGGCTTCCACCTCGTCAAATTGCTCCTGGGCTTTCTCTACCAGGGAGGTTATATCGCCCATGCCCAAAATACGCTGGGCCATACGCTCGGGGTAAAACACGTCCAGGGTCTCCATTTTTTCACCACTGCTGATGAATTTAATGGGTTTGTTAACCGTGTATTTGATAGACAGGGCTGCACCACCACGGGTATCACCATCCAGCTTGGTAAGCACCACACCGCTGAAATCAAGGCGGTCATTAAATGCCTTGGCAGTATTTACCGCATCCTGCCCGGTCATGGAATCCACCACAAATAAAATTTCATCAGGAGTAACAGCCGCTTTTACATCTGCCACTTCTTTCATCATGGCCTCATCAATGGCCAGGCGGCCGGCGGTGTCTATAATAAGCACGTTCTTATTCTTGCTGCGGGCCTCCTTTATGGCGTTTTGTGCAATAGACACGGGGTTCTTATTCTCCGGTTCGCTGTACACTTCTATGCCAATCTGCTCGCCCAATACCCTCAACTGCTCAATGGCCGCCGGACGGTACACATCAGCCGCCACCAGCATGGGCGACAGCCCTTTCTTAGTCTTCAGGTAATTGGCCAGCTTGCCGCTAAACGTGGTTTTACCAGAACCCTGTAAACCGGCAATTAATATAACCGCAGGATTGCCTTTGGCGTTAAACTCGCTCTCTGTGCCGCCCATCAGTTCTGCCAGCTCATCTTTAACAATCTTGGTCATTAACTGGCCGGGGCTGATGGCGTTGATTACTTTTTCACCAACGGCTTTATCTTTTATTTTATCTGTAAATTCTTTGGCTATTTTGAAGTTTACGTCCGCATCAATCAGGGCGCGGCGTATCTCTTTCACTGTAGCGGCAATATTCAGCTCGGTAATCCTGGCTTCGCCTTTGAGCGATTTAAACGCGGTCTCCAGCTTATCACTTAATGATTCAAACATAAGGGCATAATTTGCTTTGCATAAAAATAAGATGGCAAATATAATGATTGTAAAAAATCGGGCGCTGGATTTCAGTCCGGCTGCTGGTTGTATTAAAGAAAATTGCCGCAGATTTGCGGATTAAGTTAATCTGCAAATCTGCGGCAAGATATAATCCGGGCTGCCGGTTTTATCAGGAGCCTAAATAACTGCGTAAAATTCTGGTGCGGTTGGTCGTTTTTAGTTTAGTAATAGCTTTGTCTTTGATCTGGCGTACCCGTTCGCGGGTAAGACTGAAATGGTCGCCGATGTCTTCCAGGCTCATGGGATGATCTATACCAATACCAAAGAAATAGCAAATCACTTCTTTCTGTCTTTCTGTAAGGGCTTTCAGCGAACGTTCAATCTCTACTTTCAATGATTCATCGTGCTCTATATTCCTTTCTGTTCTTATGGCATTGGGATTTTCCATTAAATCTATCAGGGTGCCATCTTCCCCTTCAGATAAGGGCGTATCCATGCTTACGTGGCGTGCGTTGATGCTGAGTGTAGAAGTTACTTCATCTATATCTAATTTAAGTAGTTCGGCAATTTCATCGGCAGAAGGCTCACGCTCATACTCCTGTTCCAGTTGGGAAAACGCTTTCTGAATGCGGTTGGTTAATCCCACCTTGTTCAAAGGAAGCCTTACAATACGGGCCTGCTCGGCCAGCGACTGTAAAATGCTCTGGCGAATCCACCAGACAGCATAAGAAATAAATTTAAAACCCCTTGTTTCATCAAAACGCTGCGCGGCTTTTATAAGGCCCAAATTGCCTTCATTGATTAAATCGGGCAGTGAAAGACCCTGGTTCTGGTACTGTTTGGCCACTGATACCACAAAACGCAGATTGGCCTTGGTAAGCCTGTCCAATGCTCCCTGGTCGCCCTGCCTGATTAAGCCCGCCAGCTTTACTTCCTCTTCCGGACTAATAAGTTCTACTTTACCAATCTCCTGCAGGTATTTCTCAAGGCTTTGAGACTCCCTGTTAGTAATGGATTTGGTAATTTTTAGTTGACGCATACTCATAGGTGTGGACTTTATTTGGATGAATTTGATTGAAACAGCTAAATCATCTTGTTATAAACGTGAATAAGCAGGTTTTCTTATCTTAACCTTTGATAAACGGTATAAATTCTTTATCCCCCTATTTTAACAAATTGGGGTTGGCCGAAGGGCATTTTAAGTCCTAAGCAATTATATATCAATATATTAAATCATTTTTAAAATTAAACTAGGGGTAAAACCTTAACAAAAAAATCAAAACTAAAATTTTGCTGCGTTCAATAATTTTCTATTATTGCATCATTAGAAATTTAGACCAATGATTGCGAGATGAGTAAAAAACAACTATTTACGTTAGAATACCCTGTAAGATGCTCCCCATCTATCCTATATGAATTTTTGAGTACGCCTGCCGGCCTGCAGGAATGGTTTGCGGACAAAGTTGACGAACGTGATAATATATTCAGCTTTTCATGGAATGGTACAGTTGAAAAAGCAGAAATAATGGAAGGCGAAGAAGAAAAATTTGTAAAATTTCACTGGATTACTGCACCCAAAGAAGAATACTTCGAATTCAGGATTGAAAAATCAGAAGTTACCAACCAAACCATACTGGTAATAAATGATTTTGCAGAAAAGAAAGAAATAAAGGATCAGAGCCAGCTGTGGGATTACCAGGTAAAAGATCTGTTTCACCGCATCGGTAATTAACCTGCCGTGAGGTCAATCATCTGCTGAAAAACTTCCAACAGTTTTTGTTCCGCAGATGACCATTCTTCAAATGAAATCTTGTAACTGATTTTCAGAAAATCCTGCTGCTCGAATGCTGCGTACCTGCTGTCCATTCCGTTATTCGTGGAAAAATAATTTTTACCGCCCAAATTAAAACTGAATTCATTTCCGGCTACGGAAACATAAAAACCCTGTAATGATTTATTGGTAATGGCGGCAGCTATTTTTTGCTGGTAGAGCCGCTGGTATTTTCCTTTAAGCTGCAATGTGATACTGAAATAGTTGCCCCACCAGAAAAAACTGCGTATGGCAAATACATCTTCTTTTGAAAAAATACGCGGATAATCCAGCACCACATAAGGGAGCGATTTATACAGTTCCCCTTTTGAAATTTTAGGTGGCACCTGTAAAACTTTTTCTGGCAATAAGACAGCTTTTTTTTGCAGGTGGAGCTGCATCTGATCAGACAGGCTTCCAAACAACTGGTAGACTTTTTCTATTACCCGGTGCTTTGTTAAAATCCACTCCCGGTTGTTTACCAGTTCCATTTCCTCTGCTGAAAGCTGTATTTTTGATCTTTCCATATTTATATAACTCAAATTACAAACGAATTACACGAACCCGCCAACACCACCGCAACAGTTGCTGCGCACAAATGAAAAAGAACGCGGCGGGGTATAGGTTTATCATTGTTTCGTGTTTCAAGTTCGTATAATTTGTATAATTCGTCTCATTAGTGATAAAGAAACTTGACAGACTCATACTGAAAGCGTTTATAGGCCCCTTTATCGCCACCTTCTTTATAACACTTTTTGTACTGGTATTGCAGTTTTTCTGGCTATACATAGACGATATAGTGGGCAAGGGCCTCGACTTTTTTACCATTGCCCGTTTAATGAGTTATGTAACGGCTTCGGTGGTACCGCTGGCATTACCATTGGCTGTGCTGCTTTCTTCAATTATGACTTTTGGCAACCTCGGTGAAACATTTGAACTGGTGGCCATAAAATCTGCAGGCATCCCTTTGTTCCGTTTTATGCGACCCCTGCTGGTTACAAGTTTGTTTATCTGCGGTATCGCTTTCCTGTTCAATAATTATATAATACCCCGCGCCACACTTAAATTAAATACCCTTAAATACGACATCATTGTTACCAAGCCCGCACTGGATATAAAAGAAGGTGTCTTTTACGACAAGATAGATGGCTACGTCATTAAGATTGGGAAAAAAGAACAAAATGGTACTATCCGTAACGTGGTGATCTATGAAAAAAATTATAACCTGCAGGATAATATAACGGTAGCAGACAGCGGACTGATGAAAGTGTCTGCAGATAAACGTTACCTGGAATTTTACCTTAACAGCGGCTGGCGTTATTCTGAGAAAGGAGAAAAAATAACCACCAACACTGAGTTTACCCGTATGGGGTTTAAAGACTATAAAAAAGTTTTTGACCTAAGTTCTTTTAAAATACAAAAAACAGAAGACAGCGTTTTTAAAGATAACTGGCGGATGTTAAGTGTGCGGCAGCTCGACAAGGCTATTGATTCCCTGCAAAAAAACAAAGACAGTTCCATCAAAAATGTTGCCGTTGAAGCCGCTATTTATATGCCTTTTGCCCGGAACCTGGACAGCAACTGGGCACCCGCTAAAATTTCAGGTAAAGCGCCTGGTAATTTTAAACAGGTTATACCAGACAGTGCCAGAACCGCCGCCATAGATATTGCTATGGGGCAGGCAAATTCTGTAAAAACCACTATGGAACGCTATGCGGCTGAATTCAATACCCGTAAAATGAACCTGCGTTTACACCTGATAGAATGGCACCGGAAATTCAGTCTTTCCCTGGCCTGCCTGGTGTTGTTTTTAATTGGAGCGCCACTGGGGTCTATCATAAGAAAAGGGGGCATTGGCACCCCGTTAATTTTTGCGGTGGCATTTTTTGTTGTGTTTTTTCTGCTTAACAACTTTGGTGAGAAATTTGTAAAACAGGATGTATGGCAGCCCTGGGTGGGTATGTGGCTGGCCACTTTTATATTGTTGCCCATTGGTATATTTCTTGTTTATAAAGCCATGAGCGATTCGCAGCTTTTTAACCAGGAATTTTATTACCGTTTTTTCAGGCGTGTACGTGCCTGGGCAATCAAAGGCAAATCAGTGAAGAATGAATCGGGCATTGCTTAACTTTAATTAAAATAATTGTCAGTTATGAACAAATTAAACCGCCGAAAATTTATTGTGGCTTCTGCAAAAACCGGTGTTGCGCTTACTGCTGCCAGTTTGGTATCAAATAACATATTTGCGGGCTCTTTATTTTCTCCTTATACCTCCTTTGATCAATCGCCGCTTCCTTATGCTTACAATGCACTGGAACCTGTTATTGATGCCATGACAATGGAAATACATTATTCAAAGCATGCCGCTACCTATGCCAAAAATGTAAAGGAAGCAGCCGCCGCAGAAAGTGTAGACACTTCCAAACCCATTGAAGATGTTCTTGCAAAGGTGTCAAAATACTCAGTCAAGATGCGCAACAATGCCGGCGGCCATTATAACCATGAGTTATTCTGGAAAACATTTAAACCCAATGGAGAAGGAAAACCTTCCGGCAAATTATTAGCTGCCATAGAAAAAGATTTTAATTCTTTCGATGCATTTAAAACGCAGTTCAGCGATGCCGGAAAAAACAGGTTTGGCAGTGGCTGGGCTTGGCTTGTTATTGGAGCCGATAAGAAATTAAAAACTGGCTCTACACCCAACCAGGATAACCCGCTGATGGATGTTTCGGATATCAAAGGCTTTCCATTACTCGGACTCGATGTTTGGGAACACGCCTATTACCTGCATTACCAGAATCGCCGTCCGGAGTACATTGAAAATTGGTGGAAAGTAGTGAACTGGGATTTTGTACAAAAACGCTTTGAAAGCATGTAAGACATTGCAATTATATACATGTTGCAGCCGCAGATGCGCAGATTAAATTATCTGTACATCTGCGGCTCTTTTTTTCTCCTGCATGCCTGGTCACTACTTTAAATAATGGAGAAAAAGTCCGCTCAACTGGTAATTTTTCTTTTGCACGCGAAGACATTATTTTTCAATAACAAAACAAAAATTCAACCGGCGAATCTTCAGCTAAGAATTACATTTGCGGAACAAAACTGCAACACATGAAAACAATTACATACTGGAAAGCTGGTTTTGCTTTTGACAGTCAGTTTAAACAAAACAGCATAGCCCTGGATGATGCAAACGCATCCGGCAGGGACGACAGCGGCTTTAGCCCTAAGGCGTTGTTGTTATCAGGCCTGGCAGGTTGTACAGGTATAGATATTATTTCTATACTTGATAAAATGAAAGCGCCCTATCAAAGCATCCGCATCGAAACAGAGGCAGCGCAAACAGAAGAACACCCGCGTGTGTTTAAAGACATCAGTATTACGTACTATATAAAGATACCTGCAGATTATGAGGATAAGGTAAAGCGTGCAGTAGATCTTTCGCTGGAAAAATATTGTGGTGTAGCGGCCATGCTGCGTAAGCATTGTGCTATCCATGCCAAAGTAATCATAGAACAGGCAAACTGATAATGTATCGTTTTGAATAAAGAAAAGCAGAATTTCCGCGTACAGCAATTCATTGTTGCCATCGCAATCATATTGTTTATCATCAAGGTGGCCGCCTGGTACATTACAAAATCTGTGGCCATACTTACCGATGCGCTGGAAAGCACCGTAAATGTAATTGCCGGATTTATTGGATTGTACAGTTTATATGTGGCGGCTAAACCGAAGGATGAAGACCATCCTTACGGTCATGGTAAAGCGGAGTTTGTATCTGCTGCAGTAGAGGGTACACTGATATTTATCGCCGGGCTGATTATTATTTATACCTCGGCAGAAAGCTTTCTTCACCCCAGAAAATTGGAAAAGCTGGATCGTGGTATTATACTGGTAGCAATTACGGGCGCCATCAATTTTTTTGTTGGCTATTTTGCCATCCGCAAAGGCCGCAAAAATAATTCGCTGGCACTGCAGGCAAGCGGTAAACACCTGCAAACAGATACCTGGTCTACCATTGGTATTATCATTGGTCTGCTGCTCATTATTTTTACAGGTTACACAAGGCTGGATAGTATTGTAGCTATTATTTTCGCTTTTATCATATTATATACCGGGTATAAAATTATCCGCAGTTCGCTGGCAGGCATCATGGATGAGATAGACAGTGATTTACTTTCAAAATTAGTAACGGTATTGAACAATAACAGGAGAGAAAACTGGATAGACCTGCACAACCTGCGGGTAATAAAATATGGCGGCCAACTGCATATTGATTGCCACATGACCGTGCCCTGGTATTTAAACGTACATGAAGCGCACAAAGAAATTGACGCACTCACTGCCCTTATTACAAAAGAATTTGGAGATGCCGTGGAGTTTTTTGTTCATACAGATGGCTGTCTTGATTTCTCCTGTCATATATGCAGCAAACAGGATTGCCCTGTAAGACAACACCCTTTTGAAAACAAGGTGGAATGGACACTCAAAAATATCATCTCTGATAAAAAACATGGATTACCGGTCGCTCAATAATTGTTGCTGGTGTCCATTTTAAACACGATGCTGGTTTCATGCAAACAATCAACCTGGTAAATGAATAGTCAGCAATCACAAAATCCTGTAATGACAACACTTTCTTCTAATGATAAAAAACCTTCGCAGGCACTGGTCATTGCGGCCTTTGCCTCTTTGTATATTATCTGGGGCTCTACTTACCTGGCCATACTGATAGCACTTAAAGATATACCACCCTTTCTACTGGCAGCAATGCGGTTTATTGCAGCCGGGGTAATTCTTTATGCCTGGTGCCGGATAAAAGGCCAGCCAACGCCCCCGTTAAAATCAGTGCTTACCATTTCTTTCAGTGGTATTCTTATACTTTTTTTTGGAACCGGCAGCCTGGTATGGGTTGAGCAATACATACCTTCTGGCATAGCAGCCATCATTATTGCCACTACCCCGCTATGGTTTGTGGTGCTTGATAAACGCCAGTGGAAATTTAATTTTAACAACAGGTACATCATTATTGGTTTACTTATTGGCTTTGCTGGTGTGCTAACCCTTTTTGCAGGCAATAATATTTTTAGTGTTGCAGGAAACAAAATGATTTTAATCAGTTTTATTGTTATGCTCATTGGCAGTTTCCTGTGGGCAGCGGGTTCGCTTTATGCAAAATATACGCCGGCTGAAGGCAGCACCGGCATGAAGGCTTCCATACAGATGATGGCTGCAGGCTTTATTTCACTTATTCCGGCATTTATCAGTGGGGAACAGCAACATTTTTCACCGGCCCATGTTTCCCAACAGGCTATTATGGCTATCTTATACCTGGTTAGTTTTGGCTCGCTGGTGGGGTATATTTCTTACATATGGCTGCTGAGTGTGAGGCCGCCCTCACTGGTAGGTACGTATGCTTATGTAAACCCGGTAGTAGCCGTTTTTCTTGGCTGGCTGATTGCCCATGAAGCCATTGGCCGCCAGCAAATAATAGCGCTCGTCATTATTCTTGCCGGCGTTATCATCGTTACGCTTTCAAAGAATAAAACAATTATCCCGGACAGCAAAAATTCCTGACAAATGAAAACGCCGTATTTGCTGCTACCAACGGCAGTATGTTTTTAAAACGGGTTATATTCGTTGTACCAATAAAACAAATCATTAAAACAATATATATGCAAGCCTGGAAAGATTATCAGCTGGCCAATAAAGATCGCTTTTTAGAAGAATTGCTGGAGCTGCTGCGCATACCCAGCATCAGTGCAAGAAGCGAGCATAAAGAGGACATGGTAAAATGCGCAGAAGCGATGAAAGTACGGCTGATGGAAGCGGGCGCTGATAAAGTGGAAATATATGCTACTGAGGGCCACCCGGTACTATATGGTGAAAAAATAACGGATGCCAGCAGACCAACGGTGCTGGTGTACGGGCATTACGATGTGCAGCCGGCCGACCCGCTGGAGCTCTGGCATAGTGGCCCTTTTGAACCCGTTATAAAAGATGGAAAAATTTTCGCCCGCGGATCATGCGATGATAAGGGCCAGGTGTACATGCATGTAAAAGCGCTTGAAACCATGGTGAAAACAAATTCACTCACTACCAATATTAAATTTTGTATTGAAGGAGAAGAGGAAGTGGGCTCACCCAATCTTGCCAAATTTGTAAAAACACACAAAGATTTATTAAAAGCGGATGTAATACTGATTAGTGATACAGCCATGATAAGTCTTGATACACCATCTATAGACATTGGTGTACGCGGATTAAGTTATATTGAAGTAGAAGTGACCGGTCCTAACCGCGATTTACACAGTGGCGTATATGGCGGTGCAGTTGCCAATCCTATTACTATACTTGCAAAAATGATTGCCAGCTGCCACGATGAAAACAACCATATAACCATACCAGGCTTTTATGATGATGTAGTGGAAGCAACCGCTGCGGAAAGAAAATTAATGGCAGCGGCTCCTTTTGATGAGCAGGAATACAAGGATGATTTGGGCATAAAAGCATTATGGGGCGAGAAAGGCTATACCAGCAATGAACAAACCGGCATACGCCCTACACTTGAGTTGAATGGCATTTGGGGCGGTTATACCGGCGAAGGTGCAAAAACAGTATTGCCGTCTAAAGCATTTGCAAAAATTTCTGCGCGCCTGGTGCCGAATCAGTCTGCCGGAAAGATTACAGAGAAACTCATTAACTATTTTACCGGCATTGCGCCCTCAGGTGTAACCGTAAAAGCAGCCGAGCACCATGGCGGCGAACCTTATATGACGCCAATAGATTCAAAGGCATATAAGGCAGCCGCACAAGCCATTAAAGCCACCTTTGGCAAAGACCCGATACCTGTGCGCGGCGGCGGCAGTATACCTATTTGTTCATTGTTTGAAAAGGAACTGGGTGTTAAAATTGTATTCATGGGTTTTGGGCTCGATAGCGATAACCTGCACAGCCCTAATGAAAAATATGATATTGCCAATTTTTACAAAGGCATTGAAACCATTCCTTACTTCCACCAGTTTTTTGCAGAGATGAAGTGAGGCAATTATTTTGAATGTTTTTAACAGAACCCCGGCTGCCGTGCAACGGTCAGTTACTTGTGAAAGACAATAAAAAAAATTGCCTGCTTTTTATTGAAAAATATGACCATGCCCGAAAAAGAAAAACTTCGTCTTGATAAATATCTCTGGGCTATCCGCCTTTTTAAAACCCGTAGCCAGGCCGGTGATGCCTGCGATAAAGGTAAAGTGAAAATGAATGGCGAGAATGTAAAAGCCGCAAAACCAGTGACCATTGGCGATGAATATGAAGTGAAAACAGAAGCCAAACGCTGGCGCATTAAAGTAACAGGCCTGCTGGAAAAAAGGGTGCAGTATCCTGAAGCGATTAAAAACTATACTGATATCACCCCACCGGAAGAATTAGACCGCATAGAATTTCAAAGCTCCAGTTTTAATACCGGTAAAAGACAAAGCAAAATTGGAAGACCTACTAAAAAAGAACGCCGTGATTTGGATGATTTTACTACAGACTAATGCATGAATTTCTTTAAACTAAGCATTATAGTATTGGACCTGTTGCGGCAATGGCTGAAATACTTACCCGGTTGCATTGTAACGCCAACTAAAAATCAACACCCAACTGGCGGCACGGCCTGAAGCGACCAGCAAAGAATTGCAGGTGATAGCAATAACTCAAAACTCACCATTTAAAATAATCCTAAGTTTGCCCCATGAAGATTGATATTATATCAGTGGTACCTGAATTACTGGAAAGCCCGCTGCAGCACAGCATCATGAAAAGGGCACAGCAAAAAGGTTTATTGGAAGTAAAAGTGCACCACCTGCGGCAATGGGCAGTCAATGAATACGGACAGGTAGACGATTACCAGTATGGCGGCGGTGCAGGTATGGTAATGATGCCGGAACCACTGGCAAACGCAATAGAATCACTTACTGCATCAGCAACTTATGATGAGATTATTTACATGACGCCCGATGGAGATCGGTTTAACCAGCAAACCGCCAATCAATTCTCACTGAAAAAAAACCTGCTTATCATTTGCGGTCATTATAAAGGCATCGACGACCGCATACGGCAGCAATATGTTACCAAAGAAATTTCTATTGGCGATTATGTACTCAGCGGCGGTGAACTGGCAGCAGCTGTCGTGGTAGATGCCATCGGCAGGTTACTGCCCGGTGTTTTAAATGATGAAACGTCTGCCCTGTTTGATTCTTTCCAGGATAATTTACTGGCCCCTCCTGTGTACACCCGGCCAGCTGATTTTCGCGGTGTAAAAGTGCCTGATATTTTGCTCAGCGGCGATCCAAAAAAAATAGAAGAATGGCGGTATGATCAATCTTTGCAACGCACCCGCGAAAGAAGGCCAGATTTACTGGACGAGTAAAAATTGGATTTCACTCCTAAGAAACCCACTCCCCGTATTCAACAAGGAAGAAAGGCACGCAGCAAAAAATAATAAAGTAATATAACCGCCAGGTTTAATACAATGGTCTTTTTCATAAGCTGGATTTTTGTAACAGATGTATTGCATTTGCCATGCCAAACAAAGCTTATCCACATAGGAGAAATACGGATGCTTACGTGAAAAAATTACCCGTAAAAAGACTGATTTTAAAAAGCCTCCTTAAAAAAGGAGGCTAACCAAAACTAAACTGCGTGAAAAAAAGGAAACATCCTTGTCTGTATTGCTGCAAAAATTATGCTGTTATGGATTGGCGGTTACTGTAGTTGATTGGTTCTGTGTATAAGGAAGTGAAAGCGTATTCCATTGCCAATAGCTGCTGCCGCTTTCTGCTCTTACATTTGAGTTGCTATAAGCTTTGTAATACCCAAGGAAATACGTTTTTGCATCGTTGGGAATGCTGAGGTTTTCTGTGGTTTGTGAAACCAGTCCGTAATTAGTATACAGCTTACTGATATTTTTAGCAGACTTGTTTACAATTTTCAGGAAGAAATATTCAGCAGCCACATTTAAATCAGTATTCCTGGTACCGGACGCGGGAAAGCTTCCATCTAATTTCCATTGCAGCATGCTGCCTACCTGTGTACCACTGGATGTTTTGCCGGATGTACTGGCACTTGCAGCAAAGTTTGCATTTCCACTGCCGCTGAAACTAACGCTGCTACCAGGCGTGATTGTTTTTTGTGTGCCACCCAAAACAATAGCAATATCCGTAAAGCTGGCGTTTTTATAACTCACTGATGAAGCCAAAACTGTGCCCCCACCGCCACCGGCCGAGCCACCCCCCGTTGAACCACCACCGGTGCCATTACAGGCAGACTGTGGGTTGTTGGGATCTATAATAGGAATATTAATAAATGACCCGGAAAAGGTTTTGTAGGTATTCTGATAATTGCTGCCATCAAAATATTTTGCCTTAAATGAAAAAGTTCCGCTGATACGCTGGTTGTTTGCGTCATAGTCAGTTACCGTGGCAGTACCTGACCCGCCATCGCCTGTATGATAGCCCTGCAGCGAACCAAGCTGGGCGGAATAGTAACCATAGCCCCAGTTACCCGTACCAATTTTATCTTCGTTTAACGAAAAAGTGTTTTTAGTAGGATTTCCATCCCACAATAGATCAAGTGAAAGCACACTGTTATCCGGAAAATGCCCCTGCACATGGATTTGTTGCCCACCTGCCCCTGCATTGAATTGAATAAACGCAATTACATCTTCGCAGTTGGCTGTTTTCTTGGGATCGGTACAGCCATAGTCAATACAAACTTCGTATACTCCTTTGTCTATCGTTTTTTTTGCTGCTCCGTTTTTTGTACAGGAAGAGCCGAATGCGCATAATGCGGCCAGGAAAAAAAGTACTTTTTTCATAATCAGGTCTTTAATAATTATTTAAAATATAAGTGCAGGGCAGACTTGGCAATATTATTTTTATCGCCTGCGGGCATTCCGCCTGTTATTACTTTAGCTATGTCAGGTCTACAAATTCAAGCTTAGTTTCAACTGCATAGAAGAGGAGGAGATTTTTTGTTTTACCGGAGTTGTATTATCTCCTTCCCCCGTTGCGGTATTGGTATAATGGTAAGCTGATTGAACACTGCCATTGAAATAATCTGCCGACACTCCTATGACGCCCCAGCGCACGCTGATACCTGCGCCCGTCTTTATCCCAAGTATGTCCGTCAGATTATCTGCCGTAAAATGAAAAGTTTCATAATTACTTGTATTGATATCATGGTAATAGTCGAGGGTAGCGTATTGAAGTGTGGGCGCTGCCTGGAAGTGGGCATCCACCACCAGTTTATCAATAATATTATAAGACAGCACCGGCCCCAGTTTTGAAGACAGGCCGATGATACGCGAATCACCGATAGTACCTCCCTTCGAAGAACTGTATGCACTCCAGTCCATCCCGTTATAAGTAGCAGAGATAAAAGTCCAGTCAAGACCATAGCGCAATTTTTGGTCTGCCTTATTGAAGTAAATCCTTGTACCCAGTTCAAATAAATAACCCTGTTTGGCGCCGTAGTAACCGGCCAGTACATTTTGTTTTATATTGTTACCATACAGTGGTGAAGTTCCAAAATTACCAGCGGGCATATTGAGACCAAAGTTGAAATAAAAGGGCCTGAAGATTTTAGGCTGCTTTTGCTGGGCGACAGTGCCGGCTGCCATACAGCATAGCAGCACAAAAAAAGAAATAGATTTCATAATCAACAGTTTTTTTTAATGACCAGATAAATTATTTTGAAAGCCGGCTTTGCAGCTCCGGTATCACATTCTCAAAACTTCGCAGTAACCTGTCCCATGCGCGGAAAGATTCATCCGCACTGGCCGCCGTGCCCGGCTTAGCTATCTCCGAAACAATTTTTGCTTTGTAAGTAAGCGGATCATTGTTACCTGTTTTTATGATCAGCCTTGTACGCACAGTGGCTGCTTTAAAAGATTTTACTACCCAGGCAGTACACATATAGCCGGTAGCTTTATCGGTAACTGCTATTACGTCAAATGAGCCGGTAATAATACGATTGATCAGTTTCCAGGCCTCTTCCTCCGGCTTATTGGCACGTATATCAATATCATGATTGGCCAAATCGGTTATCAGCGAATTTTCCAGCGCATCATCTTTCTCTAACTGTATATAATCTTTAGGAGGTATCTCATGGTTACCATCGTTTACATAATTGCGCTCCTGTGTAATAAAACCTGTTTTTTCTACCCGCACATTTACTGTGGTAAAAGCAGGCACTTTAATACTCGTGGTAGTGGTGGCCACCTGTTTGCCATCAACAAAAATACTGGCGTTGTTCTCTGTATTAATAAGCACTTTCCTGGCTTTTATGCCACAGAATGCTGCGCAAGGAAGGCATACCATCAATACAGTTACTGAAAGCATTGCAAAAAGCTTTTTCATGTTTAGTTATGTTTAAGGATTAATATAAAAACGGCGGGTAAAAAATAAAGCGGTTCGTGAAAGAATATTGAATCAATACCACGAAGTTTATGTAATTGACATTTTATACCAAGCGTGTAATAACGGTAGTTTGCGGAGAAAATAACCCTGAAGCATTTGACGGACCAGGCACATTAGAAAGATGTACTACTTACACTGACCAATAAGCGCAAATAAAATAAGTAACAACTCTGTTCAGCAACAGCAGGCTATTGCCATAGCCAGGAGTCATTGAAATACCGGAGCAGATTGACGGCCGTGTTGGTTATACAGCTTCTGCCAGGGAATTACAGACAATAAAATAATCAGCACAAAATATATGGCAAGCAAAAAGGCGCACCCGGGGTGCGCCTTTTATATATTGTTGAATCGAAAAGGGTCTGTTATGCTCCAATGGACTCATTCCTTTCATCGCCTTCCGCCTTTGCCTTTAACTCCATTTCTGCCAGTTTCTTTTTGCCATAAGCCAGCCTGGTAATAACGATAAACAACACCGGCACCATAAAGATAGCCAGCAGGGTTGCACCAATCATACCGCCCAGCACCGTCCAGCCAATGGTAGAGCGGGCCACGGCGCCAGCACCTTCTGCAAACGCCAGTGGCAGTACGCCCAGTATAAATGCCAGCGAGGTCATAACAATGGGGCGTAAGCGCAAATCGACAGCCTCCAGTGTTGCTTGTAGCAACGGTATCCCGCGGTCTACCCTTTCTTTTGCAAATTCCACAATAAGAATGGCGTTTTTCGCCGCAAGGCCGATGAGGGTTATTAACCCAATCTGCGCGTATACACTGTTGGTTAGCCTTGGTATAAGCGTAAGCGTTAAAATGGCGCCAAATGCGCCCAGCGGCACAGCCAGCAATACAGAGAATGGCACCGACCAGCTTTCATACAGTGCTGCCAGGAAAAGAAATACAAATACAATAGATAAAGAGAAGATGATTACGGTGCTGTTGCCGGAATTGATTTCTTCACGGCTTAAACCGGAAAATTCGTAGCCATAACCGGCAGGCAATACCCTGTCAGCGGTTTCCTTTAATGCCTGTATGGCCTGGCCGCTGCTATAACCCGGGTTTGCCCCGCCGTTTATTTCTGCCGTGCGGAAAAGATTGTAATGTGAAACCAGGGGCGCACTTTCTGTTATTTTATACGTCACCAATGTACTTAATGGTAATAAAGTGCCCGCCTGGTTGCGCACATAATATTTATCAAGGTTGGTAATACCTGCACGGAAGCCGGTATCCGCCTGCGCCACCACGCGGAAATTTCTTCCATAAATAGTAAAGTCGTTTACATAACGGCTACCCAAATACGTTTGCATGGTACCGTATACCTCGGAAATTGATACGCCGAGTTTTTTACATTTTTCCCTGTCTACATCCACCTGGTAACCCGGTGTGCGTGCAGTAAAGAATGAGAATGCGCGACTAATTTCGGGGCGCTTATTGGCTTCTGCCACAAAATTCTGCACCACTTTTTCAAATTGCTTGATATCATCTGTGCTTTCTTTTTGCTCCAGCTCAAATGTGAAACCTCCCGTTTGTCCAAGACCAGGTATTGCCGGCGGCGAAATAACAATGATATTGGCGCCCTTAATAGAAGCAAGTTTTTTCTGCAGCGATGCAATCATGCTGCTCAGCTGCAGCGATTTGTCTTTTCGCTCATCCCATGGCTTTAACTGTGTAAATACCGTACCGCTGTTTGATTTGGAAGCAAATGTCACCACGTTCAAACCGCCCAGACCCGCAAAATGCGCCACTCCCGGAGTTTCCTTTAAAATGCTCATCACACTGTCCAGCACTTCCAGGCTGCGCGTAGTAGAAGAAGCTTCTGGCAATTCGTAGGTCACAAATAGACGCCCTTCATCTTCTGTGGGAATAAATCCGGTTGGCTTGTATTTAAACAATAAACCCGTTCCAATAAAAATACAGATGAGTACAATGATGGCATAAGGAGCCGCTTTAATGGTTCGTTTTACGCCGGCATTATAGCGGTCGGTCGTTCTTTTGAACCACTGGTTAAAGCGATAAAAAAACTGGTTCAGGCCCCTTGAGTTTTTATCCAGGTGCATCGGCTTCAAAAACAGCGAACAAAGGGCCGGCGTTAAAGAGAGCGCCACAAAAGCTGAGATCAATACAGAAATAGCAATGGTGATTGCAAACTGCTGGTACAAACGCCCTACAATGCCGGGTATAAATGCTACGGGTACAAATACGGCTGCTAATATTAATGCAATGGCAACCACCGGACCCGAAATATCTTTCATTGCTTTGGAGGTGGCTTCTTTGGCAGACAATCCTTCTGTATCAATATAATGCTGCACAGCTTCTACTACCACAATAGCATCATCTACCACAATACCAATGGCCAGTACAAAACCAAACATGGTAAGTGTGTTGATGGTAAAACCAAGTGGAATGAACAAAGCAAATGTACCAATGATAGAAACTGGTATGGCCAGCACCGGTATCAGCGTTGCGCGCCAGCTTTGTAAAAATAAAAATACCACCAGTATCACCAGACCCAATGCTTCCAGCAATGTTATGATCACTTCATGAATGGAGACTTCTACTACAGACACACTTTCAAAAGGCACTACATAGTCAATATCTTTTGGAAAAGACTTTTTCAGGTTATTCATAGTCTCTGTAACACCCTTGGCTACATCCAGGGCATTGCTGCCGGGTGCCTGGTAAACGAGCAGGTAAGAGGCTCTTTTACCATCTACAAACGAGTTACTGGCATAACTGAATTTACCAAGTTCGGTACGCGCCACATCTTTCAGGTATACAATAGATCCATCCTGTGGTTTTGTGCGCACAATGATATCATTGAACTGCTGCGTACTGTTAAGACGGCTATTGGTAAAAACAGTGTATTCAAAAGCCTGCGATTTTGATTGCGGTGCAGACCCCACCGATCCTGCAGCTATCTGCAGATTCTGTTCTGTTAAGGCGGCTATTACATCATTGGGCGTAAGACCCAGTTGCGCCATCTTATCAGGCTGTAGCCACACACGCATACTAAAATCATCGGCCCTTGTAAAGATATCTCCCACACCAGCTACACGCAGTAAGGCATCTTTCACAAATATGTTGGTATAATTATCTACAAAGGTTACGTTATGGGTACCCTGCGGCGAGAACATGGCCACCAGCATCAGGATACTTGGATTACGTTTGCGTGTGGTTAATCCAAGCCGTTTTACATCATCCGGCAGCTGGGGCGTGGCTATACCTACGCGGTTCTGAATATCCAGCGCGGCAATATCCGGGTTGGTACCTACTTTGAGGTTCACATTAATAGTGGTACGTCCGTCGCTGGTACTGTTACTCTGCAGATAGGCCATACCAGGCGTACCATTTACCTGTGTCTCTACAGGCGTGGTCACGGTTTGTTCTACCGTTTGGGCATCAGCGCCGGTAAAGCTGCCGGTAATCTGTACAATGGGCGGGGTAATATCCGGATACTGGCTGATGGGCAGGTTTAAAATTGCCAGCACACCCAGTAAAACAATTACAATTGAAATAACGATAGCGGTGACGGGTCTGCGTATAAAAGTATCTGCGATCATCTGTTTATTTTCGTTACAAAGTTTGGTAAACCTGATTCCCGTTCAGAACCTGTCTTAAACATTGCTGTCAGACTGAGCCTGCTAAACTTCAATTAGCCACCCAAATCACCTGCTGTCTGACTTGCCTGGCCCGGGTACAACTATTTAGTCTTTACTGCACTGCTATCCGCCTTTGATAACTGAACCACGGTGCCATCACGTAATTTCTGCACCCCTTCTATTACTATTTTTTCATTTTCTTCTAGACCGCTTTTCACCATTATTTTATCGCTGATAACCTGGCCGGTTACTATTTTGCGCTGTACTACTTTACTGCTATCACCCACCACGTATACAAAATATTCACCCATCTGCTCCATTACCGCTTTGGCGGGGATTAAAAGCGACTGACTGTTGCCGTTATTCTTAACACGCACATTGCAGCTCATACCAGCTTTCAGAAATTTATCTTTATTAGGGAAAATGATTCTTGTTTTGATGGTACCCGTTTGCGGATCCACTGCACGGTCTATTAAACTGATATAACCTGGAAATGCATACACTGACTGGTCGGGCAGCGCCAATGAAAAGGTGGAATCTTTTGCGCCATTTGTTTTTTGTTGCAGCATTACAAAGCGGGCTATTTCTTTTTGATCTACCGCTACGTCTACGGCAATGGGGTTATCAGAAGAAACAGTATTTAAAATGGTTTGTCCGGGCGATACAGCCGTTCCCAGTTTTACCTGCGATATGCCAATGGTGCCTTCAAATGGTGCATAAATAGTTGAGTAGCGTACATTGGTTTGTACACTGGCCACATTTGCTTTGGCGGCTTCCAACTGCATTTTTGATGCCTGCAGATCTGCCTGCGCATGCTCGGCGGTCTGCCTGGCAATGGCATCGTTTTTCAATAATTCCGCGTAGCGGTCTGCATCCTGCTGGGCCTTACCCAGGTTGGCTTTGGATACGTTGAGATTGGCAACTGCCTGGTTATAACTTGCCTGGTACTGCTGTTGGTCAATGGCATACAACTTCTGTCCTTTACTCACATGCTGACCATCTCTAAAAAACACGCCTGATATATAGCCTGTCACCTGCGGCCGCAACTGCACTTCATTCAGCGCCACCACGGTAGCGGGATATTGATCATAATACAGGGCGCTGCCCTTTTCTACGTTATAGGTAGTTACCGGCACGGGCGGCGGCGCTTTTGGCGCTTCGGCAGGTTTGCCGGAAGACCCACAGGAAGAAATCAATACAGCGCCTGCACAAACAGCAAACAGTACTTTATAATTCAGTTTCATATATTGAGAATATTTACGCATATTTTATTTTAATATTGAATGGTACCCATTTCCTTTTGCACATCCAGCCTGCTGCTGATAACCTGGTAGAGTGCATTGGTATAATTTACCTGCGCTGAACGCAAATCTGATTCTGCAAAAATTACATCCAGGTAGGTCTTTACACCTGCCCTGTACTGCAACTGTATAGTATTGTACACGTCTGTGGCAATGGCCAGGTTGTCTTTTAAGATATTGTAATAGTTGATGTAACTCTTGTAGGATGCCATGGCCTGTGTGTAGGAAGCGCTGATATTATTTTTTAGCGCGATGATATCGTAATCAACCCGTTTTAACTGCAGGGTAGCCTGTCGTATTTGCTGTACCCTTTTACCCCCCTGGAAAATGGGAAACGCCAGTGACAGACCAGCAAAAGAATTGGGATAATTCTGATTGTACAATTTGGCAAAATCGTTGTTCAAAAAATTGAGGTTGTAATTGCCAAAAGCAGACACCACCGGCAGGTAACCCCATTTATAATAGCTGAGGTTGCTGGCCTGCAAACGTTGTTGGGTCTGCAGCAACTGGTATTCAATCCTGTTTTCGTAGGTAATGCCCTGGCTGGTATCCGTGTACACATCCCTTTCAAGCTGTGCGCTGTCATATTGTAAATCCAGCGGCTTGTCTGCGGGGTAGCCCATCTGGTTTCTGAGGTAAGCATATTTGGCTTTCAAATCTTCCTCATGCTGTTTTTTTTGGGCTTTGGCATTGTTTAGCGCAATGGTGGCCCTTTTATAATCAATTTTATCTACAATGCCGCCGGTGTACTGATCAGTAGCGTTTTTCAGGCTTTTCTCCAGCCTGTTCAGGGTTTCATCATCCAGCTTCAGCTGCTGTTGGGTAAGTATCACATCATAAAAAGCCTTACTTACATTTACGGTGATATCAATTTTGTTGCCCACCGTTATTTGCTTCGACTGCTTTCTTACATCACCGGCACTTCGGTTGGCCAGTAAAACATCGCGGTTAAAAATGGCTTGTGTAAATCCAAATTGCCCGAAAGAAGTATTGTTGACACCCAGTTTTACAGGGTTACCGCCAATAATAGAAGTCTGCACCTGGAAATTGTGCTGCACATTATAATTAAAATTCACTTGTGGGTACCAGTCGGCCAGCTTAATCCTGATTTGTCTTTCTGTAATCTCTTCATCCAGCAGGGATTGCTGAATAAGCGGCTGTTGCTTAAGCGCATATTGTACACAATTTTGCAGAGATGCTGCCTGCAACAGTGAATCGGTTGACTGCGAGTAGGAACCGGCTATACAGATAAATAAGAAAAAAATACTCAGGTATAATTTCATAATAATAATAAAAGCAGTGACAAATAAGGTAAAGTCTTATCCTGAAGAAAATATGGCAGCAATAACAGGCGGATTATCTGAATGAATTTGCAAATCTACTGATAGCAGCACAAAAAATCAAACACTTGTTTAACTTTTTTATGTTAATGGCAATTTAATGAGTGGGCTGTACTATATCTGAAAAATTTTATCTATGGCAACGATGCGCTATACATTGAGGGAATCATGTGAAGAAATCGGGAATTGTTGCAGAAGTCTGCAGTATTTCTTTTACCCGGGCAGGCAATCCATGGACAATCTTGTCTGGACGGTTTACAATCATCCAGAACTTTCAGTTAATTTTTTTTCACCCACAGATACTCGGCGAAGCCCAGCAAATCCCAAAAAACGTTCCCCTGTACATAACCGTTTTTTACCAGGGAAATCATTGCCCTTAATGGCAACGAAGAAATATAGAACCAATTTCTTCTTGTTCCGCTTTTCACGATTGTGCAACCGTTGGCTTCAAATATCCTGGTCAGTTCCTGTACGGAATACACACGCACATGAGTGGCATCATCTTTAAAGTTCAGAGTGCCTTTCATAGAGGGTAGCGTGGTACTTTTCTTACCCGGATACTCAATATAGAAGTACCCGCCCGGCTTTAATTTTCGCAATAAACCCGGCAACACTTTATCACCATTATACAGATGTTCAATTACATGCGCCATCCATATACCATCAAAATGCTGGTTGGGAACAACCGAATAGTTCAGTTCAGTTAAGTCAAGTTCATAAAAATCTTTCATTACCTTAAAATCATCATCGCTGTTGTTGTAGGTCTTATCCATGTCGAGCCCGTAGTAGTCACAATTGGGAAACAGCGACACAATACGGGATGCGGAATGGTTACCAGCTCCTACATCCAGCAATTTAAATGGCCTGTCCCCAAAAGACTGCTGTATAAAACTGAACTTGAAATTGACAACTTTTTTAATGTAGGCAGTTATACTCATTACATGCAAAGAAAAAGAAAACGGGATAATTAAAATTATCCCGTTTAAAAAATATTATGATGCCTTATTGACTGTGCTAATTAGTTCTTCGTTGTACTAAGGGGACTGTTTCGCTGGTTCATTTATACCTAACTGAACAGGTAAGCCACATCATCTTTCGTCAGTTTCTTTACAAAGCCAGCTTCATCACTGATCAATCCTGCGGCCAGTGCCTTCTTTTTTTCCTGCAGGGCCATAATTTTTTCTTCCACAGTGTCTTTGCAAATCATGCGGTAGGCAAATACTTTTTTTACCTGCCCGATGCGGTGGGTGCGGTCAATAGCCTGCTGCTCCACTGCAGGGTTCCACCATGGATCTACCAGGTACACATAATCCGCAGCAGTAAGGTTTAGGCCCACACCCCCTGCTTTCAGGCTTATCAGGAAAACGCATATACTGTCATCCTCCTGGAATTGCTGCACCAGGTTTTTTCTACTGGCCGCCGGCGTACTACCATCGAGGTACAGGAAAGGAATTCCTTTTTCTTTCAATGCGGCCGCTGTAAGCTTCAGCATACTGGTGAATTGAGAAAACACCAGTGCCTTATGCTGACCAACATTTTCTCCAATCTCCCTTACCAGCCCGGCAAGTTTTATACTTTCATTGGGATAGCTTTCTTCTTCATTCAGGATAGCAGGACTATCACAAATTTGCCGCAGTTTGGTAAGCCCTTCCAATATATAAATACTGCTCTTGCCCATACCGTCTTCAGCAATATGTCCCAGTATGCTTTCCCGGTAATGATCTTTAAAGCTGTTATATATTTCGCGCTGTACCTTGTCCATCTCGCACCATAAAATCATTTCTGTTTTGTCGGGCAAATCTTTAGCCACCTGTTCTTTTGTGCGCCGCAGCATAAACGGATAAATGAGCTGTCGCAGGGCCATTGCTTTTTCCATATCACCATTCTTATCAATGGGCGTTGCAAATTCCGTTTTAAAGAACTCCTGGCTGCCCAGCATGCCCGGATTTAAAAAATGCAGCTGGGCAAATAAATCAAAGGTGTTATTCTGAACAGGTGTGCCGCTCAGTGCCACCCTGTTGCGGGCTTTAAGCAGCTGCACTGCTTTCGTAATTTGTGATGCAGGATTTTTAATAGCCTGGCTTTCATCCAGTACCACATAACCAAAAGGATAATTGCTAAAATGTTCAATATCGCTGCGCACCATACCATAACTGGTAATAATCAAATGTGCTTTGCTGAATACTTGCTGATCAAACACGCGGTCCGCACCATAATGAATATGAAAATCAAGTGCAGGTGCAAACTTTTTCAGTTCTGCCTCCCAGTTATAAATAAGCGAAGTGGGGCAAACAACCAGGTGCGTTTCCGCGGGGTAATTTTCTGACAGGTATTGCAAAAAGCAAATGGTCTGCAGTGTTTTGCCCAGTCCCATATCATCTGCCAGGCATCCACCCCAGCCTATCTCATCCAACATGCACATCCATTGAAAACCAGCTTCCTGGTAATGGCGCAAAATGGCTTTTATTTTATTAGATAAGGGATGTGTTTGTACAGAATCTATCTGCTGCAACTTGCTTTTCTTTTCCTGCAGTTCATTCACCAGTGCAGCATCATTGATTTGCTGCTGCAACTGGTCAACAATGGTCCAACTGGTTTTGGCAAGTGTCAACACATTTCCAGTTACCTGGCCCATACGCATCAGCATGCCATATTTTTTAATCCATTCTTCAGGCAGCACCCCCAGCGAACCATCGCTGAGCATAATAAAATTTTGTTTGCTGATGATAGCTTTGCGGAGTTCGTGGAGCGGCACCAGCAAGTTGCCATAACTCACTTCAATAGTAAGGTCGAACCAATCGATACGCTTACCCGCTCTTATCTCAAATACAGGTTGATGAGGATTGTACTTGAATTTTTTTAGCCGGTCCATACCAAAAACTGGCACGCCCAGGTGCTGCAGTGCGTTGTAGAATTGCAGAAACCAGTTGTGCTGCAGTGCTTCTTTGAAACTCAGGTAGAAATAAGCATTGCTTTGAAAAGTGAATTTATCATGCAATTTACGGATGGCTTCAATAATTGCTTTCTCCGCCTCCTTTTTACGATGAATGGTATAGATGGTATTGTCTTTTTCAACAATGGTCTCCATTTCTTCCCAGTCTTCTGCTGCCAGGCCCGCGTACAACCACTGCAATTTAATCAGCAGGAAGTTTTCATTCAGTTCGCTTACATATACCTGTGCGGCCGGCACTTCATCAATGGTTTCTTTTTTTACAATATCGCCCAGGTCGGCAGAATACATTTCTGCCAGCGGTTTTACAATGTTTGTTATAAAAGCAGCTTGTTCTTTTTCATGCACTGTCATCATACCGTCTTTAAAACCATCCAGTGTGGTTACATCTGGTTTTTGTAAAACAAAATATTCACTGCGGCTGCGAAGCAGGAAACCGGTTCTTTCAAAATCTGTTACCTTAAAATGTTCATTGTTAATAACTATAAAACAATGCAGCTGTAAAAAATCATTTTCACGCGTTAGTATAAAATGAAGCGATGGTACAAATACACTGATAGATGCCGCTTTGATATGATCATTGGCAAATTTTTCACCGGCTGGTAAGTGGTATATATTTTTAAAGACGTTTCCAAAAGGCTTTAGTTCCAGCAGTACCGCATGCCTTATCTCATTCAGCAGGTCAATCTGCTCCTGGCTTAACTGGTTGAGCGGGTTGGGCAATTGCTTCAGGTAGCCATAGCCGCATTTTACGAGGTGCGCGGTCAATGCCTCAGTAGTTAGCTTTTTTAAAGCGCTGACCATACCCTCAGGCATACCCATTAAGTAAGCGGCATGCTGTGGCTGATCAAAAGGAATTCTTTTAAACCGCCGGTTTGTTTTTTTATCAAACACAAGCAAAGGCTCGATGCTTAGAAAACCTTTTCTTTCATTGTTAAAATTGAGTAATATCCCTGCTTCATAATCCAGTTCGCCCTTAACCAATGAGGGCAGGTTGATAATGGTGGTGGTTTTGGGTTTACCCAGCATATTGTCTATTTTATTCCAGTTACCAGGTTGAGCCGCAGCTGGTAACCGGGCATTCTTTTCTCCGATAGCAGCTAACAATTTTTATAAGTTACAAATTCAAATCTTTCCTGTTCATTCCGCAGCTTTCGCCAAATTGCTGAACAAGCCCTGTTCCTTCTGCAACATAATTATTGAAATGATAAATAAAAAAAGAACTACGCCCTTGTTGCTGAGCACCTCCAACCTCAGGAATATACTTATATGATTTATCAAACGCATCAATGCTGCTGAATGCGCCAAAAATAAGTTGGTTTCAGCATATTACATCCGGCTGTGTATATTTACCGTTGCTTAAGCTGCGCATGCAGCTGCATGTTTGTATTCCAAATAAAAAAAAGTATTATGCCTGCTATTACAGGACAACTGGTCGATATTTTTAACAGGCGCACATACGCAGCCACCGTATTATTTGAAAATGGAAAAATTATTTCCATTACACCGCTTGCAGAGAATGCTGGCACAGCCCTACACTATATTATTCCTGGTTTTACAGATGCACATGTGCACATAGAAAGCTCTATGCTGGTACCGGCAGAATTTGCAAAGCTGGCCGTGGTGCATGGTACTGTCTCTACCGTTAGTGATCCGCATGAAATAGCCAATGTATGTGGAATGCCTGGCATTGAATTCATGATTGAAAATGGCCGGACCGTTCCTTTCAAATTTAATTTTGGTGCACCCAGCTGTGTACCGGCTACTATCTTCGAAACCGCCGGCGCTGCCATCGATGCCGCGGACACAGAAAAGTTATTGCAGCGAAATGAAATCAGGTACCTCAGTGAAATGATGAATTTTCCCGGCGTGCTATTCAACGATGAGGAAGTAATGAAAAAAATTGCTGCCGCATTCAAATTTAATAAACCAGTAGATGGTCATGCACCCGGCCTGCGCGGAGAAAAAGCAAAACAATATATAGATGCCGGCATCAGTACCGATCATGAATGTTTTACGGCAGATGAGGCACTGGATAAACTGCAATACGGTATGAAGATCCTGATACGCGAAGGCAGTGCCGCTAAAAATTTTGAAGCGCTTATTGATTTATTGCACGATTACCCTGGCATGATCATGTTTTGCAGCGATGACAAACATCCCGACAGCCTGGTAGCCGGTCATATTAACCAGCTTTGCGCAAGGGCCATCGCCAAAGGCATTGATATTTTTAATGTATTGCAGGCTGCCTGTGTAAACCCGGTGCTGCATTATAAAACGGGTGTTGGCTTATTGCAGGTAGGTGATGCGGCCGATTTTATTGTGGTAAAAGACCTGCAGCATTTTGAGGTAATACAAACTTATATAAATGGCGATCTGGTAGCGGAGCAGGGCAAATCATTCATCCACTCAAAACAAAAAAATACCGCCCCAATTAATAACTTTAATTGCCAGTTTACGCAACCGGCGGACTTTGCAGTTGCGTGGAACAATGAAAAAAATATTACTGTTATTGAAGCGCTGGACGGACAACTTATAACCAACAAAATTGTATGGCCGCCCAAAGTATCGGACGGAAAAATAATCAGTGATGTAGCGCAGGATGTATTAAAAATGGTGGTTGTAAACAGGTACCATCCCACACCGGTAGCAACAGCATTTATCAAAAATATTGGATTATTGCAGGGTGCCATTGCTTCTTCTGTGGCGCACGATAGCCATAATATTGTTGCCGTAGGTACAGACGATGAAAGTATTTGCAAAGCGGTGAACGCAGTAATAGAAAAAAAAGGCGGTATCAGTTGTGTAAGCAATAATGCCGAAATGGTACTCGCCCTTCCGGTAGCCGGGCTAATGAGCGATGAAAACGGCTATAACGTGGCAAAAGCTTATACCGCCATTGATGCCATGGCAAAGAGCCTGGGCAGCCCACTTTCCGCACCGTTTATGACGCTTTCTTTTATGGCCCTGCTGGTAATACCACATGTAAAATTGAGCGATAAAGGGTTGTTTGACGGGGATACGTTTACCCTCACTCCCGGCACCGTTTCCGCTTAGCAATAAAGCTGCGGTATTCCGAAGCAGAGGCAATTAGAAATTGGGATAGAAAGATGTCTTTGGTATGCCCCCTCACGTCTAATGACTGACGGCTCACGCTTTCACCGCCTTTTTACCTCTTTTTACCGTCTTTTCGTGCGGGCAGGCCTTAAAGCCATAGCAGGAACAGCCATACTACTTTATTTTTGTTTTATAAATAAACTGAATCATGGACATACAAAATCAGGACCCCAACTTTAATAAACCCAAACATAACGGACGTGTGTATGGCGGTCTTTTTCTACTGGCTATAGGCGCTATTTTCTTTTTGAAGCAAGCCGATTTTTTCTTTTTCCCCCATTGGTTATTTTCCTGGCCGATGATATTAATTGGTATTGGTATCTACACCGGTCTTAAACATAATTTCCGGGGAGCCGGATGGGTCATACCCATCATAATTGGTTTTATTTTCCTTGTAGACAGAATGGATATTGGTTTTAACCTGCACCGCTATATTGTACCCATTATACTGATTGGTATTGGTCTGTCACTTATACTCAGGCCTAAGGGTGGTGGTGGTTTTGATAATTGGGGCAGCGGCCGGCGCTACAGGAGAAACCGCAACCCAATTCAACAGCCTGACTATACTGTTAACACCGTACCCCCACCACCTGTTAGTGGCGCAGACACGCCACCAAAGGATTTCTACAAAGCAGATTATACCAACAGCGGGGAAGATTATGTAGACATTACTTCTATGCTGGGCAGTACCCAGCGTGTAGTGGTTTCAAAAAATTTTAAAGGCGGCGATGTAACCTGTTTCATGGGCGGTGCCGAAATAAATTTAACCCAGGCAGATATCACCGGGTCTGTGGTAATGGACATCACTACCGTAATGGGCGGCGCAAAATTAATTGTGCCTTCCAACTGGGAAGTAAAATCAGAAATTAATACCATTATGGGTGGAGTAGAAGACAAGCGGCAGATACAAGGTAAAATAATTGACTTTAATAAAGTGCTGGTGCTGAAAGGCACCGCTTTTATGGGTGGTATTGAACTCAGGAGTTATTGAGTCAGCCGGTCTTCGTTAGTCTGGAGCCTTTAATTACCTGGCTGGCTAAAGGACGACGAACCGCGACATGCTTTTAAAAAACAACATCAACCAAAACTTATTGTATGAACTGGTACCTTACTAAAATTGTTTATCAGATCATTTGCGGCGAGGGCAATCACACGCCCCAGTTTGATGAACAGTTGCGGTTAATAGCTGCTCCCGATGAACAGGAGGCTTTCCAAAAAGCGCAACGTATTGGCTTAATGGAGGAAGAAAGTTTTCTTAACCAGCAGAAAAACCTGGTGAAATGGAAATTTATCGATGTATGCGAACTGTACAAATTGAGTGAACTGGTAGACGGCGCAGAAATATACAGCCGTATACAGGAAACAGACGACGCCGGCAGGTTTATCAGCATGGTACGCAGTAAGGCTGATTATATAATGGGTGAAAACGTTTTACGTTCTTTACAGTTAATTTAAACCCCCTGCTTTGGCTGCAATACCTTTTTCGCAAAGAAAATTTCTATTCATTTTTATTGCCTGGTGGCTTATCTGGGCCGCCATGCAGGCCTGGATATTATACGGGCTTGATTATTCATTGCAACTGAGCGCAACAGACAGCGCCATTTCTAATTTTTTACTTGCCGGTGCCTGTATTCTTATCAGTAATAACCTGAAATACTATTTACCCCGTGAACAACGCTATGGCTACCTGCTGGTATTATGCCTGCTTTCCGCAGGCGCCTGGTTGCTGGCCGTGAAGTATGCCCTGCCCTTTGCCATTACCGATAATGAAAATGCATATAACCTGTTTCTTATAAAATCATTGCCCGTTCGTTTTGGGGTAGCCTTTTTAGTAATTGGCTGCATGGCCATGATAAGCGTACTCTGGCATGGGTTTGAAGATCAGAAAACAAGTGTACAAAGAAAAACCGAAGCAGAACAGCTGACCAAGGACGCGGAATTATATAAACTGCGGCAGCAGCTGCAGCCGCATTTTCTGTTCAATAGCCTCAACTCTATTAACGCTCTGATTGGCACCCGGCCCCAGGAAGCTAGAAAAATGGTGCAGCAATTGTCTGATTTTTTACGCGGCACACTCAAAAGAGAGGAGCAGCAATGGATAGCACTGGAAGAAGAACTCGAATATCTGCGGCTATACCTCGATATTGAAAAAGTTCGTTTCGGCAACCGGCTGTCCACTGTTTTTGAAACAGCGCCTGATTCACTGCAAATGAAAATGCCGGCCATGCTCCTGCAACCACTGGTAGAAAATGCTATTAAATTTGGGCTGTACGATACTACGGGCGACACAATTATCCGCATTACTACCAGCATAGGTAATAATATGCTGCAGGTAATCGTGCAAAACCCTTTTGATGAGGAAACCGCGCAGCCCCGGCAGGGAACAGGCTTTGGCCTTCACTTCATCCAGCGGCGGCTGTACCTGCTGTTTGCCCGCAATGATTTACTCAGCACCGCAGCGCTGGATAATATTTTTACCACCACTGTAAAAATTCCACAGCCCTTACCGGCGGTGATCAAAAAAAATAACAGCACCATATTATAACCGAAACAGTTTTTTATAAATAACTACCATGAAGAAAATCATTATTATAGACGATGAGCCACTGGCAAGAAGTATTGTAGCAGAATACCTGCAGGGCCATCCGCAGCTGCAGCTGGTACAGGAATGCGGCGATGGGTTTGAAGGCATAAAAGCAATTATGCAGCACCAGCCGGATCTTATTTTTTTGGATATACAGATGCCCAAGATTACCGGTTTTGAAATGCTGGAACTGGTAGAGCACCCGCCGGCTGTTATTTTTACCACCGCCTTTGACGAATATGCTATAAAAGCTTTTGAAACACACGCTATTGATTATTTATTAAAACCTTTCAGCAAAGAGCGGTTTGATAAAGCTGTACAAAAATGGCTTGACCAAAAAGCAGCAGCGGCGCCAGTTGCTACGGCTGCCACAGAGACCTTGTTGGAGACCGCTGCTTTATCGCCCGGCCAGAACCAGCGCATTGTGGTAAAAAATGGAGCAAAAATTAAAATCATCCCGGTGCATGATGTATTGTACCTGGAAGCAGCAGATGATTATGTGAAAGTCCACACGGCAGACAGCTACTACCTGAAAAATAAAACCATGGCGCATTTTGAAAAAGCACTGGATGCACAGCAGTTCGCCCGCTGCCACCGGTCTTTTATGGTAAACGTGCAGCAGATTGCCCGGATAGACCCGTATGAAAAAGACGGACATATTGCTATCTTAAAAGCAGGCGCCAGGGTACCGGTTAGTAAAACTGGTTATGTAAAACTGCGGCAGGTGCTGGGCTTGTAAGAATTCCAGGCACCAGTTAACCAGTCGCGTTCATCAACCGCATCAGTTTGTATTTGATATAGATAGTTAGTTTGGGTGAGCTTCCCCGGGGTGACTCCTGCTGTTTTATCCAGGCACAGCGCGGCATTTAAAGAATCGTTTAATCACATAAAAACAGGGCACCGTAAAAATACTAAGTATATTTACGCAACCCTGTTTTTTATTCTCCATTTATTAACACTATTGCGGGCCTCATTCGCTGGCATTGGCCTATTGGTTATATTTGACAGGCTTCATTTTATCCAAACGTAGAAACAGCACCTGGTGATAATAAACAGCAAATCAAAACTGGTTGATGCAGGAAAAAATCATTTGCAGGATTTTTCCAATGTAGTAGTGAAAGATCTGCGTGAATATGGCGTGGAGCAGGCCGGCACTTACAAAGGTGGCGTAGAAGCGTACAAAGGGATGCTGAATAAAATACGCAGCGGCTCCATACTTACTGAACAGGATTCCATGCGCCTGGTAGCCAAAACGGAAGAAACAAAAACACGTATACAGAAACAGATTGATGCACTGCTTGAAAAATATTATGAACTGAAAAGCCGTGCCGATGAAATACACAACAGCCGCGACATTACCAAAGGGTTGGTGCCCATTAAACAAACCGAGATCAACCTGCTGAAAAACCAGGTAGATGAAATTGAAACTACCCGCTCCGCTGTTCACAATAACAAATACAATACATTTAGCTGGGGCACGTATATCTTTCTTATTTTTCTTTTACTGGCGCTGTCTTTTTACCTGCTGTACTTTTACATGAGTGTAGCAGATTTTGCATTGAATGGCGTAGACCCTATGTCGCTTTTCCAGGAGGGCCGGCTGAACATCCAATTGCTGCCCAACCTGCGCCGGCTTATTTACCTAATCATCAATTACCCGCCGCTGATTGTATTTCCAACTATCTTTTTTGCATTGGGTACTGCTATTCATTTGTTCTCCGAAAAAGGTGCGCGTTTTAAAAAAATTGTTATCGGTCTGCTGGCCCTGGTATTCATCGGCGATGTGCTCCTCGCCTTCCAGGTGCATGAAGGCGTAAACGAAATTTTAATCAAAGCCAACCGGGAAGAATTTAAATCACTGGTGGTACCGGTATATGCAGACAGTCGTTTTTACCTGGTGCTGTTTCTTGGTTTTGGTGTATTTGCCATCTGGAGTGCCGTTTATTATTTACTGCAGATGGAATGGCAGAAACGCAACCAGATTAAATTACGTTACCAGCGCATCACCCGCCTGCAGGATGAAATCCTGGCCCTGGAAGAAAAACGGCTGGCTTATGAAACAGAAATCAACCACATTGCCAAACGCATTGAAAACCTGAGCAAGGAAAAAGACAGGATGGTACTGCCGGTAGATACCATCGAAAAAAATATCAATTATTTCCGCGATGGATGGAACGGGTATTTGTCTACCCTGTACGGAAGGGACAAGGGCGAAGAACAGATTAAAATAATCAATGAAGCGTCTGACACCTATGTGCGCGAACTAAAGGAATTCCAGGAATCATACTTTAAATAATTATACATGCGGCGTTACGGATACCTGTTACTGACAGGTTTGTTTTTGTTAGGAGGTTGCAATGAGTTTCAGCAGGCGGTAAAAGATGCCAAAAAGGAAATTCCGCCACCGCCCAAAGACAATTATATTATCCTGCTTGATTTAAGCGACCGCATTCTCTATAACAACCAGCAGCAGGTTCCAAAAGATATTTCCGTCATCAACTCCATTTACGGTGTTTTTAAATCCAAACTGGGCGTAAAAGATCCTACACATCTTTACTATGCCCTGCACGATAAATTAAAAGTACTGATTGCCCCACAGAAAACCACCCCAAAAAGTTTATACGATATGGTGGGAAGCCTGCGCATTGACCTGGCTGCTGAACAACCGGATAAAAAATCTGCTTCCGTAGAGGAGACAGAAAAAACATTTACTGCTGTATTGCCCGAAATATACAAGCAAGCCGTTATAGGTAATAACAGTACCGCCTATTCCGGGGCAGATATCTGGAAATATTTTAATGAAGACCTGGCCGATGATTTGGAAAAAGACGGCCAGAACACTCTCTTCATTATCACTGATGGTTATATGGACCTGGATAAAAAGGAAGAGCGTCCAGCCCAGAACAACCGTTATGCTTCCTGTTCACAAATTATTAATAGTTTAAAAAAATATCCCGACTGGGAAACTAAATTTACCGAAGGAGATTATGGCATATTGCCTATCGCAAAAAAATTTCCCAACCTGCGGGTGGTTTTATTGCAGGTAAACCCAAAAGAAGAATGGAACGGTGAATATAGCCTGGTCACCAAAATATGGGGCAAATGGTTTACTGAAATGGGCATAAGTAACTATCGGTTTATAAAGGATGACAATGTAAACGAAGTAAAAGAATCGATGGAAAAATTCATGGACGCAAAGGTGGCCGGTAAAATAAAGACATTGCCCTGGACAAAAATTACAACCGTAGACAGCAGCCTGGTCAATCTGCCGATTACTGAAAACGATAATATTGTTACCGTCCTGGCACCGCCTGTCCGCAGTATGAACCCCGAAAAGAGAAGCGCCACTGCACCCGTTACAGCTATAAAAATTAAGCCAGATACCGGTGCTCCGGATGAGTCTGATGCAGGCATATTGACCGGTAAAAAAAAAGATAACCTGATCATAAAAAAATCAACGGCAAAAGAGGAAGATGATATTTTAAAAGACGGCACCCCTGCCAATGGTTTTAATACCGGTATAAAAAAAGAACCTAAGAAAGAACCGCTAACAATTTCAGGCAGGCGCCAGCGGCGTTAATAAATCTTCAGTCTATAACCGTGAGTCGTTGGCCTGAGTATTGACCAAAGACTAAGGAGCACAGCAGACAAGTATGAAAAAATTTTTACTCTTCTTTTTAATGGCGCTTCTTGTAACCGGTATCGCGGGTGCGCAGGATTATTACAAAAAAATAAACAATGCACTGCGGTATATAAAACTGGGTAACACATTAAGGGAGGCGCAGCAGTACGATCTAAGTGAAAAATATTTAAGGCAGGGTTTGCAGATAATAACAGAACAGGGCGACAAATACTGGGAGGCTGCTACCTACGAAAACCTGGGCCTGCTATACAAAGACCAGGACAAGCCCGAGGATGCCGCCCGGTATTTTAATAAGGCGCTGGCCATCTACCGGCAATTAAAAATGTCACTGAGTGAAAAAGCGCTGGAGCAGATGCTTACCGGTGCAGAAGGCAAAGAGCAATCATATGCCGGCATCGAAATAGGTGCCAAGGGTATCAAACTAAGTATTTTAAGCATACAGTTAAACAGCAGCGGCGAGGTAGAATACATGCTGAAAGCCGATTCATCTGTAAACCCGGAACCGGCAGCGTTTACCCCACAATCGCAGCAGGAAAGTGCTGATGCACTCAAAAAATTTATTGAAATAGCCAGGAGCAGGTACGGCATCGGCAGTGACAGGCTATACGTGGTTATCAGCAGCGGGTTAAAAGCAGAGTTGGATAAAAAGAATAAAATGGCTGACTTCATAAAATCAGTAATCCCTGCGGGTATGCCCCCGGGTTTTTCCATTTCATCTGTTACATCAGCAGAAGAAGCTGAGCTGGCAGTACTGGGCACTGTACCACCCAGGCGCAGGTACAGTACCAGCCTGATTGATGTGGGCAGCAGCAAAACCAACGGTGGCTATTTCATGGATGCTTCGCAGTCTTTTGATGCTGTTTATTTTCCGGTGGGTACCAGGAGTTTTGTAAGCCTGGTAAAAAATAAAAATCCATTTAACATTAATGAATTTGCACGCGTAGCAGAAACCATTTTTAAAGACAGTCTTTCACTGCTGGTGCGCAGTGAACTTGGCCGCCGGGCGGGGTTAAGAAACCGCAGTTCTACTTACCTGGGCGGCGGAGTGGTCTGGTGCATTGCCACTTATTTATATCCTGAAAAATGTGATGACAATTACGTGGAGCTAACGCCGGAGGATATCCGCCGTTTCCGCAGCATGGTGCTCAACAACTATACAAAAGCCATCCAGCCGGATATATCGAATATTACCAATGAAAAACTAATGCTTGATGCACGTAAAACAATTAGCAGGGCGCAAAATACCTACGACCAGGAATCGCTGATTGCAGGTGCCATCTGGATAGACGGGCTGATGAAAGAACTGAATACCACGCAGCCGGTTAAGCGCTTTTACTTTTCCAAATACGCTTATGTAGGCTGGATATCGGGCTATATTTCCCGCGCAGTTGCAGAAGAGTATAAAAAGAAGAGCGAGCAGTAGAGGTAGTGAGTTGGCGCTGGCTACAGCATTTTCACTCCCTATTTCATTATCATCATAACCGCACAAATTTTCATTCAATATCCATTTCATTACCCACCGTAAATATGCCTGCTCAAAAAATCATTTCTAAATTTACCGTTGGGGTCATTTTCTCTTAGCATTTGCGTAAACGCCGGCAGCTTTTCATAGCGGGCTGCCAGCTGTGCAGGCGCCATGGTAAACAGTTTACCCCAGTGTGGTTTTACATTAAATGGTGCCAGTTCCTTTTCTATAAGCGGCAATAATTTTTGCACGGCGGGCCAATCCTGCTTCCAGGTAAAATGCAGCGCTGCTGAAGGCTGCTTGTAACAAGGGCTCATCCAGTAATTATCTGCATCAATGGTACGTATTTCTGAAATAAGCAGGTGCGGGCCGATCTGTTTACCCAAACGGGCGATGGCCTGTATGGCTTCTACCGCATGCTGGCGCGGCACAAAATATTCTGATTGCAATTCAACGCCGCTGCTGGGTGTGAAACCCATTTTAAAATGCGGCAGCCTTTCGTACCAGTTGCCCGGTACACCCATTTGTTCTGTACAGTTTTCTGCAGCAATATCTGCAATGGGATGCAGGTTTTTGGCAGCAGCTTTCGCTCCAAAAAAACCAGCTGTAAAATCAACCTTGCTTTCTGCGGTTAATTTCGTTTTTATCCATACCTCGTTAATGGTATCTGACTGCCAGTCGGTAAAAAAACTTACGCTGTAGCCTGCGCCGGCAATTGCCTCAAAATGATCTTTTAATTGCGCCATGGGCAACTGCTCAAATACATCCTGTCGCATCATATACTTCGGCTGCACATCCAGGGTTAGTTTTGTTATGACGCCTATACCTCCCAGGCCTACCACCCCGGCGTTGAACTTTTCGCCATCTTTATCACGGCGCAGGGTAACCGTTTCTCCTGCCGCTGTTACAAATTCTATGGCCGCCACCGCAGTAGCCAGGTTGCCGTTATTTACGCCGGAACCATGCGTGGCTGTAGTGCAGGCACCTGCCACGGAAATATGCGGCAGGGAAGCCAGGTTATGGAGTGCAAACCCCTTTTCATCAAGTAGCGGGCATAACTGGCCGTAATTCATACCTGCTTCAATGGTCACAGTACGTGCCACGGCATCTAATGCTACCACTTTATTCATTTGCTGCAATGAAATAAAATTGTCTTTACTGTCTGCTATCCTGTTAAAGCAATGACGGGTACCCAGCACTTTTACTTTGCTCAACTTTTTAACCAGTTCCGCTACCTGCTGCGCAGACGCGGGTGTATAGAACTTGTCCGTGCTATATTCCAGGTTGCCCGCCCAGTTCTTTAATTTCTCCCCCGGCATTAAACGTGTAAACGGCGAAAACAATGGTGCTGTCATTAGTGTAGAAGACAATTTAATGAAAGTTCTTTTTTTCATGGCAAATGAATTCAAAAATAAAATAGTAATACAAAACTAAATTCCAGCGTAACTGACGCTTTCTTACCAATACTTCTTACCACTTCCCTGCCGCAACCGGCTACGACTACCCGCTAAAGACCAATCACTGCTACGCTTCCCCGCCCAGCCACAACGCGCCGTTAATAGAATTTCTTACAGCACCCGTTACAGAAGAAAATACATTGTACTCCTCCCTCCAGCGCAGCACACCTATTAAAGCCATTACAAGTGCTTCTTTATAATTGACCAGCTGCTTATCCGGAACTACCAGCTGAATACCTGTTTCTTTTAATTGCTCCCGGATGCAGTCTACCTGGAATGTATTAAGGGCGCCACCACCGGTTACCAGCAGCCTTGACCCTTTTTCAGCAGTTATTGAACCACGCAATACCTGTTGCACCGAATGCTTTATCTGCACAGCTACATGCTCTACGCAGGTTCTTAATGCATCTGCAACAGGCAACTGGTGCTGCTGTACCAGCGGATACACAATAGCTGTCCCGAAATCATTGGCCAGTGACTTAGGGAAACCCTGCTGGTAATAATCCAGTTTATTTAATGCAGCAAGCAGTTCGTTGTTCAGCACGCCTGTTGCTGCCAGCTGACCACCTTCATCATATGCTTTCCCCGTTGATTGTACCAGCAGGTTTAGCACCCGGTTGGCAGGACATACATCAAAAGCAATGTATTCATCCGGCTTATTAAATGAAAGATTGGCAATGCCGCCAAGGTTTAAAAACATATCGTAATCATACAGCAACAGCTTTTCACCAATGGGTACAATGGGTGCCCCCTGCCCGCCAAAAGCAATATCCATCGCCCTCAAATCACTTACTACCGGCAGTCCGGTTACCGCTGCAATGGCTGCCCCATCGCCCAGTTGCCCGGTCATTTGCTGTTTGGGCAAATGAAAGGTGGTATGCCCATGAGATGCTACCAGGTGTACCTGGTGGTGCAGGTTATTATCATCAATAAACTTGTTTACCACGGCACCGGTATAATGCCCGTACGCGGTGTGCAGCAGTTGGTAATCTACCGCGGGCAGTTTTACAGCATTGCTGAGCTTATCCAGCCAGGCTGCGCAGTAGGGCTCACATTGGGTATGCAATATTTCATAGGTCCATTTACCGCCGGCCTGGTGCAAATGCACATACGCTATATCCAGTCCGTCGAGCGAGCTCCCGCTCATTAAACCAATTGCCTTGTATACCATGCTGATATTTAATTTTTAGTTTTCCGGCTGCAGCAATTAGATTTGCCATAGCAAATTACAAACTGCAAAGTTGGGGAGGATCATTGAAAACTGAACTAAATTAATCATTCAGCGGGTAGAGAATTGCAATAAAGGGTGGATAAAAATTAATTCGTTGAGGCGGGAAGGTTTTCAGTATTGTTTACATGGCATTTTTAAAAAGAGGTACTATAAAATATTATTTACATTTACGGGCCTTGTATTGTCAAATTTAAACTGCTTATCATGGTTGTAAATCTGAGTCAGCAATATTCTTTGCTGAGTGATTGGGTGGGGGAAATAAGGGATACAGAAGTGCAGGGCGACCGGATGCGTTTCCGCCGCAACCTGGAACGCATTGGGGAAGTGGCAGCTTTTGAAATCAGCAAGCAGCTTGAATTTACGGAAAAGGAAATTCAGACGCCCCTGGGCATTTCCAGCTGTAAGGTGTTGAAAAACCAGCCGGTACTGGCGACTATTCTGAGGGCTGGCCTTCCTCTGCACAATGGCTTACTAAATTATTTTGACAAGGCCGATAACGCCTTTATCTCCGCTTACCGCAAACACAATAAAGACGGCACTTTTGAAATCAGCCTCGATTATGTTTCCTGCCCCGAACTGGAAGGCCGGGTAGTGATTGTTTCAGACCCCATGCTGGCCACGGGCTCATCGCTGGTAAAAACCATCCAGTTTTTGCGTGAAGAAGGCCATCCCTCCAAAATACATGTGGTAGCCGCCATTGCCTGTACTGTAGGCATAGAATACGTGCTGCGCAGCGAGCCCAATTGCAGTGTATGGTGCGGCGCCATTGATGATGAACTAACCGCCAAGGGTTATATAGTACCAGGGTTAGGGGATGCCGGTGACCTGGCTTTTGGCACCAAGGTTCAAATGTAGTCCGCCCAGTTCCTGGTTCAATAGTTCATAGTTAGTCCAGTGTTGGGGCGTGCCGAATACAGCTGGTTGCTGATGATGTCAACGATAGCAGGAAGAAATAAGTTCATATGACTTTGAACTAAAAATTATGAACTATGAACTTTCTTCCAAGCAGCACTATTTTAACTTTGCAACTCTTAAAATAGTTTGTATTTTGTACAGACTATAATAACCAAAATGAAGAGAATAGCACTGCTGGCAATCGTGACGCTGCTTATGAAAATGCAAATTCTTGCACAGGACCCGCATTTTTCACAGTTTTTCTCTTCGCCGCTTACCTTAAACCCGGCCCTTACCGGCAAATTTGACGGCGTTTTCAGGGCTGCAGGCAATTACCGCGACCAATGGCCTTCTTTCACCAAAGCATTTATTACTTCTACCATATCGTTGGATGCGCCCATGCTTACCAACCGCCTCAATGACAATGATGTATGGGGTGTAGGTTTAATGGCCATGACAGATAAAACAGCCGACGGCATCTTAAACAGCAATTATATTTCGGTATCTACTTCTTACCACAAAGGTTTGGATGAAGATGGATACCATCAACTGGGATTTGGTTTCCAGGGTACTTATGCGTCCAAACGATTAGATGGAACCCGGTTAAAATTTGAAGAAGAACTGGCCCTGGATGGCACCTGGACGCTTCCCACCACAGAAGCAGTTGACGGCAGGAACGTCAACATCAATTTTTTTGATTTTAATGCCGGTCTGCTTTATAATGGCTCCACCGATGGCAAAAATAATTTTTACCTCGGTGCGTCCATGTACCATATTAACCGGCCCAAAGAAGTTTATTTTGGAAGCGGTTATTACACGCTCAATCCGCGTTTAACCGTACACGGTGGTGGTTATTTTAAAGTAGGAGAAACTACTACCCTGCACCTGACCGCTTTATTCAGTCAGCAGGCGGGTGCGCATGAAAGCGTGCTGGGTGGTGCAGTGGCTTTTAACCTCAATAACGACGAAACAGAAAACCCTACCAATTTTTATGCAGGTAGCTGGCTGCGTTTCAATGATGCCATTATTCCTTATATGGGTCTTGAATGGGGTGATTTCAGACTTGGCGCCACCTATGATGTAAATTACAACAGTCTTAAAGTCGGCTCGCAAAGCCGCGGCGGTATAGAAATTTCACTTATCTACATCAAGAAGCCCGCCAGTGGCAGAAGAGGTATTCCCTGCCCTAAGTTTTAATTTTTTTGTGGGATAAGCATTGGCTGCTATGGCATAAGCATCCGCTTGTGCCGGAACATAATCAAACACTATCTGGCTTCAAAAATTCCTTCTCGCTTTTGGCAATTACAATGGTGGCCACCCCATTGCCTATCAGGTTGGTAATGGCGCGGGCTTCGCTCATAAATTTATCTACGCCCAGCAAAAAAGCCAAACCTTCTACCGGTATCTTGTGAATGGCGGTGAGCGTAGATGCCAGCACAATAAACCCACTTCCTGCCACGCCGGCTGCACCTTTTGAAGTTAGCATCAGGATTCCAATAATACTGAGAATTTCTTCCCATGACAAATGCACATCATACAATTGCGCCAGGAAGATAACAGACATGGAAAGATAGATAGAAGTGCCATCGAGGTTAAAAGAATAGCCGGTGGGCACCACCAATCCTACTACAGATTTACTGCAGCCCATTTTTTCCAGCTTGTTAATAATAGACGGCAGTGCCGCTTCAGAAGAAGATGTACCCAGTACAATCAGCAATTCTTCTTTGATATATTTCAAAAATTGCCAGATGCTTTCTTTGAAATACCGCATAATGGAACCCAAAATTACAAACACAAACAAAAACATGGTAGCATATACTGTCAGCATTAACTTACCCAGGGGCACCAGCGTGTGCAATCCAAATTTTCCAATGGTATATGCCATGCCTCCAAATGCACCCAGTGGCGCCAGGTACATTACATATTTCAATCCTTTAAAAACAATCTTTGATAAAAAAGAAAGGCCCTTGATAATTTTATTTTTTTGCCGGCCATTGTAAAAACTGAGTGCAATACCTGCTATTATAGCGGCAATCAATACCTGTAAAGTTAAATTGGAAGAAAGAAAGCTGCCCCAGTCTATCCCCTTGCCTGCTTTGGAAGTGTATTTCGATGCATCCTGTATGGCCAGGCCGGTTTTATCAATCTTACCTGGCTGTATAATATTTGCTACAACAATACCAATAACCAAGGCAATGGTGGTGACTATTTCAAAATATACCAGCGACTTAATACCTATCCGGCCCGCTTTTTTAAGACTCCCCATGCCGCAGATACCAAGTACAATGGTTAAGAAAATAATTGGTCCGATAAAAATCTTTATCAGTTCAATAAACCATTTGCCCAGCAGTTCCATTTTAATAGCCGTGGCGGGGTAATAATGGCCTAGCAATATACCGGCAACAATGGCCATCAATACCCAAAAAGTAAGATTGGTAAAAATAGCCTGTGCAGTTGTTTTTCTTGGTACAGTGTCCGCTTGGTTCAATGATTCAGGATTTAAATGATTTTTTTCCGCTGACGTATGGACTGCCTTTTATATAAAAACGGTAAGGTAATAAAGCATCTTCAGCTGCATAGTCCACCCCTATCCTTGGTGTAGCTATAATTTGCAATGGACCGGGTATTACTCCGTCATCTGCAATATAGATTTCCTTTGCAAACAATGATGCACCGGTATGATTAACGGAGATGCCCAGTGCTTTTGAAACATTACCTGGTCCGCGGCCAACCGTATTATCAAGTACAGTTTTCTTCATTCGCTGCAGCATAACCGGGATGCCCTTCACCGGTTCTATGCCCCTTATTAATACGGCATGTGGGGTATCCTGTGCATTTGTTACCACGTTAAAGAGATGATGAATACCGTAACACAGGTATACATAGGCGGTACCTCCGGCGGTATACATAATTTCCGTTCTTGTGGTACGGCGGCCGCCATAAGAATGAGAGGCTTTATCCACTACACCGTTATATGCTTCTGTCTCTACAATACGCCCGGCAGTGTATTCGCCATCAAATACAGTAACAAGCAATTTGCCCAATAATTCTTTTGCAACCGCAACCACATCTGTACGGTGATAAAATGCAGGCCCTAGTCTTTTCATAACAAAAATATCCTCATCTGCCCTCAAAGTAATACATTTATAGCTCAATAATCCAACCTGTGCTAAAGGAAATTATCACTGCTATACAATCTTATTACAGGGCTCACCAGTTCATCAGCAAACACCGCTTGTGGAAATGGATTATTATACCCGGCATCCTTTACATGCTGCTATTTACTACCGGCATGTACTTTTTCTGGACATCCTCTGGCTCTGCCATCACTTACCTGAGCGAATTGATTGGTGTTGAACGCTGGTTACAACAACAACGCAGTGGCCTGCTCAGTTTTGTATTTATGATGAGCCGTATAATGGTGCAGCTGCTGCTTTTACTTTTCTATTTTTCGCTTTTCAAATACCTGTGGTTGATCATCGGCTCGCCCGTTTTTGCTTACCTGAGTGAAAAAACAGAAGCGCTGCTGGAAGGCACTGATTACCCTTTTAGCGGGGCACAGCTGCTGAAAGACATGCTGCGTGGTATAAAGCTGGCGTTGCGCAATGCACTCTGGCAAACAGTCTATACCGTATCTATTTTGATTCTTTCTTTTATACCCCTGGTAGGCTGGGTGATGCCGGTGGTATCGTTATTTATTGAATGTTACTATTACGGATTTTCTATGCTTGATTACAGCTGCGAACGGCATAAACTATCCCCTTCACAAAGCGTTGCATTTATCAGCAACCGCAAAGGCCTCGCTATTGGCAACGGGCTGGTATTCTACCTCATGCACTTTCTGCCCATCATTGGGTGGGTACTGGCGCCTGCTTATGCAGTGGTAGCCGCTACCATCAGTCTGTATTATCAGGAGAAGGAAGTGTAGAGGAAATGTCTGATTTGTTCAGTTTTTAAACTCTATTATTTAAATGGGGCTATTTCTATTGCGAAAGAAAGACAGAAAGGAGGATTGTTATTGGATACTTATTAACCCCTGATTAAAAAAATCAGACATCAGAAAATCAGACATCCTGCTCCGCCAGTTATCTTTACCGCTTAAACCTATCAACTTTATGGCCAGTGCAGCAATCGGAAAAGTTTATCTTATACCCAGCTTTATTGATGAAGGAAACCTGCAGACCCTGCCCGCTTATATAACGGATGCGGTAAAAGAATGCCAGGTTTTTTTTGTAGAAAATGAACGCAGTGCCCGGCGCTATCTGAAACAGTTATGGAGGGAGATGGTGATTGACAATTACGAATGGCATACCATACACAAAGCAGAAGATGCAGTAAAAGACAGTTTCAAAAAAGCTTTGCAGCGGGGTGTAACCATTGGTATCATCAGTGAAGCTGGCTGTCCCGGCGTAGCAGATCCGGGGCAAATACTGGTGGAAACAGCGCATGCCGCGGGCGCAGCTGTAAAACCACTGGTGGGGCCCAGTTCCATTCTGCTGGCGTTAATGGCCAGTGGTATGAATGGCCAAAGCTTCCAGTTTGCCGGCTATGTTCCCATTGATACCGCAGACAGAATCAAGACGCTGAAAGAACTGGAAAACGAATCAGCTAAAAAGCAATGCACGCAGATTTTTATTGAAACGCCTTACCGCAATAACCAATTAACCGAAACCATCTGCAAAACGCTCAAACCTTCCACCCGTCTTTGTATAGCGGCAGACATTAGCGGCAGTAATGAATACATCAAAACAAAAACAGTGGAAGAGTGGAAAAATAAATTGCCGGACATTCATAAACGCCCGGCAATCTTCTTACTGCTGGCAGTATAAAAAAGTAAACTATTGACGATTTGAGATTTTGTGATTTTGTCAGATCTCCAACGGCTTAGCAATCACACAATCCCAAAATTTCAAAATAAAAAAATCTATTTTATAATGTCGTTCAACGGTTTGCCATTCTCGTCACGCACAGTCATAACACTGTCAACAATATATTTACTCATGCCGCGCCAGGGTATAGACCCCAGGTATTCTTTGTAATGCAATTCCAGGGTAGCCCCACTGTGCGACATTAATATATTAGCTACCTTTTCATCTACTACTGAAAACTCAAACTCGTTCGACTGAATACTACCCGGCACCTGCGATTTATATCCTGTCTGGATAATTCTTCCTTCATAAGTTTTAAACACATAGCCCTTTTTTACAAAAAAGTTTAACTGGCCGGCTTTTGATCCTTCCCCAAATACAAAAAAGTAACGGGCCAGGAAAAAGATCACCAATCCCACGATGAGCAGGCTAACAAAAATTCTTAAAAACTTTTTCATATTAATTGTTTTTATTACTGGCTGATGACCTGCCTGTAAACTTGCAGGCTGTATAAAATTACAATCCGTATTTATCTATCATATAAATCAGGGCCGTCATGTTAACAGCGCCCAGTTCCAGCTCCCGCTTGTTCACATTTTCAAATACATCATTGCGTGCATGGTGCACATCAAAGTAGCGGTTCCCATCCGGAAAGAGCCCGCCCACCGGCGTTTTAAGCTGCTCGTGCAGGGGGCCAATATCTGACCCTCCACCACCCATGGTAAACTGGTACACGCCATACGGCAGAAACAAGGGCAACCATGTTTGTACTTTGGCAAGCTGTTCGGGAGATACAGAAAAACCCATGCCGCGTGGTGTAAAACCGCCAGCATCGCTTTCAAAGGCAAACAGATGGTTTTCGCCACTTGTCTTTGCTGTGGTTGCATACATTTCGCCGCCCCGTCCACCATTCTCTTCATCAGCAAATAATACTATGCGGATGGTATGTTTTGGTTTATAGCCCAGCACCTTTAAAGATCTGAGTACTTCTATGGAATGAACACATCCTGCACCATCATCCTGTGCACCTTCTGCCGGGTCCCAACTGTCCAGGTGACCGCCAATGGTAATAATATCTTTGGGCGATTCAGTGCCCGTTATTTCACCAATTACATTATGACCAATTGTATCGGGCAATAATTTTGCATTGGACTGATAATACAGTTCAATCTTTTTGCCATCTTTCAACAATGCTGAAAGTTTATCAGCATCACGTAAACCCATAGCCGCGCAAGGAATTTTAGCATAGCTGGAATCATATTGCGTAAGACCTGTGTGCGGATTATTGTCGGTTGAGCCGGATAATGATCGTATCACCACTGCTGCAGCGCCATACTTAGCAGCACGACTGGGGCCCGAGCGACGGTAAACACCTGATGAACCGTATGCATAAAATGTCTGCAAAAATTTTTCATTGAAAGGATTATTAAAAAAAACAATCTTCCCTTTTACATTGTCTTTTTGCTTTTCCAGATCATCAAAATTATTACAGTATACAACTTCTGCCTTTACACCATTTTTACCAGTGCCCATTGAATTTCCAAGCGCCAGTACATCCAGTTTTATTTTGATTGCTTTTCCGGACACATCTTTGTAGGTATACCAGGCGTCGTCTTTACCACCCCGTACCCAATGCGGCACTTTACATTCCTGCAGATAAACTTTATCCGCTCCGGCTTCTTTTAATGTGCGCATACCCCATTCTTCGGCCTTCGCTTTTTGCGGACTGCCCGATAAACGTGCCGGCGCGGTTTTACACAACACCCGCAGGTTATCATAAATCTTTCCGCTCACTAAAATTTCATCCGCAATTTTTGAAATAAAAAGAGAGTCTTCAGCCTGCCCTTTTACCATGCCAGTAAAGCCAAGGAGTATATAAAAAGCCAACCATTTCCTCATGTTTAAGAAATTTTGCTAAAGATAAGGCAAACAATCGTGCGGTAATCTGGTTAATGCAGTGGGTTTAACCGCGAAGACATTTATTTCATTTACCTTCGGAAACATTTTTACAAAATAATATTGCTACAATGCGTATAGGAATTGTTTGCTATCCTACATTCGGCGGAAGTGGTGTACTGGCCACAGAATTAGGCAAGGCACTGGCAGATAAAAATCACCAGGTTCATTTCATAACTTACCAGCAGCCTGTGCGGTTGAGTGAATTTAATGCCAATATATTTTACCATGAGGTGCGGGTGCCCACTTATCCATTGTTTGATTACCCACCATATGAAACGGCACTGGCCAGTACCATGGTGGATGTAATTGCCAATAATAACCTGGACCTGCTGCATGTACACTATGCTATACCGCACGCGTCCGCAGCATATATGGCCAAACAGATTTTACGTAAGCAGGGAAAGAATATTCCTGTAATTACCACGCTCCATGGTACAGATATAACGCTGGTAGGCAAAGATAAAACCTATGCTCCCGTGGTTACTTTTTCCATCAATGAAAGCGATGCCATTACCGCAGTATCCGACAACCTGCGTGATGAAACTTACCGTTCTTTTAAAATTGAAAAAGAAATAGAAGTCATCCACAATTTTGTGGATGTAAAACGCTTCAGTAAGAAGCCTATTGATGCTTTCAGGCGCGTTATTGCACCAGCGGGCGAGCGCATTTTATTACATGCTTCCAACTTTAGAAAAATAAAACGCGTACAGGATGTTGTAAAAATATTTGCCAAAGTAAATGCTGAAATACCCAGTAAATTAATGTTTGTAGGTGATGGTCCGGAAAGGCCCATGGCAGAAAGCCTGAGCCGTGATCTGGGCGTAGCGGGTGATGTGCGTTTTGTGGGCAAGCAGGAACAAATGGAAGAAATACTGGCCGTAGGTGATTTGTTTTTACTTACTTCCGATTATGAAAGCTTTGGTTTGGCAGCGCTGGAAGCCATGGCAGCAGGCGTACCTGTTATCAGTACCAATGCCGGTGGTTTACCCGAAATTAATGTAGATGGTGTAACAGGCTATTTGAGCGAGGTAGGCGATGTAGAAGATATGGCAGCACATGCTTTGCATATCTTAAAAGATGACGCCACCCTGCAGCAATTTAAGCAGCAAGCCGGCAAGCATGCTGCCACTTTCGATATACATAATATTATTCCTAAATACGAGCAGCTATATAACCGGTTTTGTAAATGTATTTAAGGAAGGCTTTAGCTGTTAGGTATAGGCTATTAGCGGTTAGTCTTTGCCGGAAATAATTAAAACGCCACGGCAATCTTATACAAAGATTACCGTGGCGTTTCTTTTGCTACTAATAGCTGACGGCTTATAGCTAATAGCTTGCGGCTCATAGCTAACAGCTTTTTCTACCGCAGCCATTTTTCCGGATCAAAATTCTTGTTAAGATCGTTGGAGATACCCAGTTCCAGCTCGCCCAGGTTATCTTCTTTTTCTGCTACCTTACCCAGCACCTGGCCGGTTCTAACCTGTTGCCCTTTTGTAACGCTTACAGACGAAAGGTTACTATACGTAGTAAAATATTTACCATGGCGTACAATCACGGCTTGTACATCCCCGATATAAGTAATCAATGAAACTTCACCGTCAAATATTACTTTCACTGACTTTCCTGCTTCGGTTTCAAACGTCAGAAAATTATTTACTATGTGCAGGCTTCCGATGGTTTGATTACCATACCGCATTGAAATTCTGCCAGACTCCAGCGGCCAGGGAAGACTGCCCCGGTTTTTCTCAAAATTAGCAGACAATATCCTTGCTGCCGGGTCGGCATCCAGCGTGCTAAAATCCTTCCTGGGCGCTGCCGTTACAGGGGTAGTGGACGTAGCTGTATTTTTGTTGGCCGGCGTAACAGTAGCGGCTACATTATTTTTTGCAGCGGCAGCATTGTTTTTAGCTGCCAGTTCTGCATTCTTTTTTGCTTCTGCTTTTGCTGCAGCAATGGCACGGTTAATGGCAGCTGTAATGGCAGAAGCCAGTTTCATATCCTGCTTTTTCTTATCAGTAAATTCTTTATTTAATTCCTTCTCTCTTGCCTTTAATTTGCCAACCACTTCATCCTTCTCTCTTTTCTCATCTTCCAGCTTTTCTTTTGCTTTGTCTTCTTCTTTTAATACAAGGCTTTTTTGTACGCGGCTTTGGTTCAGGTTGGTAATCTTTCCCTGTATCTGGTCCTGTGTACGTACAATATTATTGGCCTGTTCTTCGCGGTAAGCCCGGTAAGATTTTAAATACGACACCCTTTTCAACGCATCATTAAAACTGCCTGCAGAAAAAATAAAATTTAAGAAATCATAATTACTGCGGTTTTTATAAGAATATACCACGCTCTTGCCATACTGCAGTTTCAGTGTATCGAGCTCTTTTTTAAGTTTGGTAATATCGCGCCAGCCCTGGTTTATATCACCTTCTATCAGGTTCATCTGCTGATTAATTACGTTTATCTCACGCTGCCGCAGCTGTAGTTTTTTTTGTACCGCGTTTAACTGCGCCAGCGATGTTTTTTTGTTCCGCTTGGTTTCATCAAGCGAACGTTTTACATCATCTATTTCCTTTTGAATGGCAGCGCGTTGCTTTTCAAGTTCTCCTTTACCGGGTTGCTGGCTAAAAGCCACCAGGCTTATACATATTAACAGCGCAGACAGGCAGATTTTGTACATACACGGTTTTAATGGGTAATATTTCCAAGCAATGTTTACTAACTATATCCTCTCCACAAGGTGGAACAAGAATTTTTTAGAAATACCCCGGGTAAAAAATATGGGTGGGGAAACAGTAAGAACGATCAGCTCAAAAATAAAGTATACAACGCTTACTTATGCTTAAAATTTTTGGGAATGCTGAAAGGATAGCTTAATGTTTCGTTAAAGCCATATTGTTTAAAGTTCATGTCCACATCCAGCTTACCTTTTTCAGATACAGATATCCGGCGTTCTGTAGCAAATTTTACCCCGTTGGTATTTTCATACCCTGCATAAGTTAAATCAGCGGTACGGTTACGCAACGGGTCGGTATCATCCAGCTTGCTGTGCTGCAACAGGTAATCACCGTTGGTAATGGCCAGCAGGTGCTTGAACAAACTACCCACATTCATCAGCGTTATAGACTGCTCATTTTTTTTATACGAAACCACATTGCTATCAAGATAAATAGGATTGCCCAGCAAAAAATCCTGCAGGGTGTAAAAATCAAAAGGAAGATCCACCAGTTCCTTAAGGTAACTAACGGACCGCAGCTGCACTATTTTATCTTTTTTATTCAGCACTTTTACGCTATCTGGCGTTATGAGTACCCGCAGCGCCTCATAACTGAAGATGGTGGCATTTACAGACACCCATATAAGGCTGTCTTTCTGCATACGCACAAACACCGTGAGCTCCGGCTGTTCGCCCTGCTTATCCCGGAAGTTTACCTTTAATTTGGCTGAGAAGGTTTTGAATCCTGAAATACGGTTTTTGTTGAGCTTGTTCATTAAATCATGTATCACTGCTACGGAGTCAGCATGTGAGTTATCAACCATGATCATCTGCGTGGTATCCGTTTTTGTTTTCGTGATGGCTGTTTGTATTTTCTTGGCAGATTTACAACTGGCAGCCACTACAACAAGCAGCACTAATATTATCCTGGTATAATTTTTCATTTTTTTTTATTTACCGGTGTGACCAAATCCTCCTTCGTTCCTTACCGTTTCTCCAATTACCGTTACAAGTTCCCAGCCAACCTGTTCCACTTTGCCAATAATCATTTGGGCGATGCGGTCGCCAGGCTGTATGGTATGCGCGTCTTGGGAAAGATTTACCAGTATTACTTTTATTTCGCCCCGGTAATCTGCATCTATGGTGCCGGGTGAATTGAGGCAGGTTAAACCGTGCTTAACGGCCAGTCCGCTCCGCGGCCGCACCTGGGCCTCATATCCATTTGGCAATTCTATAAACAACCCCGTAGGTATCAGCTGCCGCTCCAGCGATTCTAGGGTTACTGGTGCAGTAATATGCGCCATCAGATCCATACCTGCAGAACCGGGTGTGGCATATGCGGGCAGTGGATTGGCGGATTTGTTAATTATCTTAACGCTGATATCTGGCATGGGTGCAAAAATAGGGAAACAAATTTCTGATTCAGTGATTTTGGGATCTTGAGATTACATAGATTGTAACAGCGAAAAAATCTCAAAATCCCTCCATCCCAAAATCAGCAATCTCCAGGTCTATATCTTCGTCAGTAAAACATTGGCATAAGCCACCAACCCTTCTTCTCTTCCGGCGAAACCCATTCTTTCGGTGGTAGTAGCCTTAACCGAAACATCGTCTATGGTAAGTTCAAGTATGGCGGCAATAGCACTTCTCATGTCAGTGGAGTATTTTTTTATCTTGGGCTCTTCCAAACATATGCTACTGTCTACGTTTACTACTTTGTATCCCTTCTGACGGATAAGTGCAAAACATTCCTGCAAAAGAATTTTACTGTCGATGTTTTTAAAGCGCTCATCAGTATTGGGGAAATGTATACCAATATCGCCCAATGCCAGTGCGCCCAGCAGGGCATCACAAATGGCATGCAGCAATACATCTGCATCACTATGGCCCAATGCGCCTTTGTGGTGCGGAATCTGTACCCCGCCTATACATAAATCACGGCCTGGTACCAGCTGATGAAAATCAATCCCGAAACCAATTCTGTACGACATAAAATGAATAAATTTTGTGATTGCGGTACTTTGTGATTTTATGATTTTAACGTTGCGTGGCAGCCACGCTTCCACAACTGTAAATGTAATCAATTAGCCGCTGGTAGACCGACCCCGGCACCTCAAAATATTCCAACCCCACACCGGTAAAAAAAAAGCGCTCCTTTTTGAGGAACGCTTTCAAGAATATATACTTATGAAAAGATAGCTTATTTATCGCTGCCGTTTGTATCGCTGTCAAGATCAAACACAAGACTGAAACGCAGGGTGCTTGACAATGGGTTTTGGTTGATGCCGCTGCCGGAAGGAATAATGTAAGAAACATTCAATCCAAATACATTGTATTTAAGACCGGCACCCAGGGTAAAATATTTACGGTTGCCTTTTAATTTGTCTTCATAAAAATAACCACCGCGTAAAGAGAACTGATCCTGGTAAGTGTACTCCATACCACCGGATAACTGAAATTCTTTCAAAGTTTCTGAGAAACCACCCGGTGCACTGAATGAATTGAACCAGCCATTGATAGAACTTTTGCTTCTGTAAGCTGCCTGTGAAGCAGAGTCAGTTGAAAAATTACCGGTATATACGGGTGGCGTTGGTACCAGTAGTTTATTGATATCTACAGCAAGTGTAAACTTACTGGTTTCATCAAATACCCAGGTATGAGCAACGCCCAGGCCTAAGTTGGCAGGTATAAAATCTTTTTGATTGGCATCATTGGTATAGCCAATTTTAGAACCGAGATTGCTTAAAGTAAGACCCAGGTTAAAACCTTCTCCGGCTGTATTCAGACCCTGGTAATATAAAGAGATATCACCAGCAATTGCGTTACCAGCTTTATATGTGGTACCGGTACTGCTTGCTGCACCAGATGCCAGGTTTGAGTGAATATAACGCAACGCAATACCCAATCCCAGTTTATCAGATAATTTACGGCTGTAACCAGCGTCAAAACTAAATTCCCTTGGTCTGAACTGACCCAGATCCTGGCCGGAATTATCTGTGAATTGAATATTACCGAGGCTGAAATAGCGCATAGAAGCAGAAATGGCCTGGTTATCGTCTAATTTATAGTAACCAGCCAGTGTGGCCAGGTATACATCATTTAATTGTAATCTTCTTAACCACGGAGTATAAGTAAGGCCTATTCCGCCTTTGCTTTCATTGAAGGGTGTTTTGGCAAGGTTCCAGAAAGCAGCGTTTACGTCCGGCGCAGTTGCTATACCAGTTTCGCCCATACCACCCGCACGGGCGTCCGGAGAAATGCGTAAAAAAGGAACGGCAGTAGTAACAACATTAATCTTACCATCAGTCTGCGCCTTTAATGCAGTTGAACCAGCAATAAGTAAAAGTGTCGCAATTAGTTTAAAGGTCTTCTTGCTTTTCATCAATATTAATTTTACGTATAGTTTTTTTCTATAGCTGAGCGGTTTAATTCAAGCGGCTAAATTACAGGTTTTTAACTATATATGAGTTAGTACAATACAAGTTTTCCCGATTTGAGAGCAGTTTCGCCATCTGCTGCCAGGGTAAGCTGCAACTGGTAAATGTATATGCCAGGCACCTGCTTTCCCCCATGATCGTCTAACCCGTTCCAGCCGATATCACTTGAACGGCTTCCGGGTGTATTTATTGTTGTTTCAACCGTTTTCACCAATTTACCCAAAACAGTAAATATTCTTACCCGTACCCGTAAGTCCTGGTTGGGCCGGTTGTGCTCAAACCTGAAACTGGTAGCTGCGGTAAATGGATTGGGGTAATTGATTATACTGTATATGCTTAGCCCATCGCTTTTTAATACCCTGAACGGGATGCTGACTTCCGTACTGTTATTGGCTACATCCCAGGCTTTAATAACCATGGTATGGGCGCCTTCGGCGAGCGCCGGCAACTGATACTGCACCGTACCTTTCTGATAGCTGTCCAGTTCACTTTCAAAGAATTCATTGAGTACAAAAATCTGTGTGGCATCTCCGTCTATTATAACCGTTATATCATGACCAGTGCCAACGATGTTTATACCGGAAGAATCTGCCAGCTTCAGCAATAAAAGGGGTGTTGCAGGCACTGCGCCACCGTTTACAAACGCTGTATCGTTCAGATATGCATTGACCGCCGGGCCAGTATTATCGCTGCTTGCCCCTTGCGGACCACCTGTCAGGAGACCGCTAAAGCTTCCGTTGGCATCCAGCTGTCCATTGTCTGCATAATAACTGATGGTGGCATTGCCGGGTTGCAGGTTGATGTCTTTGGGAACAATAAAGCTGAAATTGAACTTACCATTGACCACTTTAACCCGGCCTTTAAAAAGCTGTGCGCGCAGCACCCGGAAGTTTTGCTGATAGCTGTCGGCATCGTTAACCCTGGTAGAAAGGGTTTGCGTTTTATCAAATACCGTGGCGTAGAGCGTGCCGTTAAAATCAGTAATGGCACTGCCCTTCGCGTCAGTAATATTACCACCTATATTATATTGCTGCAATGCTTTCAGCGTGTCTGGCAGAACCGTAATTGCCCGGCCATTGACCGTAGTCGTTTGCACCCGGTGCATGGGATAGGCCAGGGTCAGGGCAGGATCTCCCAGCAAGGTGAATTTTCGATTATTGGCATGGTCAAACTGGGTCTGGTAGGTATTATTTTTTGCCTGTTTTACAGCCTCACCCAGGCTGGCGTAACTGCCGTCTGGCCTTGCTTGCAGCGCTGCCTGCAGGTAGTTGCGGTTCATTATGCGGTTGCTGAAAGCAAATACCAGCCGGGTGGTGGTCATGAGCGCAATGGCCCCGGTTTTTCCGCGCAGCAAAATGTTTTCACCGAGTGATGGGATCGCGGGATTATCGTAAGGCGCAAAGTCGCAGGTGGCGGTAATAAACAAAGGTAGCCTGTAGGCATTATTCCAAGCATCTGCCATGGGCTTTTCCAGCACTGTTTCTTCTGCCAGCCGGTCATAACTGCCATGCCCGTTATAGTTCCAGATAAGTGTGCCCTGCTGCACCTGGTTATTGATGGCCGCATTCACTTCCGGGTAACGGCTGCCGAATGGCGTTCTGTCCTGCACATAAGCATCCAGGTAAATTTTATGCTGTATAAATAATGGATTGATGCTAGCTGCTGCTGCGGTAATAATTTCTGCATCATTCAAATGCAGGTTCTGATCCTGGTCATCTGCAACAAATGTTTGTTCATTGCGCCAGGGGCCTAAACTTTTTGGGTCGGTATAATCAACCAGTTTATCTGCATATGCTTTTGCCTGGGCCGGGGTTTGCGCGGGAATCCGGCCAATACCAATATCCAGCAGGTTGGTCAGCTGGCCAGCGCCGATGTCTTCATTATCATCCAGGAATCCAAAAAAATCATCAGAAGTATAAGTAGCAAGCGGATCCAGTGAAACATTGCTTTCATAGGCCGGAACATAATTGGTATTGTTTTTTACCCGATCCTTATAATCAAAAGAAGCATCGCCCAGCAACAGTAAATATTTGGGGCGCTTAGCAGCATCTCCGGCGGCCCTGTCGTAATACATTTTCACAAAATCGCGGATGGCGGTGGGGTCGGCCTGGCCCGATGAAAATTCATTGAACACCTGCTCTGTTGTAACCAGCACTGTTTTCAAATTGTCCTTTTGCTGATGCAGCAGGGCTATCTGCTGTGCTGCAGGTAAAAATGAAGGATAGGTGACTATTATAAGATCCGCCAGCTGAACATTGTGCAGATCCTGGTTGGCAATTTTGCCCAGGGCCTCCGGCAAAAGAAAGCTGGATGAAAAGGCAATGTATTCATGCAGGCTGGCGGCATTGTTTATAAAACTCAGTTCATTGCCGTTAACGGCACTCTTCATGATAACCGGGCTGATGCTGTTTGTTATATCCCATACCCAGGAAGAAGCGGCATTTTTAATATTAAAGGCAGCGATGGCGTTAGGTGCCACACTGTTCCAATCGCGGAAAAGCAGCTGTTCACTGCCGGTAAGTACAAGGCTACGCCTGCAAAAAACTTCCAGCCAGTCTATCCAGCCCTGGGCGCTGGCGCCACCGGGCGTAAAACCACAGCTAAGGGCTATCGTACTACCGGGAGTAAAAGAAGCCGTTGACTGAGTGCTTTTTGCAAAAAGATCGAGGTTGGTATTGCCAACAGCCGCAATATCCTGCTGTAAAACAGCCTGGCCATTTGCAGAAAATGAGAAACGGCTGCTGCCAGTTACAGATCGGGCGGCGCAAACAGCTACCAGGTTGGCCGGTTGCGTGGTAACAATATTTGAAAGCGGCAGTGTGAACGAATGGCTTTTGCCCGGGAGTGCAGAAAGTTCTTCTCCATACCAGTCTTTACCGCTGTTTAATAAATTAACGGCGTCCAGCTCATGGAACCAGCGCTCAGAAAAAGAATTTACCACCGTGTTGGGCACCAGGTTGGTATTTTGGGTTTGGATGCGTTTGCCGGCGCCCCCGATACTTACGAAATAGTAAGCCGTTTTGCCGTACAAGGACTGCTGGTGCCTAAAGCTTTGGTTAGCAGAGTCTTTCATCCATATTGATGTGCCAGTAGCGTAGAATAATATGTAATCATTGCCATTCAGTAATCCATCTCCTCCATCCACCACCTCGATGGCATTCTCTGCCAGATCATCATATTTAAAGCCGTTACCCGCTTCAGGCAGCATGGCGCCACCGTTTCCAAACACCCGGATGGCGGCAGAAGGAACACTGCTGGTATTAATGCCCAGTTTATTTAATAAGGGAATATCTATTTTGTACACGCCTGCGTCTTTAACGCCCAGTTTGTACCAGTTGCCGGAGGCCAGCACAGAACTATTGGCATAGCTGCGCTGGGCCCGGCTGGTACATGTAATCAGCAATAAGGATACTATTAAAAAACACACGTTACGCATAGGTAGTTCGCTTTGCAGCCATGGATGAACGTGGTTTAGCGCGCAGGTAGTATGCTGGTTATTAATAATTGTGTGGTCATCAGCCAAATCCCGCAACCGGGCGCCGCTTCCCCGCTGTGCATGCGTTTCTGGGATACCTAAGCCAAAGCAGCAAAATTGCATCCCGTATAAGCTTGCGCGGGTGCAGTAGCCTGTTTGCCCTGAACATATGGTAAGCCAGCATTCTGGCATAGTTTTTAACGTATTTATACGAACCTGATAGCAGAAAGCTACCTATATTCGCACGACTGATGGAAAAGCTTTGTCCTCAAATACAATATAAGTTTCAACATCCCGTTATTTTATTCTAAAACCGGCTTCACAATGGCTATTAAAATGAACTGGAAGACAGTAATGATTATCCTGGCCTGCGCGGCGAGCGTGGCTTCCTGCAAAAGCAAAAACAAAAGTGGTAAATCTGACGTAACTGGGTGGAACTACAATGATAAAAACATGGGTGGTTACCAGGTGTCTAAGGAGAAGGAAGAAAAAACCGGACCCGGCCTCGTATTTGTCCAGGGCGGTACATTTACCCAGGGTGCAACCCAGGAAGATGTAATGGCCGACTGGAATAATATTCCCCGCCGTATCACGGTAAACTCCTTCTACATGGACAAAACCGAAGTGGCCAACGTACACTACCGTGAATATATGTATTGGGTAAATACAGTATTTGATGGAGATGAGTTCCAGGCTGTGCGCAACGCTGTGTTGCCAGATACCCTGGTATGGAGAAGCGAGCTGGCTTACAACGAGCCGCTTGTTGAATACTATCTCCGCCACCCATCATACAACTATTACCCCGTAGTAGGTGTGACCTGGAAACAAGCCAACGATTTTTGCGCCTGGAGAACAGACCGCGTAAACGAAGGTGAACTTGTAAAAAGAGGGTATATCAATAAAAACTCATTAAAGAATTTAACCGGCCTTGGCCAGGAAAATTTTGATACAAAAGCTTATTTACTGGGCGAGTATCAACCCACTCCCGGACAGGCTGCAAAGTCTAAAAAGAACCCTTTAAAAAATCCTAACGGTACACCACGTACCAATGTAACTTTTGAAGATGGTATTTTGTTACCCGGCTACCGTTTACCAACGGAAGCTGAGTGGGAATATGCTGCACTCGGTTTAGTAAATCAAAACCCTATGCCTTCTAAAAAAGAAGGTAAAAGAGGAGAAGAGTTGCTAACCAACAAACAGGTATACTCGTGGAGCCAGAATGTTAATGGTCTCCGTGATACACGCCGCGGAAGCTGGCAGGGTACTTTCCTCGCCAACTTTAAAAGAGGTGCTGGTGATAATATGGGTGTGGCCGGTGGTTTGAATGACCGTGCCGTGTACACCGCGCCTGTAACTTCTTTCTACCCCAATGGTTTTGGATTGTACAACATGAGTGGTAATGTGAATGAGTGGACAGCCGATGTTTACCGTCCTTTATCTGGTGTAGACAATGATGATGTGGCTTCTTACCGTGGTAATAAATATGAAACAACAGATTTATCTACCGGTAAAGCAGAAAGAGACAGCCTTGGTAAAATCAAAAGCCGTTATATAACAGACGAAGAAAGCAAGAACCGCCGTAACTACCAGAAAGGTGATGTAATTAATTACCTGGATGGTGACTCACTGGTTGCAGGTGTTGCTTACGGATATGGCATCACTACACTGATTGGCGATAAGTCAAGAGTAATTAAAGGTGGTAGCTGGAATGACCGTGCATACTGGTTAAGCCCCGGCACCCGCCGTTTCTTAGAGCAGGAGCAATCATCCAGCACATTAGGTTTCCGTTGCGCGATGGACCGTGTAGGAAGTCCTGAAGGTAATGGCCATGGTACTGGTATCAACTACAAACAACGCAGGCAGAACAGCCGCAAGAAATAGTTGCAAAAAAACAATAAGATCAAAGTATTAGTCATAAATAGCCAAAGAGAAAGCCGCTCCGCAACGAGCGGCTTTCTCTTTGCAGGCCATCAACGTGTACTGGCGTTACAATGAGCGTCTATATATTTGCAATATGAATATTGAACAACTTTACCAGCTATATCTTCAATATCCGTCTGTAGAAACAGACACCCGGAAAATAAAAAAGCATGATATTTTTTTTGCGTTGAAAGGACCGAGCTTTAACGGCAACACATTTGCTTTACAGGCGCTGGAAGCCGGTGCCGCCTATGCCGTGGTAGACGAAGCTGCATTGGCCGTGCATGAAAAAATCATCCTGGTAGCGGATACACTAACTGCCTTGCAGGAACTGGCCAAATACCACCGGCAACAATTCTCTATCCCGTTTATTGCCATTACCGGCAGCAACGGAAAAACCACCACTAAGGAACTGGTGCATGCCGTTTTATCAACAACCTTTACCACATACACCACGGAAGGCAACCTGAACAATCATATAGGAGTGCCACTAACTATTCTTAAAATAAAGAAAGATGCGGAAATGGCAGTGATTGAAATGGGTGCTAATCACCAGCAGGAGATTGCAGGCTATTGTGCGTACAGTATGCCTACGCACGGCATTATTACCAATGCCGGCAAAGCTCATCTGGAAGGCTTCGGTGGCGAAGAAGGCGTGAAAAAAGGCAAGGGAGAACTCTATGATTATTTACGGTTGCACAATGGCGTTGCTTTTGTAATGTGGGATTATGATTACCTGCGCCAGATGAGCGCTGCATTGCCGGCAGTTATCACGTATGGTACCACGGATGCCAGTATTACCGGTAAGGCCATCAAAAGCGAACCATTCCTTGACGTACAGTTTACAAAGGGGATCACTGAAACCATTCATACCCAGCTGGTAGGCGATTATAATTTACCCAATATATTATGCGCGGCCGCCATAGGTAACTGGTTTACCATAACAGGCAGTAAAATAAAAAGCGCTATTGAAGCGTATACGCCATCCAACAGCCGTTCTCAGTTAATAAAAAAAGACAGTAATACCATTATCCTGGACGCCTACAATGCCAACCCTTCCAGCATGAAGGCAGCCATTGAAAATTTTGCCAAACTTGCCGCCACAGATAAAATATTGGTTCTGGGCGGCATGGCGGAACTGGGTGCTGAAAGCCTTGAAGAACACCAGCAATTAGTAGCCCTGATTGGCTTGCATACCTGGAAATATGTGGTACTTACCGGCGGCGACTTTCTGAAAGTAAATCATCCTTATATCAGTTTTGAAAACGCCCTGCAGGCAAAAGACTGGTTTCAGCAACAAAAGTTCAGCCAGGCCACCATACTAGTAAAAGGTTCACGCAGTATGCAAATGGAAAAGGTACTGGAAGCCTAGCAAATTACTTTCTTAACTATGCATAGCAGCAGTACCTTTGCCGCTTAAACAAGGGGCACTATGTCAGATACAGAAAAGCGGCCGGGATATTTATTAGCAGTGCTCAGCAACAAATGCCCGCGTTGCAGAGAAGGATTTATTTACAAGGAAAAAAGCGCTTACAAACTGCTTTCTATTGTAAAAATGGTTGACAAATGCCCGGTTTGCGCACAACCCACAGAAATAGAAGTAGGTTTTTATTACGGTACAGGCTATGTTAGCTACGCATTATCAGTTGGCCTTTGTGTAGCATCCTGTATACTGTGGTGGTTAACCATTGGTTTTTCATTTGAAGACGACCGTTTTCTAACCTGGCTTATCTGCAATGCCTTGCTGTTAGTAGGCATTCAGCCGCCTATGATGCGGCTCTCGCGAACGCTCTGGCTGTCCTGGTTTGTTAAGTATGACCCCAACTGGAAGATCAATAAACCGGATGAGCACCTGGATAGGATTAACCCCGAACAAATGGGTAACTGGTAGACAAGAGGTTTTTTCCATTTCAAATGTATGTATAAGCCGGCTGTTATTAGTCGGGTTGCATACGGGTGCTGGTGGCTATCCGGTTCCAGCCATTGATAGCCACTATAGCCATAATGATCTGGGCCAGGTAAGTTTCAGTAAACATAGGAGCGGCATTTTCATAGGCATCTTCAGTAACAGGCCGGCTGATAAGCGTCACCTGCTCGGTAAGGGCCAGTATTGCTTTCTCTTCTGCCGTAAACAAGTCCGCCCCGCGCCAGGCAGCAAGCAGGTAAATACGCTGTTCTGTCTCACCATTTTTGCGGGCGTCCCTGGTATGCATATTGATACAGTAGGCGCAGCCATTTACCTGTGAGGCCCTGATTTTTATCAGGTCCAGCTGTGCAGGGGTAAGCGCTGTGCCGTGCAAATATTTTTCCAGGCCTATCATTGCTTTGTAGGCTTCGGGCTGCACCTGTTGCATATTAATTCTTGTGTTCATGTTCATTTATTTTTTAATGAGACACGAAGCTCGGCAGGTGCAGGCTGTAAAAAAATAAGCTGGTTTAAGAAATACATTGGTGGCAGAAGAAACAGACGGTACTGATTCGCGAAATGTTTATTGCAGGGAGATTGTCAGCAAAACCGCTATATTTTCTTTTTCCTTATTTCACTTAGGTATTCCGGAGTTAGCCCAAGAAAAGAAGCCAGCATGTATTGTGGTACCCGCTGCACAAAGCCAGGATAGGAAGCATTGAAATGCCCGTACATCTCTTCTTTAGATAAACTGAATATGTATTTAATCCGCCATTGAGAAGCGCCTGATGATTTTTCCAGTATCAGCCGGAAATAGCGTTCCAGCTGTGGTAATTTTGAAAACAATTCTTCCCGTGATGCCTTATCAAATGCAATAACATTTGTTTCCTCCACAGCCTGTATGTAAAACTGTGCCGGCACCTGGTTGCAGAAGCTGGCATAATCTGCCATCCACCAGTTTTCAATAGCAAACTGTACGGTTTGCTCAGCACCCTTCTCATCAGTAAAAAACATGCGCAGGCACCCTTTTGCTACAAAATAATTTGCCTTGCAAACCTGGCCTTCCTTTAAGAGAAAGTCCTTCTTTTTTACGGTTAATGCCTGGGTATACCTTTGGAGCACGGCTTCTTCTTCCGCGGTAACCGTTACAAATTTTTTAAGATGTGCTGCAAGCGTTGTATGCATCCGGGTGGTGGTTGTTAATTTTTCTACCTATGGGGAGATCAATATTTAAAAAAGTTCAGGCTGAAAAATAGGAAGAATGTTCCTAAGGAGCAATAAAAACATATAATTGTATTTTAAACATCCCATGTATGAATGAAACCGGCGTTTATAGTTATACAACAGCTGTCAGGCTGCTAAATCATAATGAGCAGGATTGCAGTTTTCAATACGGAAAACTGCCCGACAACAGTATTTTTGAAACCTCCGGTGTGTGGATACAAAAGCGGACCAAAGAGTTTGAGCATATACTTCATCCTGCTCCCCGGATACAATATGTAATTACGATAAAAGGAAAATTGAAATTCACAGTTACGGATGGGTCTCATTTTATAATTGAACCGGGCATTATTATAGTGGCTACCGATATAAAAGGCACAGGCCACAGCTGGGAAATGCTGGAAGGGGAAGTTTGGGAAAGAATGTACGTTCCCATACCGGATGGCAATGAAAAATATTTTATTGCTGATATGCCGGGCTAATAGGAAAAAATTCACCGGATGGATTTCCCTGCATCGCACACCGTCCGGGTATAAATAGAAAGTTGTTGCGGTGGATTATGATGTCTGCTGTTTAAAAACAGTAGCTATTGCTTCCGTTAAAAAAATGCGCCTGGATAAAAAGCCATTATGGAAGTGTTTTAAAGATTACACTTACCTGGGAAGCTTGATAAATGGTAGGTTTGTTACTTCCTGCTTGCATGAAATCAAATTAAAATGAAGATTATTCCCATAAGACAAATCAGTTCAGCGCACCAGGAATTATCTGCTGAACGTTTTAAAATACGCCAGGTGCAGGATATCCTTGATGGCAGCGATCTGAAACAGGAGTTGCACCGGCATAATTTCTTTTTTATGCTGGTTTTACAAAATGGAAGCGGAATGCATGAAATAGATTTTACAAGCTATCCGTTAGTCAATAATTGTATTTTCTTTTTACGCCCTGGCCAGGTACACCAGCTTGAGTTAAAAGCAGGCTGCACGGGGTTCTTGCTGGAATTTAACACGGCATTTTATCACCCAAAAAATAATCTGTCAATACAGCGGCTAAGAAAAGCAAGCAATAAAAATTATTGCACGCCTGGTATCAGCAGTTTTGAAAAACTGTATGCAATTTTGATGTACATATTCCAGGAGTATGCTGACAAGGCAGAAGGTTACCTTGATGTTATTAAAGCAAACATGGATATATTCTTTATTGAAGTTACCAGGCAAAGCCCGCACGTTACAAGCCAACCTGCAAATACTAATTCCTATGCACAGGAGCGCCTTGAAGAGTTTGTAGAACTGGTGGAAATTAATATTGCCACTCATAAACAGGTAGCTCAATACAGTGATTTGATGAATCTTTCTCCCTACCAGCTGAATGAAATTACCAGGTCCACCGTGGGCAAAACGGCTTCCGCGTTAATAAACGACCACATTATTCTGGAAGCTAAACGATACCTGCTGGCAACCCCTAACCTGATAAAAGAAATAGCTGACCAGCTAGGCTATGAAGACACTTCCTATTTCACCAGGTTTTTCAGAAAGCAGACCGGGTATTCACCCGAAATATTCAGGCATAATTCTGTATAAATCCTGCACAACTGCGTCCTTGTCCTGTTATACCACCTGCGGGCCAATTTACTTTTGTATAAATAACCCTTAAAAAATACAAAATGAAAATTATCATCGTGGGTGCATCAGGCACTATGGGAAGACACTTATCTAATGCATTTGAAAAAGAACATGAAGTCATTAAAGCCAGCTCCGGAGGTGGAGACATACCGGTAGATATTACTTCGCCCGAATCTATTGAAAATATGTACAGGCAGGCAGGTGCTTTTGATGCAGTTATTTGTACCGCCGGTCCCAGCTATGTAGGTCCCTGGAAAAAAATGACAGACAAGGAATTCAGGAAAGGCATTGAGGGTAAATTAATGGGGCAGATCAATCTCGTACTCATAGGACAACATTATATCAATGCCAAGGGATCTTTTTCCTTAATCAGCGGTGCTTTAACGCATGATCCGCAATTAAACTTCGCTAATGCATCAGCAGCCAATGGCGGTGTTGAAGCGTTTGTGCGTGCAGCCGCAATTGAATTGGAGAATGGTATTCGCATCAATGCAATAAGTCCCACTGTTATTGAAGACTCTCCCCAGTATTTCCCGTTTTTCCCGGGCGATATTCCTGTTACCATGAAACAACTGGAGTTCGGGTTTCGCAAAAGCATTTTTGGTGCTAATACAGGGCAGATAATTAAACCTTAATCTTCTGTTTTAACACGGCCGTATCTGAAGATGGTTATGAGAAAACACAATTATAAGGGCTTTCAGGAAGGGATAATACAGTTTGGGGAACGCCGGCAGGTTCATCATTTAAAAAACATCGTCCTATACAATCAAGGGCTTGCATGATGGCAGATCCTTTTACCGATAAGGTCATTTCAACCCGGGCGTTCCCTGACTCTTTAAATGTACATCTTACCTTCACTGTATTAAAAATAATGATACATAGTATGACAATTATTATTTGTATTTTATTTTTCATTGCTTATTTTTTACGCATGACATCACAAGGCAATTCTAAAGGACTAGATATTCATAGTATGAATTTTATAGTATTGGTGACAGGCCGGTTTTTTCAGAATTAGAACAATACCCACACACGAAAAGACGTAGGCTATGTATTGCTTCACCATAGGATCTCTTTCTATTCCGGACCGGTTTCTTCCAAATCCCGTTATAAAAATTATAGCAAATGATTGCCGCCAGGCACGGCTAAAAAGATTTCTCCCGGCGTTCAGACCAAAGGGCATATCCCAGCAAAGCCAGCGCCGTTCCCATTGGCACAGCCGCAAGCCGCTGAATCGCGTGTGGTAAAAGCGCAGCAGCAGGTGTTACAATCGCTGTGGCGGTTAGCAAGGCCGCCGGCCAGCGCGGCAGTACGCCTGCGCGAAAAGTCGCTATCCCAAACAGCATACCGCCAAGCAGGTAAAGTATCCCAACAAAAGTATACGCCGGCACAATGGCGCCAATGTTCATTTCACCTGAAATACCATTTACCACTCCTAAGAAGCTGTCCACAAACTGTGGTGCCCCAGTTGCCAATGGCGGCAAAATAAAAATTTCTGCGAAAACAAAACCAGACTGCAAGGGCCCACGAGAGACTAAACAATACAAAGCCAGTGAGGCCCATCCACCCAGCCCTTTCTGCCTGCCGGACATAGATCCCCATAATTCCGGGTAAGAAAAGGAAGCACATAATCAGCTTCAGAGAGATAATGATTGCCCATTTGCCAGTAGTGACCGATGATAGAAAATCAGGGGGATGTACTGGCTGAATGCCAGCGAAAATAACCCCTGCCACCATCGCTGCTAAACCTGCCCAGCGGATAAGAATAGCGCTTGTTATCTTCATGTTTTTCTCCACGATGTGAGTAAGTTTATCAGTAATGTAAAAAGATGATCTATTGTGGTAGCAGCAGCCGCAATAACAAGTCAAACGCAGGCACGAGGTATTTCTTCGTGTATTCATTTTTCATCAACTACTAAAATTTATAGCCTAGATTATGCAGCAGCAGTGAACAAAGCAGCCAGGCCCATAAATCTTACAACCGATTACTTTTTGCGAGGGGATTTGTCTTCCATGGTTTAGAAAAATGCACACTGATCATTACAGCCCTGTTATAAATGTCCTTGTTGCAGGCAATATTGGTTAGCCCATAATTGTATCGTATATCCAGTGCAATCCGTCTTTGCTTAACCGGAAACTCAAAGCCGCCGCCCATCTGAATGCCTGCATCAAATCTTTTAAACCCATCAGTAGAATTGTTGAATGAGAGTTTAGTAGACTGATTGTCAATTTCCCTTTTTCCACTAAAATTATATGCAATGGATGGCCCGGCATTTATATAGAATTTACCAAAATGAAAACGCCCCAGCACCGGCAACTCTACAGTATTTAAACGAAGAGTTGATTCGTTAATGGTTAATGGATTACTGTCTTTTAATTTACCCCCCTTCCGCATAAAGTATAGCTCGGAGCAAATTGAAAAACCGGCCGTAATACCTGCCTGGAATGATACACCGGCCTGGATACCATTGGTTGATTTTTTATAATCCGCCAGGACTCCGTTTAACGCACCGTAGTTAAGATTTGTACTCACCACATTAACCATCAGGTCCAGGTACGTTTTTGCAGTTTTTTTGCTGTCTTTTACATTGCCTGATCCTGGTTCCGTCGTTTGACCAAAGGCATTGGCGCATAATAAAACCATACATAGTACGGCTACTGATTGTAATTTCTTCTTCATCTTTTCTTTTTTTAAGTTGTTAGGTTAAATAACTCAAACAAAAGTATATGAAGGAAAAGAACGGTACTATTGGGATATGCAAGGCGAGTTAAGATGTCTGCAAGCGCGTGTTTTCAGTCTGCGAAATTCACGGGTAGTTTACAGCCTGCTGTTAATGAGTTGAAGAAAAGCTTCTTTGTATGTTTCAGAAACGGGAATTAACTGGTCTGCGATTTTTATCCTGCTCCGCTCTATAGATTCTATTTTATTTATTGCAACCATATACGATTTATGTACCCTGCATATAAGATGAGCAGGAAGCAGCGTTTCAAGCTCAGTAAAACTTTGCAATGTCATGATTTTTTTGCCTGCAGTATGAATGCGCAGGTAATCTCTCATTCCTTCAATATAAAGGATATCACCAATCATAATTTTCTCCAGGCGGTTTTCGGTTTTAATAAACATAAAGTCTACCTGCTTTACGCCTATACGCTGCGACAAGTTCTCCTGCGCTTTATTAACGGCCTGTAAAAACCGGTTAAACGTAAACGGCTTCAACAAATAGTCAGTTATCTTCAGTTCGTATCCCTTTAAAGCATATTCCTGGTAGGCTGTTGTGATAATAACCTGGCTGGTTATTTTTGAGCTTTCCAGTAATTCTATACCGGATAATTCATCCATATTGATGTCAAGGAAAAGCACATCTGCTTTGTTGGCATTTAAATAAGCAAGCCCATTCAACGCGTTGTCAAAAGTGGCGCTTAATTGCAGAAAAGGGACTTTATTTACAAAATCTATCGTTTTTTCAAGCGCCAGCGGCTCATCTTCAATAATAATACAGGTGTACCTATCCATTACTAATTGTTAAGTTTACGTGATACAGTTCATTATTTTTTTGCACGTCTAAAATGTGTTTTCCGGGATAAATAAGATGTAGCCGTTTTTGAATCAGTTCATTGCCCAAACCACTGTTTATTTGCTTCACCGCCGGTCTTGCATCAAATTTGTTTTCACACAGGAGTTGTATCTCTTCTTCTCTGATAACAATACTGATAGTTATAGCATTTTCAAGTTTTTTATTATTGGTGTGTTTGAAGGCGTTTTCAATAAACGGAATAAAAATCATAGGGGCAATATATCTGTTGCCAATAATGCCGCTTACCGAAAAGTGTACATAATTTGTGTTGGCAGTTCTTATTTTTTGCAATGCAATGTATTTCTCTATGTACTCTATTTCCTGGGATAGCAGAATTTTTTCGGCCATTGTCTCGTACAGCATAAACCGCATAATATCTGATAATTTATTCAGGTAATTGGATGCTTCCACGGCATCTTTTAAAATAAGTGCATCAATATTATTGATGGTATTAAACAGCAGATGTGGGTCTAGTTTAGATTTTATCAGGGCCATTTCTATTTCATAATTCTTTTCTTTCAAAGCTTTTTTGAGTTTAATTTCATTAAACCAGGTAATAAAGCCTTTAATAACCATTGCCACCGTACCGGTTATCATACCTATAATGGTCATAGCAGTTATAACTGTGACAGCTGTGGACCTGCCGTGTTTACCGGCATCATCCATGTCTGTCATATAACCGGATTCTATCGAGTAACGGATCATTACATACCCAACCGCAGCTGCTGCTGCAGAAATCAGTATTCCATGGATTACTGAAAGCAAAATTCTTTTGTGCTGAATGTACCTGGGGAACAATATGAAGTAATAAGAGAAATATGAAATAAACGAAGGGATGAATGCAAAAAAGAACAGGCTTTTTAATGCATTTAAAATTCTGAATGCCTGGTTACTTACGTTAACGCTGCTTCTGTAGTAAACTGCCAGCATGATGGCTATTAATATGAAATAACAGGTCCAAAAACCAATGTGCAGCAAAATAACCAATGACTTTTTCATGATTTGACATTTCCGGCCAGAATGAACCAAAGGTCTTCCTTTGTTTCGGATATAGGGCTAATAGTATGCAAACAAGTCATATTTGTCTGCGAAATGAACAGTTGCCGCAGTGTGGAACTTTTCATTATATAGTCAAAAACAGTCCTGTATAACTGCATGTTTGTCCTGTTACGAAGATGATGAGAGCAATTACTTTCGCTGGTAGTAAGAAATAAGAATTCACAGAGAAAATAATTATAATGAAAACAAAAATGAAATTAATCGCAAGCCTGAAGATTTGGCTGGTAATCTATCCATCTGTTACACTGTTTTTTTACCTGTTTGGCGGGTCATTATCTGTGCTGCCATTATATCAAAGAACATTTGTGCTGAGCGTTTCATTGGTTCCATGGATAATGTTTGCGGGCCTGCCATTGTTGGATGCGATGATTACAATGATTTCAACGAAGACCCGCAGGCCGGAGTAATAATCTAAAACAGGTTCCATGTTAGACAGCAAGATTTATGATGTAATAATAGTGGGTGGCAGTTATGCAGGCCTTGCAGCAGGCATGGCATTGGGACGGGCCTTGAAAAAGGTTTTAATAGTTGATAGCGGCAAACCCTGTAACAGGCAAACACCCTATTCACATAACTTCATAACACATGACGGCGATTCCCCGGCGGAAATTACTGCATTGGCAAAACTGCAAGTTAGCAGGTACGATACGGTCGCATTCTTCCATGGCCTGGCTACAAGCGCAGTTAAAACTGAAACCAGCTTCGACATTCAGGTTGCATCAGGTGAAATATTTACAGCTGGAAATGTAATCTTCGCTACTGGTATCAGCGATACGTTACCGGAAATTAATGGACTTGCAGCCTGTTGGGGTATTTCTGTTATTCACTGTCCCTTTTGTCATGGGTATGAAGTCCGGCATGAAAAGACCGGTGTATTGGGCAACGGAGATCTTGCTTTTGACTTCTCCAGGCTTATTTCAAACTGGACAAAAGACCTAACCCTGTTTACCAACGGAACTTCAATATTAACGGATGAGCAAAAAAAGAAACTTGAAAACCGCGCTGTCAAAATAGTGGAAAAGGAAATTGAAAAACTGGAACACAGCGATGGATATCTTCAAAATATCATTTTCATTGATGACACAAAATCTTCCGTGCAAGCTTTGTATGCGCCTGGCCCATTTGAACAACATTGCAGCATTCCGGAATTGCTGGGGTGCGAATTAACCATCGACGGCTATATTAAGATTGATGCCTTTCAGGAAACCACCATTCATGGTGTTTTTGCCTGCGGCGATAATGCTACAAGAATGCGTACACTGGCAAATGCCGTATCAATGGGCACAAGCGCGGGCATTGCAGTAAGCAAGCGGATAATCCTGCAAGAATTTGATACGGGATGGCAGGATAATACAACCATGTCCAAAATAGAATAGTTTTCTGCGTTTTAACCTTGGCATTAAGCTGCATTTTACTGTTAGGCCGTGTTTTACTACGTTTAATTTTTTTTCAGTAAAATTTTTGCAGGCATTGGGAGATACGCGCCTGGTCTTGCTTAAACCACCCTGCAAAAAATATGTGGCTATAAAAAATAAGAAAGCCTGCAAATCAATATTTGCAGGCTCCAGTTTATTGCGGTTACCTATATCATGGTATTCAGCGGAGAGTGAGGGATTCGAACCCTCGATACGGTTTCCCGTATACACACTTTCCAGGCGTGCTCCTTCAACCACTCGGACAACTCTCCGTTTTTTAACGGGCAGCAAAAATACGGTTACAATGCATAGCGGCCGAATATTTTTACCGCAAATATTCAATCCACAATTCCTTAACTTCAACACCTGCTTGTGTGCCAGTACCAACTATTTATTCCTTTTCTGCATTTCCCATCAAAAAAGCATTATAACATGAGTTTAAAAAGAAAAGATTTTCTACGCCTTTCTGCAGGCAGTACAATGTTGTTCAGTTTATCCTCTTTTACCCGTAGCAAGCGCTCGCCCCTGGATGATCTGCAGTCCATGACCGCTGACGCAGTGCCCATTACTACAGCAGAAAGGCTTACCCGCATTGAAAAAGCCAAAAAATTGATGGCCGAAAACAAAATAGAGGCCCTGATCCTCGATTCCGGCACCTCGCTTAAATATTTTACGGGCATCAGCTGGTGGCCAAGCGAGCGCACCATGGTGGCCATTATACCTGCCAAAGGAGATATAACCTATGTGAGCCCTGCGTTTGAGGCCGACCGCCTCCGCCAGCTGATAAAAATTGGCAAAGACGTACAAACCTGGGAAGAGCATGAAAGCCCCTATAAACAGATTGCCAGCGCATTGAAAGGCCTGGGTATCACCGGCGGCAATATCGGCATAGAAGAGCGCCTGCGGTTTTTTGTATATGATGGCATCCGCCAGGAATCTCCCCAGCTTAATTTTATCAGCGGCGATGCAGTCACTATCCCCTGCCGGCTGATTAAATCGCCCGCAGAACTGGCATTGATGCAGAAAGCCAATGATATTACCATAGCTGCCTATAAAGTGGGCGTAAGTATGCTTCGCGAAGGCATGAGCCCGGCCGATTTTTCAGCTATCACTGCCGAAGCGCATACCAAATTAGGCGCGGATGGCGAAATAGGGGTCAATTTTGGCCAGGCCTCTGCCTATCCGCATGGGAGTATTGAACCGCAAAAACTTAAAAAAGGTGATATTGCTTTAATGGACGGGGGCTGCCAGTTACATGGGTACGCATCCGATATCAGCCGTACCGTTGTTTTTGGTGCTCCGCCTACCAAACGCCAGCTGGATGTCTGGACCATACAGAAAAACTCTCAGGCAGCTGGTTTTGCCGCCGCAAAGATTGGCGCGCCTTGTGAGAATGTAGACATTGCCGCCAGAAAAGTATTGACCGATGCCGGGTTTGGCCCGGGTTATAAAGTTCCGGGTTGTCCGCACCGTACCGGCCATGGTATTGGTATGGACGGTCACGAATGGGGCAATATGGTATTGGGAAATAAACTGCCTTTGCAGGCGGGCATGTGTTTTAGTGTAGAACCCACCATTGCTATTTATGGCGAGTTTGGTGTAAGAATTGAAGACTGCGCATATATGACACCGGAAGGTCCGAAATGGTTTTCAGTGCCCAGCCCGGCTATTGATAAACCGTTTTTTGCCTAAAGGCTATTGTTGTTGGCGCTACAATTTCTTACCAAAGCGCATTCCTGCAGCCCACCCGCGATTTTCACAAAGGCAAATGGGCAATTGACTCATTTACCTTTGTGAAATTAAGTTTACTTTACCACTGTGGTAAAAATTAGCCAGCATTTAACTGTTCCATCAACTGCCGAATAATTTTATTGCATTTAAAGTAGTAATCTCCGCTACTTCCGCAGTGCTTATCTTTTTTACATCTGCAATTTTTTGTACCACATATTTCAGGTAAGCACTTTCATTTCTTTTTCCACGGAAAGGCACAGGGGTGAGGTAAGGCGCATCTGTTTCCAGTACAATATGGGCAAGTGGCGTTTTTTCTATCACTGCCGCCAGTCCTGAATTTTTATACGTAATTACGCCACCAATGCCCAGGTAAAAACCAAGCCCGATGATTTGTTCCGCTTCTTGCATACTGCCCCCAAAGCAATGAAAGATGCCGGTTAGATCTGCATTAAGCATTTCCTTTACCACATCAATACAGGCCTGGGTGGAGTCCCTTGCGTGTATTACCAACGGTATTTTGTATTTTTTTGCCCAGCCCGCTTGTCTTTTAAACGCCTCGTATTGCTGTTCAACAAAAGTTTTATCCCAGTAAAAATCAAGTCCTGTCTCTCCTATTGCTGCAAACCTTCTGCGCGTCAGCCATTCTTCTGCTACCTGCAACTCATCTTCATAATTTTCTTTTACTGAACACGGATGCAGCCCCATCATGGCAAAACAGCGGCCAGGGTAATCTTTTTCCATCTGCAGCATAGCGTCAATAACATGGCTGTCAATAGCCGGCAAATAAAACCTTTCCACCCCTTCGGCAACGGCCCTTTCCATCATGGCAGCCCTGTCTGCATCAAATACATCTCCGTATAAATGACAATGTGTATCTATTATCATAATCAATTGAAAAATTAAACTAACTGGCTGCAATTTGTATTATTTTTTCAATCCTTAGCAGCTTTTTAAAAAGGAACATCTATGTCCTGTTTTTCCAGGGCGGGATCTAACCGCCAGCTAACCTGATAACTTACCGGCAGCTACCAAGGTATTCGTTTAAATACCATCACTAAAATTAGTAAAACAACTAGCGGAATAGAAATTTACGATACAGCCCAACCAGCCTGCCCAGGACAGCTATATGTTTAATATAAACATATTAAAAACGGGTAATGAGCACTTAAACAATATGTTGCTTTCTTTGAATAATTACCGGTAAACAGTGCGGCAATGGCTGAAACCGGCTACCACTTTTCAGCAGCGGTTTATGGAATAAAATCCCCCGCAGGAAATTAGTTTGTATTGATAAAATAAAATTATACCTTTAAATCAGTTTTCATAGGGTACGGATTAAAAACGGGCCAGGGTTTCTACCCCGGCCCAAACTTTTTTTAGGCCATTACCCGTCAAAATCCTTTACCACAGCGACTCTCCCTACTGCTGTCAGCAAAACCGCTACCGTTGACTTATATCCATTACTTACCCAATTTTTCAAATGCAAATCCCTGCTTACTGAAATGTTCAAGGACTTCCGTTAATGCATAGGTCATTCTTTCCATGGCCTTTTCACTGTCGTGAAATACAACTATGGAGCCGTTTCCGGCAGACCTTTTTACATTTCCCCAGCATTTTTGTGGGGTAATAGCTGTGTCAAAATCGGCGCTCAGTACAGACCACATCACAATGGTTAAACCCATTTTTTCCATCAGCTGTTTTGCCTGGAACCGTGTAATCCGACCATAGGGCGGACGAAATAATGAAGAATCTATATAGTTCGCAGCGGCTGAAATGTTCTCAATATACCGTTGGTCAGTAGTCTTCCACCCATTGAGGTGGTTGTGGGTATGGTTACCGGTTGCATGTCCTTCTTCCAATATTTTTTTATACAGGTAAGGGTGTTCGGCCACATTCTTCCCGATACAGAAAAATGTAGCCTTTGCATTGTATTTTTTTAACGCATCCAGTACAAAGGGCGTTGCAACCGGGTGCGGACCATCATCAAAAGTGAGGTAAATCTTTTTTTCATTGCGGGGCATGTTCCACAGGTACTCCGGGTATACCCATTTGCGCAGCCACCAGGGAGTGTTTACCAGGTATAGCATGTATTCCTTAATAGGTTGTAAGATGAATTACTTTTCCGCCTGCTTTAAAAAGGCGCCCATTGTCTTTTACAAATATAGCCTGGGCAGTTTCACTGGTTAAAAACTGGTCCAGGTATTTACGCATTCTTTCATCGGTTATTGAAGGGTTGCTGCCAAAAATAGTGGCTTCCTCAATATAACCCATCAGCAGCGGTTGCAGCTTGCCATAAAATAAATGACTGCTGATAAAGATATCTGAGCCAAGTATTTTATCGCCAGACATACAAACAACGCCCACAATATTACTATCGGCCTGCCGTAACCTGTTATCAAAAAATTGCCAGTATTCATTTTGCAGCGCCGTAAACACTTTGTCTTTACCGCGTGACAGGTAAGAAAGTGTTTTGTTTTTTACCTTGTCCCTTTCCAGCTGGTTATTGATTTCTTTCCATACCAGTACCTGGTTATGGGTTTCATCCAGCGTTTTACGCAAATGTGTATTGGCCATTTTCTGGTATACAAACTTTTTATCCCGCTCACTCCACCTGCCTTCTTCTACACACATCACGGGCAGGTCTATACGCCCTGCTTTCGCCATCACAATCGTATCTTTTGTCACTATCCTGTCCTGCCGCCCGCCAGCCAGCACTTCGCCCGAGGATACAAAAATATTCTTATCTGAATTATTATAGAGGGATAACCAATGCACATTTTCTACCGCGGCAGTTCCTCTTTCCTGTACCGTAATAAGGCCCTGCTGCATGGCCTGGCTAAATGAAACGGTGTTATCCAGTAGTGCAGTACCAGCGTTGTTACTGCTGCCTTTTTGCCGGATAGGTATCAGGCGGAGGTTTTTGAATGTAACTGCACTATCATAATCAACATATAGTTGCTGATAGGTAAGCTGGCCAAAGACATGGTTTGCCAGTAAAATAACACATATCGTCAACCATTTTTGCATCAGGTATATCAACGCTGAAGTTAGTAAAATCGTGTTCGCGCAGCATAGCCTGTAACAACTATTTGCAATCGTCGCATTCCGCACCCGGTTTTACAGGCAGCGCAGTGCAACTATATATCATAGAGGCGTTAGCGGCCCTCAACCTGCCATAGGGCGGTCCGTATATACACCCATTTTCTTAAAAAAATAGCATTAATAATAAAAAAGGCCGTGATCATTGTGGTTAATGCAAAAAGTATATTTTTGCAGCCGTAACTAAACTTTACTAAAATGTCAGACATCGCAACAAGAGTTAAGAAAATCATTGTTGACAAACTGGGTGTAGAAGAAGCAGAAGTTAC
>JBDSLR010000016.1:0-18104 GCA_039916305.1 Chitinophagaceae bacterium | reverse complement strand
TTGTACCTTCAGCGGCATACACTTTTTTACCTGCGGGAGACGCTTCCCATTTTTTGTACATTATACCATCAGGGGTAGCCTCCCATTTTTTCAATTCGGCCCTGCTTTCAGCAGCGGAGAGTGGCTTTGGGGTTGATTTTTTAGGAGTTTCATTTTTGATTTCGCGATTAGCAAATACTAGTCCGCTTACCACAACCAGCGGTAAGATCAGCGCATAAATATTTTTTTTCATATTTTTTTCTCTAATTAAATAATGGTCACAAAATTTTAGAAAGGCAAAGAGGATTTGTAACACCCGGCTTCTTTAAGCAAACCTCCTTTTTATTTTAGCTCAAAGATCTTCGGTATACTAAAGGGAAGAAGCGAGCCGGAACCCGATAGCACCCCAGCCTACCTGGACGGGGGGGCGATTGGCTACGCGGCTTGCGGCGGGTTCGCTGACCCAGTTACCGCCGCGGCTAACATGATACTCCCCTGTTGCAGCGCCCTTCGGATCATTTGCCGGACTTTTTCCATAATAATTTTCATCATACCAATCTTCGCACCATTCGTATACATTGCCAGACATATCATACAATCCCAATGCATTCGCCTTTTTTTGTCCAACAGGATGAGCATTTGATGCGCTATCGAGGGAAGTCCAGGCTACCGCATTGATATCATTACTACCTGCATATTCAAATTTCTTGCTCTTTGTACCGCCTCTTGCAGCATACTCCCATTCTGCTTCTGTGGGCAGGCGATAGTTCTTACCGGATAGGGTATTCAACTTTTTTATAAATGTCTGTACATCATCCCAGCCTGCACCTGTTGCCGGGCAATCCATACAGTCTTTACGACCTAAAGGATTGCTGCCCATAACTTTTTGCCATTGTGCTACCGTAGTTTCATACTTAGCTATTTTAAAACTACTTAGCGTAACATTATGAATAGGCTTTTCATTATTATTCTTATTGCCACCCATAGCAAACCTGCCGCCCTGCACCGTTACCATATCCGGCTCATTGATATTTCCAGTAACCGCGGTTGCGTTTTCTGATTTCTTCGAGTTGCTTTGCCACCCCCAGATACCTGCAGCCAGTATGAGCAGAACTGCTATTAAAATGTATTTCAGCGCTGTATTTTTTGCCTGCGTTTCCGGAACCTCTGGGTTATAGATGTTTTCTTTACTTTTCATATCCTATTAAAATTGATTCAGCGAATCTGCTTTGATACCCGCCTTGGTTCGTGGCAGAAAACATTCGCTGACAGCTGTTGAAAGTTAGCCTTAATTCTCAACATCCACCCTTGCTGGGTATGGCATAGATCACGTTGCCTGAAACAAATAAATTGAACATCTTATTGCCTACAGAAGGAAGTAATAATTTCCATGTTTTTCCCTTGTCTGTTGATCTGAAAATGCCGTCACGATTTGTACAAACGAAGTTTTCACCAACCTGGAAAATATAAGGCATGAAGGCTTGCAAAAAAGGGCGATCATCCCAGGTCCGCCCTATTGAATCAATAAGAACTTTGTTGCCGGCATCAAATGGCTGCCAGGTTTTACCGCCGTCGTAGGATGTACTTAGCCTACTGGTTTTCGGGGTATTCGGCTCTGAATTGGAAGTGATAGCAGCGAATCCGCCTTTGATCTGTTTTACATCGAAAACCACACTGTCCTCACTGATCGCCAGCGCCCAGTTTTCGCCATTATCGGTCGATCTTATTATACTTCTCTTACTGGTCGATACCAGTACACCATCCGACTCTGCCATATGGCCTGCCCAGCCTCCGGCATAGACATGTTTCCAGGTTTTTCCATTGTCAATGGATCTAAAAAGGCCTCTGTCGGTGCCGATGAAAATTGTACCTCCGGCAGTTTCAAAAGTGCTGCGTATTCGTAGCTGAAAATTTTCGAATATCGGCGACCATACATCGAATATCGGCGACCATAAACTTGTTCCGTTTGATTTTTTCAAGTTTAAAGCCCAGTAATTGTAGGCAACTATTCCGGACTTACCGGGGGCTATGCTGCTATTTTCGTCCGTCAAAATCTCTTTGGTCCAAAAAGGAGGGGTGGTATTTGTTGTACTGTGATAGAGGCCGTTTCCAACCCTTAAAAAAAGCCCTTTATCATTTGCAAAGAAGCTATTTCCCCGGATACTATCTTTCCGCAAATTTTCGGGCAGCCCTTTGCTGATGTCGCGCCAGGTTTGTCCGCCATCTGTAGACTTGAAAACGATGTCTACAAGCCCTGGCTTATTTCTAATTACTTTGGCCGCATCCTTTTCTTTTAGCAGAAAAGAATTTAATAGAAATAATACCAGGAGGATGGCCGGAACAAAGACAAATAATCTTTTCATTTTTGTAAATTTAGCGTAAAACATATTGATTAATAATTAACGGAAAGTAGCAGGCAGGGTAGTACATATTATTTCTGCCCTTCTTTACTTTTAAAGTCGGTGATAGTCTTTCCCTGCCCGACTCCGTCATTCAGGCGGGCATCATACCGATGCACTCCATCGAAATCGCCAAACCAGATATTTCCTTTATTGTCTTCTAAAATTCCGAAGATCATTGGTTTAGTTGCTATTGTGGTTACCGTTGGCTTTTTACTGGTCAATGTCTTTTCATCATACCGCGAAAGTGCCCAATCTTTGTCCTTAGCTCTTTCTGAACTGGTCCAGATATTCCCTTTTTTATCTTCATAGATATTGCCAACAAAATTTTTAGAAAAATTGGTAAATGTAGTACCGTCATAACGCCAAAGGCCATCATAACCACCCAGCCAGATATTGCCTTTTTTATCTTTGATTATCGAACGAACATTTTTAAAAGGTTTGCCGTCTTTATTGGTTATAGTGGTAAATGTCTTTCCGTCATAAACGGTGGCATAGCCCCTTGTACCAAACCAGAGTTTTCCTGTTTTGTCTTCAATGATCGCATTAACATCATTATGCACCCAATGCATTTTGGGAAGGGGATGTTCGTAAAATGAAACATGGACAGAATCAGCCTGAGCATGAACTCGACCAGGCCCAACATAAACAGAGTCAGCCTGAGCATGAACACGCCCAGGTCCAACATAGACAGAATCAGCCTGAACATGAACAGGGTCAGGCCCAACATAGACAGAATCAGCCTGAGCATGAACACGCCCAGGTCCAACATAGACAGAATCAGCCTGAGCATGAACACGACCAGGCCCAACATAAACAGAATCAGCCTGAGCATGAACAGGGTCAGGCCCAACATAGACAGAGTCAGCCTGAGTAACAGAAGGGGCTTCATTCATTTTTAAATTCCGAAAGGATTTTCCATCGTAACGGCTTGCCCCGTTACCAGTCCCAAACCAAATGGCACCGGTTTTATCCTCATAAATGTTTGTGACTTCATTACCGGCAAGCCCATCCCTGGTTGTGAAATTTTGAAAGGATTTCCCCTGCCCGACTCCGTCATTCCCGTCCGAACCGGCACGGGCGGACAGGTGGGCATCGTAATAGTAAACACCTGAGCCAATAGACGCAAACCAGAAATTTCCTTTTCTATCTTCCAAAACAGAAAAGAAGCGGGCTGAACTCACTTTACGGGTGATATTAGTAAAAGATTTTCCATCATATTTAAAAACGCCCTCCCATGAAGTAATCCAAATATTGCCCTTTCTATCTTGCTTGATTGTACGAACAATGCCGTTGGGTCCCTGAGAAGTGGATACGGCTTTGGCCTTAACTGAATCCTGAGCACCATTTTTTTGTTGGGCCAATAGGGGAAAATTGATTACAGCTGCCAGCAGGATAATGAGGCTATACAAAACATTTTTTTTATTTTTCATATTGTATCTGGTTGTTTAAGCGATATTACTTTGATATTTTTAAGCTTGCTGACTTAGGTTGTAAATTAAAATGTAACCTTTGTAAATAAAGTCTTGACATTATGCCAGATAGCCGAAATCTCCTTTCCGGGAAACATAAGTACCTGGGCGGATTGATATTACTGTCGTTTATCTCTGTGATCTGCGTGGCATTCACAATGACCGGCAGTGACGACTTTGATATTGCCAGGAGGGAGGTTTTGCTTCGGAAGATAGGAGATGAACTACTCACACAATCGGGCGACGGTAAATCAAGGGTTCTTCCGGTAAAAAAGGTCGCCGGAAATGAATACCAGATCAGTTTTGAGAATGCTTTTACTTTTCGACCCGACTCCCTGGTAAGTACTACGCAGCGTTTGTTAAGGCAAGACCCGCTTGCAAGTGATTATGTTGTTAATGTACTGAACTGTGCCAATGCCAGTGTAGCTTATGGGTATGCTATATCGAAAAATAAGAAAGATGATATTGTAGCCTGTAGAGGAAGAGTGCAACCCAAAGGATGTTACATGATTAACATTAAATTTAAACCAACGGGTATAATTACAGCAAAGAATGAATATTATTTCGGCGCCCTGTTATTTTTAGCATTTATTGGATTTGTTGGATTTATTTTTTTGAGACCTATTAAGCCGAAGAAGGTTTTACCTGTCTCACCTGACTTACCTGACAGTTTGCATACTAATATATTCACTTTGGGGTCAATGTCGTTCGACACGGAGGCTCGTAAGCTCATGATAAATGGAAAGCCCATAGAATTGACCAGAACTGAAACCCGTGTACTACGCATTTTCGCGTTGTCTCCTAACGAGGTTATAGAGCGTAGCCGGCTTCAAAAAGAGATATGGGAAGATGAAGGTGTTATAGTAGGCCGCAGTCTCGATATGTTCATATCAAAACTTAGAAAAAAGCTGGAACTTGATCCGAATATCAAAATTGTTGTTATACGCGGCAAAGGATATAAGCTTGAAATTAGCGCTTAAGCAGCATTTTCCCACTCCGCACTGATCTTATTTGAATTCAATTTGGTGTTTGTAAAACTTTATCGTGAACCACTAATGTGGTCTGATTAACAGGACTTGGCCTTACCGGAGATCGAACCAAAAAAGAGGTTTTTTTAAGCGATAACGCCAAGTTGAAAATTCACTAAAAAATAAAATCCTGGCGGTCTGTAAATTTTAATTCGATTAGTGGTCTCGTCAGGAATCGAACCTGAATCCAGGGCTTCGGAGACCCTTATACTATCCATTGTACTACGAGACCTGTTAGCCGGGCGTTTTTCAGTATGTAGTAAATAGTCCGGAGAAAGTCTAACGAATATTAACTACAGACTACTTTATCAGCCCCGGCGCATTACTCGCAAAGATTTTTACGGCAATGGCCAGCAATATTACGCCAAAAAATTTCCGTATAGCAATCAATCCTGCCGGTCCCAGTAATTTTTCTATAAAATTGAGCGATTTCAACACAATGAACACAATCAGGAGGTTGATCATGATCGCCAATAAGATACTCTGGTCGTGATAATTGGCCTTTAAAGACATAATAGTTGTCAGTGTGCCTGAACCGGCAATGATGGGAAATGCAATGGGTACCGCCACGCTGGATTTGGCATTTTTATCGCTCTTAAAAAATTCAATACCCAGCACCATCTCCAGCCCTAAAATAAAAATAACGATGGAACCACCTACGGCGAAGGATTTTTTATCGAGTCCCAAAATATGCAGGAAGTTCTCCCCTATAAAAAGGAAGAGGATCATTAAGGCACCGGAAATAATAGTGGCTTTTAATGCATTGATACCCCCCATTTTTTCTTTCAGGGTGATTAATATCGGAATGGAACCGATAATATCTATAATAGCAAATAAGGTGAATGTAACGGTTAGCAGTTCGCTGTAGTTGAAATCCATGCCCGGTTGGTTTCTGCAAAGGTAGCGGGTAATACAGGAATTGGAAATTCGATGTGGTTTGCGTGACGATATAAGCTCCACCAGGACATTTTATGGATAGATTAAATATAGACTGACATGCTAATCCATTAAAACAGCCTGGAGCTGAGATTTTTGCAACCCCTTGCCATTTACCTTCTGTTTTCTTTTACCGAAAGCAAAAGGCCTGTTTCAGCTGATTTTCTGCTGCGCCTGGTTATAGGCCGTTCTGACCGCCTCTATACAGCCTGCGCATAAGCAGTCGGCATAGCTGCGGGCAAGAAAATCACGCTCTGCATCATTCAGCTTTACGGTATAGCACTGGCATTTTGTTATATCGCCCACTTTACACTCAAAAGCAACCTGGCAGCGTGGGCAGGTTTTATCTTCATGCTTGCACATAAGCGCCAGTTGTTTGGGAAAAAGAATGTTGTTTATGCTGGAGCTGAGCGGGCATAGTAAATAATCCGGGATGGAACAACGCCGCCAGCAATTCAATACCATCGGTTAAACCGGCCGGTGATGGCTGGGTAAAAAGATCAAAATCAGCCAGGTAAACAGCATTGTTTTGTACGGCTAAAAGATCATCCCAGCCGGGTTTTTGGGTAAGTAAATGCATTTCTTCAGCGGCCCGGGTAATATTAAAACCACAAGGTGCAATCACCAGCACTTCGGGGTTGTATTTTATAATTTTATCCCACTGGGTTATAATAGAATCGCCACCGGGATTGCCCAGCATGTCAATGCCACCGGCTTTGGCTACCTGGAATGGAATCCAATGGCCGCAGTTGTAAATGGGTTCTATCCACTCCATCAGCATTACTCTTTTCAACGGCATATTATGCTGGCGTAAAGTATCTAAAATGCGATCGGTTCTTTTTTGTAAACTGGCGAGGTAATGGTACGCAGCTTCTTCTTTACCTACTGCTGCCGCTACCGTAACCGCGCAATTGAATACATCGTCCAGGTTTTGCGGCGTTAAAGTAACCAGGCGGGGTTGTTTTGGAAGCCTGGCCACTGCGTCAGCGGTGCAGGCAGTATCTATCTGGCATACTTCACAAACATCCTGCGTAAAAATGATATCCGGTGCCAGTTGTGCGAGCAATTCCTCATCTACATAATACAGGCTTTTCCCCTGTGCTTTGGAGGCGGAGAAAATGGTATCGATTTCTTTACTGCTGTATTGCTTTCCTTCCATCACACATCGCACCACTTGCTGTTTTTCTGCCAGCGCTTCGGCAGGGCATTCAAATGTAACACCCTGCAGGTATTGCTGCAGGCCCATGTCGTACATCATTTGTGTAGCTGCCGGAAGAAAAGAACATACCCTCATACAAGTAATTGATTGGCGAAAAAATAAAGCGTTGGGCATCAAATTTCGATACTGTAAACTCCAGCAAAAATATTTAATAACCAACGCTTTCTATGTAACTGTCAGCCTGTACTTAACTAATAATATTGGCCTGCGCCATGTCCAAAGACGCCCGGTGTTTCTTCATCCATTCAAAACAACCAAACATAATACCGGAATAAAATAAGGTGCCCAGTAAAAAATTTCTTTCAAACGGTATAGCTGCTGCGAGGCAGGCCCAGCAGCCAGCCATGGTTTTTGGATACGTGCTGCCATTCAGCCAAACACCAATATCGCTCACTATCCAGTGAATAAACGTAATGGCGACTGCTGCTAAGAGCACGTTCTTAAACGAGACTTCGCGGATAATCAATTTGCCTGCTATTACCATTAAAGCGAAAGCGCCATATACCCAGTACCAGCCGCTGTACAATATACCATGGCTATACTTGCTATATACAGTGAGGGCCAGTATCATATCACTTACGAACAATGTTAGCAGGGGCACTGCAAATGCTGGAATGCGTTTAGAAAAATACGCAGCACCAAACAATGCCATGGCGCCAATAGCAGAAAAATTAGTGAGCGGATGAAGCTGCCCGTTCATATTAATGGCAACGCGGATAGCGGCTATTACAACGATAAAGGCTGTTACCCAGAGATTGCGTGGATTTATTTTTTGTATGGTCATAAACTGATTTTTTTATTTAAAAGTTGGCGCGTACGCCCACTGTAAAATTAAATTTCCGGCTATTGTATCCCGGTATATCAAAGTATTCCTGGTTGGTCAAATTTTTAAGATCCGCAAATAAACGAACCTGTTTTACAACGTCATAGCCGGCATAAAAACCGAGGGTGTAATATTGTGGCATGGTTGCCGGGCCTGCATCATACTGGCCCCTAATACGTGTGCCTACAAAGCGGAACGACGGCGCAAGCGTTAAACCAGTTACCGGTTGTATGCTGAGTATACTATTGGCAACAAAGTTTGGACGGCGGTATAAGTTCTTAACTTTTACATTGTTGTTGTTGCCTTCTCCGTCTACGTAAGTAAAATTGTTAACCCAGCTGCCTATTTTACCTATCGCGATATTGCTCTCTGCTTCAAAACCATAATCGTTTTGTTTGTCGCGGTTAATGTACTGGTTATCGTAGACAGGGCTGGTGTAATAAACAATCAGGTTGCGGATATCTCTTTTAAAAGCCACCAGGCGGAATGAATTCTTTTTATTATTGCTTAAGGTTTGAACGCCCAGTTCATAATTATTACTTTCCTCCGGTTTCAAACCGGTATTGCCTGCATCAAAATCATACAGCTGGTAAAGCGAAGGAATTTTATAGGCCGAAGATATATTCAGAAATACCCTGGTGTTTTCATCAATATTATAAGAGGGGTTGAAAGAGTATGTTGCATTGCTGCCATAGATGCTGTGGTAATTATAACGCACACCTGCTTCTATATTAAAGCCGCCGGCATTCAGCAGATTTAAAGAAGCGTAGGCAGATACGTTGTTTGTTTTAGCGCTGTCACTGCTGAGCGCAGGCGGTTCATAAGGGCCAAAACTGCTTAAGCTGAAATAATTTTGATCAGTTGTCTGCCGGATATGCTGCACCCCTGCAACCAGCGACAATTTACCAGCCAGTTGAAAATTGCCATATAATTCAGTTACCCACGATTTTCCTTTGTAATCACCCCGCTGGTATTTAGAAAAACCGCCGATACTACCGCTGTCATCTGCCAGCAATCGTTTTGCGTTGATAAAGCTGCTGCTGAAATGAAGGGCCGATTTTTTTATTGTATAAGCCAGTGCCAGTGTGTTAATAAAACTGCTATTGGTGCCGGTATAATCCTTATCGTCTTTAAATGCCCCGGCATCCAGATCTGTTTTGTATTTACTATAACTGCTCATAACCCGGGCAGAAAAAGCAGAAGAGAAGTCGTAGCCAAGATTTGCCTGGAAATTATTTTGGGTGAAGCCGTCATCATCATATCCTTTATTACCGGTTGTGTCGGTAGCGGTAGAAAAACCCCTGCTGCCGGTATGACTGTAATTAAGGTTATAACTAAACCCTTTTAATTTTCCATTGAGACCTGCATTGGCTTTAAATGTTTTGTAGCTGCCATAAGAAATGCCAACCGTTGGGCTGATGCTTTGAGTGCTGCCTTTTTTTGTAATGATGTTGATTACCCCTGCTACTGCATCGCTGCCCCATAAAGTACTCTGGGCGCCTTTTAAAATTTCAATGCGCTCTACCTGGTCGGGGTTGATATTATTAAGATCAAATGAATTATTAATCTGGGAAGGATCGCCGACCGGCACACCGTCCATCAATATAAGTGTGTTGCCGGAGGCAGAACCGCGCAGGTAATTATCCTGGTTGGTGCCGGGCGCATTGTTTGCGCCATTTACAAACATACCTGCCTGCAGGTTTAGTATTTCGGTAAGTGTTTTGCCCTGGTTTTGCTGCAGGGTTTCCTGGTTGATAACGCTGACTACTTTACCGGTCTGTGATTGTTTTAAGGCTGTTTTGGTAGCGGTTACTACCACTTCATCTAACTGTTTGGTTTTGCTGCTGTCCTGTGCCCGTACAATAAAATGACTGCTGGTTAATGTAGCAGCCACAATAAAAAATTTCATTTTCATGTAGAAAATTTTTTGTTGATGACTGCTTCCGGAAAATAAAAAAAGAAAGAAAATTGAAGAATGACCCGCATCCTTGAATCTCCATGCCTTTCACCCGAAAGCTGAATATTTGTTAATTGATGCTGGCAGGTCTTCTGGCTCAATACCACTTTCAGCTTACCTTCCCATCCGGATGCTATCGGGACAGTGGTTTGAAGTTTTCTGAAAATTTCCCTCCCTGCAGCGGGTGGGTAGTATCTTACAGCTACGGGGATAGCGCCGGATTTACACCGGACTTCCCTTTTAATCCCGGCTTTTACACCAGGAACCATCATCAGCCGCAAATGTAACTACTTAAATGAAATGGATGCTTTGTTTTTAGGAGAACTTCTGCCACAGAGGAAATGAAGGTTTTAACAGGGGTTCAGGCGATGGTGTAATTGATCAAACCTGTTCTTTTAACCAAAAATGTCATAGCAGAGATTGCTTCATCGCCGGTCAAGCCTGTCAGGACAAAATGCATCAGGACTATTCGCGATAACGCTTTTTCTTCCTCTGTTAAATTCCTCTGTATCCACTGTGGCAAAAACAGCGCAATTAATTTTTCTTTGTCTCTTTCCCTCTCAGCTCAAACGCCACACCTGCATAATAATTTCTTCCTGGCGCCGCATTGTAGTAGCGGCCCGCTGCTGCATTGATATCGTTGCCAAGGCTATAGGTTTCATCCAGCAGGTTATCAGCACCGGCGTATATATTCAGTTTGATGGCCCCTTTCAGCCTCACCTTCCAGCCAAGCCGGCCACCCAGTAAATGATAAGCGCCTGCTGCCACCGCATTGGCATCGTCTAAAAAAATTCGCGAAGCAGTATAGTATGTTGCGTTGAGATAAGCGCCTTTGCTGGTTTGCAAATCTGCCAGTACAGAGAAAATATATTTGGGTACGCTTGGTAAATACTTGCCGGAAAAATCAGCGGTACCTTTTATAAAATTGCCATATTTAAAATTGCTGATGGTATAGGCGGGCCTTACAGATACATATTCAATAAAACGGTTGTTAAAAAAGCTAACATAATCGGCACTCAACTCAATGCCTTTTTGTTTGGTATTACCAGCGTTTACATAATAATCAGCATTGCTGCTATCCTTCCTGGTTACCAGGGCATTGTTCAGCTTAAAATAAAAACCGGTTGCTTCAATGCGGAGTTTGCCACGGAACAGCAGCAGCCGGCCGCCCAGTTCATAATTGGTTCCTTCTTCTGCTTCCAGGAAGGTACTGATGACGCCGGTTGAAGGCAACAGTTCTGCCACGCTTGGCGGAGAAAAACCTTTGGAAACGCTGGCAAATACTGCATTACCATTGCCCAGTTTTTTTTGCAATGCGATGCGTGGAGACAATTCACTTTTATAGCTGCGGCCTTGCTTCAGGGTAGGATAGCTGCTAAGCCGCGTAAAATTTACGGTTGATTTATTAATACTGGCACCGGCTGTAATAATCCAGCTTTCTTTAATGTTTATATCTGCCTGCGCAAAAATGCCGTAGGTGTTGTATTGTACATCATCATTCGTTTGCAGGGTATCCGGCCGCCCATTTTTATTTTTGGAAACCTGTGTATTGAAATAGCCCTGCTGCAGTTCCCCGCCGGTTACCAGCTGAAACCTGGTTTCCTGAAGTTGCTTTTCATACACAAAAGAAGTTCTGCCGCCGAAGCTGGGTTCATTGCGGCGTTCATAATTTCTAAAAGTAGGGTTTTGCACCTGGGCAAACATGCCATACAGCGTGGTACTATTTTTAAATGCCGGCGTAAAAAAGTATTGCTGGCTGATACCTGCCGTAAAATTCTTCTGATAAATAGTTGCTTTTGCCTGGTCCGCGCTTGGCTGGCCACCGGCAGCCGGCCTTGCCTGCCGGGGATTGGCGGTGAACTCTGCCAGTGTTAAACCGCCTGGCGTTTCATACAGCAGGCTGCTGTATAGAATGCTGGCCGTTACCTGCTGCTTGTCAGAAATTTTTAATTGCGATACAAAGCTGGCATTGTCTTTTTTGCTGAACGTGTGGTTACGGTAACCATCGCTTTCGTTGTGGGCATAGCTGAGCTGGTTACGGTTGTCATTTTTTCCAAAGCTAATGGATCCCAATAGGTTTTGTAAGCCGTAATTGCCGCCTGCATATTCAAGCTGCAAGCCGGGTTTCCAACTGTTGCTCATGGAATGCATTAATAAAAGACCACCGGTGCCGGCACCGTATAAACTGCCGGCGGGACCTTTAAATATTTCAATGTAAGAGAAATTATTAAACGCAAACTGGTTGAAATACGTGTTGCCACCCGGATCAGTCATGGGGATATCGTTCCAGTAGACTTTTACATTTCTCACGCCAAAGGGCGACCGCAAAGAACTGCCGCGGATATTGATACGGTAACTGCCGGGCGATCTTTCTTCCATTCTTACCCCGGCAATTGAATTAAAGCCATTTACCAGTGAAGTCTTGTTATGCCTGTCTGCATTGTTGTTATCTATCACTTTTACAATGGTGCCGCTGGCGATATCCCTTTTTTGTTCAAACGCAGTAATCACCACCTCACCAAGGGTTTTGGCGGAATCGGGCAGCGGATTTTCTTGTGCAAAAGAGGCGTGGCAAACAGCAAGAAAGGCTATAAAAAGGCAGCGTGTTTTTTTCATTGTAACTGATGATTGGGGTGCAAAGCTAAAGCGTAATATTCATTATCTTCATCGCATGAGTAAAACTGCCAGGCTCAGCCTGTTCGATTTCACCATGATTGTGGTAAGTCTTGTAATAGGAATGGGCATTTTCAGGGCACCGCTAAACGTGGCGCAGGCAGTTCCTTCTACGTTTGTTTTTTTTGCCGCCTGGATAGCCGGCGGACTGGTGGCGTACTGCGGTGCACTTACCTATGCGGAAATTGGCAGCCGCCTGCCGGTAACCGGCGGATATTACAAAGTGTTTTCCTACGCCTATCATCCATCCATTGCGTTTGGCATTAACTGTATTATACTGGTTTCCAATGCAGCGTCCCTGGCCGCGGTGGCCCTGGTAGGTGGTGAGTATATTACCGGCATATTCATTCCATTATCAAAAGATGCTGGCTGGATGGGCGTAGCCACCAATGCTGGCTATGTGCAGACCTGGCAGATTGCCATTGCGCTTTCAGCCATTGTTATTTTTTACGTGGTTAATTTAATGGGCCTGAAGATGAGCGCCAAAACACAGAATGTTTTAACCATTATTAAAATTGTGCTGATCCTTTTATTGATAACACCGGTATTTTTTGCCGGCAGTGGTGCCGAAACACAGGTGGCAGCAAGCATCAGTCCTACTTTAAGAGAATATATAAAAGCATTTGGCATTGGCCTGGTAGCGGTAAGTTTTACGTACGGTGGCTATCAGCAAACCATCAACTTTGGCGCAGAAGTAAAAGATCCTGCCAGAAATATTCCCCGGGGTATTTTTATGGGCATATTCATTATTATATTGTTGTATTTAACCATCAACTACGCCTATATAAAAGTAATTGGGTTTGACACACTGCACCTGCCCCAAACAAAGAATATAGCCGCCATCATGGCATCCAAAATTTTTGGGGTCAATGCAGAAAGAATATTATCCGGCTTTTTGTTTTTAAGTGTACTTGCCTATGTAAATGTATTGCTGATGAGTAATCCAAGGGTCATGTATGCCATGAGCGAAGACAAGATTCTGCCACCGGCGTTCAGGCGGCGTGATGAAAAAACGGATGTTCTAACGGTATCGCTGAGCGTATTTGCCGCGCTCTGTGCCCTGATTGTTTTCTGGGCAAAAGAATTCGACACCATTTTAAGCTTCACCATTTTTTTAGATTGTTTTGGAATGGTATTGTCGGCCGGTACCATTTTTATTCTGCGCAGCAAAACCAAACACCTGGATGGAACGGGCATTTATACCATGAAACTATACCCGGTGCTGCCCGTTATTTTTATTATTGCCTATTTGTTTGTTGGGATCAGCATAGCGCTGGACTATAAAAAGAATAATTATGCGGCATTGATAGGCATCTCCGTGCTGGCCGCTTTTATTGCCTTGTATTTTATAGTGAGCGCCTTTACTAAACCGAAAGCTTAAACATGGACATTTCTTATATTTTAAATGAACTGGGGGAGGAAAGGGAGCAATATTTCAACGCTGTATCGCCGCCCATCATACAAACTAGCAATTTTGCTTTTAAAAAAGTAGCTGACCTGCGCCTGGCTTTTGAAGATGAGATGAGTGGCTATCTCTACAGCCGCGGTTTGAACCCCACCATTGATATCCTGCGTAAAAAGCTGGCCGCGCTGGATGGGGCGGAAGATTGCCTGGTGTTTAACAGCGGTGCTTCAGCCATTTTTGCCGCGGTATTTGCCAATGTAAAAAGCGGGGATCATATTATATCTGTGCACAAACCGTATACCTGGGCCTGGAAGATGTTTGATAATATACTGCCGCGGTTTGGGATAAGCACCAGCTACGTAGATGGTACCCGGGTGGAGAATTTTGAAAAAGCTATTCTGCCAAATACCAGGATTATTTACCTGGAATCGCCCAATAGTCTTACCTATGAACTGCAGGATCTGAAGGCCGTGGCCGCACTCGCAAAAGCGCATAATATCCTTACCATAATAGACAATAGTTACTGTACGCCTGTTTATCAAAAACCGCTTGGACTGGGTATTGACATTGCCATGCAGACCACCACCAAGTACATCAATGGCCACAGCGATACCGTGGGAGGCGCCCTTTGCGGCACCGGCGCTATGATGAAAAAAATATTTGACAGTGAATACCTGAATATTGGTATCGGTACTACGCCATTTAATGCCTGGCTGATGATCAGGGGCCTGCGGACGCTGACCGCCCGACTTGACCGGGTAACTGCTACTACTGCTGCTATGTTGCAATACCTGCAGCAACACCCAAAAGTGGCGGAAGTTATTTTTCCGCTTGACCCCGGGTTTCCGCAATACGAACTGGCAAAACAGCAGATGAGTGGCGCCTGCGGATTGGTGACCATTGTAATGAAAGCCACAAAAATGGAGCAGGTAGTGCAATTCTGCGAATCCCTGCAGCATATACTCATGGCGGTTAGCTGGGGCGGCCATGAAAGCCTGGCACTTCCCAAATGCGCGTCGTTGTTGCCAGCGCAGTTTGATGCAGGCAACCGCGAGCACAAAATGATCCGGTTTTACTTTGGATTGGAAGACCCCGCCTACCTCATTGCAGACATAGAGCAGGCATTTGCCCGCATAGATTAGAATTTATTTAATACGGACTACGTTTTTTGAAAGCGATGAAAGCCTTATTTTTACGCCGGTAGAAGAAATTGAACCGTTTATCACAAAACCATTCCACAACCTTAACCACTGTTTAATTTTGCCGCATGAAACTTACGTCCCTGTTCTTTACTACCTCAATAATAATATTTGCTGCCGTGCCGGTACTGGCGCAGGAAAAATGGGATCTTAAAAAATCAGTAGAATATGCGCTGGCCCATAATATCAGCATCCGGCAACAGGATGTACAGGCCCGGTACGCAGCGCTTACCACCAAGCAGGGAAAATTGTCGCAGTATCCAACAGCTAATTTTTCCGGCAACCTGGCGCTGAGTTCAGGAAGAAACCAGGATCCCACTACTTTTAGTCTTATTACCACCAGCTATCTGTCAAGCGGGTATAATTTACAAGCGGGGTTCAATCTGTTTAATTGGTTTAGCCAGAAAAACAATATTGCGGGCTATCAGCTGGATGAAAAAGCCGCCAATGCACAGGTAGATAAATTAAAAAATGATTTGGCGCTGAATGTTGCCAATGCTTACCTCAATGTATTGCTCACCAATGAACAGGCAAACATAGCAGCGCTTCAGTTAAAATTATCGCAATCGCAGCTTGAAAATACCCGCAAACTGGTAAACGCTGGTTCTTTGCCGGAATTAAGCGCTTCTGACCTGGAATCCCAGGTAGCAAAAGACAGTGCCAACTACATCAGTGCAAGGGCCACCGTGGAGCTGAACGTGCTTTTGATGAAAGCATTTATGAACGTAGATCCGGCTGTTCCATTTGAAGTAGATACCCCGCCGGTTGAAAAAATACCTGTAGAAGCTATCGGCAACCTGCAACCGGATATGGTATACCAATTGGCACTGGCAAACCTGCCACAGCAAAAAGTAAATAAACTGAGGCTTGAAGCAGCCCAAAAATATGTATTGGGTGCAAAGGGTGCTATGTACCCAACCGTTTCAATTTTTGGAAACCTGGGTGCTTCCTTTAACAATAAAGCGCAGGAGGTAACCAGTTCGTCAACCTTTATTGCACCTGTTGGAAAGGTAACCGTGGGCGGTACAGATTATAATGTCTTCCCTAACCAGCCCTTTACAAATTTTAGCTATGGAAAAATTGGTTATTTCGATCAGCTCAGCCAGAATTTCCGGCAAACAGTAGGCCTCAGCCTGAATGTACCTATTTTAGGTGGCGGCCAGCTGCGCACCCAGTATGAAAGAAGTAAACTGAGTGTAAAGAACCTGGAACTGCAGCAGGAGCAGGATAATTTCACGTTGAAACAGAATATTTACCAGGCCTACACTGCAGCAGTGGCAGCACTTCAAAAATTTGAAGCCAATAAAATTACAGTAGCCAATACGCAAAAGAGTTTTGACTTTGCCAACAAGCGCTATAATATCGGTTTACTGAATACCATTGATTTGATAATTACCCAGAACAATTATTTTACAGCGCAGTTAAACCTGGTGTATTCCCAGTTTGATTATGTTTTTAAAATGAAAGTGCTGGAATTTTATAAAGGCCAGGGCCTCAAATTATAATTACCCAAGCAAGTAAAAAATTATGAAGAAAAATACAAAATGGATATTAATATCAGTAGGTGCAATCGTTGTATTGCTGATGATCCTTTCTGCCACTGGCGCTTTCGGAAAAGCGGAAGGCACTAAAGTAACTACCGACAAAGTAACCAGCCGAACCATTATTGAAGTGGTAAACGCTAGCGGAAAAGTGTATCCTGAAATTGAAGTAAAAGTAAGCCCAGATATCAGTGGAGAAATTACTGAACTTACCGTACAGGAAGGAGACACTGTAAAAAGGGGGCAGTTACTGGCACGCATATACGCAGATATTTACAGCCTTCAGCGGGATCAGGCAGCAAGCGGTGTAGCGCAAAGCCAGGCTCAGGTTGCATCAAGCCAGGCTCAGGTTGCTAACTCACAGGCAAGCCTGGCCGCATTAAAAGCCAATCTTGACCAGGCCCAGCAAACTTATAACATGCAAAAAAAATTGTTTGATGATAAAGTCATTAGCCGCAATGAATTTAATATAGCTGATGCCACGTTGAAAACCAGCGCTGCCAATTATAATGCAGCACAGCAGGCAATACGTGGCACGCAGGCCTCTGTACAAGGTGCACGGGCAAATGTGCAAAGCGCACAATCAAATTTACAGAAAGCAAATAAAGACCTTGGCCGCACGGCTGTTATTGCACCCATGGATGGTGTAGTAAGTTTACTAAATGTAAAAAAAGGAGAGCGTGTGGTTGGTAGTAACATGATGGCCGGCACTGAAATGTTACGCATTGCCGATATGGCAAAAATTGAAGTAAGAGTAGATGTAAGTGAAAACGATGTGCCAAAAGTAAAGCTTGGCGATAATGCCATTATAACCATTGATGCTTATAATGACAAAAAATTTAAGGGCATAGTTACACAAATTGCCAGCAGTAATAATGGTGCTGCAGGTTCGGCAGCAGCAGCTGGTACCAGCAGTGATGTTACCCAATATAAGGTTTACATACGCTTGTTGCCTGAGAGCTATGCAGACCTGCTGGGTAAAGGTTCTTTCCCTTTTAGACCCGGAATGAATGCCAGTGCCGATATACAAACACAAACCAGGACCAATGTGTTAAGTGTGCCTATTAACGCAGTTACCACCCGTGATAAAAATGACAGTACTGCTACAATAAAAACAGTGAAGAAAGTGGATGAGCCCGGTGCTCCACAAATATTAGAAGAGCCTGATGTTGTGATATTTATTTTGGGTGCTGATAAAAAAGTGAGAAAAGCAAAGGTTTCTACCGGCATCCAGGATATTAATTATATAGAAATTACTTCAGGATTAAAACCGGGAGATGAGGTAATAACAGGGCCTTATGATGTGGTGAGTAAAACTTTAAAAAGTGGTGCACTGGTAAAAAAAGTAGATCAAAAAGATCTTTTTGAAAAATAATAGCTCCCCGGAATTTTTAAAATCGCTATGCTCATAAAATGCTGCGCTCTTACCCTGGCCATTTGCTGCACTCTTTTTTGCAGTGCTCAGCAAGTGCC